>JANOBM010000100.1:0-33786 GCA_031411655.1 Planctomycetaceae bacterium
ATTGCTAAACGATCCCGCGCTACTTCCCGAGATCATTGCGAAAGTCGCGAACGACCTGAATTCCAAGGGGTTGCAAGCGACCGGACTCCAGCCGGATTCGAGTTTTTCGCAGCACACCACATATGCTGTTGGTACGAGCTACCAAGGCGGTGCGCAAACAGGTGATGCGATTCAGATGTACGCAGGCAGTTATGGACTTGTTTATGCTGCCGGTTTGGCCGACATGGTCCCGTGGGTTCACGGGACGAATTTCGCGTTCGACAACACGGCTGAATCGGCGACCGTTGGCTATGTCTTGGACGGACAGGAATGGTTGTTTCGAAATAAGGCAATGGAGCCAACGTCGAATGGACGTGCGCTGGCACGAAAGGGAAACGCCATCTCGTCAGGCTCGTCAACGATGTCGACTGTGGCAACGAAATTGCTTGACCTTGGCGTTCGCACCACCGAGCTGCAAGCCTACGTCGATCGAATCGCGGCCGGTTCTTCGGCCACAAACTACTTGAATGGCAACAAGTCGTTCTATACCACCGATACGATGGTCCAGCAACGCGCAGGCTACATGGCCTCGGTTCGGATGCTCTCGCAGAGAACCCTGCGTCCGGAAACGCTTCAGGTCCCTGGCGGGACGCGTCCTGAAGGGGCGAAGAATTATTTCTTAGCCGACGGCGTCACGACACTCTTTCAATCGGGAACGGAATACGGCAGCGTGTCCGGTCAAGAAATTTTTCCCGCGTGGAATTGGGCACGCCTGCCTGGTACGACCTTGGAGGAGGTAACCGATGCCGATGTCATTGCGTTGAGCACATCGAGTGTCGGAAACCACGACGCAAACATTGGTACCGGTGCGTTTGTGGGAACCGTGTCCAACGGCGTTTACGGAGCGGCGGCAATGGACTATGGTCGCTCGCTCAGTTCCGTGTCCGCGAAGAAGGGTTACTTTTACTTTGACGAGGGATACGTCGCGCTGGGCGCCGGAATCAATGCGTCAACCGCGACGCAGCCGGTTTACACCACGCTCAACCAGACACTTCAAAACGGATCGATCGTCGTCAAAGCTGCCGATGGCAGTTTGCAGACTTTAAACACGGGCAATTCTCAAACCTTTTCCAATCCGAAGTGGATTTTGCACGATGGGGTGGGTTACGCGTTCCTGGGCAACAACGGTTTGGTAACGGTCCAGGCCCAGCAACAAACCGGCACGTGGGAATCGATTGGTACCGCTACCGGCACCGTCACGCCGAACGTTTTCAGCGCTTGGGTGGATCACGGTGTGGCGCCGGTCAACGGAAGCTACGCATACGCCGTTCTCCCGGGCCTGACAGAGGGCGCACTGGATACCTATCTCGGTTCGTCGCCTCTTTCCATCTTGAGCAATACACCCGCAATTCAAGCGGTACGTAATAATGACTCGGGAATCACACAAGTTGCGTTCTATCAAGCGGGTTCGTTGACCATATCGAACGGACTGACGATTTCGGTCGATCAACCCGGAATGGTTCAAGTTCGCGAATTGCCGGGAAGTGACATCGAACTCACCGTTTCTGATCCGACGCAGGCGCTAACACAACTGAAGGTCACCGTCACACGACACCTATCGGGAGCCAACGTCGCTTGGTTACCAGGCTCTGGCGTCTCGGAGATTGCAATCACGTTACCCAGTGGCGTCAATCGGATAAACGCCGGTCAAAGCGTCGTCATCCCACTCAGCTTTGTGCCCGATCCCGAAGTCGATCTGTTCGATGGTGCGACACCCGTTGCAGTCGCTAGCACGATTTCGTTCGGCACCGCGTCGCAAACGGCCGCCGGGATCTCGAAAACATTCGTCGTTCAAAACAATGGCACGGCATCGCTAGCTCTGTCTCCGGCGACGCTGGTCGGCAGTGGATTTACCATCATCAACAATCTTCCCAGTTCCCTTGCTCCGGGTGCATCAGCAAACTTGGTCGCGAGATTGGACACTGCCATTGCGGGCGAGAAATCGGCAGTGCTTTCGTTCGTCAATGGCGACAGCGATGAAAACCCCTACAGCCTGACTCTGACCGGAACCGTGGCGGTTGCAGGCAGCGGCGTGATGGCTCAGTACTACGCTGACGCGAATTTGCAGACGTTGGTCACCGCAAGACTCGAGAACAGTCTCGCTCAGGATTGGGGAAATGGCACCCCAGTCATCGGCTTGAACGCCGACCAGTTTTCCGCGCGGTTCGTTGGCCAGGTCGAAGCTGCCTATACCGAAATGCATGCGTTCACTCTCAGTGCGACAGGTGGTGCTCGACTTTGGATCAACGGCGTTAAAGAGATCGATCGTTGGAATGAGTCGAATGTCCTTGGCGAGACCGCCAGCGTTTCACTCGTTGCGGGGCGACGCTACGAGATTCAACTTGAATTCCGTGAGACGGGTGGAGCAGCTAATGTTGATTTGAAGTGGTCGAGTCCGTCCTTGCCCTTGCAAGCGATTCCATCGAACAAACTGTTTCCCAGCGAGCGTGGTTCACTTCAACGCCGCCTTTGGAATTCCGTGCCAGGAAGTGCGGTCTCCGACATCACGTCGCTTCCAGCTTATCCCAATTCGCCTGCGTCCGTGTCCAACCTATCCACATTGGAAGTGCCGTCGTCCCCAGACGATCAATATGGCGAATTGCTGATCGGCAACCTTTATCCTCCCGTATCCGGGGAATACCGATTCTATCTCGCTGCAGACGATTCGGCTGAACTTTGGCTAAGCAATTCCGCGGACTCGAAAGGCAAGCAACGGATCGCGTTCTCATCAACGGCGACCGCAACGCGGGACTGGACCGCGTCGGCGTCGCAGCAATCCGCGGTTATCTCGCTCGTTGCGGGGCAAGCCTATGCGATCGAAGTCCTTCATAAAGAGAATACAGGCTCTGATCACGTTGCCGTTGGTTGGACCGTGCCCGGAGCCACGACAATTGAGGTGATCGACGGACAGTATCTTTCACCACCATTGCCTACCGTACGAGTGTTTTCGAAACGTGCGATTGCAGCCGAAGGTGACGCGACGCCAATGGAATTTATCGTCCAGCGCAGCGGAGTCCCATTCACCAACCCACTGGTGGTTGCCTATGCATTGAAAGGGACCGCGACAACCGCCGTCGACTTTACAAGTCCCGTCGGTACCGTGACGATCCCCGCCGGCGCGGCGTCGGCAAGCGTTTTCATCTCGCCTCTTTCCGATGCAATTTTCGAGCCTGGGGAATCGGTCATTCTTGAGGTGGTCGATGGCTCTAGCTATGAAGTCGGTTTGAAAAGCGAACGCCAGTCGATCGGTACGATTCAGGATGTGACGGCAGCCGTGCCAGGAGGGGCAAGCCTCTCTCCAGCGATGCTGTTAGCAAATTACCAATCGTTCGGTGGCACGGTAACACAGGTGACACCCGTTGCTCCATACAGTTCAATTTTACAGGCGAGGCTTTCGACGCTGCCAGCCAACGCTTACAACGCACAACTCAAGTTCTCTTACACCGGAGCCATTCAAAGTGGCGATGTCTTGTGGGCAGAATTTTTTGTCCGCTCGATCGGTGGACCGGGAAAGATTACCGTCGTCTCAGAAAAGAATTCGTCACCCTACACGAAGAGCTTGGATCGTGGAATCAGCGTAACAACCAGTTGGACGCGAGTGCAATTGCCGTTTACCGCTTTAGAAACTTATAGCGTTGGTACCGCGACGTTCGGCTTCTTTTTCGGTGCCCAACTGCAAACGCTGCAATTCGCAGATGTCACGGTTCGCAACTATGGCCCGGCACGTGACTTGACGCCGGCCTCACCGAGTTTGAACAACATTGGCGGTACATGGGGTACATCGACGACCGTTGCGATAACGGGGCAATCGTTTGCCACAGCAACGCAAATCAGCACCGCCACGACGCCACCCAATAACGAATCCTACCGACTTCAATACGGCGGCCGAAACTCGTCGAGAGTTCGCAGTGGAGATTCCCTGCAACTCGAATTTTTCGCTCGCGGGATTTTGGGCGCGACTCCAAAGGTTGCCGTCGCGATTCAACGCACCGATACCTACGCAACCTTGACCCAGCAGACTTTCAATCTGGGCTCGAATTGGCAGAAATACACGGTCAATACGACGACCGCAGCCAATTTTGATGTGGCAGGGATTCAAGCGATGCTCAATCTCGGCTTTGCAGCTCAAACGGTTGAATTCGGCGCGTTCAAGTGGACAAACCTGTCTGCAGCGGTCGACTTGAAGGACCTGCCGTCCATGGCACCGTCAACGTCTTATGTTGGTCGAGATGGTGACGATGCCTGGCGATCCGTTGCCGACGAGCGAATTGATGATCAACGTCAATCTGCGCTGACCGTGAACGTCGTTGATGCGTATGGCCGACCCGTCGACGGTGCGGTCGTTTCGATACGTCAGACGAAACACAGCTTCCTGTTTGGTTCAGCAATCGACGGCGTCAACGATCTTCTCAGCCCCTCCGGCGGGCCCGACGCACTGAAATATCAGAGCGAAGTCAAACGACTATTCAACGCGGTCACTTTGGAAAATAGCCTGAAATGGCCTCCTTTTTCGGCCGATCGCCAGCGTGGAATCGATGCAGCCAATTGGGTCAAAGCCCAAGGTTTGCATTTGAGGGGGCACAATATCATTTGGCCGAGTCGCGATCTGATGCCCTCCAGCGTGTGGACTCAGTACGACAGTATCAAAGCAAGCCAAGGTGCCAGTGCGGCAGCCACCTACCTACGCACCACCATTGAAGCTCGTATTCAGGACGCTGTCAGCACGTTCGCCAATGCTGCGACCGAATGGGATGTCGTCAATGAGCCGTTTACCAATAACGATGTGATGACGATTCTCGGCAATCAGATTGTGGTGGACTGGTACAACCAAGTCCGTCAGATCGATCCGAACGTCGAGCGAGTCTTAAATGACTACGATATCTTTGTAAGAAACGGAGCCAACACGGCTCATCGAACCAATTTTGATTATTGGTTGAATCTGCTCAAGACGAATAACGCGATCGAGCGCATCGGTGAACAAAGCCACTATAACGAAAGCAATCTAACCGACATTGAAATCTTCGGGCAGTTGCTACAAGACTACCACGCGCAGTTCAATCTCCCGATCGGTATCACGGAGTTCGATGTAAATATTCCCGATTCGCAGTTGCAGGCCGATTACCTGCGAGATTACTTGACGATGGCCTTTAGTCAGTCGGCTGTGGATCAGTTTATTCAATGGGGATTCTGGAAAGGCCGGCACTGGTTGCCCGAATCAGCGCTTTATGATCAGGACTTCTCCATCCGACCAAACGGTCAAGTTTACGAGGACCTTGTTTTTGGCAACTGGTGGACCGACATACGGGGGACGACTCGTGGCGGATCGGTTACCTCGGATGTGTTCAATGGTGATTACCAGGTTACGGTTTCGATTGGTGATCGGATCGTCACGACGTCGCTCACTGGGTTGAAAGCAGACGGTTCGACAACGGTCACTGTGCCGACACCGTCGACAGTGCAATTGATTGTTCCGATGTATCAATACCCACTTTCCGCACCCAATACACTCAGTCCATGGTGGCAACAAGCATTAGACGGGGCGACCGCGAAGACTCCACTCACGATCATTGCGAACCCGAGCAGTGGCCCGATCGCTAGCAACCATGCCGATTACGCGAATTGGATTACGGGCTTGAGTCAGCTACGCCAGAACCCTTACATTCGAATCGTTGGTTACGTCAAGACTCGCGTGTCTCCTAGCTCCTCCATCGTACGTAGCTCAGCCGAAATCCTTGCTGATGTTGATTTGTACAACGATTTGTACAAGCACCCGGTCACCAACTCGTCACTGATCGACGGCATTTTTCTCGATGAAATGAGCAACGACGCGGCAAACGTTTCAACCTATTCTGCTGTTGCAGCAGGGATTCGCTCGAAAACAGGTCTAGCGGGTCACTTCATTGTGGCGAATCCAGGCACTTCGGTCCCCGTGGACTATCTCGACCAGAGTACGGCAGACTTGTTTATCGTTCGCGAGGGAACCCCGAACGATCTCCTGTCCAATGCCGACCCGAGTTACGTCACGTCTCCAGCGTATTCTGCGATTGATTTCGGTGCGATCATTCATACGGCTTCTGGAAACGCGACGTTGGCGCAAATGCTGAACGAGGTCAAGCTTCGAGGTTTTGACTATGTATTTGTGACCGACGATGTACTGATCCCGGGCGACAGTAGTAGCGATCCGTTTGATCAAGCTCCGACGTATTTCGCAGCGCTTCTGCGTGACATCAATGCACCTTCCGCCAGAGCCGCGACGTTTGCACTGGACGAGTTCAGTGCATCTGGTGTCGCGGTTGGCGGATTGACGTTTGGCGCAACTTCTCCGGTGTTTACCATCGACGCGGGAAATGACGGAGCCGCGTTTTCGATTTCTAACGCGGGGATCATCACCGTCAATAGTTCCAATGCGCTCAACTTTAACCTGACACCTGCCTTTAATTTAACCGTCGGTTTGCTCGATCAACTGACCGGTCTTTCCATAACTGTGCCGGTGATTGTCAACCTGATCGAGACGTCGAAGCTATCGATCACACCGTTGGACGCGAGCAAAGCGGAGGGGAATTCCGCAAGCACTCCGTTTACGTTTAAGGTGACCCGGGGTGGCAAACTCACAACGGTATCCTCCGCAACCTACGCGGTGACGGGTAATGGCTCAAACCCGATCAACATCGCGGACGTAGGCGGTGTCTTCCCTTCGGGTACGGTGAGCTTTGCCGCCAATGAAGTGACAAAAGTGATCACGATCAATGTCAACGGTGATACGACGATCGAGTCAAACGAATCGTTCCGCATCACGCTCAGCAACCCCAGTGCTGGTACGTCCATACCTACCAGTGTTGCATTTGCGACGATTGTGAATGACGACAGTACCCCGCCTGTCATCGGTGCGATCGGCAATGCGGTGACTTACATTGAAAATGCGGCAAGGGTTCTCGTATTCCCCGCCGCGACGGTCACCGATGTTGATACGACGCTGTTCACTGGCGGCAAGTTAACCGTTGCCAATACCAATGGACAAACAACCGACAGCCTGGCAATCGTTCCGGCAAGCGGTATTACCACTTCGGGGACCAATGTGCTCTATAACAGTGTCGTCATTGGCAATTTCACCGGCGGCACGGGCACGACACCATTGGCGTTCACATTCAATCATCAAGCAAACGCAGCGCGGGTCCAACTTGTACTTCGAGCGGTCGGATTTGCCGATTCGTCGGAAAATCCAGTAGCCACAGCGAGATCGATTTCCGTTGTGGTGAACGATGGGATGGTCAATAGCGTTTCACAGAGCAAGCTCGTCAATGTCGTCCGTGTCAATGATATCCCAGTGATTGGTTCGATCACTAACAACGTGTCCTACACGGAAAATGCCCCCCGGGTGCACGTGTTCGGAGTGGCCACCGTCACCGACCTGGACAATGTTCCATTCACTGGTGGCAAGTTGACGATCACCAATACGAACGGCCAAGTCACTGACACTCTGGCGATCATACCGACAACTGCCGTGACCGTTTCGGTAGCCAATGTGCTTTACAATGGCACGGTGATCGGCAACTTCTCGGGAGGTGCGGGGAAAACGCCTTTGGTGTTCACCTTCAATAATCAGGCCAATGCGGCACGCATTCAGATGGTACTACGGGCAATCGGCTTCGCGGATTCGTCAGAGAACCCCGTCATTACGGCGCGCTCGATATCCGTTGTCATCAATGATGGATTCGCAAATAGTGTTCTTCAAGGCAAGCCTGTGAGTGTCGTTCGGGTCAACGACGCACCGGTCGTCGCGTCGATCGGAGACGCGGTGACCTACACCAAGAATAGCCCGAGGGTGCTGGTGTTTGAGACCGCGACGGTGAGTGATATCGATTCGCCATTGTTTACCGGCGGAAAGTTGACGATCACCAATACGAACGGCCAAGCGACGGACACATTAGCCATCGTTGCTAGGAACGGAATCACGGCATCGGGAAACAACGTGTTGTACAACAACCTGGTGATCGGCAGCTTCACCGGCGGCACGGGAACGACGCCACTGGTCGTGACGTTCAACAATCAAGCGAACGCGCCACGCGTGCAACTAGTGCTCCAGTCGATCGGCTTCGCCGATTCGTCCGCGACCGTAACGACCGCGCGCTCGATCTCGGTCGTTCTCAACGATGGTTTGGTTGGGAGCGATAGTGTCTTGCAGAGTAAATTTGTGAACGTGATAGGGGGCTAGAAGCTAGGAGCTAGTGGCTAGAAGCTAGTGGCTAGGGGCTAGGGGCTAGTGGCTAGGGGCTAGCCGTAAGTTTCTAGCCATTTCTTGGTCTAAGACTGATCCAATTTGGCGTTGAAGAGACGGGTGACTCATGCTGCGAAGTCGTAATCGAAAATCCAAAACGGCCACCAAACGCGTTCGAGTGCGACTTCAAATCGAGCACCTCGAAACACGGCGTTTACTTGCAAGTTCCTCAGCGCCGGCAATTTTACAGTGGTTTGATGGATCGTTCGATACGATCGAAGCTCGAACGCCCGATATCTTTAACGCGGGGTATGGCTCCGTTTGGGTGCCTCCACCGGGGCGGGCTGACAGCGGCGGCTTCTCCGTCGGATACGACGTGTACGATCGATTCGATCTCGGTAAACCGGATGATCCCACAATTTACGGCACCGAGACCGGCCTGAAAAAAGTTGCTGCTGTTTTTGATGCCGCAGGCGTTCAACTGCACGTAGACGCCGTGTTGAACCATGCAGGTTTTTCGGATTTGTCGACGCCCGGCTTTGCTCAGGCTGGCGGATATCCGGGGCTCGCGATCACTTTGCCCAATGCGATCGATGGTGACTTTCACTCTTCGTTTGATAGTGGTGATTTGAATGGTCGCTTGTCGGGTTTGGTGGATCTGAATCACGGGACCAATCACCAATTCATACGACACCCCATCGATCCGGCAGATGCGAATAATTTACCCGCAGGCACCACGCCGGCGTTCGGTCGTTTAGCCAACGTCCCGGATCCCACGAATCGGCGTTTCTATCCCGATCGCAACCTGAATCCGATGCTTTTGTTCGATCCCGTTACCAACGAAAGTGGGATTCAGGTTTATCCGTTCAACCCCAGTTGTGATTCGTGTGGTGATCCCGTCACCGAGAACGCACTGGGCTATGAGATGCGTTATATGCAATGGTTAATCCAAGAGATTGGCGTGGATGGACTGCGGCTGGACGCTGCAAAACACTACGAGAAATTCGTCTTGGATTATTTGGATCGCGCCGTTTACCGGGCTAACCCGCGTTTGCGATTAGACGGCTCTGTCGACCCGGTTTTTTCGTACGGTGAAGTTTTCGATAGCAGTAAATCGACGCTCCTATCCTACGTAAAAAAGAACATCAATCCCAATGACCCTGGGCGTATCGGCGGTAACCGCGATGTCCTTGACTTCAGTGCGTTCTTTGCGATGCGTGCGAATCTGGGAACGGCTGGAACTGCGAACGCTTGGATAAACGTCCGTGATTCGCTGTTGGATCTGCAAGATGACGGACTGCACAATGGGTCAGCGGGGGTATTGTTTGTAAGCAGTCATGATGAAAATGGCCCCGGTGAGTTGGGCAACGTCGCGCACGCCTTCTCGCTGATGTACCCCGGTAATACCGTGGTTTACTTCAATGGTAAAGAGTTTGGCGATAATCGTGACTTCCCCAAAGATGGTCGTGGAGACGCGCTTGGTGGCGTTTACGGCGATTCGCTTAAACGACTGGTACAGATTCGCAACACCCATGGCCGCGGGAATTTCTTAGAGCGTTGGATCGACACAAGTGGTATCTACGTTTACGAGCGAGAAAGTTCCGCCGTTGTCGGATTATCGAATCGTGGAGACAACGGATTTGACCAGCGCACCGTAACCGTTGCGTTTGCTCCGGGAACGAAGCTGACCGAATTGACTGGCAATGCGTCCAATTCGCTTATCGATCCGTTTGACGATATTCCTCAAGTGGTAACGGTTTCCGCGGGCGGAACAATTGACATTCGTGTTCCGCGGAACCGAAATGCAAACGGTGTCTTTCATGGAAATGGTTACGTGGTTTATGGCTTGCCGACGCCGCAGGCGTCCGCTGGTTTGGAACTCACCAATGTTGCGAACGTACTTGCCGGCAGCGTCCCTGCCGCACAAAACTATGCCAACGGCGTAACAAGGTTGTCGGATCTGAATGTCATCACAGCCGACTCCTTTGGCGTCCGGTTAATGACGAACGAGGTTCGGTTGCTGGGTCTGGAAAGTTTGCGCGACGTGTTCGCCGATGGAGATAATGCCATTCTACGGTTGGACGGCGGTGTCGATCTCAATGGGAACGGACGCGTCGACTTTGTCACACCAAATGATCCCAGTTATGGGTTCGAAGCGTTTGGTACCAAGTCAAGCCCGCTGGTTGGACCGACCGGAATGTCGGGGCCGCGCGGTGACGGCGAATTCCTCCAGACGATCGATGCAAGAAATCTATCGGAAGGCATCCATTTCATCGACGCGCGCGCCTTTCGGCATCGAACCGATGGCGGTCCTGCCGTTTACAGCGACTTCCGCGAGTCGATTTACGTCGACCGATTGAAGCCGGTTTCGGCTGTTAAAAGCTTTGAGCCTTACGAGGTGGGCGTAAACGAGAATCGTGATCTGATCATCAAATCGGTCGACAAAACGGCCAATTCGGTTCATGTATTTCTCGATTTACCAGCGTCATTGACCGACGCACAAGTTCTTGCGATGGTAAGCGCGGGACAAGGCAGCGCCCGGCAGATTGATCGTGATCAGTTCATCTATGGGTTCAATGGACTGGCCCACGGGAATCACGTCGCCACGATTGTAAGCTTCGAACAAACCGGTAATTCAAATGTCCAGCGAACACCCGGTCTATTCACTTCGACCATTGTTGGACTCGGTCTGGGTGATATCGATTTGGATGGAGACATCGACCTTACGGATAAAAGCCTACTCGTTGAACTTGTCAGTACCAACGATACGCAATTCAACGCTGCGGCTGACTTCAATGGTGATGGGCGCATCAACCAATCCGATTTGGATTTGTTTTATGAAGACTACGTCGAACAACTTCGCGGCCCCGTCGATTTCGGCGACGCCCCTACGTCGTATTTGCGTCCCTACTTCAGTCCCAGGCTGACTGCTGCCCAAACTCCGATTTCGCTAAGTGTTCCGGGTGGTAACGTCAACTTACAATCAACCCAAAGCATTCCACTGAACGGTTTCTCGCGCGACGATAGTGCGAATGACTCGCTTTACTTTCGGTTCACGGCAAACCCCGAAACCTTCTCGGGTGGTTCTTTTGGAAACGCATTCGCGGGGCTCCAGCTTTGGGACTCAGGACAAGAACGCATCGGTTTTGGTAATCGATTCGGTTCGAACGCGTGGAGCTATTTTGGGGCCGACGATGGTGCTGCAGGCGACCTGAACTCTAGCAATCACGACAGCGGTTCGGCTTTCGAAACGGTTGTCGCTGGACAAGCTCGAACGATCCTTGTGCGTGTTCAGTACAGAGCCGGGCTCGACGACGAGGTGACGATTTGGATGCAGCCCAACGACACTCCCGATAGTGGTCAAGTTGCCGCTTCCACAACGACCCTGTTAACAGACGCCTCATTTGATGAAGTCCGATTGCGATTGGGTAGCGATTTGTTAGCGGCGACGTGGTCCTTCTCTAACATCATGCTTGCAAAGCAACTGAAACCTGGTCCGGCACATCTTATCGATGGAGGGTTGAAGCTTGGTTTGCTGGTCGATCCCGATGGTGGCCAGCAAACATCTGCCACCGCAAATGGTGATGACTCCGATGAGAGCCAAGACGATGATGGGGTCGCCAAAACAAATATCGCCCGAGGGCAGATCTGGCCTGTTACCGTGACCGCATCGGTGCCCGGAAAGCTTGACGGATGGATTGACTACAACCGAAACGGCCGTTTGGACGATCCAGGCGAACATATCGCAGCCGGTATTTCAGTAGGCGTCGTAGCGGGCACCCAGATTGTAAATGTTTCGATTCCGGCTAATGCCAGCGTGGGCACTAGCCTGGCGAGGTTCCGTATCAGTTCGTCCGGTAACCTTTCCCCAACATCCTATGCGGCTGATGGTGAAATAGAGGATTATCAGTTGCAAATCATCGCTGCCCCGACGGCGGTGACGTTGACGCCTTCATCCAACAGCCGTGCAGAAAATACAAGTACGGCGAGTGCGATCACTCTTTCGACCATCACGGTGACGGACGATGCAATTGGCACCAACACGTTGACGCTCAGTGGACCCGATGCCGCTAGTTTCGAAATCATCGGAAACGCCCTCCGCTTGAGAGCTGGGGTTGTGCTCGACTTCGAATCGAAGACGAGCTATTCGGTACGAGTGAACGCGGATGATACGACAGTTGGTACTACTCCTGATGCGTTTGCGAACTTCGTTCTGACGATTACCGATATCGTCGAGCCCGTTTATGCGATTTCGGCAACCTCGGCCAATAAAGCAGAAGGCAATAGTGCAACGACGCCTTACACGTTCACCGTTACTCGAGATGTATTCACCACCGGTACTGGATCAGTGAAATATGCGGTCAGCGGAGCGGTTTCTAACCCGGCCGTCGCGAGCGATTTTCAGAGTAGTTTGTTGCCTACCGGTACCGTCACTTTCGCAGCCAATGAAACCAGCAAAGTCATTACGATCAATGTGCTTGGTGATACGCTTGGGGAACAAAACGAAGGTTTTATTGTTACGCTCAATACGCCAAACGCTGGAACGATATCGACAGCCTCGGCAACTGGTAACATTGTGAATGACGACACAAGCATTGCCATCGCCGCTACGTCGTCGGTAAAAGGCGAAGGTAACAGTGCCACGACTCCTTTCACTTTCACCGTCACACGAAGTGGAAATTTGGGTATCAGCTCGTCGGCAAACTACACGGTCACCGGCCACACCGCACCTTCCGTTGATACCCTCGATTTCGGCGGTACCGTTCCATCGGGGACGGTTACGTTTACTGCAAACGAATCGAGCAAAGTGATTACGGTCAACGTCGCTGGTGATACAGTCGTCGAAGGAGACGAAAATTTTCGTATTTCATTGACTAACCCCTCTGCCGGTACCACGATTTCAACATCGACCGCCATTGGAACATTGATGAATGACGACACCAGTTATACCATTGGCGCAACTTCAGCAAATGTTGCTGAGGGAAATAGCGGGTCGACGCCGTTCACCTTTACCGTCACGCGAAGTGGTGTGGTTGCCGTTACGGGTTCGGTGAAATATGCCGTCACCGGAAGTGCCCCCAATCCTGCGATCGCCAGTGACTTTCAAGGTAGCGTTTTGCCGAGCGGTACCGTCACCTTTGTAGCGAACGAAACCAGCAAGGTAATCACAGTCAACGTGCTTGGTGACGCGGTAGGTGAACAAAGTGAAGGGTTCATCGTTTCCCTCAACACGCCAATTTCGGGAACGATCACAACGGTATCAGCGGTTGGAAACATTCTGAACGACGATGCGGTGTTGTCGATCGCTGCAACCTCGGCGAACAAAGCGGAAGGCAACGTAGGGAACACCCCCTTCACTTTCACTGTCACACGCAGTGGTAATCTTTCAATCGTTTCATCGGCAAACTATGTGGTGACTGGAAATGGAACCATGCCGATCAACATCATCGACGTCGGGGGTATCGTTCCCTCGGGAAGCGTGAACTTTGCGATCGGTGAATCGACCAAGGTGATCACGATTAATGTCACTGGTGATACGATTGTGGAACCCGATGAAGGGTTCCGAATCACCCTCTCCGGAGCAAGCGTTGGTACAACGATTCTTACGGGTACTGCGGTCGCAATGATCTTGAATGACGATACGGCTTATGCGATCTCCGCAACTTCCGCATCCAAGCCAGAGGGAAATGGCGGCGGTACGACCCTCTTTACCTTCACGGTTGCGCGGACTGGGGTGACCTCAGGGTTGGGATCTGTCAAGTTTTCAGTCGCGGGCAGCGGTTCCAATCCAGTTCTCGCTAGCGATTTTCAGGGCAATGTGTTGCCGGCCGGTACGGTTTCATTCGCCGCCAACGAAACTAGCAAGGTGATCACCATCAACGTGCTTGCGGATGCTCTCGTCGAGCACACCGAAGGATTCGTTGTAACACTGAGCGACGCTGTTAACGGGATCATTTCGACAGGGACCGCGACGGGAAGCGTTCAAAACGATGATTGAGTAGAGGGGAGGCGTTGGCGTATTTCCAATTTCTGGCGCTGACATCGCTTCCTGATAGACGTTCCATCCATCGACGGCTGTTCCTTGAAAGTTAACCTTTGCGCTAGTGCCGTGGAATCAAGCAGGCGGATTGCCCAGCCAAATCTCGGCATCCTGGAGGGATAGGATCGGGGCAGCGGCGTTATGGTCTGGTGTGCATGGCCCACTTTGGTCGAAAAACTTCGTCCGGCAACAGATCACGCCACCGCTAACGTCTGGCTAGCCGTCGCTCTGCGATGTGGTAGCGAGCAAGGTACGTTGCCTTAAGATCACGTCGCCTTAACATCACGTCGCCTTAAGATCGCTCGGCCGTCCCGTATTTCTGTTGCCAACGCGTTTGCAGGGTATGCTGCAACCGTTCTTGAAACCCTTCTGGCATCGGGTACGGTTTTCCCGCACGGTAGAGCGTGATCGTTTGTCGGATGTTGTCAACGACGACTTGGCACGGATCACAGCCAGCCAAATGCTCGGAAAACTCCTCGCATATTTCGGCAAGCTGCGCTCCATCGACGTAATCGTTTAGAGCTTTCAGCAGTTCTTCACATGTCATTTCGAATTCCTCGCAAACGTTGCGTAAGTCTTTTGATCCAGCGGGGTGAAAAAAGTTACGGGAATTCAAGAATGATTATGATTGGGAATCATGACTTGGGTCGCATCGCCAAATTTCCTGGTCAATCGTTCACGCAGCGCCAATCGAGCACGGAGCAAGCGAACCTTGACGGTGGATTCGGTTAAGTCCATGGCTTCCGCTGTTTCTCGAACCGATAGACCTTGGACGTCGCGCAGGACAAACACCAAACGATACTTGTCATCCAAATCGTCGAGCGCGTCATTCAATTCGGCTTCGACCTCTGCCTGTTGGGCGAGTTCGTCAGCAGGCCGACTCCAGGGTGCGATAAAATCCGGGTGCGGCATGTCACGATAGTTGTCGTCATTGGTTAAGTCGTTCATCGAAAGAATGCTCAATCCACGCTTCTTTCGGAGAATCTTTAGCGCGTGGTTTGCGGCGATCCTCATGACCCACGTCGCCACCGAAGATTCCTCACGGAAATCGTTGATGTGCTCGATTAAAGCAAGAAACGCCTGCTGTGTCGCGTCCTCGGCGTCCTGATCGTGTCGCAAAATACGGAATGCAAGTCCGTAAACCCGCGGTTGAAGATGACTGATCAGTTGCTGAAATGCCGCAAAATCGCCAGCCTTCGCCAGCTTCAACAAGTTGCGATCGTCGTGTTCCGCAGATGACTGAATCTCCATTCGCTTTCCGCTTCGTCGGCTCACTCGCAAATCGAAACTATTTTTTTGGCACTTAGCCGGAAAGGATTGTAACCAAACCGGCGCTCGTGGCTCTACCCTCTTGTCACCGCATTCCAAATGCACCAATTAATTCACTATCCATTGAATGGAGTTGCACATGGTCAACATGATTTCACCGTCCGAGTTCAAAAAAATCATTCAGTCCGGCAAGCGTGTGGACGTGATCGACGTTCGCACCCCTGCGGAGTTTCGCGAAGTGCACATTGAAGTGGCTCGCAACGAGCCCTTGGACCGACTCGATCCCAAGGCGATTCAGTCGGCGCGAAACGGCAAGACCGATGAGCCGCTTTATGTCATTTGTCGATCGGGATCACGCGGCAAGCAGGCGTGTGAGAAATTCATAGCGGCCGGGATTGAAAACGTGATCAACATTGAGGGTGGAACGGTTGCATGCGAATCCGCTGGCCTGTCCGTTGTGAAAGGCAAGAAGACGATGTCGCTCGAAAGGCAAGTTCGAATCGCTGCCGGCAGTCTGGTGGTGATCGGTTCCGTACTAGCGGTCACGGTAAACATCTATTGGGTTGGCTTGGCGGCGTTTGTCGGGGCGGGTCTGGTATTTGCCGGAGTGACCGATACGTGCGGGATGGGCATGATGCTTGCGAAGATGCCATGGAATCAGGTAGCGGGCACCGCCTGTAAAGTCTGATTGGGTTTGCCCGTTGTTTGATGATCGGCGGCCGTTTGTTTACTGGCTGCCGTTTCTTTGGTGAGGGTTCTGTGCAGCTGCGCATAGTAGCCTGTGCGGCTGCGCATTGTAGGCTGCCGCCGCGATGCGCCTCCATCACTTTAGTCCCGTTAAAAGGAAGGCTCAGGTTTCTGATGTTACTCAAGTATTTTTACGACCAATCGTTAGCCCATGCGTCGTATTTGGTGGGTTGCCAAAAGAGCGGCGAAGCGATCGTGATCGATCCAAGTCGAAGCATCGATCCCTATATCGAGGCGGCGAAGGCGGAGGGACTACGGATCGTCGGTTCGGCGGAGACTCACATTCACGCTGACTTTGTTTCGGGATCACGTGAGCTCGCCGATCGGACCGGAGCAAAGCTTTATTTGTCCGACGAAGGGTCGGCCGAATGGAAGTATCTATTCGCCGAAGAGTATCCTTCGCAGCTTCTTACAGATGGTGATGTTTTTCACATCGGCAAAATTCGGTTTGAGGTGCTGCATACGCCAGGGCATACTCCTGAAAGCATTTCGTTCATACTTACCGACGCAGGCGGCGGCGCGGATGTTCCGATGGGTATTTTCACGGGAGACTTCGTTTTTGTCGGTGCAGTTGGGAGGCCCGACCTGCTTGAAACCGCTGCCGGTGTCGTTGGTAGCGCGGAGAGCGGCGCTCGGCAACTTTTTCGATCTGTCCAACGTTTCCGAAACCTTCCGGACCATATGCAAGTATGGCCGGCTCATGGTGCTGGAAGCGCATGTGGAAAGGGGCTGGGGGCAATCCCCTCCAGCACCGTCGGCTATGAGAAACTCTTCAATCCAGGCCTGCAGTTTCACGATGAGCAGCGGTTCGTCGACTACATTCTCGCCGATCAACCCGAAACACCTTTCTATTTTGCCGTCATGAAACGGATCAATAAGGTGGGCCCCGTGTTGCTTCGTCATTTAAGGCCCGTCAATCAGCTCAGTGTCGAGAAATTATCCGACGTACCGAAAGACCTATTGATCATTGATACGGGACCATCGTCTGTTTTCGGACAGGCACATGTCCCAGGGACGATCAATGTACCATCGTCAACTCTGGTGCAATGGGCTGGTTTCTTTGTGGATTACCAGAGGCCCATCTATCTGATCACCGATCCGGATTCGCTTGGCGACAACCTTCGCGGTCTTCGCTCGATCGGTGTCGATGATGTCGCTGGCTACTTCGATGCAAACGACGTCCAAGCATCGGGACTTCGCAATCAGTCGTACCTATCGGCAACGCCCAGCGAACTGCAAGACCGTATTGAGAATCATACGGTTCGATTGTTGGATGTTCGAGCTTTAACCGAATTCGAATCGGGACACATTCCTGGTGCTGAGCATCGCTTTTTGGGACGCCTACTTCGTGATCAAAGCAGCGTTCCCAAGACGAAACCGATCGTTGTTCAATGCCTTGGAGGAGGGCGATCGGCGATTGCGGCAAGCATCCTCCAACGCGCCGGTTACGATGTCACCAACATGCTCGGTGGTTACAGCGCTTGGTTAGGGGCAAAACTACCAAGTCATCGGGAAACGAAAATCGCAGCGACTGTCTCATCGCCTTGAAGCCACATCATAAGGAGATGCGATGTTGCTGTTGACGCTTGTGCTCGGAACATTGGTCGGTTTTTCATTAGGACTGACCGGTGGCGGCGGGGCCATTTTCGCAGTGCCCTCGCTCGTATATTTGATTGGATTACCGGCGCGCGAAGCCGTCGGTGTATCTCTATTGACCGTCGGAGCTACCTCGTTCGTTGGGTTCGTTCAACGGGCGTTTCGTGGCGCAGTCGAGTTTCCCACGGGTTTGCTATTCGCAATCGCCGGCATGATTGGCGCACCGCTGGGGGCTAAGGTTGCAGATCAACTGCCGGAGTCAATTCTGCTCGCCAGTTTTGGGATGCTGATGCTTCTGATCGCGGGTCGGATGTGGGGCAAGGCAAATGACCCGAGTGCTCGTCTTCCCGTCATTCAGGACGATGATGCCGGTCCCACCTGCAAGCGTGACCCCGAAGGTCGGTTACGGCTCACCTCCCAGTGTGCGTTCCTACTTGGGTTGGTCGGTCTGGGGGCTGGGATTCTATCGGGTATGTTTGGAGTTGGAGGAGGGTTCATCATTGTGCCGGCGCTAGTGACCTTTAGCGGTATGGGCTTGCAGCGAGCGATTGGAACATCGCTACTGGTCATCACGCTGGTCAGTTTGTCAGGGACGGCGAGCTATTTACTCGCTGGTCGGGAGCTTTCGTTTCAAACCGCTGGACTCTACGGCGCCGGAAGCGTGCTGGGCTTGTTCTTTGGGACCTGGCTTGCGCAACGGATGGCAGGACCGACTTTGCAGCGAATCTTTGCATCGGTCATCGTCTTGGTCGCGGTCTTTGTGATGGTGCGAACGGTCCTGAATCGCTGAACAGTGAGCCCGATCATAAAATGCGGATCGCCAAGCCGTATCGAGACGTATTGAGAGCAGGCTGGGTTCGGTATCCGCCACCGGGTACCGCGGGAGGGCGGTTTAAACAAGAAAAATACGTTCTCGGGAGATTTGCGAGGCTGAAACTACCCCCGATTTACCACGGCTTTTCACTCGATGGGTTGCCGTTTTTGGTGCTGTGATTTACGCTCAACCGAACTGAAGTCCTCCATCACAAAACATTCAATGATCACTCAAAAACCAGCAAAGCTCGCACTTGAAGATGGCACCGTTTATGAAGGGTTGAGTTTTGGTGCAGACGGCGAAGTAGACGGCGAAGTCTGTTTCAATACCGCCATGACCGGCTACCAGGAAATCCTCACCGATCCGAGCTATCGTGGTCAAATTGTGACGATGACCTACCCACAAATTGGGAATTATGGGGTCAACGAGTCGGATAGCGAGCACCGACGTCCCTCTTTGTCGGGATTTGTGGTTCGCGAATCAAGTCGCACGTACAGCAGTTTCCGCGCCGATTCCTCATTGAGTGATATGCTTTGCCGCAACGGTGTGGTGGCAATTGAGGGGATCGATACGCGTGCTTTGGTGCGGCGAATTCGCAGTTTAGGCGCGCTTCGTGGAGTGATTTCAACCATCGATCTCAACGACATGTCGTTGGTTGCGAAGGCCAAGGCGTCGCTGGGGTTGGTTGGAAGGGATTTAGTGCGTGAGGTGATGCCTGAGGCCATCACGTCATGGGAGGCCGAGCTTGATGAATGGACGCCGATTGGGACTGCGGAGCGGGTCAGCGAAAAGGCGAGTGGCGCGCAGCCTCATATCGTCTGTATGGACTTTGGGATGAAGTGGAACATTCCCCGGCACTTTCGATCGCGTGGTAACCGCGTCACTGTCGTACCCGGTTTCACGTCCGCCGATGAAATTCTTAGGCTTGAGCCCGACGGCGTGTTTCTTTCCAACGGTCCCGGCGATCCGGAGCCACTCGATTACGCGCACCGCTCGATCGCCGACTTGATTTCTCGCAAACCAGTGTTTGGCATTTGCCTCGGCCATCAATTACTATCCATTGCGTGCGGGGCGAAAACGTTTAAGCTCAAATTTGGCCATCGTGGCGTTAACCAGCCGGTTCTCGACATCACCACGGGCAAGATCGAAATCACCACTCAAAACCACGGTTTCGCGGTTGAAGATGAGTCGCTTCCCGATTGCCTTGAAGTAACCCATCGAAATCTGAATGACGATACGATCGCAGGTGTTCGCCATCGCGATTCGAATGCGTTTGCGGTTCAGTATCACCCGGAGGCAGCTTCGGGGCCCCACGACAGCCACTATTTGTTCGAAAGATTCCAAACCCAACTCACGCCTTTATGCGGAAAATAACGCTTGCTGGGGTAACGATGCTCGCGATCACCATCGCGAGCGCGGCGGAACGTCGCGTTCCGGTGCCGACATTCTCGGCCGATTCGTTTCGCGATGTCTTCTTCGCGGAGCCCGGTCAAGCCATTCGTGGTACGCGACCAGAGCTAGGTAAAGCGGCGGATCCCATAGCGAGGCCTGCTAACACGAAGCCAGCGAATGTTGCCAACAACAACGTCGACGCTGCAAAAGCGACCGGATTTTCGGCGATTATTTCTCCGGCGACGATCGAAGACGAGGTCAAACGGCTGCGATTAAAGTTAGACGCCGAGGTCACCACTCCTGCCGCCTTTCAAAGTGGTGGCTTTCAAACGGCCCGCGTTGATCTGACGATTCTTGCATCGCTTTTCGCCATCATCTCGGAGCACTCCGGAGAGGTGAAGTGGAAGAAAGATGCCGCCGCCGCCCGAGATCTTTTGTCGAGGACTGCGGTGAACTGCAAATCGGGATCGGCCCAGGTTTACAACGAAGTAAAACTTCGCAAAACGGACTTGGAGGATCTCGTCTCGGGAACCGGTTTGGCCAACCGTCAAGCAGAGCCGGAGAACAATTGGGAACTGATAGCCGATCGCGTCCCGTTGATGACCTATATCGAGTCATTGTCCGATGGCCCGCTGAGCGAAGGCACTCGGGATGCAAACGCAATCAAGGCGGAGGGAGATCGCGTGCGCAGGACTGCCGAATTGATCAGTACTGTTGCTGAAATCTTGACCAAGGAAGGGCTCGCCGACGCGGACGACGCTGAATACGTGGCATTGTCGCGGGAGATGAAAGCAGCGGGGATGGCGATTTCGCAGGCCCTCGATCAGGGTGACCCCGATGCCGTCGGAAAAGCCGTGGGAGCCTTAACCCAGTCCTGCGACAAATGTCATGAAGGCTACCGATGAGTCCACAGAGGTGGGCAATTCATCGGCATTTTCAATAGCGTCGTAGGAGTAACGGGAAGCTCGGATTATCTTGTATAGCCGCGGGCTTGACTTCAGGCCCACGTTTGCGTCGTTTGCATTCGGTTCGAGTCGAAATGGGGCCCACGATTGGATGGGGCCTGCCAAGCAACCTTTTCTGTTAGAGCCAAGTCGTCATGGGGATTCGATTCGCCTGTCATCATTGCCAGAAGCGGTTGAACGTGAAAGGTAATGTGGCCGGCAAACGCGGGGTGTGTCCACATTGTGGTGGTCGATTTCGTATTCCTCTCGACGACGCACCCTATTCGTTCCCCATCGGAAATGGCGATACGGCCGCGGTTAGCAAAGGCCCTGTGGGGACTTCTCCAGGAAATTCAGTGTCGCTTGGATACGACGATGAATCCTCGGGCCAAGTCAATGGAATCGTGGAAGTCACTGCATCGATGTCGGCGACTGGTAAGTCTTCTTTTCAAGCCGCAACGCGATCTTCCACCGCAGGAAATGCATCGCGAGCAGCTTCATTGTTAGATGATCCGACCGCCGTTTGGTACGTGCGCCCGCCCAGTGGCGGCCAGTATGGGCCTGCGACAGGCGACGTTCTTCGTAGTTGGATCACTGAGGCCCGCGTGACGCCAACATCACTGGTATGGCGAGACGGATGGCCGCAGTGGCGAAGCGCAAGCGACGCATTGGTTGAGTTTGGGGGGAACATGCAAGCAGAACCCAAACCCTCCATGATGCATGTTCAGCGACCGTCATCGTCGTCGGGCAACTTTGGGGCACCATCGGTCCCTTCGCTGAAAGGTGATGCCGCTATCGGAATGAAGAAAGGCGAACGGACCGATCGCCGGTTCATCATCATTGGCAGCCTCGCGGCGTTAGCGATGACTTTGGTAGGCCTGCTCATCTACTTGGTGAAGCGATAACACGGAGGTGCTGTATCGCTTCGGCGTTCAGCTCATCGCTTAGCGATTTCCACGATCTTTCGCCCGCTAGAGCAACAAGCCGGCGATCGCTCCGGTCATGCAGCAAGCCAGACAGCCTCCAAACATCGCTTTCAAGCCTAACTGCGACAGCTCGGATCGGCGACTGGGTTCCAGTCCGCCAATGCCTCCTACCTGAATTCCGATCGCGCCAAAATTCGAAAAACCTGCCAAGGCATAAGTGACGACCGTGATCGAGCGAGGCGACAAGGTGGGATTGTCGCTGTTAGCAATCTCGCCCAAATCCGCGTACGCGATAAATTCATTTGCGACTGTCTTGATGCCGATCAAGCGACCCGCTTCGAGACACTCCGAAACGGGAACACCCATCAACCACGCCAAGGGCGAGCAGACGTAACCTAGTATCATCCCAAGCGTAGGTGGCACCAACTCACGATCGACGAGTAACTCGATTCCATCAGTCACCGTAGCCAGTAGGACATCCATTAAGGCGATTAGCGATAAAAAAGCAATCAGCATCGCACCAACATTGAGTGCAAGCTTCAATCCATCGGACGCGCCTTGCACGGCAGCACCAATCAAATTGTCGGGCGAATTTTCATTGGCCGTTGAGATCGCGGGAACGTCCGATCCAATCGGTTTTTCAACAAGCGCGGTTTCCGGCACCATCACTTTGGCGATCAAAAGTCCTGCCGGTGCGCTGATGACAGACGCGGTCAAAAGATGAGTAATATCAATTCCCATTCCTGCGTAGACACCGAGTAGTCCCCCCGTGACCGTCGCAAATCCGCCAACCATCATTGCACACAGTTCGCTTCGTGTCATGGTCGCTAAATAGGGGCGTATGACGAGCGGTGCTTCGGTGTGACCAACAAAGACGTTTGCAGAAGCTGCAAGCGTTTCGATACCGCTGGTTCCTAGCGTAACTCGCATCACGACGGCAAGCGCACCGACTACCTTCTGCATCAATCCGATGTGATACAAGATACTCATCAACGATGAAAAAAAGATCACTGTTGGCAGAACACCAAATGCGAAGGTTTGTAAGAGCGTTCGATCATCACCGGCTGAAAACAAAAAGCCCGTTCCTGAGGCAACCGAAGCCATGACCATCTCGAAACCATTTGCAATCGCAGAGAAAAGGTCGCGCCCCAGTTTTGTCCGAAGGACAAAAAGAGCCAAGGCAAGTTGAAGTGCAAGTCCCCCTATAACGACACGCCAGGGAAACCTTCGACGATTCTCGCTCACCAACCATGCAAGGACGATGAACGCGATCAATCCCAGGATACAAGTCAATCGGGCTGCCATCGTCTTCGAACTTTCCAAACAGAACTCAGGTCAAAAATCATTCGACGTGTCGAAAATCCGGTCTCCGGCATCGCCTAAGCCGGGAACAATGTACGATCGTTCGTCAAGAATCGGATCGATCGCCGCGACAAACACTCGGACGTCATCTCCAAGGCTCGCTATTCGGTTGAGTCCCTGCTGCGACGCAATGATACTGACAATGCGAATGTCGCGGACGCCCCATCTTCGCAAGCGGTGAATTGCCAATTCGATCGACCCGCCCGTCGCCAGCATCGGATCGAGCACTAACGCAACCTCCGGCGCACGACCAGGCGGCAGCTTGTCGTAATAGGAAATCGGTTCTGCCGTTTCCTCATTGCGATACAATCCCAAATGCCAAACCTGTGCATCCGGAAGCAGCACCATCAGCGGATCGACCATCCCAAGTCCCGCTCTCAAAATCGGCACAATCCCGATCCGAACGGCTAGTTGGCGTGACCGCGCATCGGCGAGAGGAGTACGGATGGTGACATCCTCCGACGGTAAATCCTCGGTTGCTCGGACGCCCAAAAACATGGCTAGTCGGCCGATCGCCGCACGAAACTCACTCGGTTTTGTCCGCTCGTTCCTGACAACGCAAAGATGGTGATCGACCAGCGTATGCTTGACTTGGGTGACAGCATTCATCGGCAAAACACATAGTAGCAGGTGCGAATAATGATGCTCATGTGGAATAGACGCACAGGGTCTCCGATTGCGACTCTCGCGGCTACCCCTCACCGTAAAATCTGTAAAGAAAATTTCGTGAGCTATCGGCGAACGTCGGTTGAACCGGGCCGTGCGATTAGGCTTTCGATTTCCTGACGGCTGATCAGGGGCAAGTCGCCGGCCATGCTGTACTTTAATGCGGCTGCCGCTGCTCCCCAGTCCAAACAACCCGCTAGGGTGTGGCCATCCAGCATCGCGGAAAGAAAACCCGCCGAGAACGCGTCACCACCGCCAAGTCGCTCTCGCGGCTCGATTGGCTCGATCGCCTTGCGGTCTACTTGGTTACCGTTTGCAGCGATCGCCCCCTGGCGTCCCAGCGTAAGCACCAGCGTCGATTGCGGAAATCGCGATTGCAATTTCGAAATGGTGCTTTCATTCGCGTCCCCTACGGGATGGCCCAAAAGCAACTGTGCATCTCTTAAAGCACAAAAGACCAAATCGCACTTTGTCATCAGGTCTTCACAATGGGTCTTCGCGGCGGTGGCCGTCCAAAGTCGGGAACGATAGTTCACGTCAAAGCTCACCTTCCAGCCGGCCTGTTTCGCAAGGGAAACGGCGGTGCGAATCATCTCTGCCGCGGAATTCGATACCGCCAGCGAGATGCCAGTCACGTGAAGCCAGCGAGCGTACCCAGGAACAAACCTTTCCCCCGCCAGATCATGAATCGACATTTCACTGAATGCGGAACCGGCACGGTCATAAATCACTTGTGCAGGACGAGGCGGCGAGGCTTGCTCATAAAAATACAAGCCGAGACGTGCTCCTTCGGCCCAACAAACATGACTTGTATCCACGCCCTGGCCCGCAATGGTCGAAGCGACCAACCGTCCCAGTGGGTGCTCTGGCAATCGCGACAGCCATGCAACGCGATGGCCAAGCCGCGCCAGTCCAACAGCCGTGTTCGATTCGCTTCCACCGACATCAATGTCAAGGCTTGCTGCTTGTTCCCACCGAAGCAGGCCCGGCGGAGTGAGTCGCAGCATCGTTTCGCCAATCGTAACGACATCGTAGCGAGAGTTGGTTTCACTCATCACAGTCACATCGCCGCCCTGGTCGAATGAATCGCGTCCCGGGCCATCGATTGAGTGATTACGTCAACATGTTGTCGCGCGATTTGTTCCACCATTGCCCAATCGCCACGGGCAATGGCAGACTTGTCCAGCAATTGGCCGCCCATTCCCAACGCAACGGCACCGGCGGCGAAGTAGTCGGCCGCATTCGCCAAGTCAACGCCTCCGGTTGGCATCAACTTTAAGTATGGCATGGGCGCAAGACAATCGCGAATGTAGCCGGGACCAAGTGACTTAGCGGGGAAAACCTTCACGATATCCGCTCCGAGATCCCACGCCGTCGCCATCTCCGTCGGCGTCATCGCCCCAGGCATGATCGGAACCTTCGATTGTCTTGCCAGGGCGATCACTTCGGGATGAACGATCGGACTCACTAGGAACTGCGCGCCGCAATCGATGGCCTCCTGCGCTTCCCTCGCATTCCGGACCGATCCAATACCGATCGTTGCATGTCCGGAAGTGAACTGCGGGAAGTCTGCAATGGCCTCGCGGACAACTCGCAGCGAATCGCGGTTGGTCAGCGTTAGCTCCAGTGCACAAATTCCACCGGCGATGAGGCTTGAAATCAATGAGTGTGCATATCGCAAGTCATCCAATCTCACGATGACGACAAGCCGCGACTGTAGAATCAAATTCAGGCTATTCATGAGGTTCAGCTATTCAAATCCAATGGCGTTGCTTTCTCGCTACATTTCAACCTTGTTCCTCGATCGCGGCAATACGGGCAGCCGCGGCGGACAGGTGGATGGGGCATGGTCCGATTCGCCGCATCCATTCCAGCAAGCCATCCAACCCCTAGGGACTTGAGCTATCGCCAGCCTACCTGCGAATGACTCCGCATGGTTCGTCATAAACGGACAAACCAGCAAAGTCTGCATATTCTCAACAATTGAGCGAATCCTTGAACAGGCAACTTATTGCGCTAACAAAAGGGGGGCTCGAGCGACGACTTTCGGTCGCTTCGCATTCTGCGCCGTACATTCCCGTTAAGTCGTTCGACACGCATCCCCGATATTGTCCACGTTGGTTATCCAAGGATCCCTTTCATGATCGTTGCTTACTTTCGCACCTTCACGTCTTGTCGCCTTGGCTACATCCTACCGGTTTTCGTACTCGCCGTTTCCCTGTCGCCGTTAACACTGGCCGAGGAAAGCAAGGCGGGCATGTCACTTGCCGAACGCCTGCAGAAAATCAACGCCACAAATTCATCGACCGATATCGCCAATAGCAGCCTAAAAACACCGTCCAACCCTTTGTACAACCAGGTGCTTAAAAGTGTCGCGTTGATTCGATGCGAGGGAGAGGACGGAATCATCAGTGGGACTGGTTGGGTTTTAAATGTCGAGCAGCGTTTGATTGTCACGAATCATCACGTGATCGAAGGATTTGAAGAATGCAAAGTTTACTTTGCAGAGTTTATCGACGGTAAATTGGAAACGGATCCGAACAAGTCCGTTGTCCCCGCCAGAGCGATCCATGGTCGTGTGGTCGATAGCGACACCGGATGCGATCTAGCGATTGTACAGCTCGAAAAAATGCCAGACGGTATTCCTGCCTTGCAATTGGCTGATAGCAGTGCTACTCCCGGTCAACGCATCCATTCGATCGCCGGTACCGCCGCCGGTACGCAGAGCCTATGGGTCTATTCGACCGGTTACGTTCGTCAGGTCGTTCGCGGAGTACTGGCTAACAACCATGAAGCGATGGTTCTGGAATCAGACATGGCAACTAACCAAGGGAATAGCGGTGGTCCCGTTTGCGATGATCAGGGCCACGTGGTGGCGGTCGTCGAAGGCCATATGACCGACGCGCGTCTGGTAAGTATCTACGTCGATCTGCAGTCGCTCGCGGCTTATCTGGCAGACGGTTTGCGGTGTGTCGACGCACAGTCGGCCGACGAACTCGCCTTCTCCGCAAAGCGACACCTGCAGGCCGATCGACCCCAGGTTGCACTTCGATTGGCCACCGCCGCATTGAAGAAGAATCGCGACTCGGCTGAACTGTACTCGCTTCGAGGAAAATGTTGGTTGGTAAATGGTGACACAGACAGCGCCAAGGGAGATTTCGACGACGCCATTGAGCTTGATCCTCATCACAGCGAAGCTCATCGCGGCCTGGGTGACGTTGCGTTCGATGAAGAGGACTACGAGACCAGTGTCGAGCATTACACAGCAGCGCTACGTAACGAGCCTGAAAACATCGACTACTTGTTGTCACGAGGTAAAGCGAGGGACTACAGCGGGGAATTCGCTTTGGCTCGCCAAGACTACGAGTCAGCGTTAAAGTTAAATCCGAACTCGATCGACGCAATGCGAGGTAGGTCGATTGTTGATATTGAGCTTGGAGATTTTGCGGCTGGCCTGAATGGGTTGGGTCAAGTCGTCGACTTCTTCAATGAAGACGTTGAGACGCTCTATTACGTGGCCCAAGCAATGAACGGTTTGGATGACTTTGCAAACGCGGTAGAAGTACTCCAAAAGACTATCAGCCTTGATCCAGAGTACAGCGCTGCCTACCAAGAAATCGGCAAGTCGTTTGTGGGTCTCGAGCAGTACACCGACGCCATCGACGTGCTCTCGGCTGCAGTCGAGTTAGATCCTGAAGACGGAACAAGCCATTTCTACTTAGGCCTTTCGTTCATCGCAACCGAGGATTTGGAAAGCGGTGAGATCCATCTCCAAGAAGCTGCCCGCTTAGCCGACGAGTACGAAGACGACGAACTCAAAGCTTCTGCACAAGAACTTCTCGACGAACTGCCGTAAGTGGGTTCTACTGGATTACTGGGGTGGACGATGTCAAGTATTCAAACAGGTCACGCGTCTGTTGATCGGTGAGATCCCGAAGCAATCCTTCGGGCATCAAGGATTGGTCCATCGCTGCTAGCGATTCCACCTGTTCGCGGTCCAAAAGAACCGTCTTGTTGTCAACTCCGCGGAGTGTGATCGTTTGGGGAGATTGATTATCAAGGAGCCCGGTCAGTACTCGCCCATCCTCCATCAAAACGCGATAGCTGGTAAATTCTTCTCGAATCGCCAATGACGGAGCAATGATGGCGGGAAGCATGAATTGCATGTTGCTTCTTTCATAGCCCGTCAACTCGGGACCCGTCTTTCCTCCTTCATCAAACAGAGTGTGGCAGACACCACATTTTTGTGCGAACAGAACCCTGCCCGCTTCAACGCTTCCGCGTCCTGCCGTTAGTTTCCCGCGAAGTTGGTCAATCTCGAGCTGAAGTTCCTCCGAAGTGCCTTGTGTTCGTCCCCACAATTTCTGAACTCGTTCAAGTAGCTGGGCATCGGGGTGCAAACGCATTTGCTGCACGACATCCATTGGGATTTGTTCGCGTTTGACACGGTTCTGCTCGACTTCATCAAGCAATTGATTGGCCCACGGCACGCGACTGGCGAGTACCTTGAACGCGGTGTATTGAACGTCGTGTTCTGGCGACAAACTTGATTGCAGTAGCAGGCAAATCGTTTGTCCGATCGCCGGGTCTTTATAGTTCGATAACGCCTGCAGTGCCACTCGCTGGAGCGAATGCGACGCCCCATCGGAAAGTAGGCGAAGTAATGCCGGTTCCACTCCGTTGGGATGGGTTTGGCTGATGACTTCAACCAATTCAATGCGGCGTGCACGGTCGGTTGATGAGTTGGCTATCAACCCTATCGCCTCATCGATCGATGCCTTGTCACCAGATCTCAATCGAAAGGGAAGGTCGTCTTCTTGCATCGATGCCTGGTAAAGTTCGATCTGTTTGGTAAGAGAATCGGGAAGCGCGCTGATGGTGCGACCGGCAAACGCTTCGCGAAAACCGCTCATCAGTGGTCGCTTGGCCTGATCCGTCGGCGCCAAATGAAACAACTCGGCACAAACTTGCCATCCAGCCTCGGTGCCAAGAATCGCAAACCGTTGCATCAAACGTTCAAGTATCACATCCTTCACGATGGGGCGGTTCCACAAAGATGGGTCACGAAGCAACCCGAGTACCGTTGCATGCTCGTGCTCACAATGACTTTCGATCGCCCACCAAATTAAAAGAGGTTGGTGAAGGTCTGCGGCATCTTCATCATGGGTCAGCAATGCCTCAATGATCGGCACACCACTTGTCGCAGGAATTCTTTTCGCACTACTCGCCAATTGAGATCGAACTTGTACGTCCGTTTCTTTAACTGCTAATTGCTTTAACGCGTCACTCTCATTGGTGGTTACTGCATGTCTGTCACCGAGAAATCGCACCATCCATCGTCTCACGTGCGAATTTTCACTTCGTAACAAATCGATCGCGAGAGTTTCATCGACCTGTCCCAGTTGCTCCAGCACCCAGAGTGACTCAAGTGACGGTACGTACGGCGAAACCGCGCCGCGCGCCGGTGCATGACCAACGCGAACTTCGCTCGTACCTCTCGCCATGCGAGCAAGTTGATCAAGGACCGAATCATCATTGCGATTTACAAGGGTACGGACGGCGGTATGGCGAAAGAACTTATTGGGATGACTTAACAATTCCAATAATTGAGCACTCGACAGTTTCGCTAGATCGAAATGAGTTTCGCTTGGAAGCCATTCCGCCCAGGAGCGAGTCTTTTTGGAGGATGACGCGACTTTTGTATCGATGCGATAAATGCGTCCGCTCTCTTTATGCCAATCGTCACGTGGATCAACATGGCTCAGTCTGCTGTCGTACCAATCCGCCATGTAGACGGCGCCATCGGGGCCAACTTTCACATCGACTGGACGAAACCAACGATCGGGAGTTGTTACCATTGGCGGCAAGTCGACCGTACGATAACTGCTTGTGTCCGGAAGCAGCTGGCTCGCCCACACGCGATTGTGCAGAGAATTGGCGGCGATAATGTTTCCCTGGTAGGCAGTCGGCAATCGATCGGCATCGTAGATCACGAACGTCTGCGCAAACCGATCGCTGTCGCCTTCGAACCGCATGTGTCGGAAGTAGCCAAACGCATACGGGTTGGTCAATGGTCCGTGCTTGCCCCAATTCTTTTCGCCGTAACTTCCTTGGGGATAATACATACCGCGAGTACTACCGGCGTTTGTTCCGGAGAATACGCGACCCACCGAATCGATTTCGACGCTAAACGTGTTCCCGCCGCCCTCGGCGTAGATCTCAAATTCACCGTTTTTGGGGTGATAGCGCCAAATGCATTGCCCCTGGAAGGCAACGGTTTTGTTAGCTCGCGTTCGAACGTTAGCTGTCGTCGTGCTGCCGTTGGCCGCATACAGCCAACCATCCGGTCCCCAGCACAAACTGTTGGCGACAGAGTGTGTATCCTCCAATCCGAAGCCTGAAAGGTGGACTTCAGGGTCACCACCAGGAACACCGTCGCCATCTTCGTCGGGATAGCGAAGCAAGTAAGGAGGATTAAGCACCCAAATTGCATCGAAGTCGGCTACTGCGCTGGTTGCGATATTGAGCCCGGTGATGACGTCTCGTTTGGTTTCATAATGGCCGTCGACATCGAGGTCCTCAAAAACTGACACACAATCCTTACCGGGAATATGATTCGGTGGCGCGGCGGGCACCCGATCAAAGATCGCTCGAAGGTGCTGATCGTACCGAACAATTTTCAGACCTGCGGGAAATGGATACTGCTTGTACTGAACCACCCATAACCGACCACGATGATCGAAGCTCATTGAAAGTGGTTGGCTGACCGTGGGCTCCGCTGCCACCAGCTCGATCCTTAGGCCATCCGCCATAACAAATTGATTGATTGCAACGTCGGCGGGAGTTGGGGCGCTCCCGTCGGACAACACGCCGCGTCCTGGGAATTCACGCATCACTTTCGCAACCGCATCAGTGCCGGCGACGTCTGGTAAGGTTTCGATTGCGTCGGGCGGAGCGGTTTGCTCGGGAATTTGAGGCCAAGCTGACTTTGCACTCATGAAGATTGCAAGGATGGCCAAAACATTGCGAGTGGACATCGACACGGGCATTCTCGATCCCTTCCTATCACACCTAAAGGACACTATCCACCTGCGGTCGATAGCGCTGAATCTCAAGTCGTTCCGTCGCCCGTTTCAGGTGCGAGCCAGACAAACAAGAATCCTACACCATAGACCAAGCTCATCACGGTACAAGCGGTTGGCAAACCGCCGCTCTCTTTGAACAACCCTATCAGGGCACCAGTCTGTAACGCCGCAACGGCCGCCAGAATGCGTCCGAAGTTAAAACTGAACCCTTGAGCAGTCGCGCGCACACGAGTCGGAAACAGCTCGGGCAAGTACAATGGCAACCAGCCGTAAAACGATGCTGTGGTGACGCCAAGCAAGAAACCCGATGCAAAGAACCACGGGCTGATGCTATGGTTGGTTTGGAAAAACAGGGCGGAGGCACCCAGCGACGTGATGCACAACAACGCATAGGTTTTTCGGCGACCGATCGAAACACCTAGAAATGCTCCCGCGATCGTCCCGACAATCGCACCCAACCCGATCACCATTTGAGTGTTGGCGCGCGCCGCAATCCGACGCGAATCGACTACTTCTGCTGAAACTCCCTCCGCGATCGCTGCGTCTCGCGCAAGATCGTTGGACCACGAAGGCGCACGCTGCGTTGACGCCCAAGTCCCGATGAGTGCGACACCGCTAAGAATGGCGGCGATGATCAGATTTCGGAGGGTACGTCCAATCGGTTCTTCATCCGCGGATACGTCACCGCCGAGCGGAATACTCGCATGGGCTCGCTGGAGATAACGCAACACGGGATAGAGATACCCAACTAACGCAATTCCAAGTCCCAGCGCTGACCCGGCAATTCGAGTTGCCAGGGGATGATCAAAAGCCCACAAGTAGACAATGAAAAGCGCTCCCATGGCGCCAACGAGAACGCCGATCAAATCGCGAGTCAACCAAAAGGAGGTTTTTCCTTTTGCATGTTCCGCCTGCCATTTTTCGGACTCGGGGACCGCAAGCCGAACGAAAAATGTTAAGACAGCCGGAACGCCACCAAGGATCATCAGCAATCGCCAACCTTGATTGGCGATAAGCATTTCAATCCAGTCATTGGGAATGCCGATGTTGCGCATCAGCGATTCGGTAGAGCCGATGAATTGATGAAGCACCAGAGCAAACATCGCCACCAACAAGAAGCCCACGTTTGCCGCAGCGCCAATCACCGCCGACAGCAGGCCACGTTTACTCGCTGGCCAGATCTCCATGACCAGTGCTACGCCAAGCGACCATTCTCCGCCCATTCCAAGCGCTGCGATGAAACGATAGGCGAAGAAAGATTCGGCGGAACCCGCAAATCCGCAGAGCGCCGAAAATATCGAGTAGGCCGCAATGCTAAACGTCATCGCACGAACTCGACCGATGCGATCGCCCAGCCAGCCAAACAAAACACCGCCTGTAGACATCCCAACCAAGAACCCTGCCGTCCAGACACCTTCCCAAAGATCGATGAATGATGAACCTTTTGTCTGTACCGATTCCGCCAGCAGTTCCGTCAACGCTGGTCTTGCCACCAACGGCAGTAAACCCAACTCAAACCCATCAAACATCCAACCTAGAAAGGCGGCCACCAACGTCATGTATTGCCCACGCGTAATGGCCTTGTTTGATGAATCCATCGACGGCAGCTTCGGGTTAGGAGGAGGGAGAAGAGGTAGGTTTCAAAAACGAGGCAAGCGGAAACGGCGATTCGACTTTAATGCGGCGAGCGTTGATCGGGTCGTTGAATTCAAGAGTTGCCGCGTGAAGCGCGATCGTTCCTTCGGCAAGGTCATTGTTGTTCGATTGGCCCCCGTAGAGTGTATCACCAATGATGGGGTAGCCGCGTGACGCGAGCTGAACACGAATCTGATGCATGCGACCGGTTTTAGGACGCAATTCGATCAAGGTTCTCTCCCCCAACTTTTCGAGAACCCGCATCTCAAGAATGGCAAGTTTGCTCTGCGTATTTCCCGACGCTTCTTCCTGGGAAACCACGATGACGCGTGCTTCGTCTTCTACTTTTTGTAAATAGTCTGTCCATGTGGCGGCCTCTTCCGCAACCGATCCATCGACTAAGGCCACGTAAGACTTTGAGACGCGCTGTGCTTCGAACTGTTCCCCGAGCAGCCTTGCTGCGCGCTTTGTGAATGCGACCAAGATCAAGCCGCCAACGGGGCGGTCGAGTCGATGGGGAAACGCAATGTAACTTGTCTCATTTGCGAATTGCGCCCTTAGTTGTGTCTCCAGGCTTTCGTGGGGCGCAGGAGCCTGCGTAGAAAGGCCCGCCGGCTTTAGTACTACCGCTGCGGACTCGCATTTCCAAATGACAAGAATCATAGCGGAAGAGAAGAGGGAGGAAGTGACCGGTGAGCGGCGGTTAGCTGGCGCGGCTGTTAGCTAGCCGGGGGTGAGCGGGCAATCGATAGGCCGGAGCAGTATTCGAAAAAAAAAGCGAGAGACCCCGGCCACGGTTGAACGCGCTGCTTCCAATCATTGCGTTTCAATCGACGAGTCTCTCGCTATCAATATGTTGTAGATGCCAAAAACGAGTGGTCAAGCGGTCATTGCAACATTCACGATAATTGTTGAGGACAAACAAGCCCGTACTCTCACACTTTTTCTGCCGTCGAGCGATACTAGTTGACGTGAATGAGCACCCATCCCCGTCGTCAAAACCTCACTACCACTTCGTCACCGGACGGTTGGCTGAAGCTGCGCTGCGCGAAGTGG
>JANOBM010000101.1:0-19293 GCA_031411655.1 Planctomycetaceae bacterium
ATCTGGGTTTCACGGCTCGAGAACGGAAAATGGTCAGCACCCGAGGAAGTCGCCAATGGGATCCAATCCGACACCAAGCGGTATCCGTGCTGGAACCCGGTCTTGTTTCAACCTCACCTCCAGCCAGGAGGTTCTGAACCAACCGATGCGCTGCCATTATTGCTTTTCTATAAGGTCGGTCCCGATCCGGAGAGTTGGTGGGGCATGTTGACAACATCGTCCGATGGCGGAAAGCACTGGACGGCACCGCGCCGGTTGCCGGAGCCGTTTGTTGGGCCAATCAAGAACAAACCAATTCAGCTCGCCAATGGTGATATCCTTTGTGGCTCAAGTACAGAGTTTGACGGTTGGCGAATCCATATGGAACGCACTTCAGACCTTGGGCTTACATGGCAATCCACTGGCCCACTTCATGATGGCAAGGAGATAGGAGCGATCCAGCCGAGTCTGTTGACCTATCCAAATGGCCGCCTTCGAGCGGTCGGCCGTACACAAGACAGCGGCAAGGTTTATGAGATCTGGTCAGAAGACTCGGGGCAGACTTGGGGGACGATGAAGCTGACTGAACTTCCCAATCCAAATTCCGGAACCGATGCGGTAACGCTGCGAAGTGGTGCACAGTGGATTGTATACAACCACACCACCAAAGGTCGCAGCCCACTGAATGTCGCCATTGCCGATGGGGAGGTCCATTGGAAGTCGGCGATCACACTAGAGAGCGAACCGGGGGAGTACTCGTATCCGGCCATCATTCAAACTCGCGATGGACTGGTTCACATCACCTACACGTGGAAGCGACAACGAATCAAACACGTGGTCATCAAACCATAGAAGGCGTGCCGGCAGCTCCCAACGCACTCGGCGTCTATTTCGACGGGGATGCTCATCTGCCCTCAATGACGGTGTCTTGCTCGTCCACCGCGATGAACTCGAGTGGCTGGGGCTCCCGAACGTTGGCCACTCGAATCGCAAGCCGGCCCGCCAAAAGGTCGCGAAACGCCGTACCAACAATCTCGCCACGCCATCCCTGCAACAAACTCGGCAATTCATCGCTTTTGTGTCGATCCAGCTCGTACCCAATCAACTCGCGGACATCATCCGTGTTCCCAACGATCATGGGAGCCATTTTATGTTGTCGACAGACGCAGGCGATTGAAGTTGTCAAGAATTGTGACAGCATCGGCGAAACCACTTCGCGAGTTCCGCGAGGTCGCCTTGGCAATTCATCTTCGCTGACCTCGAGCGCAATTTGAATGGCCCGAGCGATGTCGTCGTAGTGATCGGCGAACTGCCTTTGTTCCATGCCTCGGATAGCTCGAATTCGTTTCACATCGGAAGCTTGGCGTTTTGCCAGTTCCACCATCAAATCATCTCGCATGACACGCCGCGGCGGCTGATCGATTTTCTGAGCCCGACGGTCTCGCCATCGCCAAAGTTGCCGAATGATCTCGAGTTGGCGAATGGGCAAGCCTGACGCACCGCTGACCCGTCGCCAGCTTTCATTGTTTTCAGCAGCAATGACCCCCTCTTGGACGAGGTCGCCCTCTTCGTCAAGCCAGGGTCGGCGTCCCGCCTTTTGTACTTGGGCGACCAATATTGAATGCATCGCCTCCAAATTGGTAACGTCATGCGCCGCATAAATCAGCTGGGCTTCGGTCAAGGGACGGGTGCGCCAATTCGTGCGAGTTTCCCCTTTCGGTAATGCTTTACCGAGAAGCCGCCCCACCAAATTCGCGAGCGAGGCAGGAAACTCTAGACCGACGAAGCCAGCAGCCAGTTGCGTATCAAATAGCCCAGCAATCTTTTTGTCGGTATATCGGTAGCAAAAGCGAATCTCTTCTCTCGCCGCATGGGCGATGACGGTTCGGCCCGGTTCGGCCAATAAGTCCCAGAACGGTTTGGTGTGTTCAAATGACAACGGATCGATGACTGCAACGATTTCTTCGGCAGCGACCTGTATTAAACATAACTGCGGACGATACCTATCTTCTGACACGAATTCCGTGTCAAAAGCGATGCATGACTTGCGTGCCAACCGGCAACACAGTTCGTCCAGTGCCTCAGCGGTGTCGATAAACTCGAAATTCAACGTTAACCTTGGATCATGACCGAGTCAGGAAAAAGTGTCGACGAATGAATCCTCATCAGACGCGACACGCCTGACTTTAGTGCGCCTTCGCCGCGACGACCACCCGATGATGCCTTCTCAAACGCGAAATTCACAACCTATGGCCTTTCCGTCGCCCCATTCTGGTGTTCAGCGGATCACAGGTCGTCGCACCGACCTGCTTGTTAGCGTCAGAAGCCTCGACGAAGCAGACATTGTGTCGGCGCTCCACGTCCGCGTCATTGACTTGAAGGAACCGATTGACGGCCCACTCGCGCCGACCTCCCCAACACTGTGGCACGCCGTTTCCACCCGGCCGTTCAATCAGGACATCGAATTGTCGGTCGCCTTGGGTGAATGCTCACAGGCGTTGGGGCTCGCCGAACAGGTACCTGAGCAATTCACCTTCGCCAAAGCGGGTCCCGCCGACTGCGGAACCGCTATGGAACTGGCGATAAAGTGGAGGCAAATTCGTAATCGATTGCACCCTTCGGTCCAGCTCGTTGCAGTCGCTTACGCGGACAATGCGAAAGCCAACTGCCCTCCGCCACTAGAGATCTTTAAGGCAGCTGCGGATGCCAATGTATCGATGTGGCTAATCGACACTTTTGAAAAGAACGGTAGGTCCACTCTCGATCATGTGGACGACGAATCGCTCCGCCAAATCGCGGAGCATGCCGTTGGTTGCGATTGCCGTTGGACACTCGCAGGCTCGATCAAACGAAGCCACTTGAAGCGCATCGAACGGTCCGGTGCCATTCCCAATTTAATCGGCATTCGTGGCGACGTTTGTGACGAGACGCGGTGCGGTGAAATCGTGCCAGCGAAGGTTGCGGATTGGATCGGGCAACTCAATATCCTCAATGGCCGGAGAATGAATGATCGGCTTGGCAGCAATTCATAATGGGGGGAAAGATCGCAATCATTCCGATCCTGATTATGCTTGGACGACGTGGTTGACGAGCGATTGCCATCCGACTTTGGTTCACTACTCTCAACGTAATTAAGCATTAATAGATCCATGCCATTCATCGAATTGACCGGAAAAACGCTCCTCGATGTGGTCAACGAGGGGGAAGTTGATTTGGCTGAACTCCATGGCGCTGGGGTCGTGGGTGATTCGATCCTGCGTGTCAATGAGCACGGCGAAATCGAGCTCCGTCAGTCGCATGGCTGGTCGATGGTTGGGGGACTTCTCGGCAATTTCGAGGAACGCCTAAGAAGCCTGACGGGGCTCGACTGGGCAAGCTAGGTCGCTACCCCGGAGCACTCTTTATGAGTTGTGACGATATGACGGTTTGGACAACCTGTCCCTGTCCAAAGGTTCCTCGACGCCGTACAACGTCAGGTTAAGGTCCCTGCTGACCAGCGCAAAACGGTTTTCCTTATTTATAATGCAATTGGCCTCTGATGCTTGATCCTGAATTCGTCGCAGCCCTTCAAAAATCCGGGTTCGAGCTACCGGATGCTGTCGCTGCTAAGATGGAGCAATACGTACGTTTGCTGTGGCAATGGAATGAACAACTCAACCTCACCCGACACGACACATGGGACAAATTTGTTGAGCGTGACCTGAGAGATTGCCTGCAACTCGCACCGTTGATCGGCAAGGGCGAAGACGTTTTGGACCTCGGTAGCGGAAACGGCATTCCAGGCATTCCCCTAGCGATTCTTCGTCCGGACGTGAACGTTTCGCTCGCCGAATCAGTTGGCAAACGAGCAAAGGTTCTCGACGAAATGGTTAGCGAATTGTCGTTGCCTATTGCCGTTTACGCTGCACGGGGCGAGGAGTTGCTGGAGGATTTCCGATTTACGACGATTGTCAATCGCGCCGTTGGGTCGCTCCACAAACTGTGCCAATGGGTTGAACCTCATTGGGGCTCGATCGATCGGATGTTGACGATCAAAGGTCCTAAGTGGGTTGCTGAACGGGGCGAGGCACGACATCACGGAACGTTTAACAAACTTCAACTCCGAGTCGCTGCGTCTTACCCCCTTGGGGAGGGCGATTCCGAAGGGGTTATTCTGCAAATATGGCCCAAAGGCCATAATTTAACCTAAATCCTTCGCTAGTCACCCACGGAGCAGGCTTCGCCGTCCTACCTTACATGCCCTCTAATGCCGCTTTATCGCACTTTCGCGAATGACAAATTCGGTTTTTAAAAACATCTATCCAAAATCAAACTATTGCTACTAAACTCGTTGGGGTGTCGGGTCGCTAGCCGATCGTGTGCGGCGGCGATCAGACACCATTTGTCCGACGAACCCAAAGCCAACTCTTTAGTCAAACGAACAGACGACTTATGGCAGAATCTTCCCCAGCATCGGTTGCTAGCCCGTCAAAGGCCGCCGATTCCGTAGCCGCAATTGGCGATTACAGCCTCACGCACTTGCGACAGTTGGAAGCGGAGAGCATTCAAATCATCCGTGAGGTAGTCGCTGAGTTCCAAAACCCAGTGATGCTCTATTCGATCGGCAAGGATTCATCGGTGCTGGTCCAGCTCGCCCTGAAGGCGTTTTACCCTGCAAAGCCTCCGTTTCCACTGCTCCACGTGGATACCACATGGAAGTTTCGTGAAATGATCGCGTTCCGCGAAGAGTATGCCAGGAAGCAGCTCGGTTTAGACCTACTCGTCCACATCAACGAAGAGGGTTGCAAACTAGGGATTAAGCCCTGGGAAGACAGTGAGCGTCACACCGAAATCATGAAAACTGATTCGTTGAAGGCGGCTTTGAACAAGTACGGATTCGATGCTGCGTTTGGCGGAGCACGTCGCGACGAAGAGAAAAGTCGCGCCAAGGAACGAGTCTTTAGCTTTCGAGACAGCAAACACCGCTGGGATCCAAAGAACCAGCGACCTGAGCTGTGGAGCCTTTATAACGGTCGAGTCAACAAAGGGGAATCGATTCGAGTCTTCCCGATGAGTAACTGGACCGAACTCGACGTTTGGCAATACATTCACCTAGAAAAAATTCCCATTGTCCCGCTGTACCTCTCGGCCAAACGTCCGGTGATCGAGCGCAACGGTGTGCTGTTGATGCGAGATGACGATCGAATGCCAGTTCTACCTGGCGAAAAAGAGGAACTTCGCAGTGTTCGCTTCCGCACGCTGGGCTGCTACCCGCTCAGTGGGGCGATTGAGTCCGAAGCGACAACACTTCCGGAGATCATTCAAGAAATGCTGCTGGCAACGACCAGCGAACGGCAAGGACGAATTATCGATAAAGATGAAGGCGGCGCCGGCATGGAAGAAAAGAAAAGGCGGGGATATTTCTAGGGATCGTCCCTTACTTCATGGCCCTGCCACGCTTGACGGTATCCAGCTCGTTGGAACCACGCGGGCCGCCATGAGGACCCTTTCCTTTCACCCATCCATTCTCGTCAATCGTACAACACCGAACCTGTTTACCAAAAACTACCCATGTCTCATCAATCCGACCTGATCGCGACCGACATTGACGCTTACCTAAAACAGCATGAGCGCAAGCAACTGCTTCGTTTTATTACCTGTGGCAGCGTCGACGATGGGAAGAGTACTCTGATCGGACGATTGCTATACGACAGCAAGATGATTTATGAGGACCATCTTGCCCAGCTCGAAACGGACAGCAAAAAGGTTGGGACTACGGGCGGTAAACTCGATCTCGCGCTTGCCACCGACGGCCTTAAGGCTGAGCGAGAACAGGGCATCACGATTGACGTGGCTTACCGATACTTCAGTACTGCCAAGCGAAAGTTCATCATTGCCGACACACCCGGCCATGAGCAGTACACTCGAAACATGGCAACCGGTGCAAGTAGCGCTGATCTCGCCGTCATTCTGATGGATGCGAGACAGGGCGTGCTGACTCAAACCAGACGGCACAGCTTCATTGTATCGCTGCTGGGCATTCGTCACGTCATTGTCGCTGTTAACAAGATGGACTTGGTCAAGTACAGCGAAGAGAGATTCAACCAGATTTGTGATGACTATCGAGCATTCGCGGCAAGGCTTGATCTGCCAGACTTGCACTTCATTCCTATCAGTGCACTCAATGGTGACAACCTGGTTGATCCAAGCGAGAACATGCCATGGTATGGCGGTAGCACATTGATGAACTTTTTGGAAAACGTTTACATCGGCAGTGACCGCAACCTCCGAGATTTCCGCTTTCCCATCCAACTCGTCAACCGACCTCACCTCGATTTCCGAGGCTTCTGTGGCACGATTGCATCTGGCACCATTCGACCCGGTGAAGAGATCATGGTGCTGCCTAGCCGTCAGACATCACGAGTCAAAGAGATCATCACGTTTGATGGCAACCTCGCCGAAGCGTTTGCGCCACTTTCGATAACCTTGACGCTTGAAGACGAGGTTGATGCCAGTCGCGGTGACATGTTCGTTCGCGCAGGGAACCTTCCACGATCCGCCGATACGTTTGATGCGATGATCGTTTGGATGAACCAAGACGCGATGGTCCCTGGCAAGACCTATCTCTTCAAGCAAACGACTCAGACCGTTACCGGCTCGATCGAAACACTCGCTTACCGGATCGATGTCAATACGCTGCATCGATCTCCTGCACCCAACCTTGAGCTGAACGAAATCGGGCGTGTACGCGTAAGCCTCAACGCTCCCATTCATTTTGACCCCTATCGCAACAATCGCTCCACTGGCGCATTCGTTGTCATCGATCGGCTGACCAATGCGACCGTCGCGGCGGGGATGATCATCGATCAGGAAGCGGATCACACACGACGAGCGGTTTGGGATGACGAGCCCACAAAGTCGTCTGCGGATGGCCCCACAGAAGTATCCCAGGTATCGAGCGAAGAACGTCGTGCTCGTTTTGGCCAGAAAGCCGTGACCGTGCTTTTGACTGGTTTAACGGGAAGCGGAAAGACATCGATCGGACGTGCGGTGGAGAGGAAACTTTTCGACGCTGGACGCGCAGTGGCGATGATCGATGGCGAAGCCGTGCGTCGTGGATTGTCGAGCGACCTGGGGTACACGGTTGAGGACCGCAGTGAGAACCTACGCCGAAGTGCGCACTTAGCTCATTCGCTCAATGAAGCTGGATTAATTTGCATCGCCTCGTTTGTCGCTCCCGGCGAGGCAGTTCGCCAGAGAGTTGGAACGACCATTGGTCCCGATCGATATCTCATCGTTCATGTGGCGACTCCGGTAGCAGTCTGCCGAACTCGCGATGAAAAGGGGCAATACGCCAAAGCTGACGCCGGGGAATTAAAGAGTTTTCCCGGAGTGACGGCTCTGTATGAGCCCCCATCCAACCCGGACTTGGTGATCAATGCCGAGACCGATTCAATCGACGCTTGCGCGGAAAAAGTCATTGAACTGCTTCGCACTCGAGAATTTATTCGGTAATCGATTGGATAAGCTGGTGCGGCACGCTTTGGACCCTAGGCCAATGCGTTTTCGTGACTACAGTGTGAATCTTTAATCCATTCGCACTCACCCTTGATGTGGTCCGCGGTCAAGTTCGCGTTCCTTTTCTGTGTATCCGATCTACCTCGACTTCAACCGAACCACTCCTCTTGCACCGTCGGCCCAGGAGGCGATGCAGGGCTATTGGGCGCAGCACTTTCTTTTGCCGGGGCAAGAACACCCCCAAGCCCGCGCGGTCGCTGAGTCCCTCGAGCATGCCCGTGAGTCGGTTGCAACCATGGTCGGCTGTGAAGCGTTTGAAATCGTTTTCACCGGCAGCGGAACCGAAGCGAATAACCTGGCTGTTCTTGGCGCCATTGGACGCTTTCCCAGTGGGCACGTAATCGTCTCGGCACTTGAGCACGAGTCGGTCTGCAATACCGTCGCCAGTCTTGTACGACGAGGATGGAAAGTCGATACGATCTTGCCCGAGCTAAACGGCGTAATCGATCCCGAACGTGTCAAAGATGCACTGCGCGATGACACGCAGATCGTTTGTTTGCAGGCAGCCAATCCCATCCTCGGGACCATTCAGCCTGTTCGAGAGGTCGCTGACCTTTGCCATACGCGCGGCGTCGCAGTCCATTGCGATGCCACTCAGGTCTTTGGCAAAATGGCGTTTGATGTGGCCGACTGGCGAGCGGATACCGTTGCGATTAGTGGGCATAAATTTTACGGGCCGAAGGGAACAGGAGCTTTGTATGTGCGGCGAGGCTATCCGCTTTCTCCCATTCAATTTGGCGAAACGCGAGAAATGGGACTTCGGCCCGGCGCGGAGAACGTTCCTGGATGGATAGGCTTGGGCGCTGCGGCAATGCTTGCCAGTCGCGCAGGCGAGGAGGCATCGATTGCGATGGCATCGACGCGAGATCATCTGGCGAACACTTTACGGTCAATGATCACACCCGAGCCAATCGTGCTTTGCGAGGATTCGCCCAGGTTATCCAACACGCTTGCAATCGAGTTTCCAGCTGAAGCCCGAGAAATCCAGCGATCGGCCCGAGAGCTGATTTTTTTGACCGCTCTTTCAAATGCCCCTGCCGATGAAATGACTCGTTGCTTGCAAGCGATCGGACGCAGCGATTATCAAATCGGGCGCACCATCCGAATTAGCATTGGTTGGACGACCAGCCGCGAACAAGTGGACCGAGCCGTTGAGCGATTTGCAGAAGCCCTGGACGCTGTTCGATTGAGCTAAATAAATGCAGCGGTGGTAGCAAAACCGCGGATGCTCGCCGAGGCAGACGCCGCACCATCGGTGTAACTCCACTACCCTCTCATCACGGCGCGACGCGTTGCATGCGCAATGGATTGCTCGTCCGGCAGATGAATCGTTTGAATGGATGCCGACTGAAACGGTCCAGCAGCAGCAACGAATGCGTTGATATCTTGCGTGTTGATGACAACGGCGACAGCCCACCCACGTCGCTTCATACCGATCAGCATAGCGGCAGTCGCTTCATCGCATTGCTGGAGAATTACAATCAGCGTCGTATCCCGCGCCAACCGCGATTGAGAGGCGATGATGGTCTCGGCAATCGGAAGCCCATCGGAAAGTTCGAGCCTTGCCAACTGCCGAACGACTTCCTGGTAGTGTACCGGCCCGCGCCCACTTGGCATCACGACGGGCCGCAAACGGTCATTTTGATCTCGCATCGCGCCGCTCGATCGTGCGGCTCCCCGAGTTCGAAAGTCCGTTGCAAAGCCTTCTTCACGAATTCTGTCAGCTGCATCACGACCATTAGTCAACAGCGCAAAAGGTTGGTTGAGATCATGAAGTGCGGCAGTGATGGACGCCGCCAAGGTGATCGCCATGTCGCTTCGAACCGGCTCATGCTTCGCTGGATGCGTGTCACAATGGAAATCCAACACCAACGTCGCGCCCGCCGTCGTAGTAGGTTCATAAATCTTTGTATGCAATGTTCCCGTTCTTGCAGTCGCAGGCCAGTGAACACTCCGCATCGGATCACCGATTTGCCATTGTCGTATGCCCATCATGCGAGTGGGGTCTTGCATTAGTGCGTCACGAATTTGGATCTCGCCGATCGGCTGAGCCGATGCGATGTCGTATCCCGCAAGAGCAACGACTTTCGGCAACACAAGGATGTACTGGGGTGGGGCACCCAACCGGTACTTGCGGCTGAGCCCCATCAAGTCGCCTGTTTCCAAAACAGCAGGACCAATTTGAAAGTAGCCTCGTCGGCGACAAGTCACTCCGTATCGAAGCGTCTTCGACTCATGTCCAAGAAGCATCATTACTTCTATCCGGTTCCCGTCGATCTCCAACGCAACGGGCGGCGTGGAACAAGCTGAGGCGGGAAGCAAATCCTCGACCAACAACCATGCGATTGGCAGGCTTGACCGATTCGTGATCTCAACGACAACGTCAAATGACCTCCCGATCTCACATTCGATCGGGCCAGGTTGACGGAAAGCGACCGCAGCTTGATGCCATCGCGATGCAAGCCAAAACCCGCCGCCGATCATCAGCACCCCTGCATAGACGGCGAGCACCCAGAGCGATGCTCCGAAAACCATCCCCGACAAAAGCAGTATCGAAGCCACGGCGGCGTAGGCAAGAAGCGAGCGGGACGACGAACGGTTATCGGTATTCAGTTTTTGTTTTCAACAACGGATCTTGGACGGGGCCAGCGGTTGGCAAGACGCTGTGAGTTTAATCCGACAGCTCAAGTTCCGCACGCGATGCGATCGCATTCGACGGGCCGAAGCGGAGCCATGCGGCGGCTGACAGGGCCGGTGACGGCTTTCTTAACGCAGACTCCTGGGTACAATCGGTTCCGGCTTTGGCACGAATGTTTCGGCCGTGTTCACACCGTTGGGAGTTAAATGATGTCACGTTTTTTACTGGTCGCTTGCCTGTTCGTCTTCACAAGCGTTGCCAATGCGCAGTCCGCGGCGACAGGAAAGGTCACCACAAAGGTGTTTTTTGACATTGAGATTGCGGAAGAAGACGCTGGTCGAATCGTAATCGGGCTATTTGGGGATGACGTGCCCCTTACCGTCGCAAACTTTCGGGCGCTTTGCACAGGAGAAAAAGGCGTCGGCAAAAAAGGGGTCGCGCTGACCTACAAGGACTCCATTTTTCATCGTGTCATTCCCGAGTTCATGTTGCAAGGCGGAGACTTCACCAATGCGAATGGTACCGGCGGCGAGAGTATTTACGGAGAAAAGTTTCGCGACGAAGGGTTCAAATTCCGGCATGATGTGCCAGGTGTTCTGAGTATGGCCAATTCAGGTCCCAATACGAACGGCTCGCAGTTTTTCATCACCACGGTGGCGACGCCTTGGCTAGACGGAAAACATGTAATTTTCGGTCGTGTCATCGAAGGCATGGACGTGGTGAAAAAGGTCGAGAGCTTTGGCAGCGACTCCGGTCGGACTCGAGCAAAAATTTCGATCCGAGACTGCGGTGAGCTCGAGGAATAGGCGCAGCTCGCCTGCCCCTTCCATCGATTCGATCACATCGATTCGATCACATCGATTCCACCACATCGATTCCACCGCTTGCCTTTGGCGGAAAAACCAACAGGCAGCGGTGTCTTATCGATCGCGAGTCACTCAATGAACGCGTTGCCCTGGCTGGGCTCCTTCATCCACGCGAAGGATAAAGACTTCGGGGCCGCCTGGCCCTGCCGCGGTCACCATTCCTTCGCTCATTCCAAAACGCATTTTTCGTGGTGCCAGGTTGGCGACCATAACCACCAATTGACCGACAAGTTTTTCTGGTTCGTAAGCCGCTTTGATGCCAGCAAAGACTTGTCGCGTGTTGTCACCGCCAAGGCTTAGGGTGAGCTTTAAAAGCTTGTTGGCTTCAGGCACGTGCTCGGCCGCCAAAACTCTTGCGATTCGCAAGTCCACCTTCGCGAAATCCTCGATCGAGATTTCGGGCGCGAGGGGCTCGGCCTTCAGCGCTTCATCGCCATCATTCCATTTAGCAGCGGAGTTGCCACTCGCCGCAACCAAGTCTGTTGTGTCTTTGCTTTCTTCGATCATCTTTCCTAATTCCTCAATCTGAACACGGTCCATCATTCGCTTAAACGGTTGAACCGGTTTGTTCAACAACGGTGTTTGGCTCTGTTGCCAATCGACAATCGGATCGGCCAACAATTCGCCACACTGCTGTGCCAAACGCGGCAGTACGGGGGCCAGGTAGATCGCTAATTGCCTAAACAGGTTTAACGCGATGGTGCAGACATCCCGAAGCGCTGCCTCCTGGGCAGGATCTTTTTTCATGTCCCATGGTCGTGCGTGCTCGACAAAAGGATTTGCCGCATCGGCGAGTTCCATGATGCGGCGCATGGCTTTGGAGTAATCTCCCGCATCGTAGGCGGCAGCAATCTCTTCGCCGGCGGCAGCTGCGGTTTGGAACAAACCGCCGTCGTTTGGGTACACGGCTGCCAAGCCCGTCGCTCCCGCAAACTTGCCCACGCGGCTGGCGAGATTAACGACCTTGCCCACCAAGTCACTATTGATCTTGTCTGCAAATTCGTCCAGACCAAGGTCGATGTCCTCGACACGTGCGGTTAGTTTTGCGGCATAGAAATATCGAAGCCAAGCTGGATCTGCATGTTTCAAGAATGTTTCGGCCGAGATCAACGTACCGGTTGATTTGCTCATCTTTTCGCCATTCACGTTAAGAAATCCGTGAATGTGAACTTGTGTCGGCAAACGGTAACCGGCGGTATGCAACATCCCCGGCCAAAACAGAGTATGAAAATACGTGATATCTTTGCCGATGAAGTGATGGATCTCACAATCGTCCGATTTCCACCAATCTTCAAGCCGTTCGCCGTTGGCATCACACCACTGCTTGGTACTGGCGATGTATCCGATTGGCGCATCGAACCAAACGTACCAGTAGTTGCCAGGAGCATCTGGGATTTCAAAGCCGAAGTAGGGGGCCGGTCGACTAACGTCCCAATCTCGCAGGTCATCGGCAAGAAACGTCCCTTTGAGATAGTTCGCCGTTTCAGACTGCAACGCGTTGCCGCGTGTGATCCACTCGGCAAGGAACTCGTGTAACTTTTCGAGTTCGACAAACAAATGCATCGCATCCCGCAGCACCGGAGTAGCGCCGCTGAGCGTGCTCTTGGGTTCAATCAAATCGGTAGGGCTGTAGGTTGCGCCGCAAACACAACTATCCCCTGGCTGGTCTTGTCGGCCACAGGTCGGACAGGTCCCACGAACAAATCGATCGGCAAGAAAGGTCTTTGCTTCCGGATCGTAAAGCTGCCCGATGGAGCGCTCCGCAATCATATTAGCGGCGCGGAGCGACTTCCAAAAATGGTTGCATAGCTCCCGATTTTCGGGACTATTGGTGCTCCCATAGTGATCAAAGGCAACATTGAATCCGACAAAGTCTCGCTGGTGCGCGGCGCTCATCGACGCGATCAAATCCTCCTCGCTTCGACCTTCCTTGCGAGCTCGAATCATGATCGCGGTGCCGTGCGTGTCATCCGCACACACATAAACGGCTCGATTTCCACGGAGACGCTGAAACCTTACCCAAATGTCGGTTTGGATATATTCTACCAAGTGGCCGAGGTGAATCGGCCCGTTGGCGTACGGAAGGGCGCTAGTGACCAGAAGGCGGCGTTTTGTCATGTTCGGATTCTAGAATCGACTGCGGAAATCAGGTAGCCGGCATCGTTTTATCAACGAACTAGCCTAAACGAAGCGTCTCAACCAGAGACAATTTACGCTCCGCAAGTTCACGTTCAACTGGCGATTGCAGGGTAGGAAGGCCGCGAGGAGATCGAGCAGGGTTCCCCAGTGGATTTCAATCTTCGACACCACGATTCTCGTTCGCCGCAGAATTCGCCAGAATCCGGTAGGGGGTGCAGGTCGCTCGCAAACTGAGCCTGCTCGCCTCCGTGCATCATCGGTGCTCAACCTATCACCCGCCGTTGATTTTAGCTTGAGCCCGTTGGAGAAATGCAAATGCATCCAGTGGTGACATCTGATCGATTTTTAGACGCTTGATGTCGTCGACAACAGGGTGATCGGCAAATCCAAACAGTGTTAGCTGCACATCTCCCACCTTCGCTTTTCCCCGGTTCGATTTCCCTTCGGGTGGAGAAATGGTGGGGCGATCCAGTTCATCACGGTGATCGGCTTCAAGTTGTGCGAGTATGTCTTTGGCACGTTCGTTCACCGACGTTGGAATGCCTGCAAGCCGAGCCACGTGAATCCCGTAGCTTTTGTCGGCACCTCCGGGAATGATTCGATGCAGAAACACGACTGAATCATCCCACTCGCGGACTGCCACGTTGAGATTGGCAACTTGCGGTAACATATCAGCCAATTGCGTTAGCTCGTGGTAGTGCGTCGCAAACAACGTCCGGCAACCGATCTGCTCATGAAGGTGCTCGGTGATCGCCCAAGCTAATGACAATCCATCGTACGTGCTTGTACCCCTTCCGATTTCATCCAGGATAACAAGCGACCGTGGTGTGGCCGTGTTCAATATGCGAGCGGTTTCAACCATTTCAACCATGAACGTGCTTTGACCGCGGCTTAGCTCATCGCTTGCTCCCACGCGAGCGAAGACGCGGTCGGCAACACCAATGGTCGCCTTTTTTGCAGGAAGAAAAGATCCGACCTGGGCAAGCAATACCATCAACGCGACCTGTCGGATGTAAGTACTCTTTCCAGCCATATTGGGGCCGGTAATGAGGAGCACCATGCCCGCTTCAGGCGATTGCACACAATCGTTTGGTACGAACTCGCCCTGCGCCATCTTTAAATCGAGTACCGGATGGCGTCCTTCTTGGATGTCAAGAATCGATTCGGTGATCAAGGTGGGGCGGACCCATTTTCGCTGCGAGGCCAATTCAGCCAGTGAAGCGAGCACATCTAGTTGGGCAAGAGCCGATGCGATGGCCTGCAATGAACGCAGCTCTGCGTGTGCCTTGGCTTTCAATTCGGCAAAGATCGCTTGCTCCCGTTCATCCGCTTGACCGTCAGCGACCAGCACCTTTTCTTCGTACTCTTTTAAAGCGGGAGTGATGTAACGCTCACAGTTTTTGAGCGTTTGCTTTCGGATGAAATCTGCCGGTATCTTAGGTGCCTGCGAATTGTTGATTTCCAAGTAGTAACCGAAGACACGATTGAAGCCCACCTTCAAATTGGAAATCCCCGTTTGTTCTGCCATGCGTTGTTGGTATGCGGCAATCCATTGCTTTCCGCCGCGGGCCAATTCACGAAGTTCGTCGAGTGCAGGATCGTACCCGGGTCGCACGAAATTACCGTCGGCCGCGGACAGCGGGCAGGTGTCGGCGAGCGCTGCCTCGAGGTTTGAGCGGAGCGCCGGGCAAAGATGCAAGTCGGCTTCGATTTGGCACAGCAACTGGCTTCGACGGCCGGTCAACTTTGCCTTCAACGTTGGCAACATGGCCAGCGTGGTGCAGACTTGCTGCAGGTCACGCGGCCCACATCTTCCTGTCGCGATACGACCAATCAAGCGACTCAGATCAAAAATCGCGTCGAGCGTTTTCCGTACATTCGACCGCAGCGTTTCATCGCGAACGAGTTCTTCGATGGCGTCCTGTCTCGCTTCGATTGCCACAACTTCCACCAACGGTGCGGCAAGCCAATCCGCCAGCAAACGGGCTCCCATCGCGGTACAAGTCTGGTCGATACAATCCAGCAATGAGCCCTCGCGAGACCCAGTTCGCATCGTGCGAGTTATCTCCAGACTGCGCCGAGTCGCAGCATCGATTTGAAGCGTGGCCGATCGATGGTGTGCAATCAATGAGTCAAAGTGCGCGATGGAGCCTCGCTGAGTCTCTTGCAGATAAACCATGACGGCCCCAGCCGCTTGAATTGCTGCCGTATGAGTCTCATCGAAACCGAAGCCCTCTAGCCCTTGCGTCCCAAGTTGTTTGCAGAGGGTTTCTTGACTGGAATTGGCCGCGAAGTTCCATGCCGGACGCCGCGTCCATGACCATGGCGCGGCGGCGTCGATTCGTACCTTGGGGTCATCCTCACGATACAAGACTTCAGCCGGACCAATCCGCTCCAACTCGTCTTCGATACGCGATGCGGGAAAAACGCCGGCTTCGAATCGTCCGCTGGACAGTTCCGCCCATGCGATCCCCATCACCTCGTCCGCCTTGTCAGCTCGCGACGATGAATGCACAATCGCCGCAACGTAATTTGCCTCACGGGGATTCAGTAAGCCATCGTCCGTGAGCGTCCCCGCCGAGACGACTCGACTGATCTCTCGTCGGACGAGCCCTTTGGCGAGTTTAGGGTCTTCGACTTGCTCACAAACGGCCGCGCGATAGCCTGCTTGAATCAACCGACTGAGGTAAGTGTCGAGCTGATGATAAGGAAACCCGGCCATCGCCGTCGGATTTTCGCTGTCCTTATCGCGACTGGTCAGCGTTAACCCAAGGACGCGCGAAGCGATGACGGCATCGTCCAGGAAAAGTTCGTAAAAATCGCCCATTCGAAACAAAAGCAACGCGTCACCGCAGGCGGCCTTCGCGTCGTGGTACTGTCGCATCATTGGAGTCATCATGGCGACATGCTAACCATCAATCGTGATGCGATGAACCGGGGACAAGCGACAACGTTACATTTGCGAGTAAGGTTTCGCGACCAACACATATTTGTCGATACGACTGACCGTACCGGCATATTTTTTCTCAGCGCTAAGTACCTTCCAATCCGGATTCGCGCGGAAAGCATCCCATGCCTTCAGCCGAGCTTCATCATTGGGAAAAACACTCAGGTAGGTGAGGCTAGGCATTTGTGGCCCAACTACAGTTTGGCTGATAAATATCGGCGTGACCCCGGTTGCATGAAAGATGGGCACTTCACCGGAGTTAAACATGTCGACCTTTAGGTCACCCAGTCGCTCGTTAGCACTTTCATAGGTTCGCAACTCGTAGACGCGGTCGGCATTTTCGAGGAGTCCATCGGGTATAACGGCTTTCGGCATGCATTTCATCGCAACGGACAACTCGGCGATGATGCGACCATAGGCGGGATTGTTGTTCTCCCGCGCGAGAAAATCCGCCGCAGCAGACTGGTAATCCGCATCGCCCATCAAGGCTTGCCGGATACCGAGAATCTGACCCGGCCGTGAAAGCGGCGTGATCATCACAACGCGGCGTTGGCTGTTCTCGTCCTGGGGTGCGCTCGCTAATACTCCAACGGGCCCGATTTTTTGACGGGACAACGCAGGCAACAGCGCATCTTTCAAATAAAGGTCGAGCGCTGCTTCCCCCGCTTCATCACGAATCGTGTAGGTGCGGATTTCATAAAATTCGCGAGTTTCCTGCGCGAACGAATCGTCGCTTGACGCAAGCATCGCCAACCATGGAATAAACATCAGTATGGCCCGAACAGTGGAATGCATTGGAAGTAACTCTCAGAGTGGGAGGATTCATCGAGGGAAAAACACGGCATCGCAACTGCCTTGACACACATCCTTAACACACATCGCCGGTCGTCCAATTGCCATCGATTCTTCGCCAAGTGGCTCCGGTGGGATTCTTATCTTGTAACAACGCCGGCAACCGAGCAGGGCGAACATTATCGTAACTCGTTAATTTTGCGAAACGGACAAGCGAAGCCGGAATTCCAACCGCGGTAAATCCAGGATGCCCCGTTGCAGGGTAGGGACCACCATGGTTCATCGCGGGACTGACTGCGACCCCTGTCGGCATCTTATCATTGAGCAATCGTCCTACCTTAGGCGTAAGCGCGAAGGCCACCTTAGCATAGACATCCTCATCGCCCTGGGTTGCACTGTAAACGCACCCAGTGAGGTTGCCTTCAAGCGACTCAATCACGTTAACGAGCTGATCCATGTCGTCGGCCACGACTACCAACGACGCGTTGCCAAAGGCTTCCGTTTGGAACGCGGCAGGGTCGGCCAAGAACTGACTGCCCGTTGCATGCATCCAAGTATTGGCGATTGCACAGCGGTCGGCATGAAGCGAGCCACCGCCGGTTAGCAGGGTTGCACCCGAAGCACATAGCGTATGGATGCTCTTGCTCAGCGACTTCGCAACTGCAGGTGACAGCAACGTACCTGGCGCCGCAGCAGCAAACTTCGCGGTTACTGCGCTGACAAACGACTCGGCACTGGCGCCCTTCACCAGCAAGACAAGTCCTGGATTCGTGCAAAATTGTCCGCTTCCCATCAGCACGCTACCGACATAGTCATCGACAATCTTATCACCGCGTTCGACAAGCGCTGCGGGCGTGATCACGACCGGATTAACACTCGAAAGCTCAAGATAAATTGGCTTACCCGCACGATCCGCGGCCGCTTTCAACGCAAGCCCTGCACCGCGACTCCCCGTATAACCCGTTGCTCCGCATCGATGATCCGATACCATTCGCTCGCCATCCTGATGCGAAGTGCGATAGATCAATTGAATGGTAGCCGCAGGCAAGCCGACATCATCGATCGACTCTTTCGCCAGCATCGCCATCAAGCGTGTCGTCTCCGGATGCGAGCTATTTGCTTTTGCAATGACCGGGTTGCCCGCAGCGATCGCTGCAACAAAGTCGCCGCCGCTGGCGCTATTGAAGGCAAAGGGAAAGTTATTGGGACCAAACACGCAAACCGGACCGATCGGCTCCAGTACCGCTCGAATCCCGGCTTTGGTATCGATTACCGCGCCTGCCCATTCTCCGGAACGAGCAGCGGCAGCGGCTAATTTCAATTGATTCACCGTTCGGGGCAACTCGACATCCGCAAGGCGAGGTTGCTTAGCCAAACCGGTCTCCTCAAACGCAGTATCGACGAGCAGGCCCTTATTCGCTTCGATCTTCGCAGCAAAGGATTCAAGGAACTCGGCAATTCTCGCAGAAGGTAGCCGCCGAAGCTCCTTTGCGGCCTTGCACGCGGCATCTAGCGCCTCATCGATGTCCTCCCAAGTGCTGATGGGGAATTCGCGTTCGATCACCACGTTGCGATTCGGATCGGTCGCCTTAAAAGTGCCAGACAACGATGCGTCGCGCCATTGTCCCGCGATAAGCACTAGCTGGCAGGAAGTCGTGGTAGCAGTCGTCATGGGGGTAGGCCTTGTGAACGGTCAAGAATGCAACGCGAAATGGGAACGCTATTTGTTACTATAAAATCGAAACGTTTTCATCTCATATCAGAATCGCGGTGTGCCTGCGTTGCAATGCGGTAGCCGCCCGGGAGAGATTCATGTTCGATAAACCGCATCAATCCCAACTACTTTCATTTTGTCGGAAGGTTTTTAATACGCTTTTTATCGCGTATTTTGTCGCTTCTCCCGTGTTTTCCGCCGATTTTGTTGAAGTGCAACCGGTTCTCCTTCAAATGCTCCGGAACGACGCCGTTTGGAACGAAATGGGGCTCTCTAAGGAAGAATCGGCACAGGTTCAAGCCGTTTTGGATCAGGTGGATGGCGATTGGTGGCGAAGCCGATCAATACAGGACGCGCAGCGGATTGCAACAGTCGACAAACTCACTCAACTCGTCAAAAGCGAATTGCAAAAGATTTTGCCCACAGCAGCTTACGATCGATTGCTGCAATTGGAACGACAGGCTTTGGGCACTCGCATGTTCCTCCAAAGCGATGTTGCTAACGAATTAGGACTTAGTCCCGTCACCGTTCAAAGAATGGCCGATATCGCCAAGGAGACAGATGCAAGCGTCGCGAATATTCGGAAACAGCTACAAGAAGGCGGCGACCAGCAGAAGCTGGATGGCGAGCAGGTCGCTTTGACCAAAAAAGAACAATCCGG
>JANOBM010000102.1:0-15453 GCA_031411655.1 Planctomycetaceae bacterium
GAACGGCCGAAGCAGTGATGGCAGCACTCGATCCATTGAGCATCGTGAAATTGTTAACTTCAAGATCCGCGACCGTGAGGCCCGCATAGGCACCTTGGAAAATGATGCTGACGCCACCTGGCTGAAGATTTCCAGCCGTGACAATGTCCGCCGGCGCAATGCTGGGAAGTGCTACCAACGCATCCAAAACGCTTTGAACGCCATCAAACGTCGTTGCCATCGGTGTCAACACCGCCTTGCCGTCTCGAGTGGTGGCGATTGACGCTGACCCGAGAGTTGTGACTGTCAATACGGGTGTTAATCCGACCAAGTTGCTAACAAATGTCATCTGAGTGACATTGGTATTAGCGAACGTGCCAGTGAACTCCACGGTCACAGCAGCACCGGGTAGCGGTCCTCCGGTGACGTTGATGTTTCCAGCGAGGGCGGGAATGGCAGCGATCAACGCAGCCTGAACCGCGGCAGCATTCGCGTTGAACGGAATCGCAGCGGTCGTTCCCACGATTCCGTTGGGAACGTCATTCATGGTCAGTGTAAAGTCACCGCCGAAGGCAACACCCGAAATCGCAATCTGCTGTCGTTCGTTAGCTGTCAAAGTGTTATTGACGACCTGGATCGCAGCAACGTTTTGGTCAGCAAGGGCTCCGACGAACTGAATCGTGTGAGCTGCGCCGGGAAGCGCTGCTCCCGTCACGGTCACATTGCCAGCGCCGATCGCTGGCAATGCCTCGAGTGCGGCTTGAACCATCGCTGCAGTGGCGTTGAAGGGAATGTTTGCCGTATTTACTCCACCGAAACGCAGTTGAAAAGCTCCTGCCGAAGCGCTGGTGGCAAGCGAAAGCGTTTGAGTTTCGTCGCCGACCAAACGGCTGAGATCCGCCGTCAGCGGTTTCAGGTTCTTGGCCGCTAAGGCGCCAGTGAACTGAATCGTTGCTGGCGTAAGATTGTTACCCGTCAGCGGTCCCCCGGTGACGAGCACATTACCTGCCCCTCCAACCCCTTGCAATGCGCCCAAAGCCGCGCGGACTTGGGCGGCCGTTGAGTTGTATTGCAATAAGCCGGTCGTATCGATTCGTGAAACGGTAGCCGCTGCAGCATGGGCAACTGCAGTCGTTCCGTTAGCGCCACGAATGACGCTCAACGCATTGCCGACACGGCTGACGACACGCATGTCCTCGTTGTTGATACGAATGTTGAAGCCAGCAGCAGGGAACGGTGTCGCGTTAACAACATTCAACGTTTGACTGACGACTTGGACGGATCGACCGACGTTGTGATGAGCAATGGTGGTGCCATTTTGAGCACGCGTTACCGTCAAAACATTGCCGACACGCGCGGTGACAAGCATTTCTTCGTTGTCGACCCGAATCGTATACGGCGTCGCTGCAGGGAACGCGGCCGCACTCGCTACGGTAAGCGATGTCGAACCGGGCAGGTTATCAATATTGGCAGCAACGGTTGAACTGACGGGTGCCGCAATCGCTGCAGAGAGAGCCGAAGTGACGACTTCAAACACAGTGGCAGTATCGAGGTGCGCTGCCGCGACGGTACCGTTGATGCCTCGTGTAACGGTAAACGTATTACCGGCGCGAGCCGTCACCAACATTTCTTCGGCTTCGACTCGGATGACAAACGGCGTCAACGCGGGGAATCCAACGGTGCTTTCCACGTTGATTGTGGCGTCACCAATGGTGACGTCGGCGGATGGGCTTGTCGTCGCGCCCTGATCGTCGACGAACGACAACGTAAACGTTCCACTGTGGGCAACGGTTTCGAGAGTCTGTGATTCGTTTACGCTAACGCTGCTTGGAGCCGTTGCAGAAATGGGGGCGGTCGTTTGACGCGTCGTCCCATTATTGAATGTCAATGTGAAGAAGCCATCCGTCGGCGCTCCTGGGTTAACCGTCAGCAATTGCGCTGCATTCCCTGAGTCAAACGCGGCGACCCCGTTACCCGTCGAATCGAACGCGACCAGTTGTCCCGTACTGGTAACAGCGAAAAGCGTGTCCTTGTAGATGCCGCCTTCGACGTTTTGAGGGCCGAGGGTCAATCCTTGGAAGTTAAGACCGGCAATGCCAAGGGCATTCGCTGCGTCGATACGATTGATCACAACACCCGAATTAGGATTGATCTCCAAAATCTCCCCAGCGTTCGTCACGCCGAAAAGGCTACCGGTGCTGTTGAAGTTAGCAAACGACAAGCCGGTGACACGCCCGCTCAGAGGAGCAACCGCCGCATCATTGCTTCCGCCCGTGAGCAGACCGCCACCCAACGTATTCAGCGCAAGCGTGCCATTACCTCCAGTCCCTTGGCCATTTCCGTCGTTTGCACCGTTACCGCCGACGATGACCGCGGTAACGATCGCGCGAGACTGCGCGTTGCTGTTGATGGCGTTAACAATCTCAGCAGCCGTCGGTGCGCCAGTGGCAGGGGGCCCACCGGTAGCGCCAATTTGCAAATTGATGGTGAAGCCTGTCGTCACACTGCCGGTCACACTCGTAACATTTGCGGCCGCATTATTCGGACGCGTGATGGCAAGATTGATCGTATTCCCAACTGAACCAGGAATCTTCGACTCGATTCGGATAGTGGTTCGATTGGCGTTCGGTGTCGCATTATCGCTCACTTGCAACGTCGTGGATGCGAAGGTAACACCTGCGAGTTGAATGTCGCCAACCACGCCGTATTTCTGATTACCGCCTCCCGCCGCTGTTGGCGCTGCATTGCCGTCCTGCGAGCCACGATACAGCTTGGATGACCTGTCGGATTCACGAACGGAGTAGTACGTTTCGTAAACCGGGACCGGCGCCGAACCTGGCCCGGTTGTGCCGCGCCGTTGAAACGCGACTGCGTCGACTTCATCCGATGTGGTGAACTCTTCCACGCGAGTCAAGCTTAGGCCGAGGTTTGCGTTGAGCGTCGAAGTGTTCGGCGTTCCGACATGACCCGGAATATTATCATTCTGTGCCGTTAACGCGGCACCGGTACTTGCGTCCAATTCGACAAGTGCACCGACACTGTTGTTAATACCATTCAGTCGCTGATACCCAAAAAACCGCCCATCGGTACGAATCTGAATATCTTGAATATCGTTGACACCGGCGACCAGCGCATCACTCGTGTTGACACGAGTTAACCATCGGCGCGTAACAAACGGATCAACCGTATACAACTGATCGTTGGAGCCGAACGAAGTGTCGGTCTCGGGTTGATCTGTCGCCACATAAAGCGCAACGTCTTGGAACCTAAACGGTTTGACATGATTGGCAAGCGTCACGGAACTTGTGATATCAAACAGTCCATCCGGCGTGAGAGGTCCGATGGGAACACCGCCCGATGAATAACCTTGCAAACCAATGTGATCCTCGACCACGCGATCAAGCGAATTGATTGGCTCTAAACGAACCAGACCATTCAGAACATTCGTTGGAGTGGACAAGTACGCACCGGTCAACGCCGAAGGGAGGCTTCGGTCGCTCATCACCGCGACGTAATAAGTGCCTCCTGGCGTCACATGGATAGGACCGACGTACGGATCCTTCTTACCAAGCGATCCACGACTCAAATCATCAATGCTACCTGCAGCATTAACCGGCTGGTCATCCTGGACGTTCGACTCGCGGCCAACGTAGATCAAATTACGATCTTCATCGTATACCGCAACCGTCGTGTCACCACGAACCGCAGCATTATCCGAGTAATCCAAATCCAAAACGACGGCAATGGTTCCCTCGCTGTCGTTCACACCAGGAATGACCTGAACACCTGTTTGCCTCACATCAAATTGGAACCAGTCAACGTCATTTGCGTCGGAAATCGATCCCGAAAAACCGAGTGCAGCCGCGTCGGATTGCAATAGATTGACGAGGGTCTGCGCCCCATCAAACGAATCGTTCGGAGCGGGCAATTCCCCTGCTTCGCCGATAAGTGGACTATGCGCTGGCAACCCACGGACGTCGATGCCGGTTTGGGCAAATCGAATGTCGGCAAATTGAATCGTTGACCCAGGAAATTCATCGACTTGTTCGGTACGGATTTGAAGCTGGTACTTGCCACGACTCTCACCTGCAAGCGTCGTCACGCTCGCTGACGAAGCAGGATTGCTTCGTACACGGACGTAATGGGTTCCGGTCGCTGGCAATACGTAGAACAAGCCAGGATCTCGGAAATTTTGCGTGTAGTAATCTCCGCCGAGGAGCGGATTTTGAATCAATGTGGGAGCGTTTAGGTTTCCTGCGAAGGATGGGTTACCCGACCGAACCGAGCGAGCTAGAACCGTCCCTTGGACGCTAACGACTTCGACAATCGCATCGAGAGCTGTGTCCGTTCGATCGATGTCGATCCAAACAGGCGTGCCTGCTGTGCCAGTGAAACTATAAACGTCGACGTCTTTCGCATCGTTCAGGCTGATGTAACCGTGAACCTCAAATCCGAGTCGACGGTTTTCATCCCCACTCTTTTCATTAGGAGCAATCGCACCCACAAGTTGTGAAAGCGTTGGAGTGGAGTTGACGTCGTTCTTATTCGTACGTGGATTTTCGAGCTCACGAACCACAGCGACGTTGCGATCGTTACTGAATTCGTCGAACACGAATCCTCGCCAACCGCCGGAAATACCGACGGAAGGAAGCGCCGAATTGTTGGTATTGCTATTCACCACTCCGCGAGGAGTGAAGCCTGCGCCGACCGTATCATCCGCAAGATGAGTCAAGATGACGGGGTGCCCTACGGTCCCTAAAACGTGAATCGTTCCACCGATTCGATCAATGATTTCCAGCGGAGTGCCGGTCGCCGTAAAGCCCGCCGCGCCGCCAGCAAGCTTCACAACAAGGCTTTCGGAATTGCTGCTTTGGAGAGTCAAACCACTATAGGTATGGTGGTTGTCAACAGTAACAAGGCTCTGCAGAACATGGACAATGTCGGTATCGTCCCAGATACTTTCGGTCGTCAATAGTTCTCCACGAACCGACATCCCATTGATGCTGTTGTTGTCCAATCGATTGAGGCGAACAAGCGGACCGTGGTTATCGGCCAACTGTTCAAACTGTTCTACAAGCCCCGTTGAACGTCCTGTATCTCGGATTCCCTCAAACCGAAGCGAATTCGCATTGATACTGATGACGGAACCGACGTTGTCGGTGATCGTGTTGTTCACGATGATCGGCTGTGCACCGCGGACATAAATGGTGGACGCGGCGTTGACCCCTCGACCATTGCGGCCTGAGGAGGCCGCACCCGACGCATTGTCCTGGATCAGGCTGTTGGCAACTCGGACACTGGCCTGATGAACTTCGATCGCGTTGAAGCTGGCGGAACCACCTTCAATCGGTGTCGAACCGCCGCCGTAAGCGATCAAAGCATTGTCGATACTACCCGACGTCGCTTCCCCAAAGAACAATCCACCCCAATCGCCGGCCTGGGGCGTCCCAGTCACCGCAGAATTCGAATCGAACGTCCCACTACCACCGTAACGATCATCCGCCAAGGACGTGAAGATCACAGGGCGATTGATAGTACCTTCTGCAATGAGTGAACCTGCACCGCGTTCCGCTTCGATTCGGCGGCCTTGCAATTTCAACACCGTTCCGGGATCGACGACCAATCGCCCCGCCGCACGTGCTGTCAAGACGCCTCCTAAACTAAGCGTTGGACCGCCCGCTGCACCTGCGATGATCAGATTTTCGGTGAGAATGTGGGTGATATCCGTATCATCCAATCGTCCCGATACGGTCAACTTATCGATGCTTGAGCCAACAGGGGTTTCCACGCGAATGAACAGTCCGTTGATCGTATTGCCGGTAAGGAAATTACCGTAAACATCTGGGCCGATTCGATTGAGCGAATCATCGAAGCTGTCTGGACTTGCCGACACCGCCGAACCATCGCTATCCCCGATTCGGTTGAAAGAAACGGTGGGACGGGCGTCGACGATGTGAATGGGTGTAAATACGGATTCGGTCGCGCCTACGAACACTTTTCCGCCACCATTGCTGATATCAACATGATTGACGTAGTTCAAGAACACACCGTTGCTCTCGAGATCGGAGTCCTCACGGAAAACAATTCCGCCGAAGTTACCTTTAGCGGGCGATGTCCCGACTCCATCCGAATTGCCCCCCACCGTATCGTCGTGAAGCGAGCGAAGAAACACTGAGTTTTTCGGTGTTCCAAGTACCTGAATGGCCCCGTTGCTTCGATTGACATCGGTCGAGGTACCAGCATCCAAATTTGCCTTGCGAAGTTTGAACAGCGCCCCGGCATGAATCATTACCGAAACGCCTTGCGGTACCAGGAATTCGGCGCCATCCGCCAATGCGTTGCCCGATGAATCCAGTCCGATGAGGTATGGCCGATTGTCCGCAAGGGTATTGATGTTTTGGTCTGCGCCGCCGTTGCCAACGATTTTGACAAGATTGGGCGTATTCAAAAGCGTCGACGACTGCGAAATGTCGAGGTTATCGATTCCACCGATTTGTACGACACGCCCGGTAACCGTCACGGTCACGGTAGCTGCCAGGCGGTTTGCAGTCACCGCGTTCTGGATAGCGGTACGAATCGCCGCAGCGACGGCATTTGCATCTGCAGCTGCGCTAATGTTAATCGGATCCGTACCAAGGGTTCCGAAAGTGAACGTCGCGGTGTTGATGCCGTCATCGATCACAAACCTCTGCCCATTGGTGATTGACGTTGGTCCGTCCAGCGGAACGACAATTCGATTGCCTGCTTGCTTGAGAGCGAAGTCGACCGTGTCATAGGGATTTGCAAGGGTGCCATTTCCATTGACTACGTTCGTGGTGGTGTCATTGAGCTTATCAACGTAAATGGTCGTTGCGGGATCATTGACCTGGAACCAAAAGGAATGCGCACCACCTGCTTCGCCATCGGCGTCGCCGTCGATTGCGGTGCCACTGACGTCTCGAAGCGACCCATCCCGCACGGATTCAAAAGCCAACTTCAACTGATAGTCACCGTTGGTGGTTCCACCAAAACCAGAATCGGGAACTTTCGGATCAAAATTGGTGTTTCCGGTGCTCGTCACGCCTACAAAGTAGGTTCCTGGCTGGAGAGTCAATTCAAGCGCAGCGTCCGAGCCAAAATACTGATCATTTCGGGCGACCAGTTCGAGGTCACCGCCCGTCGTTTGTCGATACAGACTCAAAACGGAGTTAAGCAAGCTCGGCGTCGCCAACCGTTCCGCGACCGTCTCGGCTTTGAACCGCCCTGCATCGGCTAGATCGAACCGATACATGTCAATGTCAGTGCTGTTTGGTGGCGCGATCCGTTGCAAGTGAACCAAGTCTTGGTCGCCAGTTAACACATCATTGGGCGTTCCTGCTCCTTGAACGGTTGGCAATTCATAAGAGTGCCCTAGACCCAATGAGTGGCCGATTTCGTGGTACATGACATAGGTAAACCCGTCGCCATAGAACCGATCCGATTGGTTGTAAATCGTTCCATTGACGATGGCAAAACCACCACTGGCCAGACCCGCTACGCCTGCATTGGGCCCTAGGGTCGGGGACACCGCTCGGAAGTCACCTTTGCCGATCATGAGGTCAGCACCGCCCGGGGTGGTTGCTGCCGATTCGATGAATGCGTAGCCTGTCTTCAATGCGTAGATTTCGAAGATTTCACGAACGATCTGCCGCTCGCTAGCGCTAATGTTATTCAAGTATGCATTACCCGAGGTGTCAGTTCCTAGGGTATCAGGGAAGTAATATCGGATGACGCGAGTCGCCGCAGGAACAGTCGGAGTGGTACCAGTCGCCCCAATGTGCGCCTCACGCTGGATCTGGCGATGTCCAGGTTCATCGGCGCCACCGGGAAGCGGTGGAAGTGGAATCGATTGCGGTTGGATCTGCGAATTGATCGTCACTCCAGCAGCACCGAGCGCTCCCAAGAGGGTTGCGGTCGCAATTGTGGAATTCGCGTCGCTGGTTGAAATCGCGCTGCCGGTTACGGAGCCAGACAACTGGTAAGACCCCGTCGACGTATCGACACTTGATATTTCGACGTAGTAGGTACCTGTCGTCGCGATGGCAAAGCTAAGGTTATTCGTAGCACCCGCGCCAGCCGACACCGTTGCCAATTGCGTACCGGCGCTATCCAGCAGCCGAGCGCGAAGATTTAACGTTGCTGAGTGAGGAGTGACGCTCACATTGAATGTCGCACCCGCGTTCAATTGAACATTGTACACGTCGAGGTCGGCGCCATTATTGCTCGCTCCGGCGGCATCGCCCAAGAAGGAAACAAGACTGAATGGGTTACTTGTCGATAGAGAACCGAGACGAACAGCATTTGCAAGTGTTGCATCGTCACCGCCGGACTGGCCAATATCTAATCGGTACGTGCCCTCAGGAATCGCGGTTGCAAAGGTGAGTACAGCGCTATTGTCGACCGAATCATACGTAACACTTTGCGGCAGACTGATACGGTCGTCATTGGCGCTAAGCGTGGTTGCTGTATTGATCAATCGATAGAACTTAGGATCGACGACCTCGGAAGCATTTAACTCTTGGTCGTCGAAGTAAACCACGATTTGGTTCGACGACTGGGTAAGCGTCGTCAACCGCGAAACCGTCACGGTTCCACCGATGAGGCTGGCGCTACTGGTGGTCATCAGGCTGACTTGCTCACCAGCGAACTGGCCTAGGAACGTGACCTCGCGGGTACCCGCGACCGATACATCGCCAGGTTGGACATTGGTCAGGGCCAACAGAGCATTTTGTATCGTTAGATTGGTAGCGTTAAACGCGAGCGGCGTGGTCGTTTGACCCTGGAATGTGAGCGTGAATGTCCCACCAGTCACGGTTGGGTTGACATTGATCCTCTGCGTGTTGCGGCTGATCGGCTGCGGCACGACAGAGACGACTTGTGCGCCGCGGTCGAGGCGGAAGTTAGTCGAAAAATCGACGCCGCCTTGGAAAGCCTCTCCGCTCGTATTGGCAAGCGGCGCTGCACCCGCACCAATGATTTGAATTTGATAGAAGTCATCGGGGAAAGAGGCCCTCAAATCTTTGGAATTGTGCGATGCGCTACTCGCAGGTCGCAAAACGATCTGTTGGCGATCCAGTGGATCGGTACTGCCTGGCTTGACAAAACCGACGTAGCCGAGAGACACAATGATGTCATTCGCATCGCCAAAGGTTCCATCGCCGCCACTTCGAATCAAGCGAACCGAATTCGCATTGATCGTCGTTTCATCGAGGTCGGCGCCACCTTTAAAGAACAAATTAAATTCACGAGGCGCGACGTTGAGCGTGTCTCCGCTCTGCAGCAGCGCGGACTTGTCTGGGCGGATTGCAAGGATTTGAGGACCAATTTCAAGAGGCTTGCCGACTTGAACAGTCAACTCGTATGCCTGCGAATCTTGACCCGACGCTGCGAACACTTCCACGAAGTAGGTACCCGCGGTGGGTAGATCAACCCCGTTGATGAACTCCGTCGATCCGGCAGCTCGTTGGCTCACCGTGCTGATGAGATTACCCGCCGAGTTGTAAACACGGAAACCAAGGTTGCTCTGCGTCGAGCGATCAACTTGAACGGGCGTCCCACCCTGCGGTCCTGCTAGATACGACGATCCTGTCGGCCGCACTGCGACGCCAAGTTTATCCGCTGCCGTCACGGTGAACTGATAAAAGTCGCTGTCGTTGGTGGGATGATCAAGCGTTACCTTGTCTACCAACACTGGTGTATTGCGAACGAGATTACCAAGGTTAGTAGCGGTGGCTCGCGTTTCGTTGGATTCCAACTTGTCGCCGTAAAGAATGTTGGCATTAAAAATGTCATCTTCTTGAGGACCGATGAAGCCGGTGTTAATAAACGGCTCCAAAAGTTTCGTTCCATTGGATGGTTCGACGTGCGCAATCCCAATCCCGTGTCCCACTTCGTGGGCGATGACATTGACGAGTGCTACGTTGGGCCCGGTCGGCCCATCCGAACTGTTCTGGTAAAAAATGTCCGTGGTATCGATGACCATGTCGCCGTCGAAAGGGTCGTTACCAAAGTTGTTGGGGAAATAGTTGAACGCAAGGACTCCAAAGTCACCGTCGATCGGCGCACCGCTGACACGCATGTCTGGCCGAACCCCAATAACACCCGTAGCTCCGGCCGCGCCAAGTTGAGCGCCGTCATCTCTGGATTCGTAACGAAGAGTTAGACCCGATTCATCCGCCCATCTTTGATAACCGCTGTTAATCAAAGGAAACCATGGCTTGTTCGAGACAACGTTTGTACCGCCACCACCATAGATTCCATCCATGAACGCGATCAGATTACTCGCGACGGATGTACCGGCGGGGCCAACTGTCAGCGTACCGTCCGGCACGATGCCCCAAGTCACGGTGATGGGGTCACCGAGGTTTGGGCTAGTACCAACGGCGGAGTTTCTCCAGCGTGCCTGGTTCCCGGTCAAAATCGGTTCAAAGAACGCCCCAATTCGGGCACTCGTAGTTGCACCTCCATTGATTCCAGTCGGCGGGGTTGCAGGGGTCTTTCCCCAGTCATCCACAACTTGCTGGGGAGTACCAGGCGCGAACGACGCCGCAGCGAGCGTACGCAGTTCCGCCGCAAGCAACTCGCGTCGCTCCAGCGCCTGAATACTAAGGCGGCGATTCTTCGATCGGGCAGATAGGTTTGTAAGCTCAGAATGACGATTAAGGAAGCGTCTTTTCAACATGACTACTAGCCTGACGTTGTCTAACAACGAGAAATAAGTGCGATCGGTGGAAGGAGAAAACTGCCGCCCCCACACAGGTGTGACAAGGGGGCCCAAACAAAACTAAAGATCAATACTACGGACTTGAGAGACCCGTTAAGGATACAAATTCTAAACCATCACTCCATGGCAAAACATCATTTTGCCGGCCTCTCTTCAAGGTAAAATCAAAATTCAACACGTTCCCAGGAAGTCTGCGAAGTGTTGCCTTCGCGGCCTGCCCGTTGGTGAACTCCAGTGGAATTGTCAAAGTATTCATTTCCCTATTTGAAACCTAGAAACTCGCGGCTTCGGCCCAAGCCGCATCGACAGCCGCGAAATGCTCCTCTGCCTGCTGCTTTTTGACTTTGGGATCCTCACTCACCACAGCAATCGCTGCGATAACGTGGTCATTATTCGCATTCGAAGGTGGAAGGAAGTCATCATCCGTCATCAGCGCCACAGTATCTGCCATCAACGCCGCCTGAGTGCGAGGGGCCGTACTCACAGTCTGAGTGACTACTGCTGGAGCCGCGAATGCACCTTGATTTGCGGAACTGGGATTTGCGGAACTGGCTTCCCCTGAGCCGTTGGTCAATCGATCGCGGTTATCGCGAGCGATCTGGTTGATGACCCTCAACGCATCCGTGGTGGTGATCGTCCCGTTTCCGTCGACGTCGAAGAAGCTAGGTCCGCGATCAGTCGGCAACACTGGAATCGATGCACCCTTGCCTTCTCGAACATTTCGTGACAAACGGTTGAGAATCAACAGCGCGTCGATCGGCGTCGTCTGTCCGCTGGCGTTCACATCAGTAAAGATGCGTGGGTTTTGCAAACGGCTGCCAACGGTTTGTACCGAAACGGCGGCAACGTTGCTGGTCCTACCTCCATTGTCATTAATGGTGTATCGGAACAAGTCAACGCCGATAAACCCAGGTTCGGGCAGGTACTGGATGAAGCCGCCGCCGGAAGCAATCGCCGTTCCCCGAAGGGGCTGTTGGGTAATAACGATGCTTCCCAAATTGAGCGTACCATCGGGATCGGAGTCATTTCCTGCGACGTCGATATTGATCGCTTCGTTTCGGAACGTTCCCGAGAAATCATTGATGGCAACGGGAGCCTGATTCACATCGATCGTAATGGTTGCTTCAGGGCTTTCGAGTCCCAGGTTGTCTTTCACCGTGTACCGGAACACGTCCTGTCCGCGGAAGCCCTCAAACGGCGTATAAAGAATCGTTCCATCCGTTCGAACTTCGAGCGAACCGAAGGCCGGTTGAAGAGTGATTCGAATCGTCTTTGGATCGATCGTCCCATCGATGTCGGTGTCATTATCAAGTGGACGAATTGTCGTCACACCGCCGGGCACCAACGTGGGTGTATCAGGCAGCAGCACGGGGGCGTCATTGATGCCCGTGACGCTGATCGTCACGGTGGCAAGATTACTGGTTCGCCCGGCCGCATCTCTCAATCGGTAGGTGAACGTGTCAGCACGCGTTTGCCCCGGTGCAAGCGATTGCAAGGCAACGGCTCCCCGTGGATCGTATTGGATGCTTCCACCGGTCCCGACGCGAATGGCTGCACCGCTTGATGACGAAGACGGTAACCCAATGATCGTCAAAGCCTCGCCGGCATTGCTTGCCAGGTCAGGGTCAACGTCGTTGCTTAGCAACTGTGCCGACGTGATCGTAAACGCAGTGTCTTCGTTACCGGTGAAGCTGTCGTTATTGGCGACCGGCACGTCGTTGACTTCGCCGATCGTAATCGTCAACGGAACTCCCGCGCTGATTCCGCCTTCACTATCGATCGCAATCACCGTCACGACCGTGCGACCGCTTATGTTATTAGCGGGGGTGAATCGGAGGAAACCGTTATCGGTGATCGATGGCTGGCCCGTTGCAGTAAACAACGCCTGATCGTCATCGGGCGTAAGCACCTCAAACCGAACGGTCTGGCCGGCTGCCACTTCGTCGGCAGGGCCCGGACTGATGTTAGTCGCATACGCGGGTGGCGAATTAAAGGCACCCGAATCCTCATCCACCGAAACGTTCGCACCGGGAGTAAACGACGGTGGATCGTTGACGGCGCCAACCGTAATCGTGAAGGTTCGAGGAGGAGTGCTGGTGTTGAATTCGAGCGGCGACTGGGCGACACCGCTGTCGTTCGCAATGACGGTGAAAACCGCAACGCCATTCGCATTCGCTGCCGTACGGAAACTGAGCGTACCGGTCGGCGTGACAGTCGGAGGAGCCGCGAAAAGACCAGTTGGATTGCCAGCGACCGGGTTAACCGTGAAGGTAATCTTTTGTCCGGTCACTGGGTCGAGTTCATCTGCGGCGCCCGCTGGGCCCGCTTGGATATTCGTAGCCCAGTTAGGAATCGTCGTTTGTCCCACGACCGCGGTCGTGGTTGCGTCTTCCAGTACGGTGACGGATGGTGCTCCACCGAAGATCGGAGCATCGTTCCTTGCAATCACTTGCAACGAGATGGTTGTGAAGCCTTCTTTACGGTCGGTCGTAACGTTCCCATCGAGGTCAGAGGTTACGCCGTTGTCGATCACACCGTAAACAAAAGAGTCTGCACCGTTAAAGTTTGCCCTCGGTGTGTATCGCAATCCAAGGAGATTGCCGAGACTGTCTAGTTCTCTCGTCAGCGTTCCGCCGTTAAGCGTACTTGCAGGAATCGGCGACGAAAGCGAAAGCGATTGATTACCGCCTGGGGTGATATTGGCAGCCTCGTTCGCAGGCCCAACGTTGAAGGCATCAAGCAACCCGATCAACCCGCCCGTGCCACGAAGTGGAATCAACGTTCCACGGTTGGTTGCCGTTCCATTTCCATTGTCAATCAGTGCATCTTCGTTGAGCGTATACACGATTGGTGCGGACGACTGAATCACTGGCCGATCGTTGACCGGACGGATATTGATGGTGATCAATTGCAGGGTACTGGAAACAATGTCACCGCGAGTCGCATTATCCGCACCGTTGTCCGTTGCTCGAACTTCGAAAATCGCAGATCCATAAGCGTCCGGAGCGGTGACAAAGCTCAGGGTACCGGCCGGGTCGATAGCGGGTGATGTAGTAAACAGCCCAGCGACTCCCGAGACAGCCGTAACTGAGAACGTGACCGACTGCCCGGCATTCAAGTCAACTTCATCAAACGCGGTATTTGGCGGGCCTGCAAAGATATCCGTTGCAAAATCTTCGAAACTGATCGCGCCGGTATCTTCCAACACTGAAACGGTACGCGTATCGAGCACGAATTGTGGCTTATCGTTGACTGGTACCAAACGGAACTCCACGATGCCTGAACTGGTCAAGCGATTCTCGACCAAGCTACTGGTTCCCAAGTTAAACGTTTCACCGCCGGTGGGATTGTTGTCCTGCACTTGGAAAGTGAACGAGTCCGTACCGCCGATGGAGCTATTGAAATCAGCAGGCGGAGTGTATTCCAACGTTAAAGGGTTTCCGGCCGCATCGAGAGAAAGGACACGAACGCGTCCACCCAACGCTGTCGTTGCGGGGAAGGATGAAAGTCGGAGCGTCTGGGAGCCACCTTCCGTTCCATCGGCTTCGTTTGCCGGTCCGGGGGTGAATACATCGAGCAATCCAATTCGCGCATACCCAATTGCCGCTGGATTTCGGCGCACGTTGATCACATAGGGAGAAGTCACACCCAATGGCCCGGTGTTATCTTCCTTCATGGTGAAAGTGATCGTACCGGCTGAATTAACCGACCACGCTTCGTCACCGCTCTGGGTCTGCGATGTTCCAATGATTAGCGGGTTGATTCGCGGTGCGTCGTTAACAGGACGAACCGAGATAGTCATCGTTCCGACGGTGCGTCGCGGGACAAACCCGACCGTACCGGCCTCCGCATCAATCGCTTCAAAGACGTAAACGGCGTTCCCAACCGCATCCGGGGCGGGGAACACGGTGAGTGTGCCGTCCGCGGCGATTTGTGGGGCTTGAAGCATGAGTCCCACCGGCACGGTCGAAAGCGCTGGCAGGATTTGGAACGAAACAGTTTGACGGGTTAACTCGTCGAGTGCCGTGGCTGGGCCTGGAAGGATTCCGTTGAGGAATCCTGCGATCACGGTTGCCCCCGAGTCATCGCGTTCAAGGACATTGACGGGATTCGCAGTCAGGCTGAACTGAGGCGCGTCATTCGACTGTGTGACAGTGATTGTTGCACTTGCAAACGCAACCGCTCGTACATCGACGAGGTCAACAACACCACCACCTTGAGGCCGAGTCGTTCGACCATCGTCGGCGATAAGGAACTCAAGTCGCTCGCTTGGCGCAAACGGTGTACGAGAGTTGTAATCGGCTGCCGACGTGAATCGACCGTTGGTAAATGCACCATTCAAGAAGTCGAATGAATAACTACCACCCGCATCACTCGCAAGGGTCAGCGTGCCCGTACCATTGGTCAGGCTGGTGACATCCACCGTTCCCGCACTTGTCCGGAAAGCGACAACGCGAAGTACCTGCTCAATCTCATTGAATGGCGCCGCTAATGTTGGGGCAAAATTACCCGCAACGGCAGCGCGTTCCCCGGCTACTCCGGCAATCAAACGAGTTGAATTGAAGGTAAATGCAGGACCGGTTCCGGAATTGGCTGATTCAGAGAACGTTAGATTTCGATCGAATCCCACGGGTGCATCATTCACGGGCTGTAACGTGACTGTCACCGTCCCTACGCTGCTCAGCGGAGCGGCGGCGCGAGTGCCGTTGGCGGCTTCATTGATACCGCGATCG
>JANOBM010000103.1:0-26211 GCA_031411655.1 Planctomycetaceae bacterium
CCCCCCCACCGTCTTTCCCCGGTCGGTAGCGCGGGGTGGCGCGTGGTGCGTAATTAACTTTTCGTGTCGCTGGTTGGGTTGGTGGTGCGCCCCCCCAACAACCTTTGGAGCGGGGCGCGACCCACGACTCTGCAGCGGCACGATCGGGTCGGGGAGCGGGCCGTTCGCGGTCGACACGTTCTCGTAGCGGCCGAACGTCGCGGCGGCCTTCGGCAACGTGGGAAACGACAGCTCCGGCCGCACGTCCTCGATCGGACCACGAAACACGATCTGACAAGCGACGAACTCGTTGCGAGCCGCCGCCAATCGCACCTGCCGAGCCCGCGCGTTCCACAGATGATTCGCGGACCAGTAACCCTCGGACTGAACCGGCACTGTCGCGCCGCTGACCGGATTGACCTTGTCGAGTTCATCGAGGATCGCGACTTCCGCCGCGCCGATTTTCGGGAGCGGTGCGGGCGTCGCGTCGAACTTGCCGCGTTGGCCGGGGAGTTCCGGGACGACATGCCCCGACACCGTCACCGCCAACTCGGCCGCCGGACCCACGTTGCCCGCCGCATCGACGGCGCGCACGGCGATCGGCACCGTCGCTCCGGGCGATAGCCCGAGGTCTCGCAGCCACATCTGCACTCGCTCGCCCGGCCGTCCCGCAAGCGGAATCAAATATCGCGGCACCTCGCGATCGGCGGCTCGCACCGTGAACCCGAGCGTTCCCGCTGGACCGGCATCGGTCGGTGTAATCCACGACACGATCGCTTCGCCCGCCGGCAAGTCGGTCGTTTCGAATCGCAGCTCGGTGGGCGACGCGGGCGGTTGGTCGTCCCGTTCACCAACGGTAACCGTCACGTAAGGGGCACTCGCGGCGTTCGATTCGCGGCTATGCACGTAGCGGTTGGGAAAGAGTTGCAAGTGGAACTGTTCGCCGTTCCGCGTCCACTCGGAACCGGTGTCGTCGAAGGCGAGAAAGCCGTAACTCAAGCCCGCCAGCCTCGCCGCCACGACGGCCGGTTCAATCGCGACTCGCTGCCAGTCCTGAGCGTCCGGCGGGAAAGCGTCCGCGGTCCGCCAGGTCGTACCGCCCTGACCGAGGATCACGGAACAGAGGTCGCTGCCGGGGATCGTCCACGGGACGTCCGGTTGTCGGCGAGCCCGAAACGTCGAGCTGCCGGCCTGAATGCCGTAGCTGGTCTCGGTCCCTTCGACCCACTCGGCCCCGACGCTGCCGACCGTCACGCGCAGCAAATGCGGAGCGCCGGTCGAACGAACGTGCAACGTGGCCGAACGAATGACTTGACCGCGGAGCGGCGCGGCGTCGATGTCGAACAGCGTCATCTCCTGGTTCGACTTCAGCTTCCAGCGGGGCGAGCCTCCACTGTTCCCGTCTCCTTGGCTGCCAACATTGCAGAGCAGCAAGTCGCGAGTGACGGGGAGCTTGATCGGCAATGTAACGGTAAGGCGCGAGCCCTCCGGTTCCGCATTCTTCGCGTCGAAAACCGTCCGCCTCACCTCCGCGATCTTTCGCACCGACAACCAGCCACGCAGCAAGTAGCCGCTGTTCCGCAGGTTCTCCGCAGTCGGAGCGGACGCTGGAGTCGTTTCCGCGAATGACGCACTCGGATGCACGTCGCCCTTGTTCATGAGCGTGCCGTCCCAATCGTTCGGCCGCCGCGCGAGGATTTCCCGTTCGTAGTCGATCAGCGGCAGTTGCTGCTCCTTGGCGACGGCTCGAATCGCTTCGCTGACCGCCCGCCCAAGTTCCGGCTTGCCGACGTGCGGCGGGATCGTCGAGACAATCGGGATCACGCCCGCGTTCCTCAGCAATTCGATGGCCTGCATGAGATCGCGGCGCACGTCCTCCACCTCCCGCCCCGCCGAAACGTCATTGGTCCCGAGCATCAACACGACGACTTGCGGCTGGTAATTCTCGACGATCTGAGCCAGCGACGGCATCTGACTCTTCCCGCCAGCGAGCATCTGATCGAACCGGATGCCGCTGCACGCCGTATGCGACCGGCCTCCCGGCAGATCGACTCGGCAGAGCCACCAGCCATCCGAGTCGTTGTCCTTCCCCGCGTGCATCCAGTCGAGCACCGCCTGATCGTTCTCCGTCTTCCCGGCCCCCTGCCGAGCCCAGGCGCCATACGGATTCGCATAGGTGATCGAGTCGCCGACATGCAGCACCACACCGGGCTGACCACTGAACTTCGCCGCCACCCGCCGCATGGCAGCCGAATACTCAAAACCCTGCGACAACGGCTTGGGCGGCTCTTCCGCAAGAAGCAGAGTCGACGTCAGGCAGAGGACGATAATCGAGATCGTAGCGTGTTTCATGCTGATACTCCTGGCATCTCAACGACTTAATGGACGTGTCCCAGATGTGCGACATTCGCCGCCGAAGCGACCACGACGATCGGTCGCGGCCGATCGCCCGTCGAGCGGTCTATGCTGCACGAAGGCGAGTGCGAAGACTATGGGTGTGTTTTTCATAGGCCCCGTCTACCCCTTTGATTCCCTTGTTAAAAGCGCCATGGCGGCGTTGTGCCCGGCGATGCCGCTGACTCCGCCACCACGTCGCGCTCCAGCGCCGGCGAGGTAAATACGCGGATCATCGGTTTCAGCGCCCCAGAGTACCTGAGTCTCGCCTCTGTCGTCGTCCAGAAACGGGAAATCCAGGTCACGGTGAAAAATGTTTCCACGCGGCAGCGAGATGTCCTTTTCCAGATCAAGCGGCGATTTCACTTCAATCGCCAACGAACCGTTGCTACACGGAGCGAGCACGGACTCGATGGGATCGAGCAAGTAATGATCCAGACTGGCGATCGCACGCTCGTGGGCGAGTACCTTGGCGCGCTCAGGATCGGTATCAAAGAGTTTTGCCGGAGTATGTAGTCCGAAGAGCGTAAGGGTATGAAAGCCCTTAGCGATCAACTCCGCTGATAAAATCGAGGGATCGGTCAAAGTGTGACAATACATCTCCAACGGCAACGGCTGCGGTACCTCGCCGTCGCGAGCGCCGGCATAGGCCGCTTCCAATTGCGTATAACTTTCATTGATATGAAACGTGCCAGCAAACGCGAGCCGTGGGTCAATGCCTGCCTTCAGCCGCGGCAATCGCGACAGGAGCATGTTGATTTTTAATTGCGATCCTTCGAGCGACTTGGGGACGGGTCGCCCGCGCAAACGAGCCAGATGCTGAGGCGCGGCGGCAAAGAGTAGATCCTCGCCAGCATAAGTCTCGCCGGATTCTGTTTCGATACGAACACCTGCCGGTCCACTTTCCAGCGCGACGACCTTGGATTGGGTTTTGATCTCCACACCGTGGAGCGTGGCGATGCGATGCAGCTCATTGACCAACGCTCCCATTCCTCCCTGCGGCACGCGCCACTGTCCGGTGCCGTTGCCAATCAAATGGTAGAGGAAGCAACGATTGGCCTGCAGGTCATCCGCCGACACGAACGTCCCGATCAGCGCGTCCGTCAGAACGACGCCTTGCACCAGGTCGTCACTGAACCGATTGCGAATGACTTCACCAATCGGGATCTCCATCAGATTGCGCCACACTTCGGGCAATCCCACTTCGGCTTTTAGTTCCTTCGCGGTCTTGAGTGGCTTGAGCATGGAGGGCGCGAAGCGACGGGCCAGTTCGGCAATCTCACCATAAAACTCGCGCCAGGCAGTGCCTTCCCGATCCGAGCCGGTTAGCCGTCGGAAGCTGCTCGCGGTCGCTTCATCCCACTCTGTGGAAACTAATAAACCATCATCCCTGCCGTCTCGATGATACGGCGTGTAGGAGGCGACGGCGCGGCCAAGCGTTGTAAAGTTGATACCCAAATCCGTCACGATCTGGTCGGGTAACAATGACACCAAATAGGAATAGCGTGAAAGCCGCGCCTCGTACTCAGGAAACGGTTTCACACTGGTGGTAGCACCACCGAGCTCATCCTGTGCTTCGAGGACAAGAACGGTCTTCCCAGCTTTGGCCAGATAGCACGCTGCCACCAAGCCATTGTGCCCGCCGCCGACGATGAGGACATCGTATTTCTGATGCTGTTTATTCATAGCTTTGTTTGTTGCGTTCAGTGACCTCGCGAACGATCGTACCTTCACCGCAGGCTACTTTCACTGCGAGCTCCTTTCACGGTGGGCTCCTTTCACTGTGGTCCAGGAAGCAGGTGTTCAATGAGATAGCGGGCGATGAGCATGCGCACGTGAACGGTCGATCCGTTGCCCTCCGAAAGCCCGTGATCGCGATTGGGATAGACGAAGTAATCGAATCGTTTGCCCAGAGCGATGAGTCGGTCGACCAGCCCCTCGGTAATCTCGATGTGCGTATTAGTCTCGCCGGAGCCGGTAATGATTAGCAGGTCGCCGCGCAGGCCCTCGGCGTAGTTGATCGGCGAGCAGGTGCGGTAGCCCTCGGGATTTTCTTGCGGTGTGCGCATGAAGATCTCTTGATACCAGGCGTTGTAGTACTCCGCCTGGGGCTTCGGCACGATGGCGATACCGACGTGATAAATGTCCGGTTTGCGAAACAGCGCGTTGAGTGTGTTCGAGCCGCCGCCGCTCCAGCCCCAGATGCCCACGCGCGACAGGTCCACGAACGGGTAGAGCTGCCCGAGGGCCTTCAAACCGGCGGCCTGCTCGTCGGTCGAGAGCGGCCCGAGGCTGCCAAACACGGCCCGCCGCCATGCTGCTCCCTTGGGCGCGGGCGTCCCACGATTATCCATCGCCACCACGACATAACCCAGGTCGGCGACCGCTCGGTGAAAGAGGTCGCGGGACGCGCCCCATTGGTCCAACACGTCATTCCCAGCCGGCTCGCCATAGACGTAAACAAAGACCGGATACTTTTTCGTGGTATCAAAATCTCGCGGCTTGATCATCCACGCATCCATCTCCACGCCACCGCCGATATCGAGCTTGAGGAACTCGGTAGGACGCACGATGAGCGGCTTGACGCGGGCTGCGACAGCCGCGTTGTCCTCCAGCACGCGCGCGGTCCGGTGTTCGGGAATTTGCACGAGGTCGGTGACCGGCGGTTGGTCGAAGGTGCTATACGTGTGGAACGCCCAACGGCTGTCGGACGAAAGCACATAACGATGCGTGCCGGGTAGGTCCATTGGCGTCAGGCGTTCGGGCGCGCCGGATCCATCGAGGCGTGCGCGATAGAGGTACCGCTGCGTCGCGTTGGTGGGTGAGGCGTTGTAGTAAAACCAGCCGTGCTGTTCGTCCACCTGACCGCGAGAAATGATGTCGCTGCCCGTCGGCGTGATCGGTCTCATGCCGGAACCATCGCGAGAAATGACATACGCGCGCCGCCAGCCGTCTTTCTCGCTGATGATGACACAGGCCTCGCCGCCGCGAATCCACTCCAGTCCTCCGTTGTCCGACCGATGGGTGTCCACCCATGCCGGATCGGTTTCCGCATAGAGTTTGGCGATCTCGCCAGTGCGATGCTTGACGAGCAGGAGTTCCCGAGCGTCGCGGAACCGGCTCAGTTTATCGATCAGCAACTCGTCGGAATTTCCAGCCCATCTCGTCTGATAGAGATAGAAAGTCCCCGGTTCGTCGGCCAGTGCGATCCAGCGGGTCTGGCCACCTTCCGCGCCCACAACGCCGATGCGGAAGGTGGAGATCGGCCCACCGATCCGCTCGAATCGTTCTTCTCGGAAGGTGCGATAAGTCGGGTCGCCGGGCACGAGGATCGCCCGTTTCGGGACAGCCGAGGAATCTGTCTGGATATAGACGAGCCATTTCCCGTCGGGACTCCAACTGGCCCTGTGGCCGTTATCGATGGCCCCGGAAACGCTGTCTTTGGTCAACGCAATCTCGCGGCCACTGACAATGTCGAGCACGATCAGGTCGGCGCCGCGCGTGGCCACAAGCCGCTCGCCATCCGGCGAAAAAGCATTTGCATCAAACCAAAGTCCGGGGCCGTCATCCAACGCGTTCAACGCACCCGATTCGGGCTCATACAACCAATGCCCACCTCTGCGCGCGCCGCGTTCGCCCTCGGTGATTTCTCCGTGCAACAAGAATCGGTTACCTGAGGGAGAACGCTGAAACCAATGGAGTCTCAGCGGCTGCGAGCTGCCGGGGACGACAAGCTTTTCGCTGGGTACCACAACGGTGCGTTCGCCGCTTGCGGCATCGTAGTGCGCGACCTCCGCTGCGGATGAGCCGGCCGGCGTCTCCAACTTCAGATAACCCGAGCCATCCGGCAGCCAGGTGGCTTCAAAAACGCGCACGCGAAACTCGTCCGTTTCGTAGATCGCCTTGAACCGCGGTTCGACTTGCGCGAGTAGGCGGGCGTTTGCTTCGGCTGTGGGACTGGCGGCTTGTACCGTTAGGACAAAGGACGATGCCACCAGGAACGTCAACGTGATCCGCATCGCCAAGGGGCGGTGACATGCAAGGCCGATGCCCATGAATTGGTGGTACTGGTTCATGTTTAACATTGGTTCTCTCCGTTGCTTTGGTCAGTCGGAAGTAGAAAGCCTGTATTCACCCAGCAGGATCGCGCAGGTGAAGGGCTCGCGCATGCGGCCAGCGCGTTTGAATGCACGACGAACTGTTGCTCAGAGGACCTGGCACTGAGCCTCCGCTTATTGTCACTAACGCTTCTGCCGAATTCGAAACCGTGCCAGCCGTTTTCGACGATTGTCGTGTTGGTCGCGTCAAGGTGGACGGAGAGCAGCGGTGGGATCGGCGGCACCAATGCTCCTGCTTCAATGTTATTAAGCGTCGATCGAAAAATGACCGACAAGAATCTCGGACATGGCGTAACCACTTTCTGGCTTTCGCTGGTATGCGTGATCACTAGGCCACAACCATCGCCGCATATCTTGTCGGCAAACTGGATCTTTTTCGCCGCGCCACCAGAACCCAACCAATTGTCAGCGGTCAGGACTGTTTTGCCACCCGTGTTGATGGCAACCGTGAAAGTTCCATCGTCCGCCTCGATGCTTACCGAATGAAGGTCATTCACAATGGTGGTCGCCGCTTGAACCCGCCAGCCGACGGTAGCGCCTAGGAACAAGACGAATGGCGATGCCGGACTCATTCGCATACGGCTTTGTTTTTCCGGCATTGGTTTTTCGGGTCCTCGTGCTTCCGTCGTTTGCTATTTCGACGAAGGTTTTCAAACGGATTGTTTAAGCTTTGGCGTCAACTCTATCTGCACCGGACTGCGAGGCGTAGGGTTCAAAGACTTTGGAAACCATCATCCACGCAGTATGGTAATCCACTTGGTAGCGTGCCGACTGTGTAACATGCTCCAAGAATTCGGTTGCTGGTCGCGTCCAACTGCTGCGTCAGGTTCCTAGCCGTCAGGTTTCTGGCCGTACGGGCGCGATGCTGAACCGCTTTGGCTGGCACACCAGCGGTCCCAGATCGATACGTGAAAATTTCGCTATTTCCAAAAAATAGCGATTTCGACTAAAGTGCCGGGCGACCTAGAAATCCGCTGGAACTGCGGGTAGAGAATCTGTACTGGCCAGGGAGGAGCCTATCATGTTGTTGGATCGCATCGACATCGACTCGCACGGACCACTCAATCGAGTTTCACTCGGTCCTTTTTCGCAATCGCTGACCGCAGTTGTGGCTGCCAGCGGGACCGGAAAAACCGCTCTCGTACGGTTTTTGCGAGATTCGTTGACGGGAACGACGCCAGCGCGTGAAGGACTAGCACAATCCAACGGCCGAGTCGTTTGGGCTGCTGGGGATGGCCTGTATCATTGCCTGCGTGAGCCGAATGGGACGACGCAAGGTCGCCGCTTCGTAGAGTTCGAACCTCGGTTTGTCGATGCTTCGCGGCATCATTCGCGTAAGCTTGGTCGCGAAGCGATTGTGATCGATCTACCGCCGTCCGTTGTCGATGGCATTGTTACGGATACGGCGCTGACCGACATCAGCCGTTGCGTTCAAGCCGCGATCACCTCAGGCCTGGACAACTCCGTATCAACGGCCAATTCGACTCGTGAGCACGAGATAAAGTCTCTTCGTTCGGAGATTGCCGACCTCGAACGGCAAATTCATTCCTATTCGCTTCACACGCAATTAACCGCTTCGGCGGGATTCGATACGGGCGTTTATGGACTGGGGCCTGACTTCAAGCGATTGCGAGATCGTCGCGCAGAGTTGGCGTTAGAAATCACTGCGATCGATGCTCGTCGCGATTGGTCCGCCAAAGCTGATTCGGAACTGGATCGGCGGCGCCGCAAACGAGAATTGTTCTCGTCGATTGCTGATGAAATCGAGCGTCTGCGACGACAAGAGTCCGAGCTAAGGATCCGACTGAGCGAGATTGAATCATCGCTGGAGCGGATGGATGACGAAGCGACGCGGGCCGAAAGTCGTGAAGCGATTGCAAAAGCTTATCGAAATCGCCTTGAACAGGTTGATGTTCACCTCACCCGCGTGCGCCGCGTTGTACGTGAGATTCGAGCCCTTGGTGACCATTGGTTCGGCGGCCGGAGCATTACGTCACAAGCCGGTTGGTTAGAACAAGCTATCGACGGTGTAGCTGCCGTGACCAACGAGTTCGCACTTGACCATGACACGCGATTGATCGCCGAAGGTGACAATCACGGTGAACTTGACATCATTGATCGAGGATGGAATGCGGGGCTAGCGATCAATCCGAATTCGTCCGAATCGCAGTCGACCGAAGACATACAGCGCCGCCTCGACGCCGTTTGCCGTATGGTTGACAACCTGGTCGGACGTTGTGAAGAGCATCAATCCGATAAGTCACATACCTACAACGAAGGCTCGCGACTAGGCGATTGGGACTTATGGGCCGAGAACGAACTCAGCCGTCTTGATCGACGTCGACGTGCGGGCGAGATGAGCGATGCGGGACGCAATCGTGAATCGTGGTCGACTTCCGAGGCCTCCAAGCGCCGAACCGCCGACTTTAATGGAAATGCAAACGAGGACTTCGAACCAACTCGTAGTCTCGACCACGCAGATCGTTTATTACAGGAAGAGCGCCAAACCCGTTTGGAGACACTTCCTAGCTCCGGAGAAAACATAAGCTGGATTGCTGCGACACTCAATGGAGTATCGCAACGACTTCGTGGTTTGGCTGGCCGATGTTCTCAATACGGCGCCAGCAACGTCACACCATTGTTTCACTCGCGAAGTGGTTACGATCTCGATTCCCGCGGATCATCTAACGATTCCCTCGATCCTCAGGCCTACGTCGCAGCGGTTCGTCGATGCGAGCGTGAGCTTGTGGAGGTGCTGAGGCATTTGATCGTTCGTCGTGACGTCATGCTTCGCCGGATTGCCGAAGCGAAAAATCAGCCGCTTTCGCAAGTCGTCACTGCGATGAATGATCCTCAACAGTGTCATGATGATCCTCAGTTGTACCAATGGCTTGTTCGCGATCGAATCATTGCATCCGAGAGCGACGCCAAGCATCTTGAAGCCACCCGTCGAAGACTGCAACAGCAGCGATCCGATTTGATCACCGATATCAAGCGAACTGTATCGCGTACAACCGATCGACTTGCTGAAGCGGAGACCATTCGTACCAATCTAAGGTCGCTGCCGGTTGTCTACCGATTGGACGATGATTCAAGATTAAGAGAACGGCTCGTCGCAGAGATCAAAGCGATCGATGAACAACTCGCTCGACCACAAGTCGACAACTCCCTTGTACAAAGGCATGCGCATTGTGTTGGACGCCTGCGAACGTTGATGTCGCGCGTCTCTCAAATTTCTAGCCTCGCTGCCGCTGCAAGTGATTATTTACAACGTCTCACTTCAGGTAGGCTTCGTACGATTGCGTGGCATCGTGCGTCGCATGGGTCTTTGTCAACGACTGTCGAAATCGATGGTCGCAGCGAGACAGGCTATAGCGTCACCGATCGTTTTGCTGGCACGTTAGCGGTTCGATTAGCGGCAGCAGACGAATTGGCAAGGCGCGGGCGTGAATTGCCACTATTTATTGAAACGCCATCCCAGCGAGCCTTCGCGGCGATCGGCTCCCAAGATGGCTTCCGAACGCATCTCCAAAACTTGGTCGAAACGCTCGCCGACGTCAGTCGTCGTGGCCGACAGATCATTGTGTTAACCGATGATGCCATCATCGCCGATGCCATCACCCGAGTCGGTGGCAGTGTTCACTCGATTCGCGGCGGGCGTTATGAACACCGCATTGAACCGTCACCTCTATCCTATCGAACAGATCGAATGTTCGATGTCAATCGGGACTTTGACTTGGCCTGGCGAGAAGCCAATGGAAATGAGCTTCCCATCCGACGGGAAGATTATCGAAATACGGTCGTCGAATCGCCTGTGGACGCTCCCACCAATCGGTATTCGTTTCACAATGGATCTTCACCGCGTTTCGACGCCACGGTACAGGTGCCAAGTCCTGCGAACGAAGAATACTTGCGAACGTATGAATCCCGTGAAGAATTGTCGCCGATGGTTTCGTCGGGTTATCGGCAACCAAGCCAAGCCGGCCGCGTGGAGGCGGTCGACCGCCCTTTTTTTCTAACCGGGCATAGCCCGGTCGAAGAAGCACCCTCAATCGATTCACTCACCGCATCAAGGCTTCGCGCGATCGGTGTCCATCGAATCGAGCATCTGCTGGCTGCCGATCCAAAGGAACTCGCTATTTCTCTCGGTCTGCCGGAAGTGGACGCAACTGCCGTGCGCCGATGGCAGTATGAATGTCGATTGGTATGCGGCGTGCGAAAGCTACGTGGTTTCGATGCCAGGGTGCTGGTTGGTAGTGGAATAACCCATCCAAGAGAACTTGCCGAAACGGATCCCGCCGCTCTCGCAGAACGCGTGGAGGCGTTCCTTTCGACCGATCGTGGAGTAAAGATCTTACGCTCAGGCACCAGGCAAGAAATTTCGCGATTGACTGACTGGGTGACCCAAGCCAAGCATAAATCGGCAGAACGCAATTCGATAACTTCGGAACCAATTGGCCCCCTACGTCCTGTTGTGAAGTCGAGCCGTCACGATCTTGATCATGATCGTGAGCCACGCAATCGCGAGCGACGTGAACGCGATCTGCCTGGCGAGCGACACCTCTCTGCCAATGCCACAAAAACGTCAAATCGCGACGCTTCAGCGCCTCCGCCGGCTCGACAAGGGAACGAGCGAGCAACTCGCTCCGACGCAGCGGCTTCAACGAACACGCGATTCGAGACATTAAGGAAACAATCTTCCTCGCAAGAGCCGATTAAGTTTTACTTGAGTCGCAACAGCGATGTGGAAGCGGGGCCGTCGATCGGGCCACGTATGGCAGAACGATTGCATCGCATCGGCGTGAAAACCGTCGATGACCTCGTTAATCGCTCCGCCAACTCGATCGCTGATGCCCTCAAGCTTTCGAAGGTCGATGCAAACATGGTTCGACAATGGCAACAACAGGCCGTTTTGGTTTGCCGTGTTCCGATGCTTCGAGGTCACGATGCTCAATTGCTGGTTGCGGCGGGTATCACTGACCCGCAGCGGTTGGCCGAATGCGATCCGAGTTGGTTGCTTTCACAAGTCGAGCCCGTCGCCAATAGTCGTGAGGGCAAGGCGATGCTTCGCGGAGGCAAGCATCCCGATCTAGCGGAAATGCATGAGTGGATTCGCAACGCCCAGCAACACCGCGAGATGATCGCCGCATAGCGGACAATCGCAATTTTCAGGCGGAGCGTCGGCTGTCCAGCGCTCCGACGATTGCAATGGCGGCTCGGGGCTATTGCGGTTGGCAGGACAGCACAAATGCCTCCATCTGCATAAGCATGGCGAACCCACGGCGGAGCAACCGACCCGGCTTTAAGCAGGCTGCAGTTGCAGGCGATACTGGGCAACTAGCGCATCGGCAAACTCTGGCGCGTTGACATGGTAGGGTAATTGAACGAGCCGTCGATCGCTCGTCCACTCAATAGCTTTCGCCAACGTGCTAAAGAGTGCGGCATTGGCGTCAGGGTCGTAAAACGGTTGCCCTGGACGATCCAATGCGGAAACTCCGCCTTCAGGAATCAAAAACGCGAAACCGGATGTCGCTTGGTTTAGCTTTCGAGCGATCCACTCGCCGATTTTTATATTTTCTTCAACGCTTGTTCGCATCAGCGTCACCTGAGCATTGTGGACGTGCAGTCTCCGATTGCGAAACCGCTCCGGTACCGTTTCGATGGCACCAAAATTCACCATGTCTAGTGCGCCAACGCTCATGACAAGTGGCACATGACTTCGCAGTAGCCGATCGAATCGTTGGCTGCCACACGGAAAAACACCCCCGACAACTTCGTCGGCGACTTCGGTAGTCGTGATGTCAAACACACCGCCAATCAACCCCGATTCAACCAGTTGTTCCATCGATCGGCCACCGGTTCCGGTAGCATGAAACACGTAGCAATCGTAACCGTCAGCCTCCATTTGCTCACGAACACGCGTGACACAAGTTGTCGTCACGCCAAACATGGTCATACCAACCGAACGGCGAGATTGGCGTAAAGGCTTTGGATGCGCCACCATTCCCGCCATGGCATGCGCGGCGTTGCGGAGTATCAATTCTGAAACCGCATTTAGACCTGCGATATCGACGACGGAGTAAACCATGGTGATGTCGCTACAGTCAACGTAAGGCGCGACATTCCCGCTGGCAACGGTTGATACCATCAATTTTGGCAAGCCAATTGGCATCGCGCGCATTGCCGAAGTGATCAGTGAAGTTCCTCCACTGCCGCCAAGCCCTATCACCCCGCCGACGCGACCTTCCGCCAACTCGGCAAGGAGAAAGGCTTTTAGCGAGTTCGCCATGTTGAGGATTGCAGTCCCACGATCCGTGGCGGAATCACTAGCCAATGACGCGTTCGCGACGGAGGCGACTTGTTCGCGACTGATGTCGGGTTTGAGGGACGGTTCCGCCAGGGTACCGACATCGACGGTCTTCACCACCGCGCCAGCACGTCGCAATTCACTTGCAACGAATGCCAGCTCCTCCCCTTTCGTATCCATCGTCGCAATCGCGTAAACGGCTTTTGTCATTTGGCTTCACACCTTGAACGTCACAGGATTAGAATCACAGAGGCTCGTTGCCGCTTATGAAAGACGCAATCGAGTAAAGTTCTCGACCTGCGCGGTGAGCGCAATTTCAACTGGCAAGCGTTCCATCGAACTTGCCCCATAGAAACCGTCGATCCCTTTTACATTTCGCAACATGTACTGGGCATCCTCTGGCATCGCAATTGGCCCGCCGTGACATAGGACAATGACGTCACTTCGCGCTGATCTGGCCGAATCGGTGATCGCGCCAACGCGCGCAACGCAGTCGTCCAGCGATAAAGCGGTTTGAGCCCCGATAGTACCGCTGGTGGTCAGCCCCATGTGGGCGACGATGATGTCGGCACCCGCTTTGGTCATCTCATGTGCTTGGTCTGCGTCGAATACGTACGGTGTCGTCAACAGGTCCATCCGATTGGCAACGGCGATGCAGTCGACCTCCAAGCCGTATCCCATGCCCGTTTCTTCTAGATTCGCGCGGAACATCCCGTCGATCAATCCGACGGTCGGAAAATTTTGGATGCCGGAGTAACCGAGCTGCCGCAACTCCTCAAGAAAACGATCACGGATCATGAACGGATCAACAGCGCAAACCCCAGCCAATACGGGAGTGTGCTTTACCGCAGTCACGACCTCCTTTGCCATGTCCTTAACGATTTCATTTGCATTGCCAAATGGCATGAGGCCGGCCAACGAACCCCTGCCAGCCATCCGGTAACGACCTGAGTTGTAAACGACGATCAAGTCAATCCCGCCAGCTTCTTCGCATTTTGCACTTATTCCCGTGCCGGCGCCGCCCCCAATGATCGGTTTCCCGGACGCAATTTTTTCGCGAAAGCGAGCAAGGAGGGAAGCTCTGACGTGATTCATGAATTTCAACTGAGAGTCTGGCGGAAGGAAATGTGGGGAACGTTTGGTCGTTGTTTTCGAGAGTATAGCCGCTCTCGACCAGACTTCCGATCAGACTTTTGATTACACGTGGTCTCTGCACGCGACAAACCGCCTGTTTCATGGGGGCAATTTTTTTGACCGCTAACATCGGTACTGCCATTTCGAGTTACACTGCGGTTCACACACCCTCGGCGACATTCGTCGCGACCCTCCTCCCACCAGCAACAAGGTCCCTCACCATGCTCCATCGGCTCCTTCGTTCAACCACGTTTGCACTGATCGCATTAGCATGCCATCACGTTTTGGCAGACGTCACGCTTCCAAACGTTTTTTCTAGCTCTATGGTACTCCAACGAGATCAGCCTAACGCCGTCTGGGGCAAGGCAAGTCCCGGCGAGGAGGTGACAGTCTCGATTGATTCGCAGCGTCATTCGGTGACCGCTGATCCTCAGGGGATGTGGAAAGTCATGCTTGAGCCGCTTGCTGTTGGCGACGCAAGGGAGCTTGTCGTCAACGGCAAGAATGAAATTCGTTTGACGGATGTGCTGGTTGGAGAAGTTTGGGTCTGCTCGGGACAGTCGAACATGCAGTGGTCAGTGAATGGTTCGACCGATTTCGCACTGGAGGCTGTGGCGGCCAATTATCCGGGGATCCGAATGATTAATTTTCCTCAAGTCGGATCACAAGAACCGATTTGGTCACACGACGACCGTAAGTGGATGGTTTGTTCGCCACAAACGATTGGTGGTTTTTCGGCTGTCGGGTATTTCTTTGCTCGCCAACTCCACCAAACTCTCGGAGTGCCCGTGGGGATGATCAACAACGCTTGGGGTGGCTCAGCGTGCGAAGCCTGGATCGATCGCGACACACTCAATGCGGATGCTCAGTTCGCCCCGCTGATGCAACGATGGTCGGATATGGAAAAACGATACGCAGAACTTGACGCAAAGGCAGACCGGTCGGAGCAAGACAACAAAGATCTTGGCAATTTGAATGGTCAAATGCGAGGAAACGCCAGACCAGGCAATATCTACAATGGCGTGCTGAAGTCTCATCTCGGATATGGCATTCGTGGAGCGATTTGGTACCAAGGCGAAAGCAATGCAGGGCGTGCGTATCAGTATCGTGAGCTGTTTCCGCTCATGATCAGCACCTGGAGGAAGGCATGGGGGCAAGGCGACTTCCCGTTCTACTGGGTCCAACTCGCTGACTTCATGGGAGAAAAACCAGAACCGGCTGAAAGCGCTTGGGCAGAGCTTCGCGAGGCTCAAACGATGACCATGGCGAAATTACCTCACACCGGCCAAGCAGTGATCATAGATATCGGAGAAGGCAAAGACATTCACCCACGCAACAAAGTGGATGTCGGTCGACGGCTCGCTCGTTGGGCACTTGCGAATGAGTACGGTGTCGCCGTTCCCTTTCGAAGCCCGCAATACAAGTCGATGGAAGTGGTTGGAAACAAAGTCGTGTTAACCTTTGATTCGATCGATCGAGGTTGGCGTCCATTCGATGTCAATGAGCCGATCGGCTTTGCTATCGCTGGAGACGACAAGAAATTTGTCTGGGCGACGGCGAAAATCATTGATGGTGGCAAAATTGAGGTGTCGAGCGACAAAGTCGAAAAGCCTGCTTCCGTACGCTACGGCTGGTCCGACAATCCCGTCTGCAACATGTATAGCGCGGACGACCTACCACTGACACCCTTCCGAACCGACGATTGGCCGGGGGTCACCGCTGAAGCAAAGTAACCTGCCGCAAATGGCCAGTCAGGACATTGAGTGACCAGCCATCGCGGATGCGTAAACTTTAAGACAAGACACCGCGGTCGAAAGACCGCGGTGTTTTCATTGAAAGAGCGTTGCTACAACAATCGGGATGTCGCAGGGAATTATCAAGACGGGAAGAAAATTACTTCGCTGCGCTGGCCGAATGGGCCAAGTTAGCGAGAACTTTCTCAAGCAATGCCTTGCTCTTCTTGATGCCCTCGTATTCTGGCTTGCCGCCTTCGTATTCGATCCCGACGTAGCCGTGGTAACCATGGGACAGGACGATATCCATCATCTTCGCATAGTCGATCGTTGTCTCATTCCCTTCGTCATCAAAGTCGTAAGTCTTAGCGCTTACCGCTTTTGCAAAAGGCATTAGCTCGTCAACACCTTTGTAACGGTCATACATCTTCGGCTTGTCACCGCGTTCGATGTAGAAGTTTCCAAAGTCTGGAAGCGTCCCGCAATTGTCCAGATCGACCATCTTCATCACTCCTGCCAACCATGACCCGTCGCTGCTGAGTCCCCCATGATTCTCAACGATCACGTTCATGTCCGACTTGGCCGCATACTTGCTGAGTTGTGACAATCCATCGGCTGCGAGCTTTTGTTGCTCTTCGAATGAACCGCTGCTGCCTGCGTTGACGCGAATCGAATGGCAACCGAGAAACTTTGCAGCATCCACCCACTTTTTGTGGTTTTCGACGGTTTCGGTTCGTTTCGAGCTATCGGGGTCGCCGAGATTGCCTTCCCCATCGATCATGATCAACAAACTCTTCACGCCATTATCTTCAGCGCGTTGCTTCAAGTCTTTCAGGTAGCTCTGGTCTTTGGCTTTGTCTTTGAAGAATTGATTGACGTATTCAATCGCTTCAATCCCAAACTCTTCTTTGGCAACTTTCGCGAAATCGAGATTGGTAAGCTTCTTTTCGCCAATCGTTCGGTGCAGCGACCATTCGGCTAATGAAATCTTGAACGCTGGTTCCTCAGCCACGGCTGCCCATGTATATCGTGGCAATGCGAGGGCAGCGGCGGCGATGGATGTGGTTCCAAGAAACAAACGACGAGATAATGGCTTTGGCATAGTTGTGACTCCAGAGTGGCGAATGGGCGATCGAGGAATAGATAAAGCAAAATCTGCTTCATCCGAATTATCTTTGTCGCCAGTGTATACGGAACCGATGGCGAGGAAAGTGAACGTAGGCTGTAGTCCGTACCGCCAAGCGACGCGTGCTCGTCACGGAAGGCGACGCGTGCTTGTCACGGAAGGCGACGCGTGCTCGTCAGGGAAAGCAGTGTTCAAAGTCGACGGTACAATCGTTAAGATCGACTTTATCGAACCCACCGGTAGGTTCGTGACAACCGACTCTTCCGGCTTACAAATTCCTACCTGATTTTTCGTCTGACCTGACCGATACCTCACAAAGCCGGCGAGGGGAGACAGGGTGGTCTCCTCCACGCAAGGTTCGGAAGAGCGGAAATTGCCGACATGAGTGGGAACTTTGTCTGCGTTAAATTTTCGTGATTCCCTCGCGATAAGAATCTGGCGACGAGGTGAAATTGGGTATTTCGCCTCGTCGCCATTTTTTTGCTATCACCCCACCATATGAATATCATCTCAGTCGAAGACCCTGCCGATCCTCGGCTGGAACCCTATCACAATCTCCGGCACGAAGACACTTCCAAACGCGGCGATCGGTTCATTGCCGAAGGTCGACTTGTCGTCAAAAGGCTGCTAGCGAGCCATTATCCGGTCGAAAGTGTGCTCGCGGAACCGGGTTGTTTAGCCGAACTTGAGTCTTTGGCGCCGCCCGAAGTGCCAATTTTGGTCGTTTCTCAATCGCTGATTCGGGAAGTGGCTGGGTTCAATTTCCATCGCGGCCTGCTGGCTTGCGGACGACGAATTCCCTTTTCGCCGGTCTCAATGCTCGAAGAGCACGCCGTCGAGGGGGCCATGGCACTCGCCACCGTGTCGCTCAATGATCTGGAGAACCTTGGCAGTTTGCTCCGTACCGCAGCCGCATTCGGAATTTTCCGAGTTTTACTCAATAGGCAAACCGCCGACCCGCTTTGCCGCCGTGTGCTACGCGTCAGCATGGGTGCGGCGCTGAAAATGCAATACTTTGACCTTGTGGACCCGCAGCGTTGGTTCGAGGAGAACCGACAGACTCGTCGCTGGCGGACCATCGCGACGACGCTCGCCCCCGACAGTATTCCGCTCGAACGAGTCGCACGGGGCACGGATGCAAAAATGATTGTGATGGGAAGCGAAGGTGACGGATTGCCCGAAGCGATTCAGCAAGCGTGCCTTCAGAGAGCAAAGATCCCAATGGCACCGGGCATCGACTCACTCAATGTCGCCGTGGCAGGAGCGATCGCGCTGTACGAGTTTACTCGCAAGACCCCAAATTGAGCCACCCTTTTCTCAGAGTGCCTCATAGCGAGAGATGATTTGCGAAAGAAACTTGGCCTGATTTTCTGCCCAATGGTCGGTCGAAAAAATCTCGACTTCTTCCCAGCCATTAAATCCGGCTTCGTGGACCCAACGACGGATCGTTCGCAAATCGATGCAACCGTCACCCATCAGTGCACGATCGTTCAATAGGTCCCGCGTCGGCACCCTCCAGTCACAAAGGTGAAACGCGAATAATTTCCCCAGGTTTCCCAACTGTAATATTTCACTTTCAAGGTGTTCGTCCCACCAGACGTGATAGACATCGACAGCGACACCAAGCCAGGCATGATCGACTGCGGTACAGAGTTTTCTCGCCTGAGCCAGAGTATTGATGCAACTCCGATCACCCGAGTACATCGGGTGCAATGGTTCGACCGCAAGCTTGACGCGGTACGACTCAGCCATCGGGACAAGTTGTTCAACCGCGTCGCGAACCCACGTTCGTTGGTCTTGCAATGAACAGCCAGGGACCGCTCCGACAACCAGTACGAGCATCTCGGCGCCGAGGGCCGCGGCCTGCTCAATCAATTTGCGATTCGCATCGATCCGCGCCGCACGCTGCGTTCCTGACGGATCACAAAAGAAACCGCCGCGAACTAGCGCAGGCACTCGAAGTCCATGATCGTCAACCAATTTCTTGACGTCGACGGCCCGACGCCCTTCCATGGCCTCGATCCAAATGCTAATCCCTGGGATACCTTGGGCAGCATAGTTTTCACATGCCTGTTCGAGCGACCACGGTTTTGTTGTGATCGTATGAATCGCTAGACGGGAACGCGATCGCAACGACGACAACGATGAGTCCTGTGGCTCTGTCATCTACTTCGCAAGCTCCACCCATCGTCGCTCGCGTGCGGAAATTTCACCCGCTTCAGCCAACTCAACGCCCGCAGCTCCAGCGCGAAGCGACCAGGGGAAGTCTCCTTCTCCAAGCACATGCTTGATAAACAGTTCCCACTGAATCTTGAACGCATTGTCGTACTCGATTCCGTTCGGCAGTTTTTGCCAACTTTCGAAGAAGTTGATTGGTTGTGCAATGTCTGGATTCCAGACGGGCTTGGGCGTCGACGCCAAGCCTTGAACCCAGCATTCTCGTAACCCAGCGACAGCCGATCCGTGAGTACCATCCACTTGTACCGTTAACAAATCATCGCGTCGGACCCGCGTCACCCAAGAACTGTTGAATTGACAGGTGACACCGCTTTCGAGCACAAAAATTGCATAGGCCGAATCGTCTGCGGTACACGGATAGGGACGTCCAGCTTCGCCAATGCGTTCGGGAATATCGATGGTCGCATGAGCGAGGACTCGTTGAATAGGACCAAACAAGTTCTCAATCAAATACTGCCAATGGCAAAACATGTCGATCATCATTCCGCCGCCATCTTCACGACGATAGTTCCAAGACGGACGCTGCGCCGGTTGATCGCCGTCATGCCCCGTAAAAACCCAGTAACCAAACTCTGCTCGAACACTTTTAATTTCGCCGAAAAAACCCTGGTCGCGAAGCATCCGAAGCTTTCGAATTCCGGGCAGCCAAAGTTTGTCTTGAACGACGCCATTCAAGATTCCAGCTTCATCTACGACGTCAGCAATTCTTGCTGCTTCCAGGGCATTCGTAGCGATCGGTTTCTCGCAGTAAACTGCCTTGCCGGCCTCCGTTGCCTTCTCGATCACGGCTGCTCGCTGAAGCGTGCCTGACGCATCAAAGACCATGTCCACTTCGGGACTGGCGATCACACCGTCCACATCAGTTGAAAAGTCAAGCGTGCTGCCAATGACTGTCGGTGCAACCTGCTCCGCCAACTGCCGGAGCTTCGCTTCGTTGCGCCCCACTAAGATTGGCTTGAGCTGTGCGATGCGACCGTCGGCACATTTCACACCTCCTTGCTTCATGATCGCAAGTACCGACCGAATCAAGTGTTGATTGGTACCCATGCGACCGGTAACACCGTTCATCGCTACGGTCAAAATCGGATGGTTCATTTGGCCAATCTCTCCAAAATGTCTTCCAAAATCGCAACGTCCGATTCCGGACGGGTGGGGCTTTGGGGATGATTAAGGGATGTTTGTATCCATCCTCGCAGCTGGAGGAACTGCGCGGCGGTGTGTTTGTAGGCGGGAACGGGCGGGCGAAATGCGAAGAAACCAAGGTACTGAAGTACATCGTTCAATTCATAGAAACCTGCATCACCCTCAGCCCACATTCGATCGCGCTTGGCGAACTCTTCCGGTGCAAACGTACTGAGACCGAGCAAATAGTCACTGCCGTACATCACCATATCAATCGCTAGATCATTACCCGTCAGTAGTCGAAAGTCGGGACGCACTTCATCGCGAATCGCAAGTCGTTCCCATTCCAGTTGGCGGTTGAGCGATGAATGCTTTGCACCCTTGCACGCATCCATATCGAGTAATCCCCGATAAACATCGAGACTATAGATCGCACCGAACGGCGCAAACATCGTTCCCAGTTCGAACCCGTAGAACTCCTTCGAATGGCGACCGATCTGTTCGTAGCTATCGACGATCGCGCCGTCGCTTTGCTGGGTCAGGCCGTATGACTGAAAGATGATCGGCGTGCCGCCGAACGAATGAACGCGATCGATTTCTACTCGATAGGCATCGAAGTCGAATGGATCGCCAGGCTTGTCTTTAACGAATACGCCCGAAATAAAGGGAGCGCCGTCAAGGACTTCGCGGGTTCGCTGGAGCACTTGGTCCTTGGCCTTGGGCGACAACAAATTCCCGTAACCGGTATCCATATTGACGGCAGGCATCAACCCGGAGGCGTGCGTTCGAGCGGTATGCGCTTCAAGGCCTGCCCAATCGATCGCAAGCCCGTCGACAGATTGCGTCGCCGAGCCCTCGGGAAGGAACGGAAGCAAAATCGCCGACATGCCAACGATCTTGCGTCGCGGGCGGATCTCAGGTGCGGGAATATGACTGACGTGCGGGCGCGGCGGGGCCGCTTGAACAAGATTCATTCTTTGAAACCTATGATTCAATCGACAGGGGCAGGCAGAAACATTGGCGGGACGACGGATGGCACTTGTCGGACGCGTCGCTACGTCCCTCTGGAGGGTGTGCCAACTAAGTTCTACTCGGAGGAATCCTCCGTCGCTTTGCGTTTTGAGCAATGAATACTTGCATTTCGGGCAAGCTTGGGGTAGCGTCAATTCCCTCGTCACGCACTTACACGTCGACTTTGCCCCCGCAATGCGACCTCTTGGAAACGGAAATGGTGGCAATGGTTAACCCTCCACTGCGTTCTTCCCCAGTCGAAGATGCCCTTAATTGCTTTGGATATGTGGCGTTTGAGAGTCGACATGGCAAGACGTTTTCGATGCCCCCCACGCTGCACCATTTCCCCAAGCTACTACTGATCCAAGAAGGCCGAGGGCGGGTGGTAAGCGACGGGGGCGAAATCGTTTGCGAAACGGGCGATTGTGCGGCAATTCCCGCCGGTGTGGAGCATCGCGTGATCGACGACTCCAATCACCCAATCTCGCTCTATGGGCTTGGGGTAGCGGCCAGCCTGTTCGACTGCGTTCCAGGGATCCTTCAGCAAATTCCGTTCGTCGGATATCCATCCCACCAACTCATTCACCTCGGAGTCCAATCTCGCTTGCGGAGGATTCTGTACCTTGACTCGCAAACTACCGCCTCGACCCGTTTGGCTTGTATCGCGGCTTCGTTAGATCTCTTTGCAGAACTTGCGATGTTGAGGGATCAATCCGCGCCCCTGTCGCCGCTCTTGCCAACCGAAAGAGTCGGCACAACGCCGATCAACCAAACGACCGACCCACTATTAAAAACTTATATCGATTGGTTGGAACATCACTTCTTCGAGATGGTGACGTTAGACACAGCTGCGGAGCGATGTGGCATGTCTCGAAGGCATTTCACCAACCAATTCAAGCAGGCGACCGGAACGACTTGGTTGCATTACGTCCATCAATTAAGAGCTCGGCATGCCTGTGAACTCCTTCGTACGACTGAACGAAAAGTAACATCGGTAGCCTTTGAATGTGGGTTTGATGATCTCACTACTTTTTATCGAGTGATCGGGCGACTTACGGGCTTGCGGCCCGGCGACTTCCGCAGACAAAAAAACAGCTCACTCTTTGACTCGTAGCAGCTTCAAAGACTTACTTGCGGTATCGATCTCAAACTTAAAGTTTCCAAGAAAGCTCATTCCCAACAGGGGTTCAGCATTAACGGCAACGGGGTCGAGAACGGCAGCCTCAACGTTTTCGGCTTCGAACTGTCCGATACGCACTCGTTCAATCAAGACGGCCCGTCCAGGAATTTCACGGCCGTCAGCCAAGACCAATCTTAGGGCTGGGGCACCAGCGGGAACTTCGATGCCGAGTTCAGCGGCGATCGACGATGGTAGGCTTATCACCGTCGCACCGCTATCAAGAACCATCCTCGCCGACTTATCACCAACGGATACATTCACATACAGTGAGCCATTGGACGTGACTTCCAGTGGAATCGATTCGCTAAAGACTTCTGTTTCGATTTGCTTGAGTCGCTTATCGACCGGTGCGAGCAGCAAGTCGGCAGTAAGCGTCTCGGGTGTCTCGTAATGGGCACTAATAACTTTCACGGCGATCTTCACTTTTTCGTCTTTGAGCGATTCTTCGAGCTTGGTCCGGACTGCATTGAAATCACGTCGAAGCGCGACGACGGTTTGCGCGTATTGAGCCTCGGCGTCGTTGAGCATTTTCCTTTTTTCCGTGAGTTCCGTTTTTACACGCGTTTCATCGGCAGCGATCTGGCGAATCGTCGCTACGTTGGCATTATTCATTGCCACCAATCGATTGTTGGTGGATATATCCAGACCGGCCTGAGCAAGCTGTGTGTTGATTTGGATGTTCTGAGCGTTAAGTTGTTCGCTGGTGAGCCGCATTTGGGTCAATTGGCTCGCCGTCTGTTTCCAGGTATCGTGTAGCAACTTGAGAGATCGACGGCTGCGTCCCAGCCCCGAAATTCCACGAGAAACTTCGATGGCAGCATTGGTTGCGATCGATTTCCCGCTTCTCTTTAATCCCGCCTCAGCAAGTATTTTTTCGGCTTTACTCAACACCTCGTCGCTAAATTTCGGCGAACTGACAACGGGTGCATTTTGGCCCTGTGCCAAAGCTGGAGGATCCGAAAGGAGGACGATTAACAGAGATGTCCATGCCGTACCAAGAACGCCTAAAAGCTGTAACGACCGAAAGAACATGTTTTTGCCGATGATGGAAAGCCGCGAGATCACGTCGACCGTATTGTAGCACGCACCCCTTCAAATACCTTTACCGCTTTGGCACGACCTTCACCTGTGACCATGGAATCAACCGTCAACCAGTGGCGAAGCCTTTATCCAGAGACCGAACCGAGGTACTGGACAGTAGGGGGCCATCGCTATCACTACCTTGATCAGGGAAGTGGCCCTGTCGTTTTATGCGTTCACGGGAACCCAACTTGGAGTTTCTACTACCGCGCTGTAGCGCAACAATTTGCGAACACGCATCGCGTCATTGCCGTTGACCATATCGGATGCGGCTTTAGCGACAAACCGCCCCGAAACAAATTCAATTATTGCCTGACAAGCCATCGCGACAATTTGATCGGCTTGATGGATCATCTTCAGCTTTCCGACGTGACGCTGCTGGCCCATGATTGGGGAGGTGCGATTGGTTTGTCGGCTGCAATCGAGCGGATCGACCGGTTCTCGGGAATCATCCTGCTCAACACCGCCGCATTCCCCCCACCCTATGTTCCGTGGAGAATTGGGGTCTTGAGGACGCCATTATTGGGATCCTTCGCAATTCGTGCATGGAATGCATTTGCATACCCCGCGCTAACGATGGCGATGTCCAAGAACCGCCTCAATCCGGCTGTGGCACAGGGGCTGATAGCGCCGTATCGCAACTGGCATGATCGAGTCGCGGTCGATGGGTTTGTTCGAGATATACCGCTTAGCGAGCGGCACCCGACTTACGCGGTCCTTAAAGATCTGGAATCAAAACTAGTACGACTGAACCATCTTCCCAAAAAACTAATCTGGGGCATGCAGGACTGGTGCTTTCGGCCTGAATGTCTCGAACGCTTTGTTTCTCACTGGCCCGACGCAGAAGTTGTCAGGCTACATGACGTCGGCCATTACGTACTGGAGGATGCCCCCGTGGAAACCATCGCCGCCATAGGCGACTTTTTGGCGAAACACGGCAAATGAATCGCTCCACTGATTTCGCGAGGTTTATGAAGCAGGTCCGTACGCCGGCCGATGCCGTGCGAATCGCCTGTGAATTGGAGGTAGAGGCTCCAAAACTGGGGAATGTTCATCCTGGGGCGAGTTTTGCGGATTGCGATTATCAAACATTCATTCGTGCGGCCGCATCAATCGCATCGATTTTGGGGAGCGAAGACACTTCATTAGCGCTTGGCGAACGCGTATTTCAAGCCGTCCTTGCCACGCGGGAAGTCACTCATGCAAACGTAAATCTCGGGATCATTCTGCTCATCGCGCCACTATCGATGGTGCGAACTTCACACACGATCAGCTCAGTCTTGGGAGCGATTACCGCGGAGGATGGTAAGAATGTTTTTGAGGCCATCCGCCTTGCTTCGCCGGGTGGAATGAAGAATACCGAGGTGCCCGCCAATCAGGATGTGCAACGTCGCCAATCGACTCCCGTAAATCTGATCGACGCGATGAAACAAGCGAGTGTTCGCGACCGCATTGCGTTGCAATACGTTTCAGCGTTCGACGATTTTTTTACCAACGTCATTCCTTTGGTCCAACATGAGATCGATGACTCGCCATCGATCCTCGAAGCGATCGTACGGATTCAGCTCTGTCTGATGTCTCGAAACGTTGACTCGCTCATTCAGCGAAAATGTGGAGCCGAAATCGCCGAAGAAGCACGGTCGCGCGCCGCCGATGTGGTCCAGGATGATCGTCCGGAGACCCGTTCTGAATTGGATCGTTGGCTTCGCGCGGACGGCAACCGGCGCAACCCAGGAACCACTGCCGACTTGATCGCAGCCGCCCTTTACTGGCAATTACTTCGAACGATCCGGTCCGTATCGTGATTGCTAGAGACTATTCCTGTTCGCGATAAGGTTACTGGTCCCCGCTCCCAAGCGATTCGATTGGGGTCTCCAGCGAAGTCGGCATGAAGGGTGCGCTCGACGGGGAACGATCCGAGTCGATGGGTCGAACGCGCAGTCTCCCACTGGTGACACTTACCACTTCGACCGCCTGGCCCGCATCGATCGCCATTCCAATGCTGATCGCGTCGACGGTCATGCCATCGAGTTCGATCATTCCACTGGGCAACATATTCGACTTCGCGATACCAACCTTACCGATCATTGCGTCCCGCTCGACTCGCAAGGCCGCTTCCTGTACGGCATCGGCTTCTGGATCGAAGGTCAGCATGCGTTTGCCAATCGCGGTTTTCGGCCAGAGCCGCAAACCAAATGAAATAAAGATCGGTACTCCAAACGCGGAGCCGACAAGGACGATCGCGCCCGCTTCGAGGCTGTGCATGAAGGCCAGCACGACGGATCCGATCAGGGCTGCTGCGGCTGCGATCCCTAGTAGTCCGCCGCTGGGAATAAACAATTCCAGCGAGAGCAGCAGTAGAAAAACAACCAGGAGGCCGACGGCATAAAGCAGGGACATGGGTAGGTAACGAATCCGTCAAGAGAGTAACACTAAAGCGACCAAGCGAGCGGAACTTTAAAACGTACCAAAACGCCATCGTTTGCGCCAAAAGGATGCACCGATCGCTTCGTTCTTCATCGGCTAACGCTTCTGGCTCGAGTGCTTCGTCAACACTTAGAACCTATCCGAAAACCGGAGAGACCCGCGGCTAGCGCCAAAGCGGCTAATGGTTTCCGGATAGGTTCTTAATCTGATTGTACGACGAACTTTTAGTCCGTCGACAGACATCGTCGACGACGGACTGGAAGCCCGTTGTACGTTCCTCGTCAACTCTAAAACTCAGTTTCGACGATGCACTACTGTACGTTTTTATTCTTCCGCTTGCGCTACTTTAACCAACGCGAAGG
>JANOBM010000104.1:0-11294 GCA_031411655.1 Planctomycetaceae bacterium
CGAAGAATATGACTTCGTCACCAGGATTGACCATCGCCAGCATCGCCAGCACAAGGCCACCGCTGGTTCCACTGGTAATCAGCAGTCCTCGTTCCGAACCTGGGTATTGGGATGCAATGCGGGAGGCGATCGCCTCTCGTAGCGGCGCGATTCCCTGGGTTTGGGAGTAAGCGTTTTTCCCTGAATGAATCGCATCGACGCAGGCTTGTTTGATCTCGTCAGGAACGTCAAAGTCGGGAAGGCCGATCGACAAGTTGATCGGGTTTTTCATCTTGGCGGCTAAGTCAAAGACTTTCCGGATGCCACTGGAGTCGAAAGATAGAGTACGATCGGCGATCCACGAGTTCATGGGAGGGTTAGCTTTTGGTTGCAGGGAAGGCTGCGCATGGCAGGCGCGGTTGAGCGTTTTAAAGAATCAGTATTGTTGAGAGTTGTTTCGTTGTCGAAAACCCGGCTGATCGAACCTGTGATTCGCTTCGTCGCCGTCATTGCGAGTGACGACGACGTTCGTGAATGGGCGTACGCGATCATCGAAGAACGTTGGGGAGCCATTGTCGAACGCTCGCCCGCAATGCCGTTTCATGCCGGTGGATATTACACACCTTTAATGGGCGAAGGGTTGTTCAAGACACTTGTCGCCGTCGGAATGCCCTGTGATCCGGTTGGTCTGGCGGATTGGAAAACACAAACCAACGAGTGGGAAATCGAAGCGGCCGGACGGCTTGGCAAACCCCAGCCCCGTCCGCTCAACTTGGACCCAGGGTACATTACCCAAGCAAAATTGGTACTTGCGACGGTCAAAGATCGCGATCATCGGATTTATTTGAAAGATGGAATTTTCGGTGAAATCACGTTGACGTATGTCGGCAAGCAGTGGACTTACCACCGCTGGACCTATCCTGACTATCGAACGGCGGAAGTTTTCGATTTTGCGATGCGATGTCGCGATCGGTTGCGTACATACTTAGTCGAAACGGACTCGTTTCGCGTGGTCAAGCCGCAGTGACCTCAACTTGTTTTCGATTCAGTGATTGGCTTATCGATACTTTGATTTTGGAAGAGAGATCGCGTTGGCCGACTTACCTTTGATCGTTTGGATGCTTGTGGTCACGCTAGTGCCTGCGGCACTGATTTCAGCGTTATCGCTTTATCCAATCCGCTACTTTGCCGGCCGACTCGGGTTACTCGACCGACCCGGCGGGCGCAAAACTCATGCCACGCCTGTGCCGCTTGGCGGCGGCATTGGGATTTGGTTAGGCGTCGTCATGACGCTGTTGGCAGGTACGATTGCCGTCGCCATCTTTCGTCGTCAACCAGAATTACAATCCCGCCTTCCGTCAACGATTGCCGACCAGTTGGAAGGCGTTTGGTCGCGAGCGGCCGAGCTTTGGACACTGATCGGAATGGGAACGCTTCTGGTGATTCTCGGTTTGTGGGACGATCGCCGCGGATTGAAGTGGTGGGTCCGATTGGGTGTTCAGTTCGCAATTGCGACGTTTGTGGTTGTGAAAATGGGACTTGGGTTGACCGCCTTCATCGCCGTTCCCGCCGTGACAACGCTGTTATCAATCATTTGGATCGTCGCGGTGATCAACTCATTCAATATGCTTGACAACATGGACGGATTGAGCGGAGGCGTGGCAACGATCGTCTCGTTGTCGATGGCCGCTGTCATGTTTTCCACCCCCGAGGACGCGCGCGGTCCCCAATGGTTTGTCGCAGCTTTGCTTACCGTCGTGGCGGGGTCGGTGATCGGGTTTCTTTGGCATAACCACCCGCCGGCAAAGATCTTCATGGGGGACGGGGGCAGTTACTTTATCGGTTTCTTAATCGCGGTGGCGACGCTGTTAGCGACTTATGCGAGTTACGAAAGCGTTGCGCCTCACGCGATTGCCGCGCCGCTGTGTGCGATGGCCGTTCCGCTCTACGACTTGACCACGGTGCTTTGGATCCGAATTCGGGAGGGGCGTAGCCCCTTCGAAGGTGACCAAAGTCATTTCTCGCATCGCTTGGTGGCGCTGGGGCTATCACGCCCCAAAGCGGTCTATACGATTTGGCTGGTGACGATGACCTGTGGATTGGCCGCGGTTCTTATTACCCGAGTGACGCTGGGCTCGGCCGTCATGGTTCTTGGGATTGTTCTTTGCATGTTGTTGCTCGTCATCATTTTGGAATCCACGCGGTGGCGAAAAACAGATCAGTAACCATCCATCGTTCGGCGGACGCCAATTTCGCGGCTGAATCAGAAAATCTGAGTAAGTCGTCGCTGTTTTCGAAGGCAAATGGTGTACGCGCGACAGTCTGGATGTTGGCTGCGTCGCTGGTCTACGTGGCTTATTGGCCGCACGACAGCACCGAAGTGCCCAACGGCGCGGCGCGGTATCTGGTGGCTTGGCTACTTGCTGCTGCCAGCATTGCCTCGGTCAGCTTCCCCAACCCCCATCGCTGGGACCTTTGGATGGATCGCGTTTCTTGGGCCCTGGCGGGTTGGATGGCGGTGTCGTTGGTGGCTAATTCGGCGCAGTCTAATCTTCGCCTCGGTGTGAATGAACTCGGATGGTGGGTCGCCTTGGCGGCTAGTTTTTGCACATGCCGGAAAGTCGCCTCCGATCCAGCGGTCGCCAAAGGGATGTTGCGTTTGGTGCTTGCGTTATCCCTTGGAGTTGTCGTTTACGGATGGCACCAAAAGTTGGTCGATTTTCCAAAACTGATCGACGACTACCGGGCCAATCCGGACGCAATGCTACGACAGGTTGGGGTTGTCGCCGAGCAGGGATCGGCGATGCGCATCGTCTTTGAAAATCGGTTGTATGACGGCGGTCCGACGGGAACGTTTGCGCTTGCCAACTCGATGGCTGCGATGCTGGTCGGATCATTGTTGGCGATGATTGGGCAGGCCGGTTCGCGATGGGGCCAATATCGGTTAGGGATGCGGGTCGTGTGGGTCGTCACCGTCGCACTCGTCGGCGGAATGTTATTGGCGTCCCGAAGTCGCTCTGCAGCGATCGCCTTTGTGATTGCGCTTACGGCGATGATGATCTATCGATGGCTGCGAAGCGATTCACGGTTTCGAACAGATCTCTTTCTGTTGGCTCGTCGGCATGCCGTCTCGCTGGTCATCGTACTGACGATGGTTGTCAGCATTTTCGCTGCGATTGGATACGTGTGGCGAAGTAGCGAATGGATCCAGCAAGCGCCCGCTTCGCTTGCGGTCCGCTTCAATTATTGGCGCTCGTGCGTTGAAATCGTAAAGTCACAACCGATCTTTGGAGTTTCGCCTGGTCAGTTCAAGTCGCACTATGAGTCGTTTCGTAACGAGGCATCGACCGAACAGATTGCCGATCCCCATCAGTTCCTTTTGCAGACTTTGACGACCGGCGGTGTTCCGGCATTGGTATTGTTGATTGGATTGCTGATGGTTAGTGGTTCTCGGTGGATAACGAGCGTCGCGGAGGATTGCAATGAACCAAAAAGTGTGGGGGTAACTACAAGGTGTGAAAGCGTGCTGCCCGGGGTCCTAATCGGGCTGGCGGGAGTTTGGGTGATCGGTGCAGGACTCGGGCAAATGCCGATGTTGGAAGGCGCATTAGCGGCGACTTTAGCCGCCGTTCTTTTCGCGGTCGTGCTGGTGCGGTCTGATCGGCACGGGGAGATCAATGGGCTTGGAGCAATCGATCGACATGGGGCGAGTGAAAAGGACGGACGCTCGCTGCGTGAGGTCGCCGGATTTGCGGCGATCGCGATTGGAGTTGACCAACTCGCCTCCGGAGGGATGACGGTACCTGGGGTCAGTCTGGTTGCATGCACTTTTATTGCGATTGCGGTCCCGGTAGGTGGCGGGCCGGATCTTGTGTTGTCGGCGGACGGTGGCTCATCGCCCAACCGGTCCTTTACGCCTCATGATCCATCCATCACCCGTTGGATCATGCCAGGGTTCATGGCGATTCTTTTCATTGGTTGGTATCTAGTCGGCATCCGCCCCGTCGAGCAGGTGCAATCGGCCATGAATCGTTATCAAGCGGCGTGGGCGGGCGGGGGAATCGATAAGGCGATCGGCGCGTTGGCAGAGGCGGAAGCTGCGGATCCATGGGACGTCGAGCCAGTGATGGAGCGAGCCAATGTTCTGTTGACGTTATCGATTGCCGACGAAAAACGCCGGCAGGTTTGGGAAGAACAGTGGTCAGCGGCTGAAAAAGAAGTTTTGAGAAGGATGGGTGTCGATGCGGTTTACCTTCGGCGGCTGGGCGATGGTCGGTTGATCCATTATCAGCGTTACGGTGACCGCTTGTCGCTCGAATCAGCGAGGGATTACTTCCGTGAGGCTATTCGCCGTTCGCCATCGCACGAGGCGTACGCGGCTCAATTGGCCGAAGTCCTGCGCGAACTCGGTGACGGCGAGGCGAGGGCTTACGCATCGCGAGCCTTGTCGTTGTCCCAGGCCGGCGGATATTACGAGCGAAGGTTGGAGTTTTCGATGATTTACGCCGCCAAAAAGCTCGGGGTTGAAGCGGCAACCCAACCAGTCCGAGTCACAGCGCGGGTCGCGCTAGCCGGTTTACTTGCTGAGACAAAGGCTCCGTAGGAATCGTTGGGATACTTTTCTGGTTCTTATTGCTAAGCTGCGTTCCCCGCTAAACTTTGCCCGATGAGCCGCTGATATGCTTTCGGGGGAGGTGGGGCCGGGAAGGTGAACCATCGAGGGGAATGCCGCGTAGTCGCAGCATTGCGCGGACGGTGAGTCGTTATTGTCGGTATTTTTAGGGTGAGAATCTTGGTTAAGACATTGATCGTTGTGATTTTGGCCGCAGCCACCGGTTATTTCATCGGTTGGTCGCGGAACAACGCCCATTACGGAGACGTTTCCGCGTTCGGTCCATTCACGGACAAGAACGACTTAACGGTGAGCGGGTTGGCCGGTTATTGGAAATCGCAAACTCAAATAAAGTCGCCCCGAATCGAGATCGTCGGCAGTGAAGAATATGACTTTGGCGTCATGGAAGCCGGCTCGAAGGGTAAGCACAAGTTCGTTGTCAGGAACGCCGGCGAATTCCCATTAGCCTTGGAGATTATCGGGTCGACATGCAAGTGCACGATTGGGGAACTGACTAAGTCCTCGATCGATCCCGGCGAGCAAACGGAAATCGAGCTGAGCTGGAACGTTGTTTCTACCGGGGAAGAGTTTGGGCAGTCCGCCATTCTCAAGACCAATGATCCTTCACGTGGCGAATTGAATTTAAAGATTAAGGGGCGTGTGGTCAGCGAAATGACCATGAGTCCCAAAAGTTTTGATTTCGGAACGATCGAAGCGAGCGAGGCGGTCAAATTGGAATCGGTGATCTACAGCTTCTTGAAAGAGCCGATCGTCGTTCTCAAGCCGAAACTAACGGACGAGACCATCGAAAAGTTGTCTACATTCACGATTGAGGAGATTCCTGTCGAAGCAAAGGAGGGCACTCGATACGCGAACGCGGTTCAAGCTTTTAAGATTGTGGGCGAGATTCAGCCAGGATTACCCCAAGGGTCCGTAAAACAGAATTTCGGATTTCAATTCACGGCAAAATCTGCGGTCGATGGAGAAGGGAACCACAAGTCAGAGGATGAACGGTCATTCTTTGTCCCCATCACCGGAAAGATTGTGGGCGCGATAACTTTGGTCGAATCTTCCCGTTGCAAGTTGACCGAAGCTGGCGATTACCTTTGTTCCATGGGGACTGTGGATCCAGCTAAAACGGAACCGCAACGCATCAATGTGATGTTGCGGGGTAAGTACAAAGACACGCTCAAGTTGAATGTCGGCAAAGTGGAACCTTCCGAACTGCTACACGCGGAACTTGGCGAAGCCATCGGACGCGGCAATGTGACGCTCTACCCGCTTCGGATTTGGATCGATTTGAAGGCGACGTTTGGCTCTCGGACAGGTAAAAACGCGGATGATTACGGTATTGTTTGGATTGAGACCGACAATCCCGAAGTTCCGCCCCTGCCGCTAAAAGTTTTATTTACCGTTGCCAAAGAATGATAAATAGGCAGACTGTAGGGATTGTCTCAGAAGCGCTTAACCCTCACCATGCTTTGCTAGTGCTGATGTGATGACAAGATAAGGAAAAAAAATGCACTCTGTGGTTCGATCAAGGACGTTCACTACCACCCCATTTGCCATTCGCCTAAAAACGAATGGCCAATCGGTTCTGGCCGGTCTCATGCTTTCCTGTGTTGGCTTGTCGTCCGTTGGCTGCGGTTCGAAGCGGAGCGAGTCCGCGGGTGCCGATGCGGATGCCTACTCGGTATCAATGCCGCTGGCGGCGACGTCGATTGGTCCGGAAGATATCTCTTTTGTCGCCCAGCCCCAGTCAGGTCGCCGAGAAGTCATTCCCACGCCACCGGGTAAGCCGGTAGTAAAGGGCGAATTGGTACCGGCTCCTGCAGGCGAACCGGAAATGGCTGAACCTAGCGGCGAAAGCGTCAGTGCCAACGAAGCGACTGGAAAATCCATTCAGGGTGCCAATGCCGAAGCGCCGGCGAGTTGGGAGACATGGCCCACTCCTCAAACCGTGTTGTTCTTGACTGGTAATCAACACGGCTACATCGAGCCTTGTGGATGTACCGGACTAGAGAATCAAAAAGGCGGCTTTGCGCGACGTTACACGCTGATGACGCAGCTTACCGAAAAAGGATGGCCGCTTGTACCGATCGATGCGGGAAACCAGGTTCGGCTGACAGGTCGACAGTCCGAAATTAAATTCCAGGCGGCTGCCACCGGCTTGGCCGAGATGAATTACGCTGCGGTCGGTTTTGGACCTGACGATTTGCGACTGGGAGTCGGTGAGCTGATCGCTGTGGCAGCCGTGGATGACGCAGAGCAAGCTCGTTTCGTTTCAGCAAACGTCGTTCTGATTGACCCTACTCTCATGCCGCAGGGCAAAGTGATCGAATCCGGTGGTCGGCGCATCGGCGTGACCTCAGTCCTTGATCCAGCCGCATTGGAGCGTCAGCAGGATGGAGAAATTACGGTCGACCCCATCAATGAAAAACTATCCGAAGCGCTGGCTCACCTACAAGCCAAGCAATCCGACTTTAACGTTCTGACCTTCTTTGGTGAGGAAGAAGCAGCGGAAAATGCAGTCCGTGACGTCAAGGGTTTCGACTTGGTGGTGGTCGCCGGCGGTTACGGTGAGCCGATGTTTGAACCACAAACCATTGAAGGAACGGCGACGAAAATGATCGTCACTGGTAACAAGGGAATGTATGTGGGTTTGGTCGGCCTGTATGCAGACTCGCCCTACCGCTACGCCCGTGTGCCGCTCACTTCGGCGTTTCCCGATGCGCCCGAAATGAGGCGGTTGATGGCATCCTATCAAAGTCAACTGGAATCCCTTGGGTTGTCCGGTCTCGGACTCAAACCCATTGCTCATCCCTCAGGCGACAAATTCGTCGGAACGAAAGTATGCGGTGAGTGCCACACCAACGCGTTGGAAGTGTGGGAAGGCAGCGATCATGCACTTGCAACCGAACACATTGTCCATCCCGGTGAACGGAGTGACATCAGCCGCCATTTTGATCCGGAGTGCATCAGTTGCCATGTAACCGGTTGGAATGCGCAAAATTACTACCCCTATGAAACCGGCTACCTCTCACTCGATATCTCTTCGCACTTAACAGGCAATGGCTGCGAAAATTGCCATGGTCCAGGGGCCCGCCATTCCGACGCTGAGCGCGAGGACTCGGGCGTTGAGCTCGCCATCCGCGATGAACTGCGAGTGGCGATGCGATTGCCGCTCGATAAGGCGAAAGAACGCTGCATGGAGTGCCATGACCTCGACAATAGTCCCGATTTCCATAAAGAGGACGCGTTCGATGAATTTTGGTCGGAGGTCGAACATTACGGTGTCGAGTAGACTTCTTGCCGTTTCCATTTTTGATTCCGACCGCTTTCCCGCTGATCACCTTGCCACGTCTCAAAATTTTGCTCTTCGCCGGTCCACGCGACGTTGTTGGGCAGGATTTTGTAGAAGTCGATAGCGATCTGCCCGTTACGGCCCAGCGATTATTGCACCACGTGGGTGTAGCTCATCCGGCGCTAGCCCCATGGCTACCGAGCTGCCGATTGGCCGTCGATCAGACGTTTGTTTCGAATGATTATCTAGTCGCACCACAAACGGAACGGGAAACGGAACTTGCCCTGATTCCGCCTGTCAGCGGAGGTTAGCGGTGACGACGGCATCTCCTATTGTGACGACGATGGACGTTCGGATTCATGTTGAATTGACTCCGTTGCCTATAGAAATCGAGACGCTTCGCGATCGAATCAGTGATCCTGATGTGGGAGCCCACGTTTGGTTCGAAGGCGTTACACGACGGATGACGGGTGAGCTTGAAACCGTTCTGCTTAGCTACGAGGCATTTGAGCCGATGGCGGTTGGTATCCTTCGAAGCATTGCAATGCAAACGGTTGATGAGTTTTTGCTGACGCGGCTGGTGGTCGTGCATCGTCTCGGTGTCGTACCGATTGGTGAAGCAAGCCTCGTGGTTGGTTGCAGTTCGCCACACCGAGTTGCCGGGTTGAAGGCCTTATCCAAATTCGTGGATCGGTTGAAAGCTGACGTACCGATCTGGAAGAAAGAGCATTTTGCGGATGGAACGACCCAGTGGGTACATCCGCAATGACCGAAGCGAAAGTTTCATTCGGAGCTCGCAATTACTTGGATCATGCTGCTACTGGCTGGCCCAAGCCGGAGGCGGTTTATTTAGCGATGGACCGTTACGCTCGTGAAATGGGCGCCACTGCTGGCAGGGGTGAGTACCGTGCTGCGATGGCAGCCAACGAGCGAGTCGCGTCTTGTCGTAGGCGATTGGCGAGAATGATCGGCGCCAATCATTCCAATCAAGTGGCTTTTTTTTCATCGGGAACGGCCGCGCTAAACGCCGCGATTTTTGGGGTAGTTCAAAAAGGCGATCGTGTCATCACCACTTCGATCGAGCACAACAGCGTCTTACGGCCGCTCGAGGCGCTGCGGCAACGAGGTGAAATCGAGTTGACCATCGTGCCGGCTGATGCGGCCGGTTACGTTGATCTCGGACAACTGCTCGAATCGGTTCATGAACAAACTTCGCTGGTCGCGGTTTCACATGCCTCGAACGTGACTGGAGCGGTCCAGCCAATTGCCGAAATTGGTGAGCGCTTGGCAGCAACGCAAACGCTCTTTCTCTGCGATGCTGCGCAGTCGCTAGGGTATCTACCAATCAACGTCCAAGAATCAGCCATCGATCTATTGGCCTCGCCGGGCCATAAAGGCGCGATGGGGCCCCTGGGAACTGGGATGTTGTTTGTTTCTGAGAAAGCGAAACGGCATCTCCGCCCCACGGTTTTTGGGGGAACAGGATCGATTTCGCAATCGCTGGATATGCCCACTGAAATGCCGACACTGCTTGAGCCAGGTAACCTGAACGTGCCGGCTATCGCCGGATGGGATGCGGGCCTGATGCATTGGGAAACGTTGGATGTGGCGGAATTGTCTCAGCGGCGAAGGCAGCTTTGCGACCGGCTTCGAAATTCACTTTCAAACCTTCCTGGATGCAAGTTGGCGATCGTCGGTGCGGAGCTTCCACTGGCGAGTTTGGTTTTCGAAAATACGGACCCAAACGTGATCGGTGGCCTGTTGGACAGCGAGTTTTCGATCGACGTTAGAAGCGGACTTCATTGTGCGGCTCTTGTTCATGATGCGATTCGTAAAGCATCGGGAGTGGATTCCTACAAAGGAACGCTGCGAATGAGCGCCGGTCACTTCACGAGACCAGAGCAAATTGATGCGGCGGCAACCGCGATCAAAGAACTACTCGTCGAACTATCATCCACATGATTCGATCACGTTTTTGCGAGATCCCGCCTAACTTTTACGTTTGCATCGACTTGACAGAGTTTGCATTGACTTGACAGAGAGAATTGATGTCTAAAGATCCGTGGTATCGAGATGGATTGGCCTTTGAATGTACGGGTTGCGGTGATTGTTGTGCCGGCGAGCCTGGTTTCGTTTGGGTGGATGACTCGGAGATCGCCGCGCTCGCCATTGAGATGAAAATGCCTGTGGATGACTTTGAGCACAAATTCGTCCGTCGAGTCGGAGTGGAAAAAAGCCTGGTGGAGTACCCGGATGGCGATTGCATTTTTTTGCACCCCGATACAAGGAAATGCACGGTTTATGCGGCACGGCCCACTCAGTGTCGGACGTGGCCGTTTTGGAATAGCACGATTCGCCGAAAGACCGACTGGAAACAGACATGCGAAATTTGTCCGGGAAGCGGCAAGGGCCGCGTCTATTCCCTCGCCGAAATCGAGGTGCGGCGAAACGCAAGAGATGTCTAAAGTTTGACGGTTCTGCGGACGATAACGGTTGTAAGGTGGTATGTTTCTGTGGCCTAGAGTCTCAAGAGCATACCGCAGTCGCTTGACGCGTCGCCTGAATCGCCCTAGACTCGCAGTGGTGCTAAGTCAATCAATCGCAACAGCTTATGACGATTGATAACATGGGAAGAAAGGTCGCGGGGATCAAGTTTTGACAAAGAAAGACATCGTTCGCACGATTTCGGAAGAAATTGGGCTGACGCAGCAGCAAACGAAACAGATTGTTCAGAAAACTTTCGATGCGATCATTGATTCCCTTGTGAGGGAACGTCGAATCGAGTTAAGAAACTTCGGAGTATTTGAGGTTAAGCAGCGGGCGGCCAGAAAGGCTCGAAATCCCCGCACCGGTCGCCAAGTGAGTGTTCCTGCCAAATACGTCGTCACGTTTAAGCCAGGAAAAGAGATGGAGGCGAAGGTGCTGGAGTTGACTGAGATGCCTGAAGTCCATTTCCCGTTTACCGAACTCACGATTAACCCGAAGTCGTCTGAACACAATGCTTCCGATGGACCGCGGCGGATCATTCCGATGCGGGACAACGAAAACGGTTAAGCCCGTGCCCCATGCCTGATTACTGAAACCGACTGACCGTTGACCGCACAGACGCTACCGTTCATGGAGGAACCCGCGATGCGCCGCGCCCTGCAATTAACTATTTTGGCTGTCTGCCTTTCGACTTCGGTCGGCTGCTTCTTGCCAATCTACTCGTCACGCCCTGAGCGACGCGTTCAGCAACTCCTTTTCACCAGTGAAGATCTCCGCATGATCGTCGACGAGTGGGAACGATTCTGGTTCCTCGATTCGCCGAGTCACTTGACCCCCCTCCGAACGCACGGCGGCATCATTTAAAACCTATCGGAAAACCGAAGAGACCCGCGGCTAGCGCCAAAGCGGCTA
>JANOBM010000105.1:0-10267 GCA_031411655.1 Planctomycetaceae bacterium
GGCAGAATAAGCCAACTTCTGGGACCTTCGGTTTGGTGGCGAGGTTTTGTGTCTGCCGTCGTGCAACGGCACGGCATCGGTGCAAAAGACGGCGACGGCTTCCAAATGCCAGGAGCGTTCCTGGTGCGTGATGGACGGATAATAAAAGCCTATCGCCACCAAAAGGCTTCCGACCGTCCCGATTATTGCCAGCTAGCCAGTTCGGTTTAATCGCTCTCGGGGACTCGGGTTCCGAAGTTGTGATTCAATGACCCTTCGCGACATTCGAGAGATTATCAAAGTTGCTCGCCCTGGGTTTTGGCCTACCCAGTTGTGGTTTTTCCTGCTGCCCATGGCAGGCAAGGATCTCTTTGACTCATTTGCATTTTGGATCGGTTGTGTTTACGTCTGCTTACCGCTTGGACTATTACTTTATGGGTGGAACGATCTGGGAGATTCCGTAGCCGATCAACACAACGCGAGAAAAGATAGTTGGCTTTTCGGGGGCCGCCCAAATTCCGACTTACGTAAGAAGTTACCGTGGGTCATTCTTGCCGTACAAATTCCCTTCGTGATTTCTTTTGTGAATATCGCAGGGCCAAAGATGCTGTTCTGGTTCTTGGCGGTTTTGATTTCGAACGCGACTTACAACAATCTCGGCTGGAAACGTTGGCCAGTATTGGACTTACTCAATCAAATTGGCTACCTCCTGATCTTCGTCCTCGCTCGCTGGCTATGCAATCTAGAAACCCTGGGTATCCCGGTGATGGTGTTTAGCGGATTATTTGCGATGCAAAGCCATCTTTTTGGTCAGATCATGGATATCGACGATGACACCCTTGCTGGAAGGCGCTCAACAGCCATTGTCTTGGGTGTTCGTGGAGCGAAGGGACTCCTTGCGTTCATGATGGGCATCGAAACGCTGATCGCGGCCCTTTACTTCCGAGGCGATGTAGTTGCGAAATTCATGGCGGCAGGCACATTGCTGTTCGTTGCGGATGCATGGGGTGGGCCCAACCGTTATTCGGTAAGCCTCATGAAGGCGTTCTTCCTCGGCTGGAATATCATCGTGGTTTCGACAATGCACTTCGTTTGGAAGTATGGTTGGTTTCTTCTTGCCGAGTAGAAGCCTAAGCGTCCTAAAACCTCACATGCCTGACCTAATCTCCAATACCGATCCCAACGCAACCCTCCCTTGGTCACATCGAACGCACTCGTACGCCGCGCCCTTTTGATTATCGTACTTCACTGATTCGTATCGGCCGAAATGCCTGCTGATGATGCGAGTGCTGGACGCCTTTTCATCTCTCCGGAAATCTTGTCCGGCCTCCTAAAACCCTTTCTGACGGCGCAAAGCCAGCAGGATTGACTTCTACAGAGAAAAGCCAAAAAGCGGCGAAGAATCCTTGGGGCTGGCGTATCAAAAAACGTGACCGGGTATCGGACCAGTTGTTTTACGCTCAATCCACCTTAAGGTTTCAAATCATGTTATCTCGCTACGCCCTGCCCGCCGCGTTGGGCCTCACCTTGCTAGCCGGCGGGATTGGATTCTCTTCGCAAACTGCCCCGTCCTCTATATCCGCGCCTTGTTGTCAGCCGGGCGCCGCTTGCTGCTACGAGGGCTCTCCTTGCTGTTTGGACGGGAGTAACTGCGAGAAGGCTACGATGTGCTGCACTACTGGTTCCACGTGCTGCAATGAGTAACGCGATAACCGCACTAGCGATTTGATCGTTGAACAGCTGGAAGTTTATGCGTCGAAGTGAACGGCAAGCCACACGGTCGTCTCGTGGGGCGGTGTCCACTCGACGCGGTGTTTTCGGTGTGGAGGGATGACAACGCTATCACCGACCCTCATTTCCACGACTTCGTCTTCAAATGTCAGGCGAGCGTGTCCCTGCAAAACCAACACCCATTCACTCACAGGTTGGTCATACCAAAAGCCTTCAGGCGAGCATTGTCCGCGCGAAAGGATCCTTTCGATACGGACGTTTCTGGCATTTACCAGGGTTGTGACAAGTTCTTTTGGCAAGTGCTGGGGAATGTCAGCGAAGACGTTGCGGTGGGCAGGTCGGTCCATTGGGTTTGTCATAGATTGCAGGCATTGTGTGTTTCAGGAAATACGCATGGCCTCGTGTATTGATCCATTCCGGCTTTCAGGCACTTCCCTATCACATCGGCGACCTAAACTGCTCGGCTTGACTGCCCGGTTCTCAAAGCGGACGAGGCGATAAGCAGTTGATGCTTACTTCTCACGTAGCATTCGGTCGATTGCCTTCGCAAATCGAGTTGGCGATTCCTTGTCATACGGAAAATAGAGTGACGGTTCGATAAGCTCTAATTCAATGATTGCGGGCGTACCGTCATCGAGCAAAACTAAATCGACTCTCGCATAAAGTGTTGGAGCGATGGTTCTCTCCACGGCCTTATCCGCCAGGTCGATCAATGGTCCTGACGGATGAACGGATTGAAGGCAGCTTCCGTATTCCTCCTGAACACGAAAGTCACCTGGCTTCGGCGTCTTTAACACCGCATGGCTGTATTCCCCCGCAAAGTAGAACAGTGACCATTCGCCGCGTTGGACCACGCTTGGGAGGAAGGGTTGAACCATTCCCACCTTTCCGGCGTAAGGTGCAAACAAATCAGCGGGCAACTCGCGTCCCTGTTGCAAGCGGTAGGTATCGCGTGCCCCCGCGCCCACAATCGGTTTCAGAACAATCTCTTTTACGTGAAAGAAGTCGTAGGCGGCCTCTAACGATTCGTTGGATGGCGACAGGACCCATTGAGTGGGCACGATAGGTAACCCTTCTTTTTCAAGGTCGCGAAGGTACGATTTGTCGATGTTCCAGCGAACGATTTCGGCCGAGTTCATCAACCGCGTTCGGGATCCTGTGATCGTATCGATGACGCGGAGAAAGGCGTCGCTATCAAGATGGTAGTCCCATGGAGAGCGGATCACCACGGCAGCGTAATCATGCCAATTCGCGTTCGGATCTCGCCAAGGCACATCGACAACCTCCCAACCCAATTTCGCCAGCGGCGGCTTAGCAAGGTGGTCATACACCACGAAATCATCGAGGCAATCCATCGTTAAAAACGCGAGTTTCCCATTCGACATGCTGCAGTCCGGTTACTAACTTCTAAACCCAAAATGAAGAGAATGGCCAATCCCAACCATTACGATGAAAGACCATATTAGCCGGGTGATGATGTCATTCGTAAAGTGGGCTTGGACAAGTTAGACTGAATCCCTTTCTCACAGCGTCTTTTGCGAGCAGCTTCCTGATGGTCCCTTTCGAGCACTTAGGTCCTTATCGCATTATTGAGCCGATTGGTCGCGGCGGCATGGGCTCTGTTTATAGTGCCATTCACGAACAGACCGGCGCCGAAGTTGCAGTTAAGTTGATCGCGGCATCAGTCGCAGACGACATGAGGTTTCGCAGACGTTTTCAATCAGAAATCGAAACGCTCAAACGCCTTAAGCACCCGAACATCGTCTCGCTTATCGGTTATGGTGAAGAACAAGGCCAACTTTTTTATTCGATGGAACTAGTCAAAGGCGAGACCCTTCAGCAGTTACTTCGACGCGAAAAACGACTGGCATGGCCGCTGGTGCTCGACATGGCAATTGCCATCACGGATGCACTCCGCTACGCACACAACTTTGGTGTTATTCATCGCGATCTCAAGCCTGCGAATCTGCTGATCGGTACTGACGGAACACCGAAACTGGTGGACTTTGGTATCGTCAAAATTTTTGGCAATGCCGATCAAACGGCTGCCGGGTCTGTGCTTGGCACCGCAGATTTCATGGCTCCAGAACAGGCCTGCGAAGGAGTTCCCATCACGGCGCAAACGGACTTGTATGCGTTAGGCAATGTTCTTTACGCCTGCTTTGCCGGCAAGTCTCCGTTTTCAGGCCGGAGTATGACGCGGGTCATCGAAGCGCTTCAGCGGGAGAACCCGGTCTCTCTTGAACTGGTTGCTCCCGAGGTTCCCAATGAGATCGTACTACTCATTCACAATCTGCTTGAAAAAATGCCTTCGGATCGGCCACCTACAGCTTTAGCGGTGATGAATCGAATGAAAGCCATTCGAGCCGGTTTGAAGCGTCAAATCGAACTGCCTGCGATCGCTCCTGAATCAACTCAGCGTTCCCCCAGGGACCCTTCGACTCGCGCCGATACACCGACTCGTTCCGACCTATCAAATTGCGGTGACACGCCCACTGTTGTGGCCAGTGACGACGAAGTGCGCGACGCAGCGCATGCACGGGCCATTCGAACGATTCCAGAGCCAGGTCCAGCAGCGAAACCCAGTCCGATCCTCACTCGCCAGGATGATGATTTCGTATTAACGGACAAACCCCAAAAGATTCAAGCAGGAACACAGCGATCGTCTCCGTCACTCAGCGAATCAGGACCCGAGTCAGAGATGGCTCCGGCACCGGCAACGCATTTCAGTACGATCCATGAAGGTGAGCGCCGACGTGGGTTTTGGGAGCGGGATGAACAAACCGAAGAACCCAACCGGTTTATTCATCAGTTATCGATTGCAGTAATGATTGGCATTTTAGTCGCTGGCATCGGTTTGTTCTTATGGTCCATGAAACGCCCGAGTGCAGACGAGCTTTATCAGGCGATGCTTGCCTCGCAAGAGATTGACAACGCAACCTTGTTGCGCACTCAGCTTGACCAGTTTAAGAGACTTTACCCCGATGATGAGAGAGTCCGCGAGATCGAACCGACATTGAACAACGTCGGAGCAAGTCGACTAATAACGCGATTGAGGCTTGCCGCAGGACGCGCGGGTGGCGAAGAGCGACTACTTCCCGCGGAACAGTCCTTCCTCGAGGCGATGCAGGGATTGCCGTTGGATCCGATCAAGTCTCAACAGATGCTTCAGCAGTGGCTGAACATCTACGATCCGGGCGTCACACAGCCCGGCACAGGGGCTCCAGCGAACCTTGACGCGATGGCGCAAGCGGTTCGCCAGGAACTTGATCGCCTTGCCACGGCCAAACTGGTAGTCGGCGACGTTCGAACCGACGACCTGCTGAGGAGAATTCAGTGGTCTCAAAAATCGCTAGACGTTGGAAGCCAACGACGCCTCTGCGAAGGGATTGTATCGCTTTACGGCGACAAGGAATGGGCCGTGCCCGCAGTCGACTTGGCTAAAAAGCGATTGGAACAGCTCGCTACGCCGTGAGGGAACCACTCACGCTCCATCGTAGTCGGGCGTTGCGAGGTGACGGTTTTAGAGGCCCTTTCACCGCATTCCACCCACTATCTGCGGCAGGTTTGTTTGTATCACGGCCCGCATTGGTGCATACTACTGGCTCCTGGATCGGCTGCTAATGGTTTCGACAACTTTTCGGACTCCCGTTTTTTCCCTCACTCAGCCCTGACCCTAGCATATTGCCCACGCCGCATTTGCCTCGGCACACTCTCCCATGATTCATTACTCCATTACTTTCGCACTATCGATTACTGCGCTGTTCGCCTTCCCAGCACTTGCGGTTCAAGACCAACCTGTGATGGCGATTGGTAGTGATGGCAGACCGGTGATCGTAGCTGCGCCCACCCCCGGAGCCCCGGGAACTCCAGGGGCGCCCGGTACGCCTTCTGGCACACCTCCCGCCGATGGAACGAAGCCACCGACGGCCGAGGCGGCGAAGCCAGGTGAAAACGCAGACTCCGCGCCAAAAGTCATTCGGCGTGATGGCGTGAAAGCCGACCCAGCCAACGCAGAAGAATTACAAAAGGCCGTGCTAGGCGATGACGGTAAAGTCGCTTTCGAGTTTCGCAATCAGACATGGCCGGAGTTGATCGAATGGCTTTCGGCGCTGTCAGCCGAACCGATCGACTGGCAAGAACTTCCTGGGGATCGAGTAAACATTACCACCCCCGGTCGATATAGCGTTGATCAGGTGCGTGACCTATTGAATCGCCATCTTCTCGGTCGTGGCTACACTCTGCTCAAATTGGACGGCGGGCTATCGGTCGTGAAGTGCGAAGGGATCAACCCATCGCTAGTCCCTCGCGTCGACGAAGCGGACTTGGGATCCATCACGCCACACAGCTTCGTCCGCGTGTTGCTCGATGTCGGCTGGCTCTCCTCGGAAAAACTTGCCGCCGAACTCAAACCAATGATCAGCAGCAATGGAAAGCTTACGGCGCTGACGACAACCAATCGCATCGAAGCCATGGACTCTGCGATTTCATTGTTGCAAGTATCGGCACTGCTGGAACAAGAACGAAACTCGTCGAGTCGCGAGTCGCTGGCGCCAGAGTTCAAACTGCGACATTTGCCCGCCGCCGAGGCAAAGCAATTGCTCGAACAGTTCCTTGGCATTGAAAAGAAAAAAGATACCCCCATGACGCCTGAACAAATGCAGATGATGCAACAGATGCGCAATCAAGGCGGCCAGCCACCCAGCCCCGAACCTCCCAAGGCCGAGATCTCGGTCGTCGCGAACAACCGGCAGAATTCAATCATCATCATGGCCCCGCCAGACCGCTTGGCTATTGCCAGTGAATTCCTCAAGCGGATTGATGTGCCAAGTTCATCGATTCAGTCGTTATCCGATGTTCAAAACCGTGTTCAAGTGTTCCGACTGGCATCGCTCGATCCTGAGAAACTGATCGAAATCGTTCAAGAAATGAACATCCTGGAACCCACGACTCGTACTCGCGTCGACAATGAGAATCGGGCGGTCATCGTATCAGGATCGGCTGCAGATCGATTCATCATTGATCAGTTGATCCAGCGTCTCGACGGCAGCGGACGCCAATTTGAAGTCCTACAACTTCGGCGGTTGGATGCTGGGGACGTCGCGGAGTCGATCGCGTTTTTGATGGGGGACGAAAAGGAGAAAGAGGATTCAAGTCGTAATCGATACTCTTCCTATTTCTTTGGCGGTGGTGGAGAAGAAAAGAAAAAGAAAGAAGACAAATTTAGAGTCGCTGCGAATACCCGCTTTCGCCAAGTGCTCCTTTGGGCAAATGATATCGAGATGGGCGAGGTTCGCAATCTGCTGGTTAAGTTAGGCGAACTTCCACCGCCTGAGGGTGATTCGCGAACGGTCAGATTGATCGAAGCGTCACCGACATTGGAGACACTTGAATACCTTCGGCGGCTTCAGGGACAATGGGAGCGGATCTCACCCAATCCGATCGTGTTGCCTAGTGAGGATCAATTCGTAGCGCCGGAGTCCGAAGAGGAATCTAATGACGACGAGAAGATTCCTGATGAAGTCGATCCAGAAGCGACGCCTAAGCAGGAGAACTTAAAAGAAGAGAATAGTAAAAAGCCGGCTTCGGACACCGATACCGTTGCGGCCGCAGTGACAGATCGCCACTACCGGTTCGCGGCGTTCCAGGAAACCAATGCCTCGCAAGAGAACAAGAACGAGGTACAGCCGGGGCCAATTGCTGCGAACGACGAAGTCGAAACGTTGCCCCAGGATCTACCGAAGGTCGAGTCAGCAGAACAGTTCGACAGGTTGTTTGGAAAGAAAGAAAAGAGTCCACAACCAACGGGCCAGCCGGCAAAGGATAAAGATTCCGCGCCGATTCGCGTCGAAATCGATCGAGCTGGAAACTTGATGATCAGTAGTAGTGATACGCAAGCGCTCGATCGCCTTGAGGGATTGATGCTGCAATTCTCGCCGCCCAAGCGTCCCTATCGAGTGTTCAAAATCAAGAATGCGTCCGCAAGCTGGATGGCCCTCAACTTGGAGGATTACTTTAAGGATGCGGACGATGACAAAGACTCGGACGCGGACTCCTTCTTCCGCTGGTATTGGGGGGATGGTGAAACCGAAAAGAAAGAAGAGCCAAAGGGACTTGGAAAGGGCAGCAAGCTTCGATTCATTTCAGATCTCGATACCAATACGATCGTGGTCAATGGAGCCGATGCAGAGCAGCTCGCGACAATCGAAGAGTTAATCGAACTGTGGGACGTGGAAGAACCGGTCAATAAGCGAAAGGTTCGTTTCACCAAACTGGTCGCGGTAAAGTACGGGAAAGCCGGCAACATCGCTGAAACGGTGAAAGATGCCTATCGTGACCTGCTCAGCGGCAATGACAAGGCATTTCAGCAACAAGCGCCACCTCCACAAGACGGCGGCGGTAAAGCCAACAACCAGCCAAGAAGCCGCAACGGAAATGGCAGCGGTCTTCAGGATACAAACGGCACCGGGCAAAGTGGTGGTTCGGATTTTACCTTTAAGGGCAAACTCTCGGTCGGCGTGGACGAAGTTGGAAATACGCTGCTGATAAGTGCCGAGGGCGAGCCACTACTCGATTTAGTCTGTGATATGGTAAAACAACTTGACGATGCGTCTCGCCCCAGTGGTGACGTGCAAGTGGTGAAGCTGTCTGGCGAAATCAGTCCCAACTCCTTAGAGGCTGCCCTACGGGCTTTTGGTGCAAGTAGTCGCGAAGGGAAAAAGGAACCCTCACTCACGGTGGAAAAACCAGCTAAAGACGAGAGGCCCGATGCCTCGGCTCCACAACAGTGATCGAAAGTGAACACCGTAACGTTTCTCGTTAAGTGTCGACAATTGTGCAGCCGGACGAATCTCAATACTTATCGAACGGCCTCGGCAATCTCCTTGCCCGCGGTGTCGTTCGTCACCGCTGGCTGATCGTCATCGGGTGGGTGCTGCTTGCGGTCATCGCCAAAACGTTATCGCCTGACTGGAAGTCAATCGCCTACGATGGCGACTTTGAATACCTTCCAGCAACCATGCGTAGTGTTGCTGGCGACCATCTACTCGACGCGGCCTTTCCGGCGCAACGATCGCGGAGCCAGATTGTTCTAGTGGTATCCCGAAACGGAGAGCCACTGGATAAATCAGATGACGTTGTTTCGATGGACCTGCTTCGGCACCTTTATTACCGAATCGCCGAGGTCATGCTGTGGAAGGCGTCACGTTCAGATTCGTTAGCTCCTGACTCGATTCGCTTACGATCGCATGCGAAAGAGTTCTTAGACGAAGCGATTCGGCTCGACCAACTTTACTTTGACGGACTGACCGACCTCGATCGGGTGAGTTCGGTTCCCGCAGAGCAATTGCGATTGACGAAGGCGTTTTGGGACCGCGGAAATCTTTTACAGCAGTTGGGGGAAGACGACTTGGCTGCGTCCGATACGCAGACCGCGTTAGTGCTTTCTCCCACGATTGCTACGGACTCGCTGGACTTCGATGAGCGAGGCCTAGCGCCATGGGAAAGCCTCATTGATCTTCATAGCTGGAAGGATTCACTCATTGGATCACAGATGGAGAAGCCGGAAGCGAGGCTAGCGATCCTTCTTTCCAATGTTGAACTTGCGGCCACCAGCAACATCGATTTTCTAAAAGTAGTGGACGACCTCAAAGATTCCGTCCTCGATCGAAATTCGGCATTGGTGAGGCCAGGCCTGGAAATATTAGCAACCGGTTCAGCAGCAATCGGCGGCGAAACGCTGACCGCCGCTCGTGACGCGATTCGCTACACCGAATTGCTTACGGTACTAATGATCCTCGCAATTTTGGGACTGGTTTACCGTGCTCCGCTGTTGGTTTTCATTCCGGTCTTTTCGATCGCTATCGCAGTGATGGTGTCTAGCGGACTGGTCGCATGGCTCACGATTGCGTCCAAAGCATTGGACCTGTCTTGGTTCGACTTTCGCGTCTTCACCACCAGTCGTATTTTTGTGGTGGTGATCCTCTTTGGATCGGGTACAGATTTTTGCTTATTTCTTATCTCACGGCTCAGGGAGGAAGCATTGCAGTGGCCGTGGGAGCAAGCCTGCATTCGAAGCTTATCAGGAGTTTCAGGCGCGTTGGTCGGCAGCGCGCTAACAACGATCCTGGGACTGGGAATGTTGGTCATCGCCCAGTTTGGAAAGTTTCACTACACCGGGCCGATCATTGCACTGTGCCTCGCCATCGGCTTGCTTGTTTGTTTGACGTTTACCCCTGCCTTGCTTTCCCTCATTGGCCCGAGAGCTTTTTGGCCTTCGACGATGGGTACAAACCCTACGTTAATCTCGGCACGTCTTGGGAACCGCGAAGGGTTACAACCGACCGGGTTGTGGGGACTCATCGCGCTCAAGTTGACTCGCTATCCAGGGATCGCTTTGCTCATCGGACTCGGACTGCTTGCCCCTCCTGCCCTTTTTGGGTATCGGAATGAAGATGATGTGACTTACGACATCAGCAGCCAACTGGACGATCTGGCGGAAAGCAAACGAGGACTACGCGTGCTGGATCGTTACTTTGACATGGGTTCAGTAAACCCA
>JANOBM010000106.1:0-9661 GCA_031411655.1 Planctomycetaceae bacterium
CGATTTTGCACGGACCAGCAATACCATGGCTAAAGGAAAGATCGCCACCAACGTGCTAAGCGGTGGCAATGAATAGGCAGCCGCTTGTAGTCGTTTCTGTGGAAGGATGAGGACGCCACGGTACAACTCATAAAGGCTTCCGCTGATTGCGTAGGGGACAATGAAAGCAAGCAGCGGGAGGGCCACTCCCGCAACGAAAAGACCATACGTCGAAAATATTTGTTTCCAACGTTCCTTTCCCGATCCGCCGCGAAGCTTGTATTCATTGACCCAAACCACGATCGCTAGCACCAAGCTAGGCACTAAGAAATGAATACCGTCCATCGGCGTGAGTCGCTGGCGAATCAGTATCGCTACCGCACCGACAAAAATTCCTACAGCTAAGGATAAAAACGTCGGGTAGAGCAATCGCTTCAAGGCGCCGCCGCGAGGCCTCCCGGACGCGTCAACGGCGATCGCCGACCGGGTGAGTTCCTGTTCACGATACAACAAGTACAAGCACACTCCGGCGACATAATAGACACCTACGATCTTGAAGAGGATGGAGACACCACCTGCCACCCCGGCCATTGCAAGCCATCGCAAACGGTTTGTCTCTATGAAGCGTAGTAAAAACCACATGCCGTGGATCGCAAAGAAAAGGTTGTACCAAGATGGCAGCGGTGCAAAGTAATTGGGGACGCTCCACACAACCGCCGATAGCGTCACAAGGCCGGCAATCACAGGTGTAACCGCTCGTACCGCAATGCTGTAGATCACAGGAATTGTTGACACCGCGAACGCACATAAGACCAGGCGCATTGAATACAAGTCAACGCCAAGCAGGCGGAACGCAAGTGCATGTAGCATCGCCAGACCGCCGGTATAGGGGTCGTCAAAGTCGCGATGGGGTAACTCGCCTTCCATGACCCGTTCGGCTGTTTGGGCTAGTAACCCTTCATCGTGAGGAATCCATCCTTCGTCGGCTTTGAAAATCAGATATGCCGACGAGATCACCCAGACCAATATCAGCGGCAAATGCCGACGGAACGAAGGATCATGCGAGTTTGACAAGTGCAGATTCGTTGGACGAGATAAGGTTGGGGAAAAGTTTAAGGGCGAAAGCGCAATCGGTTTTGAAAGGCCTTTCGAAGGATAGCTGAAATTAATCCTCCCTGCACGTGCCGGCAAGAGAGGAGGCAATTTCGCCACGCTTCACAATCCTCCGCATTGCCCTATTGCTCCGATTCAAATGCGCCCAGGTCTGGCGACTTGCCCTTAAATGGAGAGTCGGTCGTTGTACCGGCATCAATCAAGTCACTGTTGTTCGCAAGTCTCAAAAAAGTTGATTCAGGCAGGTCTCCGTTGTCTTGTCGGGGAAGAATAAGGGCGGCTTCATCAAGGGAGACAAAGTCGCTCGCGTCAACGCGAACCGGCAATGTGAAATAGTTAAAGGAAACATCGCTCTCAGCCTCGTTTAGGTTGATCATTTCGCGACGCCCCAGGTAGCCTAGATTATTGCGCATGAAATGGCCGTGCCCGTCGATGTCCTTGTCAACGTTATGGAGGTCGCGCCCCAACAGATTGTAGTTGGCACCATTTCGATAGGCGGTATTGCTGATCCAGTCGATACCGCCCGGATGATGGTTTGCATAAAAGCCAGCTGCTTTATTTCGTACCGCCAGGCAGTGAGTTATCGTATGCCGTGGTAGTGGGCTTGGAATCTTCGATGAGGGTAATCTTGCGTATCCTCCAGCCTTGAATCCACTACCATCCGCAAGGCTTTTGAAACTTGGATCAAACCCATTGTAAAATGCCCAGCACGAGTCGATCGTCACCGGTTCAGCAGTGGTGATCAGGTCAAATCCATCATCGCTGTTAAACCAAGCACGACACCCCCGGAAAATGTTGCCAACGCTTCCTTTGGGAACGTGAAATCCAAACCCGTCGACATTTCCACCCCGCCCGTCTTCGGACGTATGGTCATGATTTCGATAGGCATCGCAATTCAAAACGAGATTGTTTGAACCACGTCCAAGCCAAAATCCGATCGCTTGACCATCTCGCATGGTCAATTGCTCGAACACATTGTGGCTTCCTTGATTGTCGAAACAGATTGACTGAGTATGGCCCGTTATCGTCACTTGCACGCCGATGACTTGGATCCCGCGCAAATGAAGATAGGAGCCGTTCACCTGAAATGCGGTGACGCGAACACCCCTTGGGGTTAGTGCTGTGAAGTCAAAAACCGGGACCTCATTTTCGAAAGACCAATAGCGAATGAGTTGCCCCTGGTGACCACTTTTGTCGAGGTGAACAACCGTCGCACGTCCTCGGCTTTTTTGCCGAACTTGGGATTCTTGCATCGAGTAGGTGCCGCCTCGGAGCCACACGACGTCGCCGGGTTCGGCCAACTCTTGTGATTTCTGAATCGTTGCGAACGGCGATTCAATCGTGCCTGATTGGAGGTCGTCTCCGTTAGGAGCGACGTAATACTCCTTGCTATGAAGCTGTCCCTTTGGCAACAGCAAGAAATGGATAGTTATAAGCACCGCAAACTGAATGAGCCGACTGTTGATAACAGTCAGCCCGTAAAACTTGTTGACACCCATTCGCTACCCGTCGCCTCAACAGGTTGTTAGCTCGCACCTACTTCGTTGAAAACTTGAAGGTGGTGCGGGTCTTGTAAACTTGACCCGGCTTCAGCAACGTGGAAGGGAAATTGGGTTGGTTCGGACTATCGGGGAAATGCTGCGTCTCCAAGCAGAATCCGCCGCGATTGACATAGGTCTTTCCTGCCTTTCCCGTCAGGCGTCCGTCAAGGAAGTTACCGCTATAAAACTGGATGCCTGGTTCAGTGGTATGAACCTCTAGGACTCGCCCGGACGATGGTTCGAATACCTCGGCGGCAAGCGTCATTGAATCGTCACCGTCGGTTCGGTTCAGTACCCAGTTGTGGTCGAAGCCTCCGCCAAACTTCAATTGTTCATCCTCTTTCTCGATGTCACGACCGATCGGTTTCGACGTCGTAAAATCGAAGGGCGTTCCAGCAACATCGACCAGTTCACCTGTTGGAATCAATCCAACATCCACGGGGGTAAATCTGCTTGCATTCAACATCAACTCATGGTCCAGGATCGTTCCATTTCCTTCTCCTTTTAGGTTGAAGTAAGTGTGCTGAGTCAAATTCACAGGCGTCGCCTTGTCGGTCACAGCCGAGTATTCGATGGCAAGCTCGTTTTGATCGGTCAACGTATAGGAGACGGTGACATCCAAATTGCCTGGATAGCCTTCTTCTTTGTCTTTAGCGCGATACGCGAGTTCAATCGCAGAACCAGACACGGATTTAACATCCCAAACGACTTTGTCGAAGCCGATGGTTCCACCGTGCAGGTGATTTTCGTTGTTGTTTTTGGCGAGGGTAAATGTTTCGCTGTCGATCGTAAATTTGCCCCCTGCAATTCGATTGCCGTAACGACCAACAATCGCACCGAAGTAGGGCTTATCAACCGCGTTCATGTAGGATTCGACCTTGGCGTAACCCAGCGCAACGTCGCCAACTTTTCCATTTCGATCTGGGGTCAAAATGGATGTGATGATCGCGCCATAGTTCGTTACGTTAACGGTGAGGCCACCCTTGTTCTGCAAAGTGTATTGACGGATAGCGGCAAACTCTCTTCCGGGCGGCGTTCTTAACACTGAGAAATCGGCAAACATCACATAGATCCCAAATACACAGGCGATGAGGAGCAAGCCGACGGGCTTGACCAAAGGCCATGAGGTCATGTCAACGGCACCGACATCTTGCTGCACAAACTCGGTTTCGCGGGGCGCAATTTCGCCAATTACAAGCATCAATACTACCAACCAAGTGAAAACGATTCCGAGAAAATGGAATTCATGTAGCGATGAAACGATGGAATCAAAAGGTGGAACGAAGTAGCCCACTGCGATCACTGTAAAGCCAGCCAGCAAGGCAATCTTTGCTGCGAGTGCGGGTACCCGTTTGGAGAGCATCCCGACCAATACAACTGCGAAAATAGGGATGAAATAGATCCCGTTCATTTTCTGCAAGTAACCGAAAATACTAGTTGTGTTGGCGAGTAGCGGCGCTAGTGACATCGACACGATTGCAATGATCCAGCCAAAGATCTTGCCGGAACGCACGACTTGGTGTTCGCTTGCGCCTTTGTTGAAGATGCCTTGATACAGGCCAAGGCTGAACAAGGTGCAGGAACTGTTCAGGGCCGAATTGAAGCTCGACAAAATGGCGCCTACCATCGCGGCAGCAAAAAAACCGGTCAACGGAGCGGGCAGCACTTTGCGAACTAGCATCCCATAGGCTTGGTCCGGCTTGATAACTTCACCCGCAAACACAGAGAAGGCAATCATGCCCGGCACGACCAAGTAAAGCGGGCCGAGCAGTTTGAGCGCCCCGGTGAGTAACACGCCTTTCTGGCCTTCCGCTAAACTGCTCGCACCAAATGTACGCTGAATGATTTGCTGGTTCGTTGTCCAATAAAACAAGTTAAGTAGAAAGATACCTGAGAAGATGGTGCCAAACGGAACCGAGGATTGATCGCCACCTACTGAGTTCAGTCGTCCTTGTTGGTGATCGTTCAAGACTTTAAGTCCTTCCAGTATTCCATTTCCGTCACTGAGAAGTGACAAGGAATAACCGGTGATCAAAAAGCCACCGACCAAAAGCCCAACGCCATTAAGAGTATCTGAAACGGCGACGCTACGGAGCCCTCCAAATAATGCGTAGATCGAACCGACGATCCCTCCAACCCAAACGATCAACCACAACGAAAGATTATCGGGCGTCATTCCTACCTTCGCAGGTAGAGTCCCAAGCATTGCGGGGACGTCCATAATCCCCATCATTCCGGTTGCTCCCGTGTAAAGAATGATCGGTAAAAGAATTCCAACGTACGCTAAAAGAAATATCACATCGGTAATCACCTGTGTTTGGTGATCGAACCGGATATTGAGATACTGGGGCACCGTGGCTACACCACTTTTAAGAAATCGTGGCAAAAAGAACCAAGCCATGAACACCAGTGCTATGACGCAAACAACTTCCCACACCATGACACAAAGTCCGTCGGTGTAAGCGGCACCATTGAGTCCCACCAACTGCTCCGTCGATAGGTTGGTTAGCAGCAGCGATCCCGCAATGATTGGAAAGGTGAGTGACCGACCGCCCAGAAAATAACCGTTACTTGTGTCGAGATCGTCGTTTCGGGTGATCCACCAAGTCAGCACACCGACCAGTGCGGTAAAGAAAACGAAAGAAACAATCGTCACCCAGAACATGTGTTTGCCTTCTTACTTGTTAACCGTTCGAGATAAGCTGCTAAAGAAAAAGTGCACCAATGGTGTCACCATTGCCAGGTGAAACACTGGGATTGCCGAGTTGCCGCTGACGAAGTGAACACTTTGCAGTCGTAAAGCTATCACGGCAACGGTCGGTTTGACACCCACGGTCCCATGACAAGGCAAGAACGCCCCATGATGCTCGAAAATTCGGCGTCGCTCAGTCGACGAGCCCACCCACAGCCATCAGGAAATCCTTCGGCTTTCTAGATTTTCGAGCGGCTCAATCGGCTGTCGCTGGCCTTCAAAGATCGAGCGTGCCTGTGCTTGATCCGAATCGATCGACGTGGATGCCCTGCTTGTGCAACAAAGTCAAGAACAGGTTGCTCAGCGGCTGATTATTGTCCGCATCGAACGCTACGTGATCGTGTCGCTTCCGGCCACCCCCTGCGACTAAAATCGGCAGGTTGTGCGTGTCATGATTGTTCGCATTGCCAAGGTTGCTTCCAAAAACAAGCATTGTATGGTCGATCAATCGACGACCATGCTCTTCTTTGGCCTTCAACGACCCAAGCAACTCGCCAAGTGCATGAAACTCTGCTTTTTCGATTAGCGCCAGCTGTTCCAGCTTCTCAGGGTCTTGGCCATGGTGCGAAAGATTGTGGTGATCGATTGAGACACCAGGAACTTCCACCACGTCGCTGCGCCCTTGGATCAGCATGGTAATGATGCGTGTAGAATCGGTTTGAAGTGCAAGCGGGATCATTTCAAACATCAATCGCATGCGCCCAATCAAATCGCGTTCGTTGGAAATGTCCTCGGGTTTTTCGACGTCGACTTTGGGCTTCGGACGCGTCGACCACGCTTCGGCCTCGGACAAGCGAATTTCCATGTCTCGCACCGATTGGAAGTACTCGTCGATACGTTGCTGATCTTTTGGACTGGTCCTTCTTTCGAGTCGTTTTGCTTCGCCCGCCACGACATCCAAAATACTCCGCCCCTCACGAAGTCGATTGACTTGCTCAGCGACTTGTTCACGGGAGCCCTCAAGAAACAAGTCGGTAAACAACCGAGACGGCGAACTGATCGCGGGTACCATTACACCGCTACGTGTGTACGACTGGCTGCTTCCGTCCAGGCCAAGGGCCAAGGATGGAAAGCGTGTGACAAAGCCAAGTGTTTCGACGGCGAGCTGATCCACGGAAATTGAATTCTGGAACCCTCCTAGCCCAGGATGCGGAGCCGCAGTCAACCAGGTTCTTTCTCCAGCGTGGCCATCGGACCCTGATTGAGTCGGATGAGACAATCCAGAAAAGATGGTCACGTCATCGAGATGCTCTTCAATCTGCTGCAAGTACGGGGTCGGAGAGAAGATTCCGCCCTTTTCAATCGGAAAGAAATGAGGAGCGTAGATGCCAAGGCTTGTGCAGATCAACACCATCCGTTGCGGTGGCAGATCCTTTTCACCTGCAGCGCCGTTTTGTTGAAACATGTCGAGCCATGGGAGCGCGAGACCGACACCGGCCGCCCGCAGAAAACCTCGACGCGAAGCAACTATGGGTTCCCGCTGGATATCCTTCGCACAGGGAACGTTTTGACGATGATGCCGTACGAGCTCGTTCATGTTTTTGCTTTTCATTTTCATTTTGACCGAAATAAGTCACTTTGGACGACTTCGTGAATGATGGTGCGCAAACCCATTTCTCGCGATTCAGATCGTTTCAAGATCTCGTCCACTGCAAGGCGATCTGCCAATTCGATTCGACTGCCTGTCGCATAGATGAGCAGCTTCTCGGTAACCGCCTTAGCGACTGTTATTCGTTCCTTCGCAAGTAGTTTTTTGAATTCTCGAACGCTCGCAAACGACTCACCCGATGGCAACTCTGCCGACGCATCGATCGGTTGTCCCAGTTTATACTCCCAAATGTACCGCCCATGAAGTTTGTAATCAGGGGCGTCGCCTTTGTCTTGCGAACGGTAGCGAGTTCGCCAACCACCGATCACGTCAAAGTTTTCGAGCGCAAATCCAGCCGGATCAAAGTTGGCATGACATGCACTGCAGGTTGGATCGTTGCTGTGAAGTGCCAATTGCTCTCGGATCGTCGTAGCGCCACGAGTATCGGGTTCTATCGCACCGACATTCGGCGGCGGGGGCGGAGGTGGTTGATTGAGTAGCCGGGACATGACCCAGGCACCGCGAAGGACGGGCGAAGTGACGGTTCCGTTGGCGGTGACCTTCAGAATGCTCGCTTGGGTCATCAATCCGCCGCGAATGGAATCGCCATCAAGTGATACCTTTTGAAAACCCTGCCCCTGAACGTTTGGTATGCCATAATGCTCGGCGAGTCGACGATTGAGCATCGTGAAATGAGAGTCGATAAAATTCGACACCGATAAGTCGTTGTCGAGAACTTCGCGGAAGAAGGCGTGCGTTTCACCAATCATGGAGTGTTTGAGAGAATCGTCGAACTCCGGATAAAGCTTCGTGTCGGGATTAGTGGCGTTGATTCGGTTCAAATCCAGCCACTGACCCACAAAGCTTGAGATAAAATCATCGGAGCGCGGGTCGCGCAACAGACGCTCGGTCTGCTGTCTAAGTACTTCGTCATCTAACAACTCACCGCTTGCAGCCGATTTCATCAACTCGTCATCCGGCATAGTGCTAGTCAAAAAATACGATAGTCGCGATGCAAGTGCAAACGCATCAAGTCGTCCAGGCTGCTCATCCAAGATCAAAAATTTCGGCGAACACAAGATAGCTCGGATGCTAAGTCGTACCGAGTCTTCGAACGATGCACCGGATTCGAGGGATTGCTTTGCGATTTGCAAAAACGGTTGCGCGTCGCCCGGTTTTAAAGGTCGTCGGAACGCTCGCATCGCAAAGTCGTTGATCAGGCTTTCAGCGTCACTCGTTGGGTTGTCTGATTTTGGTTCGAACGAGACATGTTCATGGTTTTTCCAAACTGACCGCTCGCGAGGAACAATAGGCACGTCGCCAAAGACTCGTCTCACGCTTGCCGGTGGCCACTGCGGCTCGTTGGGTCCTTTGACTTCAATCCATTCGATCGCCAACCCGGCTCCTTTATATTCTTTTCCGCCAACGTTCCATACGCCTTTGTTTTCGGGGTCGAGGGTTAAATCGTCCGGCGCGGGGTAAAGATAGTCTCCCTTGCCAAGGCGAACGTTTAAGTCAAATTCCTGGGGTTGGTCCGGTAACGCGTCGAACATGCCTAGATAGCGGTCGGTACCCAACCCGTAATTACCTGCTTGAAGCCGTGCAATGACCGGCCTGTCTGGGCTCTGATGGGCCCAACAACGAACGCGGATGGTATACACACCAGCGGACTCGATATCGAGACCGTGAACCTTTGAGATGTAAGATGCGTTCGTAAAGAGAACAGCGGCATTGTCGGTCAGGGCGACGACCGGGTGCTCATCTTCAACGTTCTTGAGCACACCTTCTTGTTCGATGAAATGAAATCTCTTGTCAATGGTTTTGGGAGGCGCGGTGAACCGCATCGCGGCTTGCAGGGCCTCGCTTGCTGCCTCCACAAAACGCTCCATGTGGAGCGGCGAAAACCGCAGGCCATCGGACACCGTGTCGAACCCATTTACCGGCTGTTCCTCGGGAAGAAACTGCTGCAACGGAGTCGATATATCTAACAACGACTGAACCGTCCGCTCGTACTCTCGTCGATTCAATCGCCTGATTGAAGTGCGCCCATGCGTTGTGTTGCTAAGCAGGTTCTTTTCAATGAGCGGCTTTTGCAAGCTTTCGATAAAGCCAAGTCGTGCTTCAGCGGTTGGTTGCGGTTCACTGCTAGGTGGCATTTCAGATCGGGTGACTCGGTCGAGCAATTTCACCCATTGTTCGAAAGTTGAGGCATCATCTAGGTCCCAGCTTAGACTTTTGACATCCAGGCCACCTTCAGGCAAAGTCGAATCGTGACAACTTGCACAGTGAGTCTCTAACCAGCCGCTAAGGTTTTCTGGAACTTCACTCGCGTGCACCGGGAACGCGATGCAGGTATGAATGAAAAGGATCCCAAGAATGCCGATTCGACGGAGGGAGATTGACATGAATAAAAGAGCACTCGTTTAAATGAACCGCAGCATAGGGCTGTCCGCACCGGTTAACCCTGAGGTCTTGCAATCCCTGTGGCCCTGCAAGCCGCGAGTGATGGCCGACGACATCGAGTACTCAACTCAAGCCAATCAACTCGCACCTCCGGTTCTCGCTACCTCATTTCAACCAGATTGAGAGCGCGTCATGCCTGATCACTCGGGGCGAAGCCAGCTTCAGGTCCAGGCCAGTATAGCCCAAGAACCCATCTAGCGGAAAAACCCAGCCAATCGAAGGACT
>JANOBM010000107.1:0-44581 GCA_031411655.1 Planctomycetaceae bacterium
GGCGGCACCCGATCAATTGTCTGCTGCGAATTCGGCGCCTCCGTTAGCAGCGGGTAGCTTTGATCTCGCGTTTCAGTTGCATGAATCGACGATTGACAATGTTGCTGTTCGAGTGTTGGCAGGGCGTACGATGACGGGTAAGCAGATTGACCAACTCCTAGCAGATGCCGGCCGACCTCGTTCATCGGGCACGTCCAGTTCCGCTCCGCTCCCAGCTGACGACACTGCGAGTGAAGGTGCGAGTGACGCGGTGGAAGACGCGGTGGACGATGAGGCATTCGAAATCGATTTTGCCAAACTTCGACCGATTATTTTCGAAGCACGTGATCAATCGCTAAGGGTTGGTATCCGCGGCACACGATTCAAGCAGGGAGACCGCGAACTTGAACGCCCCATTGAGATTACCGCCCAGTACCGTCCGGTACAGATGATGAACGGCGTTTCTTATCTCGAACGAATCGGCGACGTGGGGGTTGACTTTCCCGGCGGGCGTCGGCTAACGATTTCCCAAGTTGCCATTAAGCGATCGATTCAAAAATCGTTCGCCGCGAGGTTTCCGCCGACGCTGCTCGATCAACCGTTAACTATCCCCCAAACGATACCGATTGACTCGATGCGAGGACGACAGCTTCGTCCCCGTTCGATCGATGCGCAAGCCGGCTGGTTTTCCGTCACGGCGCGTTAGGCAACGCCCACGGAAAAACGCCCACCCTTTTATACAGGTTTCCTGGTCAAAGCCTCGCTGCGACTTTGGAGACCAGTGTTACAATCGATGGCTGTTCAGTCGCTTCGTACCCCCAGGGATCCCATAAGTTATGCCTTCGTCCCAGCCTTCCTCGAAATCGCCCGGTCGCTGGGTGGACATTGAGTTCGATTGCCTCCCGCTTCGAAGTGTCACTCGGTTGGACATACCACTGGATGCTTCTCCGGTCTATGAACAGTTCGTGCTGCGCGTGAAGGCCGCGATCGAAAAGCATGGGGCACACAATGCTTACTACCTTTCGTCTGCAAGCTGCACCTTTCATCTGACCAATGATCCGAACGCAGGGACGGTGCGGTATGCAATCGAGGGAACGGTACTGACCGACGTCGGTGATTTGACGACTCGCGCGGTTGACCTGAGCGTCAGACTGGACCGAGAAACTTGTCCTTGGTTGACCGAACCCATCGTGGATTTCCTTGCAGAAAGTGTACGCCAGGCGGTCATCGTCGAGTTCAATCGATACATCGAGGCGGGCGATTTGCGGCGGACCCAGGAGCGAGTCGAAAAGATTCAGTCCGAGAGTGATGCCTCAGGTGGCTTTGTCGGCATGTATTTATAATCGAGCGGCTTTAAACAACCGCAAGCTACGATGTGCCGATGGTGTCGTAGTCGGTGAGTGACTTTGGCGAGATGGAAGCGCGGAGCGCGTTCAGGACAGCGAGGACATCGATCACTTCTTGGGATATGGCGCCGGCGACCGGTGGCAGGTGCCCTGATGCCGCGATGAACATTCCCACAAGGCTTAGCGCCATCCCGCCTATCGCGCTCTGAAGCGCGATGGAACGCATCCGTCGGCCGATGTGCAGTAGTTCATCCACTCTCTGGAGCGAGCTATCCATGATTACTGCCCCAGCAGCCTCCGCGGTCACGTCGCTTGCTTGGCCAAAGGCGATTCCGACGGTGGCAGCGGTTAACGCAGGTGCATCATTGATTCCATCACCCATATAAACGGTATTGGAACGTGACGTCTCATCTCGCACCAAGGCAAGCTTTTGCTCGGGGCTTTGACTCGCATAAACCTCCGTGATGCCAACTTTCTCGGCTAAATAACGAACTTCGCTCTCGCGGTCACCGGAAACCAGAAGGACTCGATCAAAGCCATGTCTCGGCTTGAGATGTTTGATGAAGGACTTCCCTTCTGCACGCGGTTCATCGCGAAATCTTATCGTTGCGGCGTAACGACCGTCAATCAATACGATACACTCCAGTCCACCTGAATGTTCTGGTAATGAGGCGACTGCTGATGGCAATTGGGTAGTCAGCTTCTTTCGACTGGTCACCTGGATCGCTCGTCCACTGATTACGCCTCGCAATCCTTCCCCTGGACGCTCGCTGACTTCAGTTGCCTCGAATCGCTCCAAGTTCGCTGCCTCTGACGCGTTGATCATGGCCGAAGCAAGTGGATGTCGTGAGTAATGCTCAAGGCTCGCGACTGCTGCCAAGACTTCAGGATGCGTAAATCCGTCAGCCGGTATAATCTCCGTTAGTTTCGGCTCGCCATACGTCAGCGTTCCTGTCTTATCGAAGATTGCAGTGCGACAAGTATCGATCTTCTCAAGTACAGCCGGATCTTTGATGATGATTCCTCGCCTTGCTGCTAACGAAACACTGCCGATGATGGCGACAGGAATTGCGATCAGCAGCGGGCAAGGAGTGGCGACCACGAGCACTCCGAGAAATCGAGAAGCTTCACCACTCAGTACCCAGGCTAAAATCGCAATGAAGACTGCCAGGGGAGTGTAAATGGCACCCAACTGATCGCCTAGTCGTCGCAATTGTGGGCGACTTTGCTCGGACTCTCGCATCACTTGCATGATCTTCGCATAACGTGAATCCACTGCGGTTTTCTCGGCACGAATCGTTAACGCTCCCTCTCCATTGATCGCACCGGACAGCACATCGGAACCTGCGGCCTTGGGTAGCAGATAAGGTTCTCCCGTCAGATAGGATTCATTCATCGTGCTCCGCCCTTCCAGCACGACCCCATCGACTGGGCATGCCTCGTGTGGGAATACGACAAGTGAGTCGCCGACGACAACATCCGCAAGTGGGATTTCAATGAGGGTTCCAAGTTCCTTACGGTGCGCTACCGATGGCAATCGCCTTGCAAGCGCTTCTAGCGCAAAAGACGCTCGCCGTACCGCGTAAGCCTCCAGAGCCTGACCACCCGAGAGCATCAGCACGACAAGTGTTCCTGCGAGGTATTCGCCCAGTACTATCGAAGTCACGATGGAAATGCCGGCAAGCAAATCCGAGCTGAATTCAAAGCGGAGGACATTCGCAATTAAACCAACCAGCAGGGGAATACCAGAGACTAAGGCAAGGAGCAACGGAACGTCATAAGCGAAAACACCTAAGACGGTTCCAGTGTTTCCTATCCCAAACCGCAAAGTGAGATGCAAGCCAATACCCAGAATCGCGATGCTGGCAATGAGTACCTCACGGGTTACTAGTGTTCGGAGGCGATTGATGATATGGCCTTGCATGGAGGGATGAACGAGTCTTGATGTATCGCTACTGTTAGATGGTTCTATTTGCGACGGCTAAACTGGAAACAAACATGGCAATCATTCCATGTTCGAGACCAAGGTAACACTAACGCCACAAGGTAACAGTACCAGGATAGGCGAGACGCAGGTGCTCGGCTCCGTCGTGGACCCTGGGCAAGACCATTGTGAAATCGTTCGGTCGCTGCTGGTAGTCTTAGGATGCTGCGTCGCGTTACCATCAATTCAACACCGTTTCTCGTTTTAGTCGGACCTTCGGTTGATTTGAATGGTCATCCAGGTGCCGATGCGAGTTAGCCTGTTACAAGACTCGCTCGCTGATTTGCCACCCGCACGGTAGCAATCGTACCGCTATTGAAATCGATTCCGTCCGACTCAATTCCATCGGAGAAGATGATTCCCTTCTCGGGCATCATGCTTTCGAATTGAAGCTGTTTCCCTTCGTTGAGGATCCCAGCAACGAGATTGGTGCTTGAATGACGGCTAGCGAATGGTTCACGAACAACCCAGGCGAGGCGACGATCTTCCCACCGCATTGCCTTTGCGGCGCCCGCATGCCCACCGGTCAACGCAGTAACTCCGCGGGCCATATTAAACACGCTGGATAACCAACCTGTCGATCCTGCACCGGTTGCGATGATCACGCCGCTTGACGACTGTGGCTCGCTCGTATGGTCTGTCTGGATCGTGTAGCGGGCAGAAGCATGTGATCGGCAACCGATGAAAAAATCATTGAAGGCGAGTAATTTTTGTCCGTCATTTAACTCAACCTCGCCCATGGTTACATCGCGTATTTTGGCGGTGCCTTTGAGGACTCGCGATAGTACAACGCGTGTCTGTTGCAATTCGATCGGCAACAAAATCCCATCGAAACGTTTTGGGTCGGGGTTTACGCCGAGAATAGGCAGCGAGCCCACGTACTTTGCCGTGTTTGCAACCAATCCATCAGGACCGACGACAATCACGGCACAGGAGTTTTGAAAGTCGAAATTTGGCAGGTATTCTCGGGGTACGAGAACGATAGGCAACCCGACGTCAACGTCCTTGCGGAGTTGCTGCAGCGCGCCGGTGTAGGAAAGATCTTCCTGCTCGTACTCGTCGAAGTCTGCGACTTGTTGATTGTTGGACGCCTCCATGGCTGTCCCTTCAACGGCCAGTCGCTGAATCGCCTGGGCCTGGTTCAACCGAAACTTAGCAGAAGCTCGAGTGCCCCAGCGAGCGAGTAAGCCCTTGAGTCGCGTTTGTGTAGTAACGATTGCGATGGATGGTTGGAAACCCATTGGCTACCCGTCCGAGTCGCGTTCGGTGAGGGTGCGAAGTAGGTCTGGTGTGATCTCCAGTCGCCCAATCTTCTCCGCATTTTCTGCAAGTTGCTGAAACGCCATGGCGATTGTGGACCGTGCATCGTTGTTTCCAATTGCGGTCGCGAGCACTCGCCAGTCGATTCCTTGCATCGCGGCGAGGGTGGCCTGCAGCGCCGCGGTACGGGCATCGGCAAGTTTTCGCTCATTGGCGACTTGTCGATCGACCAGCCCTGATCGTTGTTCTTCGATTGCGATGTTTGCCGTCATTTGAGCCTCACGAACTTCGCGCCGCTTTTCTTCGACGGTTCGTTCGGTCTGCAATTGGTTTTCGGTAAGTTGCCGTTCCAATTCGATTGCCATGTTTCGGCGCAAGTAGGTCGCTTGATCGGCCTTCAACAGGAATTTTTCGCGAGTGTCAGCCTGCATCGCCTTGACCATCTCGGGACTAGCTTTAATGGACAGCACTGACACAGCAATGATTTCCACTCCAAGCATTTTTGCAGTGGAGCTTTGAAGTAACGCTCCGGTCAGTTCATTTCCAAGTTGATCCGATGCGGTCAACACTTCTGCCATTTCCTTTGATTGCACAAATGCACGACTTGACGCCTGGGTTGCTTGAATAAGGCGTTCGCTCACCTTCGAAGGATCATTGGATACATAGCGGCCATAACGGTCGACACTGAAATCCAATGCTTTCGATAATTGCATGGGTTCGGCGACTCGGTAAGTCAATTGACCTTGGACGGTGACTTCTTGAAAGTCAACCGTTGTCTCCTCAAAGACGAAGGGGACATCAACGCTGGAAAGCTCGATCGATACGATGGTACAAGTAGGTGCGAAGTAAAAAAAAGAAAGGCCTTCACCTTGTCGTACTGCACTCCCATTGCGGTACTGGGCAACGAACGTCGTCGGCTTTGTCTTTAGGAACGCAAATCCAAGCATCGGGCAACTCACAGAAAGAGTAGTTCGAGAAGATTCTTGCAGCGATTTTAATCTCTGGCGATCGACTTTGTCTGGCCGACGGATTCGACCTTAAGAAAAGCTAACCTCTAGAAAGCTTCCGGGTCTGCATCGCTAGGCATCCGCCAATCGCCTCGAGGTGACAAACTGACCGATCCAACCTTCGGTCCATCAGGGACACAGCTTCGTTTAAATTGGTTCGCGAAAAAACGGCTGAAGAATCGGCTGAGAGTTCGTTCGATCACTTTCGTGTCGTAGACCACGGAAAACTTTGCACGACTTGCGAGATAAAGCAGTTTCTCACGACCACAGCCATATCGAATGAAATGATAAAGAAAAAAGTCATGGAGTTCGTAGGCTCCAATCACGTCTTCCGTGTTTTGTCGAATTCCTCCGCTCGCATCGGGAGGAAGCAGTTCGGGCGATATGGGCGTATCGGCTATTCTCAATAATACGTCACGGCATGCCGAGTCGCTGCATGATAGAGCGGCATGCCGAACCAGGAACTGCACTAGAGTCTTGGGAATCGAACAATTGACGTTGTACATAGACATGTGATCGGCGTTGTAAGTGCACCATCCCAATGCCTGTTCACTCATGTCTCCGGTCCCCAAAACGAAACCACGCGACATGAGGAGAAAGGTTCGCAGTCTTGCCTGTACGTTTTCGAGTACGAGGTCCCCATCGCCATGTTCTGCACTTACAAGCTGCTTTTGAAGGGATGCCACGGTCGTCGCGTCATCCAGTCGGATACCGAGGGGGGAGTGCCCAAGCGATCGAAAACTGTCAAGTGATAGCTGGCGAATATCGATGGTTTCGCTTGATATACCCATTAGTCGCATCAGCTCGTTTGCGCTGGTGAGCGTATGCTCGGTCGTGCCAAAACCTGGCATGGTCAGTCCGAGGATTCGCCGCCGAGGCCAATCATTCGCGTCACAGGTTTGAACAGCCACCAGAAGCGCTAGTGTGCTGTCCAGTCCACCTGAAACTCCGATGACAAGAGGATGCTCCTTTCGTAGACGCGAAACTCGCTTTGCCAATCCCGCGGATTGGATGGCGAGTATTTCGGTGCAACGTGCATCGAGTGTTTGCGAGTCTTGTGGGACGAAGGGTCGGCCGTCGATCGTCGCTGTGGACTGCCTCGATGATGAGGAGGCAGGATTGGTGGGAGCAAAAGGAACTTCGATCACTCGGTAAGGCTGTTTCACCAAGCTGCGTCCGTGGTGCCATGTGCCGACGACGCGTCGGTCATGTTCAATTCTCTGTAGATCGATTTCTGCATCAACGCTATGAATCGAATCGACCGGATCGTTCGGTTGACCGTCACCAATTCGACGCGACTGTGCAAGCAATCGACCGTTTTCGGCAATGATACAGTGTCCCCCAAATACCAAGTCGGTGGATGACTCGGTCGGGCCCGATGATGCATAAGCATAAGCTGCGATACATCGTCCAGATTGACTAATGACGAGATCTCTTCGCCAAGCGGCTTTGCCAATGGTTTCATTGCTGGCTGACAAGTTGAGCAGTACGTTGGCACCGCCAAGCGTAGCAAGGCTACTGGGCGGAACCGGCACCCAAAGGTCCTCGCAGATTTCGATTCCAATCTTGGCCTCTCCCCAACCAATCAGCAGATCGATACCAAAAGGCACTCGCCTTCCCAAGCATTCGATTGTGTTCGGGCAATTTTCATCGCCCGCGCGGAAGTGTCGTGACTCGTAGAACTCGCGATACGTGGGTAGGTATTGTTTTGGAATGATCCCAAGCAGATTTCCATCCCCCATCACCAATGCACAATTCATCAACGCATCCTCAACCACCATCGGCGCCCCAACCACTACGAGTTGCTGGCGACCGCAGGTTGACTTGCGCAGATGTTCCACACCGGAGAGCACGCTATCCAGTAGTGACTTGCGACCAAACAGATCGCCACAGGTGTAGCCCCCGATAGCCAACTCCGGCAGCAGCACCAAGTGTGCGTCAGGAAACTTTGCGACTGTGTTAGCACAATGCTGTGCACATCGAAGCGGATCGGCCACAGCGACGACTGGCGCCGCAGCAGTGATTCGCATGATGCCGTAAGGAAAAAGTTCAGCAGCCAACGGCATTTCACTCACGGAGGAAGGGGTTGTTCAGACGAAGATAGCGCCGCGGTCATCTTTTCGAGCCAATGGGGAATGTTCTCATAAGGATCGGATTCTTCAAATTCGAGAGCGACAAAACCACGGTAATTGGCGTCGCGAAGAATTTTGGCGATGCGGTCAAAATCGGCCTGATACATTTCGCCAGCAGGAGTTCGAAGCGACGGTTTGAACTGAATGTTCACAGAATAGGGCGCACACGCCTCAATGTCTTGATAGGGATCTTCAGAAACGAAGTTGCCGGTGTCGAGGTTAACACCGACCCACGAGCTTTCGATGCGACTGATCACTTCAAGCAGCTGCTTTGACGAAATACCGCCATGGTTTTCTACCCCGAGGAAAATGCCGTGCTGTTCTGCAACTTTGGCGCAGGTGGTGACGGCCCTGCAGATGTCATTCATCTTTTGTTCTGATTCACCCAACTGGGCAGCCGTTCCCGCAAAGATACGAATATGCGGAGCTCCTAAAACGGAAGACTTTTTAATCCAGCTAATCGTCTGGTCTATTTGGGATTGGAGTGCTTGAGGGTCGCTCACGGTAAAGTCGTTGCCGATAGCGGTACCGCTGATCGTCACTCCACTCAAGAATGCGTGTTGACGCAATTCGAGCAAATAGCCGTCATCGGCGCCGGGAAGCATGAAATAGCTGGTCAGTTCCGCCGCATCACAGTTCAGCGATGCGCAGTAGTCAATGAACCCGAACATGTCGATCGCTTTACCATCGGCCTTCGGCTTTTGCGGTTTGCCCTTCATGTAGGAGAAATATTCGCGGAGTGAATAAGCCGCAATGGAGGGTCGAAATCTCGCTGGTCCCGATCTTTTGATTGGCTCTCGCGCGTCCGCGTCGCTGTCACTGTTCGCGGGCGAAAACGCTGCCGCAGCGAAAGCAAGGCTGGCGAAGCTTTTTTGCAGATAATCGCGTCGCGAATAGGAATTCATGGGGGATCGTTCCCTGGTGAGATGACTTGAAAGGGGCGCGAAGCTAGCGGGAAAGTTCGACTGTGACAGTATGACTGCATCGTCGAACGGGTGGACCGTTTTCGTTGCAGTTCTCAGAATTTTGCAACCAAACTCGAGCGAGTCGTAATCGCAAGCAGCCTCATTGCAGACCGGTCGCGAATGGCTAATTTAGTGTTATTGTTTGCATCGCTGTCGCGGCGTATTCCGGTTCCCGCGAGTTTTCAGAGCTCACTTTTTGTTCACTCGACCACATCATCTACACGAACAACTGCACGAAAATGACTGTTACCGAAAACGAGATCATTAAGCTTACGCAAGACCTGCTGACGGCTATTTTTCGTGGAGACTGGGCCACGTACACGAAGCTTTGCTCCGAGGATATCACCGCGATTGAGCCGGAAGCGAAAGGGCATCTCGTGCAAGGACTTGCTTTTCATCAAAACTATTTCCCCGAGAAGCCAAAGCAGCCAGCACGACCCGGGGAGGAGCCGACGATCACGATCAGTAGCCCTCATGTTCGTGTCATGGGTGACGCCGCCGTGATCGCCTATGTGAGATTGGTTCAGTCCAAGGATGAAGCCGGCAATCACCGAACGAGCGCCTCCGAAGAGACACGCGTTTGGCAAAAATTGAACGGTAGCTGGAAGCACGTTCACTTCCACCGTTCGCCGCTTTAGGCGATGGTCAGAGGCCTAGCCGCGTTCCGTATCGGCCCACCGCGAGGGGCGCGGATATCGTTCGCAAGATTTGCGATGGATCAGCCTGCAACTTTTGTGAGAGATCGATCCAATAGTGCGATGGCCGCGTCGATGTGCGAGTCAGTCGTGATCACCGGTGGTGGAAGGAAGCGGATTCGTGTGGGATTGCTGCCACACAAAAAGCCGAGAAGGCCCTCATGGAACATCGTATCCATGAGCAATTTCGCCGAGTCGAAACTACCATCACCGGGCGTGAACGCGATCATCAGTCCTTCACCAAATGGGCCGCGAAGATGGTTGGGATACTTTTCCGCTAATCGAGAGAGGCCACGAACGAAGTGATGGTGTCGGCGCATGTTCCAGCCTTCATCGCCAAAGCAGCCTGCCTGCTGCATCGCGTCAAGCGTTGCGAGCCCAACCGCGATCGAACTTGATGCGCCCGTGAAAGTTTGACTGAGAATCGGCCCGGTCGGTTTGAACGAGTCGCGGTAAAGAGTTGCACACACCTGCGTGATCTTGCCGACGGTGACGATATCGGCGAATTCATCGAGTCCATAGTGCTGGAACGCAAAGGGGCGACTTGTTCGCGAGAAGGATTGCACTTCGTCGAAAATGATGGGAATGCCTGCTTCACGTATCGGCTTGCAAAGCGAAGCGTAGAAATCGTGGCTGCCGGGGTAGTAGCCACCTTCGCCCGCGATCGGCTCGGCCCAAAACGCGGCATATCGACCTGGATGTCGTGCGAGCAAACGATGCAATTCATCGACCGCCCAACGTTGGCTCCGTGACGGCTGGTCGTGTGTCAACGCCGGTAAGTAATCGACCTCAAGCACCAGCGGCAAACCCTGACGATACTTCGGTCGGTCGGTAATGGCGGCAAGGGCGAGTGATCGCCCTGCGAACGCATTGTCGAACGCGAGAATCCGGGTTGCTGGTGTCGCTTTGTGAAGGGCGAGTTTTAAAGCATTTTCGTTTGCCATCGCACCGCTGGTTGTCAGCATGCAATGCTCCAGCGGCGCGCCACCGGAGGAGGCGAGCGAAGTCAACTTCTGGCCAATGCGAATACTGGGCGGATGTTGCTGTAGGTTGCCTTGCATGGCGACGTCCTCGATGGCGGCATCTACCGATGCATCCAGCATTCCTGGATGGCTATGCCCACATCCGTAAACGCCTATCCCGCCGATAAAGTCCAACTTGATGCTGCCATCGGCCAGCTGAATGTAGGGTCCATTTCCAAGTCCTGCGGAAAAGTATGGCCAAATCGGCGGCCCACCGCGAAGCTTTGTCTGCTCCGCGATCAACACCTCAAACGGAGCTACCAGTGAAGGAGTTGGGCCCGCAACGGCGTGGATAGCCGCACTATGTTCGGCAACGGCGTCTCGCAAAAGTTGTTTGGCCTGGGCAACGCGTGGGTCGGCTCGCAAGGCGTCGCCAAAACTTTGCGGCGATGGCGAGGGGTTTTTTTCTATGGGCATAGTCGATGCCGCCGTCGGGGCTGTTGAATGAGGCAAAGGGGGCATTAGAAGCTTCTCGAGGCACAAGGGTGCATGGGGTTCACTGGATTCGTTCGGTTCGAAAACGGCGTCATTTGAACCGGCTACTGGGGAGGCTTTAACAGTTGTCGAAGGTCGTTTTCGAAACTTGCTTGCAATTCATATAACGGCAAAGCCGGTGCGATCGATTCTCGCTGCAAGATTGTAGGTTTGGGAAGAGGGACTTGAACGTTACGGATCAAAATGGACAAGCCAGAATCGTCGCGGGCGACTCCGAAGGTATCGCACAGCACCGCATGAAAGTCACTCAACTGTTGTCTTGCCGCTTGTTGTCCGACATTCTCCATGCTTTGTCGACCCGCCCAATGCGCTGTCAGCGCGGTCAGGCCTGCAGCAGCAAGTAGTTCAGCGATCGACGCAGAGGCGATCACGGTGGTTCCAAAATCCATGGGGATCAGAAGAACGCCCCCAACGGTTGCGAGTAGCGTCGCCAAAGGTGTCAGTCCCGCCTTAAACTTTTCTTTGGTATCGAGCTGCGCCCACATCTCCCGACAGGCAGCATCTAACCGCCGTGGGTCGAGCGATGTAAAATCGTCTCGGTCATATCGGTGGATGGCGGTTTCGCATGCTTCATCAAGCCATGTTTCGGTCGGCTTCCAAGGGGCCAACGCCGAGTGATTCTGGACTGCGTTTTTCAGTCTCGAGGCCGAGATCAAGCCTCCCACGGCGCCACCCTTGATTTCTTCCTTTACCCGTTCTGCAGCAGACTGCATTTGCGCGGTGGGTAGGAGTTGTCGAACAAAATCACCCGCACCTCCAAAGACGCGTTTGATCGTGGAGTGTATTTTGACATTCCACCTTGCATACCAAGGTGCCGTCGCCGCAAACGATTCAGAGAGCTGGCGGAGGATTCGCTCGGACTGATGGAGACGTAATTCCTGTATTCCAGCCCCCGCTTCGTCAATTGCGAAGAACTCTAAAGAGGCGCTCAGGAGGCTTCGCCTGGCGGCCACAGATTGCGATTTGAGAGCTTCGGTATTTTTTTTCAGTAATGCGTAGCCTTCATCCCAAACCGCACTGCGCAGACCGGATTCGAGCGCAAGGTGGAATTGCTCCGAGAGCTTGCTACGGTCAAGTTGGCCGGGCAGCAGCGCGAGCAGACGGTCAGGGTTGATCGGTAACGGTGGGTTTTGATCGGGATCGGGTGACAATGAAAAAAAAACCGGGAGCTCTTCGTCGGTGGGCAGCGGGTGCGGGGTCGCGTTTTGTAAATCTCGGGGGATAAACGGGCGGCAGCTTTCGACTTCAAAGTCATAAGCAACATAGACCGCCGCGATGGAGTGCCGCTGGACAAGCGGCAAGAACGTTTCGTGTACCTGGCTTGGCGTTTGATTCTTTGCTCGCACTTTATTGATGGCGAGCAACCGAGGAACGCCAGGCATGCGTTCACTTGCGATGCGAAGTAATTCGCTTAGCGTTGCATCTCGAGATTGCTCTGCGGATGCGACCACGATAAACGATGAGCACAATGTTGCTGAGCGACCGAGTAGTTCACGACGTTGTTCGGGCGATCCAAGTCCAAAAGCGGCGTCGGACACAATGTCCGGGCAGTCCAATAAGGCGATTCCCGCATCATCCAACCCAGGGTCCGTAGCGATGAGTGGTATGGATGCAGCGTTTAAATCTTTGGATGCGTTGTTGTATTGACGATGCGCTTCTTCAGGAGTCGTTGCAAGTAGCTCGGGCGTTGTGCCCAGAGCATCGCCGATACGGGAGACCAACATGCTAAAGCATTCGTTATCACTCTTCCACTTTTCTGGAAGCCACAAGACGAAGCGATGCGTGCCTTCGTGATTGCTTGTACCCCGCAAAGTTCGTTTGCGTCCCGACTCGCTGAGAAAGGTGGCTACGAGGCTTGTCTTTCCGCTGTTGAGCATCCCTGCCACCGCGACGGTCGGATAATTGACCACCTCGGAAGCCCAGTGCAACTGCTTTCCGGCGGAACGCACGGCGAGTTCGACGTTCGGGTCGATTCGGGCCAATGCGCCCAGGAAGCTTTCTCGGGCAGGGGTGTCACTGCGCGATGCGTCCCGTCCGATCGTTGGATGGATCCGAATTAACGGCGCGCGACGATCGTCATCTTCCAGTAGCGGAAGGATCGTTCGCCACTGAAGCGATTCGGTCGATTTAGCACGTCGCAGTCCGAACATCATGGAACATCGAGTGGTTGCTTCGATCGGGCCGGATGCGAACGACTAGCGTCCGTGACCGGGTCGGCTGCGGGCAGGCCGCAACGCAATTGTAGGTAATGCGAGTCGAGTGTCGTCGGTTAGGGAAACTGGTAACTTGGATTACTAGGATCGAAATCGAGTTCGGTTAGCCCGATGTTTATATTGATGTCGAGGTAGGTGTAGGATTCGAGCAACGGCGCATCATTCCCTTCGCTTGGCCAACCGTAAGCGGTGTAGCGAAGTGGCAAGTGGCGTTGAGTATCAATGCAAATTTCGGCACGTGAAAAGTCGTCAGTTCGTTCGGAAGGCTTGTCTCGACGAACGACGATCAAGTCACACGGACGGCCATTGAACTCGATTCCGTGTTCGATGCTTGCATGAACGTCCTCGCTGGTTCGATCAAGCTCTCCACGCTCAATCAATTTTTTCGCGAGATTGGTCAGGCCGATCTCCCAAATCGGGTAACGTTGACCCCTCATCGCAATCATTCCGGTGGGGTCGAGTCGAAGCGTGACAAATCCCATGAGTCCGGCTTCGTGAACGACAAGTTGGCCATCATGAAGGTCTTTGCCCCAAATCACCTCGCGTCCCGCGACATCTGCTGGTTTTTCAAATCGCAAGTAGAGTCGAGTCGGTTCCGATTCGTCGACCTTGCCACCACGGTGAGGGCACTGAACCTTGAGGGAAATCTGGCTTGGCTCAGAAAGGACTCCATCGATCGTTTCCTGCTTCACGAGTGTCGCTGTGTAATCGTCTACATGATGCAGCATGTGTTGCAGTGATTCTTGGGCGATGTCTAAGACTTCTGCCATTGAAGAAGCGACCACTTTGCCGTCCGGATCGCTTGAATGAGTCACCTCGGACGATCGCGTCGGTGACAAGTCGACGGATGACGAAACGGGTGACGTCTTGGATTGGCTTATCGTCCAACCCGTTAATAAAGCCGATAACACGGCACCCGTCGTGAATGAAAACCAAGACCAACTTACCCCGTCGGATCCGGCGTTACGCCTTGTTCCGACAGAATTATGAAATCGGTCTTGGTTGTCAGGAGGTGCTTGAGGCAAGATCAGAACTGCCCGCCACCTTGTTGCTGCAGTTGTTTCATTTGCTGCACTTGTGCTTCTCGAACTCCCGCGCCGATCGCTTTGAGGATGCCTTCGCCAATTTCGACGTAGGAGGACTGACCGTTATCAATCATCTCGGCCTCTACCAATAGGTAATCGGCATCTGCTTCTTGTGAAAGCGTGTCGATCATCGCCGTCACGATTTCATTGTCTTTGATCGATTGCCCAAATCGCAAGAATGGCAACAAGCGAATTTGCATTTGGCCAAGTGGTCGGTCCTCTGGATCGTCATCACTGACCTTTGCATCAATAAAGCTCTTGATCGACTTTTCGCTGTCCGTCCCTGCCGCCAGATACAAAGCCTTGTCGGCGGTTCCAAGCTTGATGACCGCTTGTTCACCAAACAGCTCGCGCAATTCGTCTGCATTGGCTGGAATATCGATCTTCACGCTGTGGAGCGTTACTCCGGCATAGACCTCTTCGTCAAAGATAAAAGTTGGCGCGTTTGGAACGGACTGTAACTTTGCAGCGAGATCCTTCACCAAGCCGGCCGCGGCCTCACCGTCGCTGATAGACATACCAGCTGAGAATTCGATTTTCCCATCGTCGGCGACGGCGAAGGCGCCGATGTCAAATTTGCCTTCCTTGACGGTGTTCAGAAGGATTTCGATGAAGCCATTGCCCAGTTCGGTGACTTGGGCTTTGGCGTCGTCATTCATATCGTTGTTTTCTTTGATGGCCGTTTCCATCATCGTCTTCAAGCTTTCAATGCTTTCACTGGAACGCTCTACTAACTTAGGGCTCATCGACGCAGCGGCGTGATAGTACATCGAATTTTCGTCATCGATCACGGACGAGAAGATAGACGGGATGACCGATTGGCCCGAATACAACTCGGCCATTTCCGTACCATCCGCAGCGATGAATTCAGTCTCGATGGTCACCACCTTCTCTTCGGGGTCAATATTCCAGCCGATCATCAATTGTTCGGCATCGCGAATCAATTGCTCAATCTGCTTGATGCTGTCTTCGCTAGCAGCGAGAACGCCTTCGGAGTTGTTGGCTTGCTGCGCCATGGCTTGTTCAAAGCCTTGGCGGATTTGCGCGATTAACCCTTCACGCGTTTCACTGGGGATCTCTTGAACATTCAGACGCGCCGCAAACGTGTAGTCGTCTCCGAGACCCTTCATCAGGGACATCGGATCTTCTGGCATTAGGTCGAGAAGTTCCTTTTGGCGAGCGATGACCGCCCATGCGCCAACTTGTCGTATGTAGACAAGTGACGGCCCGGCCGCGACCACGAGGGTACCATCATCCAGCTTATCGACCGGTCCCGTTTGCGCTTCCATCCTCTTGAGCATCAGTTCGACGTCATCGGTTGGTAGGACACCGATTGGTTCGGGAGCTCCATCGACGATCGGAACCAAGACTCCGATCGGTCGCGCAGGGTCGAGGCCCTGGGCAAACGATCCGGCCATCATCGTGAACATTCCGCCCGCCTGAGGTTGTCCGACGACGGCGGAGAGGTAGTTGACGTCTTGCATCAACTTGTTGAGTGAGGCCACCGTGACCACCAGAACGGGATCGGTTGCATCGGCGACCGCGCTATCCGAGTCGCTTTCCTTTTCCAGTTCGATTTGGTCTTGAGCGAGAGCAACGCTGGAGCTGATGCGCCCCAAACCACCCATGCCAAGTACAGCACTTATCAACACGGCGGCGGTGGTGAGCCAGTTCGCTCGGTACGAGCGCATGCCAATCCCAGTCACTTGCATCTTCTCTCAATCCTTCTATTCGATTCGGGGTTGCTACAACACAATAGGGAGTTGCCTCAGAAATATGGTCGCGGGAATGTGCGGCACACACCCACGCCCAAATCCTTTCCGAGGGGAAATGTCATCGTTCGCGAAAAACGATACGACCTTTGGTCAAATCATAGGGTGACAATTCAACGCGGACTTTATCGCCCGGAACAATACGAATGAAGTGTTTGCGCATTCGACCCGCTACGTGCGCCATCACCTCGTTTCCTGTTTCCAACTGGACACGGAACCGAGTGTTGGCGAGCGCCTGGGTGACAGTGCCCTCCACTTCGAAAGCCTCTTCCTTCTTGACCAACGCGAAAAAACCTTGCTAACGAGTGCGACCGAAAGCGATGGACGCCGGCCGGGGGAGTTAAGTCATGAATATGATACGTTTGCAGGTTATACCAAGAGAACGCCCGCGAGATAAGCCAAAATGCAGCCGATCGTTGAAAACCTCGAAACGAAATCGGACTTTCTTACCCGTTCCGCATCGCCGAAGTCCGCTCCGTCGGTCCGCAAAAAAACTCAAAAACCGTCCGTCCATGTCATGCTGCCCATTCACTGAAGATCGCTGGTAGCTACGATGTCGACGTTCAACGGGATGCCGCAAATCGCATGCTTCGCCGGGCGGTAAGCGGAGAGGCGTTTCGCCGCGATTCGTTGGTGTATTGTTGAAATAAGGTTTTTCCTCTTAAAGAATTACGGGGATTGGATCCATGCTCGGGTTCGCAGTTATCTCATACCTTGTTGCGACGGTCGCCATCGGGCTTTACGCCTCGCGCCGGGTTCACGGGGCGAAGGATTTTATGGTTGCGGGCCGTGCCCTGCCACTTTACATGAACTTTGCCTGCGTTTTCGCGACTTGGTTCGGGGCCGAAACGGTGTTGTCCGTCTCGGCGACGTTTTCTCGGGATGGGCTGTCTGGGGTCTCCGGTGACCCGTTTGGCGCGGGGATGTGCTTGGTCCTGGTTGGCGTCTTTTTTGCCAAAGCCTTTTATCGGATGGACTTACTGACGATCGGCGACTTTTACCGTAAGCGGTTTGGTCAAGCGGTGGAAATTTTCACCGCCTCGGTGATTACGGTGTCCTACTTGGGCTGGACGTCTGCACAGATGACCGCGCTGGGACTGGTGTTGCATGTACTCGCCGACGGCGCGTTTGGGCCTGATACGCTGCCGATTAATTATGCGATCGTGCTGGGGGCCCTTATCGTTCTGGTCTACACGATTTTCGGAGGGATGTGGTCGGTGGCCTTGACCGACCTGATCCAGACAGCGGTCATCATCGTGGGGTTGTTCATCATCGCCGTCTATCTCGGGGATAGAGCGGGCGGCTTGGGTGCGGTGGTCGAACATGCGCGAGAGAACGGCAAGTTACGGCTATTTCCCGTCGGCGGAGCGAAGGAGTGGTGGGCGTTCATCGGCGCGTTCATTACGTTTGGACTGGGGTCCATCCCGCAACAGGATGTTTTTCAACGCGTCACTAGCGCAAAGGACGAAAAAACGGCGATTCGAGGCACACTGTTGGGCGGCATGTTTTATTTCGCATTTGCGTTCGTTCCGATGTTTATCGCCTATTGCGCCTTAGTAATCGATCCGGGATTCGCCTCCCTATTCGATTCCGACGACGAACGAGCGATTCAAAGAATATTGCCTGATTTGATTTTGCAAAAAACGCCGTTTTGGGCTCAAGCCGTTTTTTTTGGCGCCCTGCTGTCCGCCATTTTGTCGACAGCCAGCGGTACGCTATTAGCGCCCTCCAGTTTGTTTACCGAGAACGTTTTGCGCCCGTTCTTGCCGCGATTAACCGACGAGAAGCTGCTTAAAACGTTGCGTTGTGTTCTATTGTGCTTTGCCGTCGGAGCCACTTGGAACGCGATGGCATCGAACGACACGATGTACGAAATGGTCCAGAACGCCTACACCGTTACTCTCGTCGGGGCGCTCGTTCCGCTTGCGTTGGGTATTTATTGGAAATCTGCGACCACTCAAGGAGCGGTGCTGTCAATCATCGCGGGGATTGTGACCTGGCTCGCCTGCAAGTATGGACTAGGGGACGATCCGATGGTCCCACCACAGCTTTTTGGACTCGCAGCTAGCCTGGCGGGAATGATCGTTGGATCGTTAATCCCACAATGGATCGACACCCTACCTCCGATCGATATCAGCCAGCCGCTCCACCCGCACGCTCACGAATCAAAAACAGCCGATCACTGAGTCAACTCGCACAACGGGACAATGGGATTGGCCGAGTTGAGCAGTTGCTTGATGGTGACCCTTGCAAACGCGGCTTCGGTGGCCGCATAGGCTCGATCGAGCTCCGCGTGGAGCGGACAGAGCTTCGTATGCGATGGAAGGCCTAACGGGCAGTGGCGAATGCGTTCCAGTGGTGCCACGGCGTTGATCACATCCAAAATGGTCAGGTTCGCGATGTCCCGAGCCAGTTCGTACCCTCCACCCGGTCCAGAACGCGACTTGGCGATCTCCGCTGCCACCAAATCTTGCAAAACGCGGTGCAAGTAGCGGCGCGGAACCTTTGTCTTATCGGAAATGTCGTCCGCCGAAATCGAATGCCCCGCCACCGCTCCCATCGCGGCTACGGCGCGGAGGGCGTATTCCGCCGTCTTTGTTAACACGTGAAGACCTCTGCTGGAAGAATCTGCATATTGAGGTGTATTAATCGATTCTGTATGCTAATATGCAGTTTTCCAGTTTACTTGCTATTGAGGTCGCGATCAACGCTCGCTGGCGACACGGGCCCGCCACGTTGACGCCGCCGCTTGATCCATCGCTGAGCATCATGAACCGTTCGACTTTCGCCAACCGTTTAGCAAATTGTTTTCTGTCTGCCGTCGTGTTCGCGTGGAGTGCACAGGTCGCGGTCGCACAGGCAACCTTTGAAGGTCCGACCATTGACTACCTCAATGCCGAAGTCCACGATCCGGTGGCACAACTCGCCGCCGCCGTCGACTCGCGGGCGGTAAAGCTCGAATTTGACTCTTCGCACGGATACCTTCGTTCGGTGTTGCAAGCGTTGGACATACCCATCAGTTCGCAAACACTGGTATTTTCCAAAACGAGTCTGCAATTGCAGCGGATTTCGCCGCGAAGGCCTCGTGCACTCTATTTCAATGACGAAGTTTATGTCGGTTGGTGCCAACAGGGCGACGTGCTCGAGTTTGCTTCAACCGATCCTTGGCAAGGCGCGACTTTTTATACGCTCAAGCAATCGCCGACCGAAACGCCTCGATTCGTCCGCGACCGCGGCCAATGCCTTACCTGTCATGCGTCTGCTCGTACCCAAGGTGTTCCCGGATACTTGGTCAGGAGTGTCTTTCCCGACAGTCGTGGTCAGCCGATTCTCGGCAGCGGTACCTTCACTACGGATCACAAGAGTACATTCGAGGAGCGATGGGGTGGGTGGTACGTCACCGGAAGGCACGGCGCCATGCGTCACATGGGAAATCAGACGTTTAGTGAGGAGGATCGGCAACACAATCTCGAACTTGGCGCCAACCGCGAAACGCTCGACGGCATCGTTTCGACGACGCCCTACTTGTCGCCGCACAGTGACATTGTGGCATTGATGGTATTGGAGCACCAAACACAGGTTCATAATGCCTTGGTGGCGGCGAACTATGAAACTCGCGAAGCTCTCCACCAATCGTTCCAAATGAACGAACTACTAGAACGCGGAAAAGGGCATGTCAGCGACTTGGCCAAACGGCGGATCGACCACGTCGCGGAGCGTTTGGTGGGCTACCTGCTCATGTGTAACGAATTCCCACTCACTGCGCCCGTGTCGGGATCAAGCCGTTTCGCTGATGAATTCATGGCGCGCAGCAAGCACGATTCCCCACTGAATCGTGCGCAAGAAGCTAATTCACCCAGCAGGTCACTCCGTGAACTGGACCTGCAGACCAGGCTTTTTCGATACCCATGCAGCTTTTTGGTATATTCGCCGTCGTTTGATCGGTTGCCCGAAGAAGTCCGACTCCGCGTCATTCGCCGAATGCTTGAGGTCCTTGAGGGACGTGATGATTCGAAAGAATTTGCGCATCTGACTGTGGAGATGCGACGGGACATCCTTCAAATCTTGCGCGATACCAAACCGGAGTTCACCGACACCCATTTTTTATCAAAAGCAAGCGTTACTGCCGTCGAATAATGCCATCGTCGCGGCCCGGTACCCCGCGAAGCCGAGATCGGTCGTCCGGCTGGCAAAGGAATTGCTAGCATCGTCTTCGCGGCCCGCTTTTTTTGACGAATAAAACGACTGGGTAGTGTGTTCGATCTGTTTATCTAATCTCCCTGGGTTTCCGGGTCCCTGTTAGCGAACACCTAAACTTCCCACCCCAAACGTTCCGAAACAAAGCACAGATAATCCGGCGGCAGGGATGACCGCTTTGCTGATGACGAGGGAGTCGGACCAGTGGCGAGAAGAGATTTCAGTACCCGTGTCTCGATAGTGGTACCTCACCTAGGTGACGATCACGCGTTTGAAGACACTCTGGTTTCGGTTTTGGAGAATCGTCCTACCGACTCAGATGTATGGGTGGTCCACGATGGTGGCTACGACGATCCATTTGATCTTGGCGACGAAGTTCAGTTCTTAACGTCTCGCGGCGGCTCGTTGCCGGAGCTGATCGCAACGGCAGCAGACGCTGTCCAGGGCCGTTTCATCCACGTTCTCGGCGCCGGCGTTCGAGCGACGGCGGAGTGGACCGATCACGCCCTATTGATGTTCGAGCAGGACGACGCAGCCGTCGTCGCACCGGTTGCAAAGCAGACTGTTGACGGGCCGATTGTCGCGGCGGGTTGGACCAATTCGTCTGGCCGTCTGGTTGCACCACTTGCCTCGGGCAAGCGGCAACTGGGTCGTCGTGATGCAAGCATTGTTCGCGGCGCGTGTTTAACCGCTTCGTTTTGGCGCCGCGAAGAGCTTCTCGCTGCCACGCATGCTTTGACGACGGACAGTGTCTCCGCGGCCCAATTCGCATGGTCGCGATTACTGTGTCGCCAAGGTTGGCGTTGCCTGATCGCCGAAGAGTCGATTGTGCTTGCGGAAGAGTCGATGCTTGGGTTTACACCATCGATGACTCGTGGTGCAACGCTTCGATCGCTTGTGTCCGCTATCGAGGGTTCAACCTTTGCAGGAACGGCGATGTCGGTGGGGCTAGCCGCGTTTAGCAACCTGCTGAAGCCGCGAGTTTGGGGCGAGATCACCGGTGAAGCATTGTCGCTGTTCGTCGAGGCACCCGATGTGCGGGCTCTCCAGCTCGATGAGGTCTCCTCGCCTGAAGATCGCATTGCGACGATTCGCATTCCCCAGCCAGTGGTAGCGACAGCCTTGCGCCGTGCCGCTTAGCCATTCACTCGTTTCTCCGTTGGAACGACAGCCGACCAGAATCGGTAGTGCCGCGATATCAAATATCGCGACTAGCACCGACCACCTTCGCAACAGGTTTCACAAATCGTGTGGCATCGCTCGCATTGAAGTTTTCCGCGAATTTCGATAAGCGTATTCCCACGACATACCGGACAGATTGCTTGTGGTGACTCGTGGCGATCGACGAGCAAGTGAGTTGCAGAGTAGTCATGATGAAGGGCCGTTGCGGCCAGCACCCGTTGGCACCCTGCGTTCAAAAGTTTTTTCAAGTCAGAAGTTGTCCGCACGCCACCACCGCTGATCAGTTCGATTTCGGGCCACTGCCGGGATAAGATTGCACAGGCCGTGGCGGTCCCCGGGCCGCGTAATGCGCCAACAAAAGAAAGGTCAAGTACGACGGCTGCCCGCACGCCGAGCATCATTGCCCTATCGATCCAAGGTGCTGCCTCGCTGAGTAGCTCACAGCGGTCTTCTCGCGGACGACCTGTTCCGCTTCGAATGCGAACACGATTGTCCGCCAAGTCGAGCCCGAGCACTGCTTGACCCTCATCGAGCTGCTCGCACGCGACCGCCCATTGATCGATGTGCGCAAACGACTCCGTTGGAAGAACGAACCGGACGTGCTCATCGAAAGCACATGAAGCAGCCATGAACGGAGCCGAAGCTCCGGCGTCGACCATCAGGTCATCGGTAAGGCGAGATAATTCGGCGAGCGTCGATGCGTCATTGCCGTCGCCCGCAATGGCATCCAAGTCGGCGACATAGAGTGAACGAATCCCAAGCCGTCGGTAACGAGTTGCTAAGGCGACTGGATCGCCTGGCGACGCATCGGGAAGTTCGACATCTCGGTATTCGGAACGTCGGCCCTCGATCGCATGGACCGCGCGTCCCTTCCGCAAATCAATCACGCCTATCAACGATTCTGCGGATTTTGATTCTTGCTGATCGAACATCACTTTTGCGGAGGCAATGAAAAAAGCGACTCCACCTTCAAGATCGCATAGTCATCAGGGAAAGTGTGGATGGCCTGGATCAACATGCTTTGCGTGCGCGTTTCGATATTCACATAACTGAGGGCGCCCAAAGCCATGCGGCCACTTGAATCAAATCGATGGAGCAACCCTTGAGTGGCATCGCCTGTGAGAGTCTGGCCAACCATCCAAAACATATCAGGGGCCACTGATTCAAGCTGAAAGCTGGTGCGATAAATCGCTCCGCCATGCTCGGTTCGATCGGTCCGAGAGCCTTTGAGCGGCATGGTAAGGAGGCATCGCTTGGATGGAAGCGGTTGGCTGGCGCTGGTCGCTACTTCGCACAACGTGACTCCCGCGCCTTGCCAGGTGATGACATGGCCACAACTCGTAATGTCAATTCTTGCTTCGTAACCACTGCGATCGATGCGGCGGCTTTGATGCACCGTATACAATTCAGGGTGGAGACTTCGGCTAAAAACTCGAAACGCCAATTCGGCGATTTTGGGACGAACCGATAGCACAAGCGTTGTCTCAGTTAGGCAAACACACATTTTTGCCGGTGTCGCTCACCGGCGTCAGGCTCATTATACGCAAAAGGACCCATGTCACTGAATAGCGTTTACGCCGATCATGGCATGGAATAATCTTTTGTCCGAAACTCGCTTGATTCGTATTGACACCGAACGCACTCCCAGAACAGACCTCGAAATGATTGTCGTCATCGATAACTACGATTCGTTCACCTACAACCTTGTACAGCGGTTGGGCGAGATCGATCCCAAGGTGAACTTGAAGGTGCTTCGAAATGACGAAGTCACGCCCGACGACATCGATGCGATGGGAGTGACTCGCTTGCTCATTTCGCCCGGACCCTGCACGCCAAATGAGGCCGGGATCAGCGTCGCCTGCGTTAAGCATTTCATCGGACGTATTCCGATTTTAGGTGTTTGCCTCGGCCACCAATCGATCGGTCAGGCATTAGGTGGCACGATCGTTCGGGCTCCGATGCTGATGCATGGAAAGACCGATTCGATCTCTCACGATAACCAAGGGTTGTTTCGAGGCATCGAATCTCCATTCGTTGCCACTCGTTACCACAGTCTAGTGATCGATCCACCAACACTTCCCGATTGCCTTGTCATGAGTGCTTGGAGTGATCTCGGACCAACGAGACAGATCATGGGAGTGAGGCACAAAGAGCACAAACTTGAAGGCTGGCAATTTCATCCCGAGAGTTTTCTCACGGAACCCGGCGTCGAATTGCTTCGACGTTTCTTAAATTGGTAGCGGCAATGGTTGCTTTACGCGGCTCTCACTGTGGGTCCACTTTCCCACCGCCAGAAAAGTCGCTAACGCGTTTGTTGATAGCGAGTTGAATCAATGGATTGTTAATCTTTCGTCAGAACCATATCCTTGACGATCAACGTCCCTTCCTCATCGCCAAGAACGAACCCAATACGGTTTTTGTTAGCAGCAACTCCCGTTGCGACGAACGTGAATTTTTCTTCCCGCACCTCTTTCGTTGCAGTGAGATCTTCGTGGAGTCCGATTTCGTGCCAGTCATCCTGGTCGATCATCGCAACCAACGAGTACCCTCGATTGTCAGGCGAATGAGCCTTGAACGTCACCGTGTAGCTCTTGCCTTCTTCAAGGTCGAGGTCCGTTTGAAAAACTTGGACGTGCCAGTTCGTTCCATCGATTTCGCTCGCGTTAAAATGGATCTCGTCAGCAGTTGACTCCATTTCTCCCTTCGTCGTTTCTTGAAGTTCTAGCCGCCAAGATTCTTTCTTCGCTGTCGGCTTCAGCAAGTTCTTTGACTCTTCGGCGATTGCGGAACTCGAAAAACAAATCGCACTGAAGAAGACAAGCAAATATCTCATGACGTAGACCCGTTAAGAAGATTGGTTGGGCGCCACCACCGAAGTCGCAAAGTTTTGGCGCCAGAAACTTGCGATAGTCTGTGCCGCTCGGTGAATGGACGCAAGGACGTTACGGGCGGACGTTACGGAGGGGGAGTCCCCATTGGCGAACCCGCCGACAGGAGGCGATAAGAGGTCATGCGGTTGGTCGCATTTAGCTTCGTTCGCAGTCGCTTGTTTCATTGCGCTCGCGAACGACTGCCTTGTGGTCCGCCGGAGATGGGCATGTCCATCGGCAAGGGCCTCGCTGCGGTCGCAAAACCACGCGAATAAAGGTGTTCTTTCAGACGGCGAAACTCGGCAAAGCTATCCGGGTAAACCCACACGGTAATCGTGGTGCGATCCGGTTGGCGTCCAGCCAATTCGATGTCCAGTTGCGTCCCATCGCCTTGAATGACGTCGTTGATCGGCAAGCCACTGGGTTCACTGAGTGGTTCGACGATCATGTTGACAAGCTCAATGCGAGTCGCCATGGATGTCTGTCCGCCTTGCGAAACAAGCTCCCGGGACTTGTTCATTTCGTAGCGGGCGACGAACCCCTGGATAGGCCCCACTACCGCTTCCATGATTCCTTCACGATTGCCTGCGGCTGATCGCTGAAAGTCGCTCTTGATCTCATGGATGAGGCGATCGATGGGAACGACTGCGAGGCGGCCTGCTTTCAGACGGAAGTGCAGCTCTTCTCCAAATACGGTCTTGGCCATGGGTGTCGGCAGGTGCTGGACCGCTACGACCTGCTCTGGCGTTTTCTCGAGTCGAGTGCGGGTGGCCTCAAGTTGCTTTAATTGCGATTCAGCGGCAGATACCTCGGACAACGCTTCGGCGCGCGCAACCGTCGATTGATCCAGTTCTTTTTTCTTCTCTTCCCACGCCTCGCGAGCCAGGGCAATCAGGTCCATGAACTTGCCACGTTCTTGATCCATCAATGCCAACTGCGCATCGGTTTGTTTAAGCGTTGCTTCCAGTTTAACTGATTCTTCCTGAGCGGACCGCGCACGACTGAGTTCTGTTTCGTAGCTCTCCACTTTCTGTTTGAGTTGTGATTCGTCGATGGGCGTGCTGGAATCGGATTGTTGCGACTTTGATCTCGCGACAACCGCCTCCGCCATTTCGTGAGAGCGACTTCCGACGATGACGACAAGAATGATTAGAATGCCAACCAAATTGGCAACGATATCGAGAAACGCGTCTTGCCCTAAGGCCGGGCCGGAGTTGCGAGAGCGTCGTTGAATGGTGGTCATTTCGAGTTGCCTTTCGTTTGGATCTCGACACCGCTACCATCCATAAGTCTTCTTAATTGCTGGTAGCGTACCTCACCACCGGGCACGACCTTCACTTCAAGCAGGGGGTGCCATCGACCGCCGGGCATCCCCGCCCCCCAACGGCTAACTCGATCGCGAATGGCGGTTGCCAACTCAAGGCTTGCATTGTCGATTTCGCCATCCGAAAAACCATAGACGTTCGTCGCACCACGTCCGCCTTCGGGAAGGAGGATTAGCTGGTCAGGATGGCACTCAATTCGAATCGTTCGCACCATTGCGGTACCGCGACTCGCTGCGACCTCCGGCGGAAGCGCCCAATTTGCACCTGCTCTTTTTACCAACGTCCGCGTTTTCTTTCGGTTCGCATCGATGTTCACGCTCGGAGTAACCGAGCTTGGCGGCGGCGAACGCGATGGATCTAAGTTTTGAGCCATCGGGTTATCGAGTGGCGGCGGTGCCGTCGCCGCCGGATCTAACTCTTGCGTTGTTCCCATCGATTGACTGCCACCGATTGGTGCGTTCGGATCAGTGGTGGCCGAAGGTACTTTCGAATTCGATGCGAAATCGGAGAGCGGTGCGTTTGAATCGGCTGAAGTCAAGGAGTCGGTGTCGCGAGCTGCGCTGCCGTATTGGACGTCGCGCGAGCTCGCCTCCCGCGCATTCGCTGCGTGGCTTGCGGCGGCGCGATCCTTCGCCAGACGTTCGCTTGTGGATGGTTGCCGCTGAACGCCATCGGATACGGGACGCGGGTAGCCAAATTCGGTTGGCTGGAGGCTTCCGTCGTCCATTTTCGCAGCCGACAAGACCGGCAATTCACTAGCAGGCTTGGACGTTCGTTTTCCGGGCGCAACCGAGGGGGCGCCTCCTGCGCTGTAACGTTCTGGTTCTTGTTCATCATTGCCCATCGTCCCGCCGCCGCCCAAAGCCAAGTCTTCACTCGGGCCTAAGCCGTCACCGAGGCGGACGTCCCCGCGAGATTGAACGCCATTGCCAGTGATTTCGTCATTCACGCCGTAAGGTCCACCGTCCCCGGAAACCAGCGCAGTCACGGAGCGACGCGTTGTTCCGTTCGCTCCACGACGGATTCGCCCATCGACACCATTTCCACCCGCATTTCCACCCGATGATGAGTCGGCGCGAGCGATTGCTTCTTGCCGAACCATGGCGTCGTTGATCGCAACTTGGACCCGATCTTTCAGCACGGGATCGGTTTCTGGAAACGCAAGTTTTACGTCATCGGGAACTAGCTCATATCCGAATTGATCGTCCCAGTCTTTCATGGCTCCACGGACGGCCGCATAAGTCTCAATACCGCCGGGACGAACGATAATGAGCGGGTAGGGTGCAACCGTATCGCCGTAATTTTGAAGTGCGTGAAGGCGGATGGTTCGTAACGCTGCAGCCAGTGGATTGGCGACGGACGACGGCTCGACAAGATACTTTGGGTCAATCGCAATATTTTCGGGTTGCAGATAGACACCGCTAGCGCGGCACTCAACATAGACTGGTCGCCGATCCGTGCCGTTGGGACCTTTGTGTGGGACGATTACAATTCGCGGTGTACTCGTAGCCTGTTCGCTTTGCAGCTTACTGATCTTTGTTTCTTCTTCGTGAATTTTCGCTTTGATGGACTCGATCGAATCAGCCGCTTCAGTCTTGTCATCTTTGGATGCGAGCGCGATCGCCACTTCAGCTTCCAGTCGCTTGAGATCTTCACGCAGGCGGCGAACGTGGTCTTCGAGATGGGCCTGCAGTGTGCGTCGTTCCTCCAGCTCAGCGGTTTGTTGATCGCGCATCGCCACGATCTGCTCTCGATACCACTTTGCTTCACTCATTCGGCGGTCGAGCTCTTCGCTCGCTTCGGCCATTTCCGCAACGGTTTCCTCGGCCGCCGAAGGGATAGCTGGCTGCGTAGCTGCCGCAGTCGCCTTGCCATCGTTCTGGGAGACGAGCGCTAGTAGCAATATGAGCGTACCGAGCGTGCAAACCAACACTGCAAGGAACGGAAAGAGGTTGGGGGAAATCCCCTCACGCCGCCGACCGGTCATGCAGCACGCCTTGATTCATGGTCATGCGAAGTGAAACGCAGCGAATCGCTTGAATGATCATCGCCCAGTTTCGTTGCCAAGACTTCGACAGCCGAGGCCAATGTCATCATTGCGTTTGACATTCCTTCCCCGGCGCTCAACTCAATCGCTTTACTCACCGATTCATTGGCTTCGGTGAGCCGTAGCAGGTTGTTGTCCAGCGATGACTGGAGCAGCATCAACTGGTCATGGTGTTGGTTTAGTTCAGACCACTGGCTCGCGTGTCGATCCCATTCCGACATGGCCGATTCGTTCAGATTGGCGATTGCTTCGGAATGATCTTGCAGCGCGTTCCCGTGCGAATCTAATGCGGTCGACTGTTCGTCCATCGAACGGCTTTGTTCTTGCATGGCAGCGATGTGGTCGACGATGGTGCTTGTCTGCAAGCTGATGGTGGCGGCGTGTTCTCGAAGGAGTGGGGCAAGAGTCTGTACGATGGCATCACCGATTCGCTGACCGTTGTCTTCTGCAATTCGTTGCCAATGAAGGTGTGCTTCATCGATGGTTTGGCGCCAAAGTTCGGTTTGCGAAGCCAGTGATTGTCCAACTGCAATTCGGATTCCATCACAAAGGTCAGCGATCTGTCCGGCAGGGTTGTCTGCAGTGTCATCAGGGGGAAGGTGGGTGACGAGAATGGAGCCGATGCGACGGTCAACGTCACCGAGCAATCGCTGTTCAGCGTTTTCCACGGGGTATTGAAGGAAGATCGCGATAACCGATAGCACCAATCCGATCGCCGTCGTGTCGAACGCGACATAGAGACCTTTTTTGAGTTGATCGACCGCCGCCGCCCCATTCGAGAAGTCGAGGTCGCCAAGTGTTTGGGTAATGCCAACAACTGTACCTAAGAACCCTAGCATCGGAATCGCCCAGATGATGATTCGCACTAACTGCAGTGAGTCATGCGCTGCGTCGGCTTCCCGCGCCGAAACCTCGCGAAGGTCATCGGCTAGATGACGCGTCGACACTCGGCACGACTGTCGTTGGAGTAGTTCTGTCAAACGAATTAAGAGACCCGAGGCTCGCACGGTCGGCGGCAGGTCGGCAAGCGACTGAAGCCAAGCTTTTGACACTCGCCCGGCATCGTGTTTGTGTACCCATTTTTCTGCTAACGACGCCGATTCTGACAGGTTTGGCGACAGTTCGGCATCGCGAATCCCTGCCAGAATCCTCGCTTCGGCGGCAACATGAAGTGACTTGATGAGCAGGATTCCACCAGCGATGGCGAACAATAACGTGGCACCGACGCAGACAGGATGCCCTAGGAAATACCGATGAATCCAAGGATGTGGAAACATCGTGATCGCAAGGTAGAAAACGCCGGTGGTGACACTCCCTAGGGTGATTCCAAACATCGTCTCACCGGCTCGGGCCGAGGCAAATGGTTCGGGCGTGTTCGGATTATTGGTTTCGGTCGCCATGCGAGCACCCGTGATTGGCTAAGTAAGCGAGGACTTTGAAACGAAATCGACCGTTTTTGTCGCAAGACTTCACTTAATCGGTAAAGTCGTGGCGATTGGAGTCTTCGACGGCCGCGATCCCACTTGTTTCATGGAACATGCCTGCGATACAAGGCGAATTCCTACTCACCAGGGTTCGAGGGCGAAAAGGTCCGAAGGAAAGAGAAATGGCTAGCAAATCAATGATTGGTTGCGGATTGATCCTCGCCGCTTGGTTGGGGTGGCCCGATGGTAGCCTTCAGGGCCAGTCCCCAGACGCCGCAATTGCACCCGCAGCGGAATCGGTGCCCGCGTACCCGAGTCTGATGGTGCCAGCGGGGCCGAGTTTAGCGGCTGCGGGCGATACGATCGGATTTTCGAGAGAACTTGCCGGAGGAAGTCAGGCAATTACCCTAATAAATGCTTCGAAGCGGTGGATGGCTGTGTATCATATAGATCAAGCGGGCCAAATTCGTTTGGTCAGCAGCCGCCCACTCGATGCCGACTTTTCGTTCCAGTTCAACGCGACCGCACCGCTGCCCGAGGAGATACGTCGACTCCAAGGCAGATAGACCGCAGTTTCGGGACTGGGCGATGTCGTCCGATCATTTGTCCTTTTCGCTCAGTCCCTTCGATTGCGGAGTCGCCAGAAGTATGGCCAGCCAGTTTTTGTCGTTGGAAGATGCCGCCAAGAAACTTGGCGTCACCCCCGATCGTTTGGTCGAGCTTCGCAGCTTGGGTCGCATTCGCGGATTTCGCGATGGGGCGAGTTGGAAGTTCCCCGAGAACGAGTTGGAGCGACTTGCCGATGACTTGGCGAGTGAGAGCGGCGACTACGATCCCTATAAAGGACTCGACGACGATCAGGATTCGGACGATTTCTCAACGTCTGGCGGTGGCAGTGGCGTGCTGGTCGACGAAGCGGGGACGGGTTCGAGCGGTGGCAAGCGGGTCAGCAAAATCATTGGTGGTGACTCGGCATCCGATTCCGGCATTGGAAGCGATGTTGGAATTGGCGCTGAAGAATTGGTGCGATCCGGTAGCGACGTAAATCTCATCGCTGGCGATAGCAATGGTAGTGACGTCAAAATCGTCTCAGCTGGCTTAGACGCTAGTGATAGCGATGACTTTCAAATTGAAGGTGGCAAAGGGGGCCTCGTTGAAATCGACTCCGGCGAATTGCAATTATCTGCAAACGAGCCCGCAATCACGCACGATTCTGACTACCTTGATTTGGCAATCGAGCCGAACGCGGGCAGCACGGGACCCATCACCGACAAAGAATTACGAGAAGTCGCCGACGCCAATCCGGACTTGATGGTCGGCAAAAAGGCTTCGTCGAGTGGAAGCGGATTAGCCTTCGACCAAGACGATGAAGATAGTGGTGACGATTTAATCGGCATTCAGAGCGATGCCGATGTGTTGGGGTCGGACTTCGATCTGACACCACGTGCTTCCGATTCCAGCGGCATCGGTCTAGGGAGCTCGAAATCTCGCGCCGGCGCGAGTAGCCTCGAGTTGATGGACGACTTGGACATAATGGGTGGCAGTAATTCAAGTCTGGCGGCCGGTCGAAGTTCGCGCGGTGTGGACGTATTGAGTGAGCTTGATCTGCTCGGCGCGGAGGCTGGTGATAGCGGTCTCATCTCGGGCGATAGCGGAAACGTTCTTGGCAGCGGCGGGCTGGGTAGTGGTATCGGCGTAGGAAGCAGTGGCAGCGGACTGGGAAGCAAGGGAAGCGGACTTCATTTTGATGATGCTCTCGCCGACGACGATGACTTGGTCATCGCCGACGATGAAGACGACCTTGTTTTAGGAGGCGGTGCTAGCGATGTGTCGGTATCTGGCGATAGCGGCATCAATTTAATGAGTCCTTCGGACAGTGGTTTGTCGCTCGAGAGCGAGCCGTTGGACCTTGCCGGTAGCAGCATTTCAGCACTTGATCTCGGTGCCGAACTGGGCAGTGACATCGGTAGCGGTAGCGGCGGATCCGGACCCTCCAAGAGCGGCCGTGGCTCCAACGTCAGTTTCGACGGCGGAGAAGATTTCCGCCTATCTCCCTCGGGGATCGGATTCGAGACCGACGCAGAGAGCAATTCGCAAGTCATCGAGATCGAAGATAGCTCTGCATTCGCTGATGCGGATGCGTTTGAAGAGGCCGGCTTTGACCAGGAAATGCCAGCCGAAGGCGGTTTTGTCGAGGAAGCGGCGGACGGCGGCTTTGCCGAAGAAGTGGCCGACTCGGAAAACGTCATCGGCGTCACTCCAACTCGCGCGACTCGTACCCGAGCATCGGCCGGCCCGGTCTTTGAAGTCCCCTTTTCGATTTTCCAAGTGGGGATGTTGTTGGTTACCCTGCTGATCATGAGTATAGGTGGCATGCTGATGACCGATTTGTTGCGCAACATGTGGGCCTACACCGATACTGCAGCCCCGGTCAGTTCGCTGACCGATGCGCTGATTAGCCTCGCTAACCTCGACGGCTGATGTCGGTTCATTCACGCTTTTTGCGTGACGTTCCGTCGCAGAGCTTTGAACGGGTACGAAACGAGCTGCGTATTCGTTAAGATAATGCCGCTCGGATTCAATCGCGGCAGTTTTTGCCGCTACCGCCACGGATGTTAACCCCGCCTAGGCCAATCGGATGCCGCTCTTTAGCAGTTTTCAATCACTCCCCCTGCGTCTTGCGCGGTTGGTTCTTTCATGGATGGTCGTCGGCGCACTATCGCTGGTTTTGGTCGGCTGCGGCGATCGACATGAAGTCCGCCAATACACCATCTCGGGAAAAGTCCCCGACGTGCTGCGAACGACCGACCGGATGCTTGCGGCCATCATTCCCCAGCCAAAAGAAGTTTGGTTTATCAAGGCAGTGGGGCCTGCAGAAGCCATTGCGACGGCCGAATCGGATATTCGCAAGTTCGTGCAGGGCCTCGTTTTCGATGCTAACGGGCCCGATCTGTCAAAGCTTCCTAGCAGCTGGAACCGCGGTGGAAAGAAACCAATGCGGTATGCAACGTTGCTCATCGATACCCCCGAAGCACAACTCGACGTGTCGATCAGTCAGCTACCAATTTCGGGAACTTGGGACGAGCAAGTCTCACTGAATGTAAACCGTTGGCGTGGCCAGATGAAACTGGCTCCCTCGGAGGAGAAATGGGCTGGGGGCAAGCCGATCGAAGTGGCTTCGGCAACCGAGCAGGGCGCGGTCTGGATCGATTTGACTGGTGAGATGGGGTCCGGACCTTCCATGACGCCGCCAATGGCCAGTGGGGCAGGTAGCTTTAGTGGTCTCGCGGATAATTCGGAATCGCCCGAGCAATCTCCGACTCAGTCCTCGAATACTGACGAAGCCAATTCGGAAGGATCATCCGGCTTGGTCTACAAGGTGCCCACAGGCTGGCGCCCCGGCAAGCAAGGCGCGATGCGTCTAGCCGCTTTTAACATCGGTGATGAGAGTCAAGTCGCCGAGTTGACGATCATTCAGGCCGGCGGCGACCTGCGCGGCAACGTGGCCCGATGGTTGGGACAAGTTCGCGGCGACTCACCGCCCGATGATGTCGTTGACGCTGCTATGAAGGCGGGAGAAACCGTTACGGTTAGCGGTCGCGAATCCAAACGGTATCTATTGGATGCCGGCGACAAAGGCAATGCAACGTCGGCAATCGACGCGACGATCGTTCCTATGGAAGGTGGCATGAGCCTGTTCATCAAAGCGACAGGGCCACCGGACACCATTCGTCAAGAACGCGACCGAATTGGAGAATTCATCGGCTCGCTTGAGATTCCTTAAATATTTCGTGGTTCAGTCATCGGTTGTCTGTCAGACATGGCGACCCGCACTTAGCAAAAAAAGCCCATTCCCCGGACCTGTGGCGGTAAAATTATCATGGCTTCGGTTGCATCCCCATCCGCTATCCCAGCGCGAAAACATTCCACCGGCACGGACGTGGAGCGTTTTTTATCGGCCTTCGGATCAACGCTTGGATCGTTAAAGCTGACGGTGGCGTTGTTTGCCCTGTCGCTGGTGCTTGTCTTTGCCGGAACGCTGGCCCAGCATCATCTGAACATGCTTGAAGTGAAGCAGCGATACTTCATGAGCTGGATCGCGCTGTTGCATTTCGAAGACTTGGCGCCCTACTCGTTTTTTCCTCACAACACGCCGCTTCGGGGTGCGATCCCGATTCCAGGTGGCGCGTTGGTTGGTGCGCTTCTTATGCTCAATTTGCTCGCTGCGAAAATCACCCGCTTTCATGTGCACGCCAAGGGAACTCAACTTTATGGCGGAATCTTTGCTTTGATTTTAGGAGTGGCTGCAACGGCGTTGATCGTGTTTTCGGGGCAAAGCAACGATGGCTTGCAAGGCGAGCCGCCGATTGGGTACGACCACCTGTGGAGCGTGATTCTGGGAGTTGGTGCAGCAGCCGCCGTCGGTCTGGTAGGGCTCGCAACCCTTTCGCCCGGTCGTGTGGCGAAGGTCTCCTACGTGCTCGCTGCTTTATCGCTTAGCGCTTACATTATTTTTAGCCTGTCGACCGGGTTTCGTATCGATGATCCTGGCTTAAGAATCGTTTGGCAGTTGGCCAAGGGTCTCGGCGCGGGGATCATCTTGCTTGTTGGTTGTTTGCTGGTCTTCGCTAAGCAAGGTGGAAACGTATTGCTCCATTTCGGCGTTGGCCTGCTGATGGTCGGCCAATTCGTTTTCGGCGACCGCCAGCTTGAGCAACGCCTCAATCTAATCGAGGGCCAGTCAGCGAACTCATTCGTCAATCTTGATCTGGTTGAATTGACCTTCATCAAGAAAGAAGGCGACGATCAGAAGTTCACCGCTATCCCCAGTGCAATGCTTCAGTACGCCATGGAGTCCGGAGAGGTGATCCGGTCGCCAGAGCTTCCTTTTGACGTGCGTGTGAAGAAGTACTTTCGAAATTCAAAGCTAGAGGTTGCTAGTGAAGGTGCGAACGACGCGAGCGAAGGTCTTGGTAAGAAGGTAGCTGCTGTCGAAGCGCGAGGAAGCGGCGGAACCGATAGCCAGGTGAACCTGGCGTCAGCGTACGTCGAAATTTTGGAAAAGGATAGCGGAAAATCGCTCGGCACCCACCTGTTGTCTCAGTGGTTCTCCGATCGGGAGGCGTTTGCTCCCGAAGCGTCGAGGGGAGACGAGTTTGATACGGTCTCCGATGGAAAAAATGACTATCAAATCGGATTGCGTTTCGCACGCGCGGCAAAGCCGTTTTGGATTCAGCTTCAAGACGTAAGACGGGTTAACTACAGCGGTAGCGAAACGCCTCGAGATTACCGATCGTTCATCCGGATTGTCGACCCGATTAGCGGCGAAGATCGTAAAGAACAGATTTGGATGAACAACCCGTTGCGCTATCGCGGGGAAACCTATTATCAGTCTAACTACACGCCGCTGCCAGGCGGTCGAGAAATGACCGGGTTGCAGATCGTTCAAAATTCGGGATGGCTTATCCCCTACGTTGCGTGCAGCATCACCGCACTAGGGATGTGCGTTCATTTCGCCGGTACCCTGGGCACGTTTGTGCGTCGACGTAGCCGAGAAAATTCGCGATCGGCGGCCGCGAGTGTCGCAAGTGGAGCTGATTCCCATTCGCCGGGAGCTCTGGTTCCGTCTTCGTTTCCTATCAAGTTGTCAGTGGCCGGCGTCGCGCTCCTTTCCGTGATGCTATTGGTTCCGTGGCCAGCGGTGATGAATACGCTTCGACCAGCATCCCGGGATTTGAAACTCGACTACCAGGAGTTTGGAAAAATTCCGGTCCAGTTTGGTGGGCGAATCATGCCCTTGGCAGCGTTCGCAAATCAAACGCTGAAGTCGATCAGTAACAAGACTTCATTGTCCCTCAAAGACGCCCCTGGGGCGATTCGAGACCGTGCCGAGTCGGACTCTCTTTCTGCATTGCAATGGTTGATGGAAGTCGCCATTGACGATGAGCGGCTGAGCGATTTGCCGATGTTTCGAATCGATGCTGCGGAGGTTCGAGATGAATTTGGACTGGAAAAACGCGCGAGCAAGCTGTTTTCGCTGAATGAGATTCGCAAGCACATCGAGCGATTCAATGAATTGACCGAAGCCGCCGCAGCGAAGGAGCCGCGAGACCAATCGTTCAAGGAAATGAAGTTGCTCGAACTCGATCGTCGAATTCGGGCATTCACCATGGTGGCTGTATCATTTCGGTTGCCGGTACCACTTGATATTCCTGCTGAGCTGTTTCCAGAGGGCACAACGGAGACCGATCGACGGATGTTCGCGTTGCAAAAGCTGGAGGAAAGAATGCAAGCGATCGAGCAAATGCAAGCGCCGGGGATTATTCCACCTGCAGTCGCAACCGTTTCGACCGGCGAGGATGCACCAAAATGGTCTGCGTTTGGACCAGCGTTTTTCGAAGCTGCAGCCAATTCGAACCAGGTAAAGTCTTCGCAGCGCCCGGGAATCGACAGTTTTGGCGAAATGATCAGTGGCTATGCGAAAAAGGACCCGACGAAATTTAATGCTGCAGTGGATAAGCACTTGGCGGAACTGGCGACTCAAGTTGGCGCGCATTACAAGCCTTGGCGAGTTTCGCTGGAACGTTGGAATGAATCAAATTGGCCTACGGGTGTATCGCTTGGACTGTACATGCTTGCGCTTGTACTGAGTCTTGTTGAGTTAATGGGGCATATGCCTCGGCTACGGCAAACGACATGGGGTATTTTGCTTTTGGCACTCTCCATTCATACGATCGTGTTGATTTGCCGAATCGTCATCACGGGGCGCGCACCGGTGATCAATATCTACTCTTCCGCGGTATTCATCGGTTGGGCGGGAGTGATTTTTGGACTCGTTCAAGAACGTATCTTCCGTTACGGCGAAGGCAATTTGCTTGCCTCGGGTGCGGGCGTGCTTGCTTTATTGGTGGCTTACGGTCTCAACAAAGGCGATACGATGCCCGTTCTCCAAGCCGTCTTGGACACACAGTTTTGGCTTGGTACCCACGTGATCAGTGTGACTCTCGGCTATACCGCCACGATGGTCGCCGGCTTGTTAGGCATTCGCTATTTAGTCGCTGGTTGGTTCGGAGCCAATGCAGGGTCGCTGAAGCAAATCTACCGGTCCGTCTACGGGGCAACCTGTTTCGGAATCCTGTTCAGTTTCGTGGGTACGGTTCTTGGTGGACTTTGGGCGGATGATAGTTGGGGACGATTCTGGGGTTGGGACCCCAAGGAAAATGGCGCTCTTTTGATCGTGATATGGAATGCGTTGATGTTGCACGCGCGGTGGGATGGGATGGTCGGCGCGAAAGGATTTTCGATCCTGGCCATTGGAGGGAACATCGTGACCGCATGGAGTTACTTTGGAACCAACGAACTAGGAATTGGATTGCATAGTTATGGGTTCACCGAAGGAGTACTGATGTGGCTATCCGTTTTCATTGGTAGCCAGTTTTTGTTTATCTTCCTTGGGCTTGTGATCGCACCGCGAACCGTACTGACCGAACCCCGCCCGGATGCTGGGTCATCACGCGTTTGATGTGGTAGTATGACGCATTCGCATACGTCACCCCGAGATTGTTTCCTTCGACGGCGCCTCCGATCGTTGGAGATTTGCATACAAAGGATGTCAATCCTTTGTGGCTCTTACCGCTGATTGTGGTCGATGAGGGCGCCCGAGCCAGGTGATTCGTAATACAATGGGTCGTGAAGTCAAATCACGTTCACCCTCCCTAGCGAACTCACCATGCGATCGATTGTTTTGTGCGTTTGTATTGGCGTCTGCTTCAATACTCTTGGAGCGGAGGCCTCTCGTTCCGGGCGACTATCGTTTGGCTGGGCAACGGAGAGTATCGTGCCCGCTCAACCCGTGGCGATCGGCGGGCAATACCACACTCGGATAAGTGGCGAAGTGCGAGATCCGATCACTGTGACAGCGCTTGCGTTGGAAACGCGTGATGGCGATCAGGTCCTTGATCAAGCGGTTTGGGTTTCGTGCGATTTGGTGGGAATTCGGCGAACGATGACGGATAACGTTCGCCGATTGGTATCGCAATCCGTTCCCGACCTCGACACCAATAAAATCATTCTGTCGGCAACGCATACTCACACCGCCCCAGCGCTAACGGACGCGGAAGAAACAGATTTTCACCCTTACGACTTCGTTCAAAGCTGGGCGTATCGTATTCCTGCCGACCAAACTGAGGTGCTGCGGCCGTTAGCCTATTTAAATGATCTCGAACGGCAGATCGCGAGGGCAATTGTTCGCGCGTGGGAACGTAGAAAAGAAGGTGAATTCAGTTTTGCGTTAACGCATGCTTCCGTCGCGCGCAATCGTCGTGCGGTTTACTTTGATGGCACAACACGAATGTACGGAGATACCAAGGACCCGCTTTTCTCCCACACCGAGGGTACGAGTGACGACTCTATCGACGTGCTTTTCTTTTGGCGGAACGACACAATCGAAGGAATGGCAATCACTGTGTATTGTCCATCGCAGGAGGTCGAGGGCGAGAATCATCTGTCCGCTGACTTTTGGTTTGATGTGCGCAGTCAATTGCGAGAGAAATTCTCTGCCGACTTATTTGTCTTGCCGTTGACGGGCGCTAGTGGTGATCAGTCGCCTCACGTGCAGGTCGGAAAACCTTCGACGGTTCGAATGCTTGAGCAAAGCGGTCTGCTCTACCGTGAAGAGATCGCGCGGCGTATTGTTCGGGCGGTCGATGATATCACCGACGTCGCTCGTGAATCAAAGACTGCAGATGTACGAATGGACCACCGTGTCGAAGTTTTACGATTACCAGTTTGGAAAGTTACCGACGAACGATACAAACAATCGACTGAAATCTTTGACGCCGGAAAGGACAAAATCGAGCAACTCAGCGGTCCTGATTACATCAACTGGCGTGTGAGTCGTACGATGATAGCTCGCTACCATTATCAAGAATCGGATCCGTTTTATAATACGGAGGTTCATGCCTTGCGTCTAAACGGATTGGCGCTCGCAACCAATCCGTTTGAACTGTTTACCGACTATGGGTTGCGAATGAAGTCGCGCAGTCCTGCTGTTCAAACATCGATCGTGCAATTGACGAATGACTGTGGAGCGTATTTGCCAACTGAACGCGCTGTTCAAGGCGGCGGTTACAGTGGGCGAATCGATGATGGAGTGGTAGGACCCGAGGGTGGGCGACGGCTGGTCGAAGAGACAACAAGGATGATTCAGTCGATGTGGGAATCACCTTAAATCCGACTCCTTCTCAAGGTGGCTTGATTCAAATGCACGCACTAAAGATATGGCTAATATCCCTGCCATGTCCCCTCCTCGTTCTGCTGGGTGTCATTCCAGCGATGGTTTTGGAACCGTCCGTAGCGAATAGCGCAGAGTTTCGCGCAGGCGCTGCGACGGTTGATATCACCCCGGAGAACCAACCATCGATCATTGCGGGTGGATTTCTCGAATCTCAATCGTCTCAGGTCAATGATCGATTGTTTGTCCGTTCCATGGTGCTTGACGACGGAAAGACCAAGCTCGTCTTGTCGGTTGTGGACACGTGTATGATGACTCAGGCATTGATCGATGATGCGAAGAGTCAAGCGAGCGAGATGTGCGGTGTTCCTGTTGAACAGATGATGGTCTGTGCGACCCATACCCATTCGGCACCGGCAGCAATGGGTTGCTTGGGAACTCGGCAAGACAAAACTTACGCGGCGATGTTGCCCACTAAGATTGCCCAATCCATCGTGGCTGCTTACCATCGTTTGGAACCTGCGAAAATCGGTTGGGGAAAGGTCGACGATTGGGAGCACACTCACAATCGTCGATGGATTCGAAAGCCCGAAAAGGCGATCATCGATCCCTTTGGCAACGCCACCGGTCGGGCGCACATGCACCCCGGCTATCTCAGTCCCGATGTGATTGGACCGTCCGGTCCTGTGGATCCGGTGCTGTCGGTCCTTTCGCTACGAACCATGGAAGACAAGCCTCTCGCGCTGTTCGCCAATTACTCCCAGCATTATTTTGGTGCAAGCGCCATTTCGGCCGATTATTACGGCGTTTTCTGCAAGTCGATGGCTTCGATCTTGAATGAACCGGGGGACGGTAATGGCCCCTTCGTATGCGCTATTTCTCAGGGAACCAGTGGGGACCTGATGTGGATGGATTATGGTACCCGCGCAAAGTCGATCAGTATGTCGAGCTACGCCGAGGCCGTCGCTCGGTATGCGGAGAAGGCGCTTGCAGGAATCGAATATCGCGCTTCCGTACCGATCGGGATCGTCGAGAAACGTTTGCAGTTGAAATACCGCGTTCCCGATAATGCGAGATTGGAATGGGCAAAGCCGATCGCAGCGAAAATCGAAAACGAGTTACCAAAGAATATTTCCGAAGTCTATGCGATGGAGGCGATGATCCTTCATGAGCGACAACAGACGGAATTGAAGGTACAAGCCATTCGAATCGGTGATCTGACGATCACAACCCTTCCGAACGAGGTCTACGCATTGACCGGATTGAAATTGCGAGGCCGTTCGCCATTTCCATCGCACTTCAACATTGAATTGGCAAACGGTGCGGAAGGTTACATTCCTCCACCTGAGCAACACACACTTGGGGGCTATACGACTTGGCCAGCGCGTACCGCCGGGTTAGAAGTGAGTGCCGAAACGAAAATTGTTGACACTCTGGTTGACGCGATGGAACAGGTAACCGGTCAGCCCAGCCGATTGATGCTGGACGAGCATGGGCCTTACGCGAATGCCGTCCTCGCGGCGAAACCGATCGCCTATTGGCGATTAAACGACGAGGATGGCAAGTCCGCCCGGAATGCAGTGGTCGCTGGCGGGCCGGCAGCGCTACGAGAAGGTTTTGCATGGTTCTTGCCGGGTGTTGGAGCCGGCTCCGGCGTGGGAGCGGGCGAACATTTGCGAGCATCCGCGTTTTCCGGTTCCGAACAAATCAATCGCTCCGTTCACCTCGCAGGCGGTAGCGTGGTTGCCGATACATTGAAGCTCTCCGACGACTATTCGTTCGCATTTTGGTTTTGGCTAGGTGAGCGTAGCGGTGCAGGCGAGCGGTCGGGAACTCTGTGTAGTGGCCCGGATGGAGAAAGTGTCATGACGCATCAATTCGATGATCATCGCGTAAAGATCGTGGCCGGCACTGTTTCCACATCAGAATTACTCTTCGCTGATGACTGGAATTTCATCGTTGTGAATCGCATCGACGATGAACTGCACGTGCACCTGAATGGTTCAATGGAACCGACGATGGTATCGCCGATTGCGACAAAAGGCGCAAAGTCAGTCGTTGAATTTGGTCGTGATTTGCAGGGAAAATTGGATGAGATTGCCATCTTTGATCGATCGCTTAAAGGAGACGAGGTTGCTCAATGGTGGAAACTCTCTGGCATCGCGACAGAACGTGCTCGCGAAACTGCCGAGCGGGAGCGACAGGCTAATGAACGCCATCGCCGGTCGCGTGCTCCCTCGTTTTCGCCGACTTATCAAAAGGATATCGAGTCCCTCAATCCAATCGTTGTTTATCCAATGCACGCGATTCCAAGTTCATTGCAAACAGACGGTAACGTCTCGTTCGATGACAAGTCATTCGCGTCGTTCCGTACGGGTCGACTGAAAGGCACCTTGGATCAACTCGGCGACAGCTATACGGCAGCGATGTGGTTTCGCAGTGAGCTACCGAACGAGGAGCGTCCGGTCACTGCGTATCTTTTCTCACGCGGTCCCGACGACGACCCTATGGCACCCGGTGTCCACCTTGGATTGGGTGGAAACTATCGATCGGATTTGACCGGTCGGTTGATAGTCTTTAACGGGAATGCTCGGGACCAAGTCGTCGTTGGCAAAACTTCGATTGTGCCCGCCACCTGGAATCATGTCGTCATGGTTCGCGATCGCAAAAGCATTCGCCTGTATTTGAACGGTCAGTCCGATCCGGAGATTAATGCCGAGTTAGATGAAACGGCACCCGGCACTAAATCGTTTTTCATCGGGGCTCGATGCGATCATTTCGCGCCATTGCAAGGCAACGTCGCTTTCTTTTCACTGTTCAGCCATGCATTAACGGACGATGAAGCGACGAAGCTCTACGTTGCTTCGGGAGAACCGGTTGGCGCACTAACGGCAACAGTACCACAAGCTCATTCAGAACCGCTTTCGCCAAGTGAATCCCTCGCCAAGGTTCATGTGCCCGCGGGATTTCGCGTCGAGATGATCGCGTCGGAACCTCAGGTAGTGGACCCTGTTGCCTTTGATTGGGATTCTGCAGGACGATTGTGGGTTGTCGAAATGTCCGATTATCCCCTCGGAATGGATGGTAAAGGAAGGCCAGGCGGGAAAGTGAGAGTGTTGGAAGATGTCGATCGTGATGGGATATATGAATCAAGCCACCTTTTCGCCGACGGACTGAATTTCCCCAACGGAATCATGACTTGGCGGGATGGTGTCTTGATTACCGCCGCACCGCAATTGCTCTTCTTGCGTGATACCGATGGCGACGGATCAATGGATAAGCAAGAAGTCCTGCTTGAAGGTTTCAGCCAGGGAAATCAGCAACTTCGCATCAATCACCTCCGCTGGGGGCTGGATAACTGGGTGTACTGTGCCAATGGAGGGCATCATGCCAATCATGGGCTCGGGACGAAAGTGTTCTCGCCTCGAAACGGTCAATCCTATGAGATCGGCAGTCGGGATTTTCGATTCCAGCCCGATACGGGCGCTTTGGAATTAGAATCGGGACCATCTCAATATGGTCGAAATCGTGATGCATGGGGTCATTGGTTCGGCACTCAGAACGCCAATCCACTTTGGCATTATGTGCTCCCCGATCGTTATTTGGCTCGCAATCCCTACGTGCCTACGATCTCTGCGATTCAGCACGTGGTTCCGCCAAACAGTCCGCCAGTTTATCCTGCCAGCCAACCGGAAAAACGATTCCATAGTTTTGAACAGTCCGGTCGCTTCACGTCGGCATGTAGCGGTATGGTCTACGGAGACAGCGAGCTTTTTTCAGTTGGCCCGCCTTTTCATGCGTTCACCTGTGAACCATTTCATAATTTGGTGCAACACAACGTACTGCAAGAGGCAGGCGTTAGCTTCGCCTCTTCCCGGCCGATTGGTGAAGGGCCTTATGATTTTTTTGCAAGCGAGGATCGGTGGTGTCGCCCAGTGATGATCCGAACGGGACCGGACGGCGCGCTGTGGATCGCCGATATGTATCGTTACATGATTGAGCATCCGGACTGGTTGCCTGCGGAGGGTAAAGCGGAATTGCTCCCACACTATCGATTAGGTGATGATCGTGGCCGAATCTATCGGATAACGAAAGAAGGCGTCCCGAGGGACAACAGATTGGATTTCGAAAAAACAGATACGGATTCACTGGTTGTCGCGTTGAATTCGACACATGAATGGCGACGCGATAAAGCCCATCAAATGCTGTTATGGAATCGAGAAAGTTCAACTGTCGCCGCTCCTTCCCTGAAGGCAATGGCAAGGTCAGCCCAGTTGCCGCAGACTCGTGTTCAATCGCTTTATGTCCTCGAGGGGCTCGGTCAACTTGCCGTGCCTGACATCGTTCTTGCACTGAAGGATCCAAGCCCGCGAGTTCGTGAAGTCGCCTTGCGTCTGGCAGAGTCCAGAAGTGAGCCTGAAATCATCGAATCCGCAGTCGCGTTAGCCACCGATGCAGATGTGAAAGTGTGTTTGCAACTCGCACTGTCAATTGGTCAGTGGAACGATACGCGAGCCGCGGATGCCTTGGTGGTGCTCGCGAAGCGTTTTGCCGACGACCCGTTTGTGCGGTCGGCGATAATGAGTTCAGCGCTGCCGCACGTAAAAGTTTTGCTCAATGGCCTCACAGAGGCGGACCCCAAAACACTTGCTTTCTTTCGTGATCCCCTGTTACGACTTGCGGTTGGGCGTGGTGATCAAACGGTGCTTGCAATGCTTTTAGCCAATGCACTCAAGACGAATAAAGACGACCGCATCGCGGTACTTGATGATTATCTCGGTGCGTTACAAAGCTTACAGGTCGATCTTTATCAGATGGCATCGGCAGACGCGAATGGCCCGGTTTCGCGCTTGATTGAAGGGCTTAATGCGGAACTTGAGTCAGCACGCGGGGAAGTCGAGATCGGTGAATGCAGTGAAAGCCGTCGTTTGGCTTGTGCGCAACTGATGACGCGTGTCACCCATTATCGAAAGGTCGGCGCGCATTCCCTCGCAAGCTTACTGAGGCCCCAGATTGATTTATCATTGCAATCTCGCGCTATCGTTGCGTTAACACAATCGGGCATCGAAGAAGTTCCACAACTGTTTGCAACTGCATGGACGGAACTTAGCCCCGACCTGCGAATCCAAGTGGTCGATGCATTGCTTTCAAGAGAGGCGTGGACCGAGGACTTATTGAACCGGTTAATCAAAGGTGAAATGAGTGCTGGGAGTCTGTCACTGACACAACGTTCGCAACTGGCTCAACATCCTCATTCAAAAATTCAACAGCTCGCAGCGAGCGTATTTGATGAAGTCGGCAAATCGACACGCAAACAGATCCTTGACCAATATCGCGAGGCACTTGTTTTAAATGGCGCAGTGAATAAGGGCGAATCGGTTTTTAGACGAGCCTGTGCCAATTGCCACCGTCGTGGCGATATCGGTCACGATGTGGGACCCAATTTGGCGACCGTGGTGACACATGCACCCGAGAAGTTGCTTACTAACATTATCGACCCGAATATCGATATTCAGCCCGGTTACCAGTCCTACAGCTGTTTGTTGGAGACGGGTGAGATTCTCACGGGATTGTTAGCAGCTGAAACCGCCAACAGCGTCACCATCAAGCAAGTCAATGGCGCATCGCGGAGTATCGCCAGAAGTGAAATTGAGAGAATGCAGAATTCGAATGTATCTTTCATGCCCGAGGGACTTGAAACCAGCATCACGGTGAGCGATATGGCAGACCTGTTAGCCTTTCTTAGGCAGGCAATTGAACCGACCCAGTGAGGATTGGCTTCACGGTCGTCGCGTCACGTCCTCATGTGCACGACGATTGCCGATGCACAACATCGCATGGGATTTAGAAACCAAAGTCTCAATCGTGACCAACGAGGTAAGTGCTTCGTCAACACTTAGTTGGAGGGTACGGCGGACTTCTAGTCCGTCAGCAAACATCGTCAACGACGGATTGGAAGTCCGTCGTACGCATTCCCGTCAACCCTAAGATTTAGATTTGACGAAGCACGAAGACGTAGCAGGTGTTTTCGTCCCGCGACGGTTTCTGGTTCTTGTTGGAGCGACCTCGTCAGGTCGTGGATCTCCTTTCGGACTTACCGATCGCTGCGAGAGCTAAGCTAGCAGTGGTTCAAAACGGAGCGACGGGTTAGAACAGCAGCGATTGACTAATCGATCGCTCATCACTCTTTTGCGCGAAAACCGCATCCACCAGCGGCGCAGCGATTGCATTGGACGTCGTCAGCGATTCGGCATTCCCCTGTCCAGCACGAATACGGCGAGCGAGCTCGTTAAGAATGCGGAGTGCATCTGAAGGGGTAACCGAGTAATCGCCGTTCACATCCACGAAC
>JANOBM010000108.1:0-5571 GCA_031411655.1 Planctomycetaceae bacterium
GCGCGCCGTGGAGCGTCGTATCGCCGCCATCGAGTATCGACAAAAGGAGGCTGCGTTGGAGAAGGCCGGAGTCGCTTCGTCTAAACGCAACGCCACCGATTCCCCGCCCATCGAAATCAAGATTACATTAGGCGACAAACGTAGCGAATACATGCAGGTCATGTGCGATCTCAACGTGCTCGCCTTCCAGACCGACACAACTCGCGTCAGCACCTACATCGGCTCCACACCGAACGGCGTTTCTTATCCCGAGCTTGGGTTCAATGACGAGCATCACTCCCAGACCCATCACGAGAACAAGCCCGAGCAGGTCGCGAAAGTCGCCGCGATCACCGCGTTCAACATCGCCCAGTTCGCCTACATGGTAAAGAAGATGGCCAGCCTCCGCGAAGGGGACGGCACCTTGCTCGACAACTGCATCATGATGTGGGGCTCCGGCCTCGAAGACGGCAACCAACACTCCCGCGACAACCTCCCCTTTATCATCGCCGGCAAAGGCGGGGGCACTATCAACTCGGGACGCTTCCTGCCAGACACCAAAGGCAATCAAGGCGACCTGCTCACAACGATCCTAGCCTGCGCAGGCATCCCGCTCGATCGCTCCATCGGCATCGCGACAAAACAAGTTACGGAGATGACCCACAATATCTAGTGATATTCGGGCATTTCGCCGACTTCAGAAGTTTATCCAGTTGAAGGGGTTATGAATCAATTGTCCAACTCGCACCGGTTTGACACACCGGAGCGTCGAAAAACTATATGCAGTTAGCTGCAAGTTCCGGTATTCTTGAGCGGCGAGCAGGAACGAGACACGGTTATCAAACAGCGGTCAGAAATGGCCGGCAATGGTACTCCTAGCAACTCAGGCCACGCCCGACACGAATGCACCATGTCCAACGGGGGCTTTCGTCATAATGTAAACCGGCACGCGAAGGACTTCCTCGGGCTTGGCTGAAAAGGCCAATCCGATTCTTAAGTAAAAACTGATCGCCCGCCTTGCAGTCTGTCACAACATTCTACACTTTTCCGCGCGAGTTCTCGCGCAGCACGGGCGCCGGGACGCCCAATTCCTTCCGGTCAGTTGATCTGTGTGAAAACGGAATCATGATTGGGGAATGGCCACCACTATCCAAACGCAGAATCGATACGATCACCGTCTGAAAGAGCTTGTTCGATCCACACAGGACATCCACTGCGCCCTTCAGCAGGGTGTTCCTCGATCAACAGCACGCGGCTGGCTAAGGGCGCCGACCGCCGAGGTGATTTCGATCGATGTTGTTCAGCTTGATGCGATCAACCTACAAAACGAGGTCCTGCAGCTTCGGGCCCGGCTTCAGAAGCTCAACTCGTTGCTGCGGGTTATGATCGTCATGCTCAAACTGTCTGGCTACGCACTGAATCATGAGAGAGTTCCCGACGGGAAACAGAAACGCACGTTGTTGCGTGCGATTGAGCGGTCTCGTCCAACGTTACCGTTGCGTTCGGTGTTGCGAGTCATACGCCTCTCACCGTCCCCATACCATGGTTGGACTCGTAAAGAGCAATGTGAGTTGAACGACTGCCCGTCCTTTCCTGGAAGGTGTCCTCAACATTCAATCCGATTGCCACGGCGGACATTTTACTAACCGCGTCGAAAGGAATGTCCGATTGCAAACCGATGCTACTGGCCGACGGTGGCGTTGAGAACTTCAATGGTGCGGTCAATGAACTCGTCGAATCTGGAATACTCAATCGCATGCTGGCCCAAACAGAAATCACGTTTTCAAACTCGATGATCGAGTCATGGTGGAGAGCCCTCAAACACCAATGGCTCTTCCTCAACACACTTGACTCGGTTAGGACAGTCGAGACGTTGGTGGCTTTCTATATTCAAGAGCACAACTCGCGTCTGCCGCACTCGGCGTTTCGTGGACAAACGCCAGATGAAATGTACTTCGGTAAAGGAGGCGACCTTCCTGAGAGACTTGAAACATCGCGGAAGGAGGCTCGAAAGGAACGGATCGAGGCAAATCGCCAGCGAACATGCCGTGCATGTGAGCCGTTGGTCGCGATCGCAAGCTGAGTTCAAATGCCCCTTTTCCCCGGGCTGAGTTGTGTTCGGCGCTGCGCGAACTGTAGAAAAATCGCAATTTCAGCCGAGCAAACATCTGTTTGCGGTGCCTGGCCTCGACTCACTGTGCGAACCCGGCCCCAGTTCAGCCTTTCGCGCGGGAACTCGCGCACAAAAGTCCAGAATGTTGTGACTGGCAGCACGATAGAAGTTCACGCCATTGAACGTGACAACTGCCTGACCGCTCACATGGTAGCGGTAATCAGGAACCATTTTCTTCGGTCTACCCACAGCGTGAAACTCCATCGTTAGGAGTTTCTGATATCAAATATCAGAAACTCGGCTTTGACGGGTCGCACGCCACTACGGCGGTTACTCTAAGATGAGTATCAACCAGGACTTAAAGAATACACCCCACTGGGTTCGAACCAGAAACCTTCGGTTCCGTAGAGCAGCCAATTCGCCGGCGTTTTTGCTGAAAAACCCCGTTGCTTCGTAAAAATCAGCCTACCAAAGCGATTGCGTTCATTGCAATGGGTCGCATTGAATCTCAGTATTGGACGTTGTTCAGTATTTTGCAGTAAGGCCATTCGATCGCGTAAATCGTCCGCAGGGAGCGTGAGTATTCAACAAAGATCAAGTTATGAATCGGTTGGCCAACCAGTGATGTAGTTTTGCGACAGGCCCATAAGAAAGCCTGAGATCGTGGCGCTCGATTGGAGCGTTTCAATTTGGTTATGCATTGGCTCAAGCCGAGCATAAGCACGATACCACACTCGCGATGCGAAGACCGGAAAATTAGATACATGGGGTCGAACGAGGCTAACCTTGGGCTTTTCCACGTAATTTCTTGCTAGCTGACTTGAGTGTATCTGGCCAACCATCTATCTGACCTTTGAGTAGTTTCAGTGATTCGACTGCCTTGTCCAATTCACCGATGGCGGCATCTCGATCTCTCTTTTTCACCCGATCGACCGCATCGATGAGCGATTCTGCCTCCACTTCACTGAGTACCTTGATCAACTGGTCAGCTCTTACGCGAACTTGCTTGGCCAACTTGAGCGGTTTAATCGCGTTTCCCGTTTGTCTCGGAACGACCATTTTCCTCAATACCGTAGCGGTCCAAACGTTGGTTGCACATTCTTTCAGCAGCGTTTGACGTTTGCGGGCGTCCACACATCGAGCAAGTGCTTCAAGGTGACTGGTGGTAAGTACCGGACTACTACGGGTGTCCGCATGCTCAGCAGCCTTTTTTCCTTGATATATTTTCATCGCTTTTTCGAGACTCTCTTTCGGAATCTCATGAAGCCGCTGCAGTCGGGCTCTCGTTGAAATCAAAGGAAATACTACTGCGAGTGCAGCGTCTACACACGTGCCGATGTGTTTTGACCGCAGTTCATGGGCTTCACAAATGACTGCATGGAGATTGAGTGTTCGCTGCGAATCATCATTCGTATCAAGTGACGCTCGCCATGCATCGATATAACGCTTTCGCTCATTTGGCTTCAGCTCGGTCAGTGTCCTTTGAGGTCTTTTAACGCCTGCCATCACTTTAGTCCTGCTGCAGCTAATAAGAATACGTCTTGATGAAGTCGTAGTTTAATTTGGCTAGCCTTTATGTGGTTGAGCATTGCACTGTTGGACACAAACAACGGAGTTCGCCAACACCGTTCCGGCGTCTTTTCTCTAGCCAACACCAGCGACATAGACCGCCGGTATATTTCGTCTGACAATTGCATTCGCTACAGCCCGATCCCGATGTCGAAAGGCGTCCATGGTTATCCATCACGTCGTATCCCAACTTTCTGCCCAACTGTTTCAGGGTAGCAGGATCAGAGTTACGGCTAGCGTGCATTGCCCACTCGGTAAGCAGCGAGATTGGATAAGACGTCGCTTCGGCGGTTCATGGGTGCCATCGAAACCCTGATCGTGTCATATCGACTACAACGACATCCATGTACGGCCCTAGCAATGATAGGGCCGAACCACTCAATCGATTGACAATCGTGGTCATTTGACAATCGTGGTCATTTCTTCTTCTTGCCTTTAGACGCCCCGCCCTTCTTTGATGCGCCTTTACTTTTCTTCATTTCTTTTGTCGTCTTCGTTGTTGGTGGAAGGTGGGTCACAGTCACACCAGCTTCGTCAATCAGATCCAAACTTGGAAGTAATGTCGGTGAATTGGTGGACGCAACGATACGCTTATGATTACCACCAAACATCAGCGTGGCAGTTCCTTCAATGGCGGGATCGCCGTGCACTGAAAACCGTCCAACGGTATTCGCGTCAGGACTAGCGAGCAAAAGTTCCGCTGAATTGTGGTGCACAGCGACGATCGAGAGGCTCGCTTGCACCTTGCCATTCAGGCCAAGCAGCGTGACGCTTGGTTGATCGCTCTCAAGTTGCATCACTATTCGTTCGTTGCCAGATCCATCCACAAGCACGATCCTGCTGGCTCTGACTTCTCCGCAATCAGCCGTTTTCTTCTTAGCCATACTTGATACTTACCCCCTTTAATGCAACGTCTTACAAGACTGGTATCCGTAAACCTTCATCGCAAGTCGCTGCCATCAGTCAGATGGCAGGTTAGCACCATTCTAGCTGCACAGTTCTACTCAATTTCAACTAACTCTTAGATCTTATCCCGGATCGCGGCGAACGGAAATGGAGCGCGGTTTCCATTGCAACTCGATTGAGTTAGACAATTTTGTCTGTTACCACATCGCGCTCCTGTTTGACCAACCAAAAGCCAGTCGATTTGCGGCTAAATAAGTCGAACGCGTCTTGAATCGATCCCATGCAATCGACTGCGGTGAAGCCACCATCGGGAATTGGAATTCATCAATGGGCGAGGTGGTCGCCTCGGCCGGTGGTGGGCTTTCTCAGCCTGTCGTGAAAGCGGACCATTGACTTTCACTTTGCTAACCCACGATTAGCTTCCCAGACCGCTGGGTAATCGCATTCTCATTTTGCAGATGATCGATTTCCGCTATGACCGCCGTTTGAAATGGATTTCTATTGCTGATACCGAGTAGTTGGGAGACTGAGGATATCGTTGCCGTTGCGTCCGTTCCAATGTGCTTGGCGATGCTGATCCGCTTACCGGCGAAGGGTGGTCGGGCTGGCCAAGAATGGGTTTGAAGATACGGAACCGGTCGCCTCTTACTACAACACGCTAAAGTGGAACTGCCTTACAATAACCGGTCGCTTAGAAGCGGTCATAGCTAACCCCGCGCCACCACGGTCACTGATTCGCGATACAGCGGTTGTGGTTCGGCAGATGATCTTGAACACGGAGCGATCGATCTGCATTTGCGGTTTTGCCGTCTATCAAAGCAAAGTTACTTTCGCGGCACTCGCTAAGATCGCAAACGAACACAAGCCGCTTCTCGTCCGGGTGCGTCCCATCGGCAGCGTAACCCAGATGACGCATCAAGGACCGCAGTGCGTCGATCTCACCGTGGACATCACCCACGATGTCGAGAGGGCCGTCGAACAGGGATTGGACTAGGGAGCTAGGC
>JANOBM010000109.1:0-20756 GCA_031411655.1 Planctomycetaceae bacterium
CGCAGCGACTCCGATGGCAAACTCGACGTATTCGACAATAAGGTGTTAGAGCTTTTTGGCTTACAATCATTGGCACAGAACGAGATCGTCATCATACCGAACGACTCAATTTTTCTGACAAGTCACGCCAACTGCGAACGAAAGTGAGTAACAAAATGATTCATGCCGTCTTTGCTTACCTAAGAGTGCGCGATGCGGATGGTGCTATTGAATTCTACAAGAGGGCTTTCGGCGCAGTCGAAGTTTTTCGGCTTACCGAGCCGTCAGGACGAATTGGACACGCGGAGATGAGATTCGGCACATCTACTGTGATGCTATCGGACGAGTACCCTGAGTATGGAATACAAGGTCCCGAAGCATTCGGCGGAACGGGTTCGTCGGTACACCTCCACGTCGATGATGTTGATTCGATGACGAAGCAGGCTGAGGATGCAGGAGCATCAGTCAGCATGCAGCCGAAAGATCAGTTTTATGGGGAGAGATCTTCAAAGGTTGTTGATCCATTTGGCCATGAGTGGCTCATAGGGTCTCCGATCGAAGATGTAACGCCTGAGGAAATGCAACGTCGCTTCAATGAGATGTGCAGTGGTGACCCGGATTGACGAGGTCAACCGCCCAAGCCAAAAAGCATCAATGCCTACATCTCAAAGTGCCCCCTGAGTTCATGAGCAACGACCTCGCAAAATACATTAGAATGCACCAGATCGTATCTGCCCCTTTTCCATTTGGTACGATGCACCGAAAGGTAATCTATGATGGTTCGACTATTCTTTATGCGACATGGTGAAACCGAGTGGTCACTATCGGGACAACACAGTGGTCGCGCCGACATCCCGCTCACCCAACAGGGCGAAGCAGAGGCACAACGCTTAGGTGTCCGTATCCGCGCCATCAAATTTGACCATGTGTGGACCAGCCCGTTGCAACGCGCGATACAAACATGCACGTTGGCAGGACTGTCTGCATCCGCTGAAATCCATGATGATTTGATCGAGTGGGACAACGGAGATTACGAAGGACGTACAGGCAAGCACATTAGTGTGGAACGTCCGGACTGGAACATCTTTCAGGACGGATGTCCAAACGGTGAGATGCCTTCACAGGTGGCAGCTCGCGCCGATCGAATGATCCATCGTCTTAATGGGCTTCGGGGTAACGTGGCTATTTTTTCACATGGCCACTTCGGTCGGGTTCTTGGTGCGCGTTGGATTGGCCTCTCCGTTGAACACGCAAGCCACTTCCTGCTCAATACGGCCTCAGTCAGCGTGTTGTGCTATGCGCATGATCGCGTTGACCAGCCCGCCATCGCATTGTGGAACTCGGCCACCTTGGAATCCATCTGCTAAACAAAGGTTGACGGGGGCGCGGACTTTGTTCAGGCAAGCGGGACGGTTGTGGTTCCGATCAACAGCAAAAATGCAGCCCGTCTCCAGCTTAGAGAGGCAGCGAGCCTCCGGCTTGGACTCGATTACCGTATTACGCGATCGAGAACACATTCAAGTCGACGAAACAGTTATCCCAGTGCTCTATCACCAAAAGTTTGCTTCCCGCTGCCCCGTGCTTTTAGCTTCTCAGCACTTCGAATAATAACTATCTCCGTACGTCAAACCATTCGATTGACTCCACATCAAACTTTCGACGTTGGAATCCCCACACCAGTGCTACTCTCATCACGGAAGATCGCGATTGTTGCGGCAGCGTTTGAAAATTGATCGCGGGCGTTTAAAAAGCTCAACTTGCTCCCACCAAAGCTTCCGCAGTGTTTATCGCAGCAAAGGCTCTTCATCGTATTGCCCTACAAAGATGCTCGAAAGGGCTATCGAATTTTCTGATCAGGCAATTCAGATTTGATTCCCTCGTCGATCGGCATGCGATCGGCCTGCATGGGAAGCCCTGCTTCTTCCATCAATTGCTCTAGTCGCACTTTCAATCCTGCAACGATCCCTGAGTACTTCGGATTGGCAATCAAGTTGTAGCGTTCGTCGGGGTCAAATTCGACGTTATACAGCTCGGCCATGTGACGATCGGGGCCACCATCACCGTGCGGATAGTGGATATACTTCCACGAATCGGTTCGTACGGCGCGAACATTCGGCGTGTAGGGAAACTGTTTTTCATAGTTGTAGTGGTAGAACCACGCATCTCTCCAAGCATCATCGCTGCCGTTAACAAGCTTCACCACCGACTTGCCGTGAAGGTTTTCTAGCATCGGAGCGTTACAAAGTTCGATAAGCGTGGGCGCAATGTCAATGGTGAGAACTTGCTGGTCAATGACCTTTCCAGTTGAAGATGGGTTTTGAAGTGCAGGGTAACGAATAATAAGAGGTACGCGAATACTTGGCTCGTGGGCAGTGCGTTTATCAACCATTCCGTGTTCGCCATTGAGTAAGCCATTATCACCCATAAAAACAAAGATCGTATTGTCGAATTCGCCTCGCCTGTGAAGTTCTTCTACCAATCGTCCGACGCTATCGTCCACGGACAAGATGGTTCCCATGTACGCGTGAGTCATGGCTGCGAAATCCTTGACAGCCTCGGGCGAAGAATCAGGAAATTTTTTCCGCCAATCAAATAAGGGACCGTAAATGCCGTGCCACGTCGGCAAGCGGTTTTTAATCCACGCTGGTTTATCGTCAAGCATGAACGCACTTTCAGGATAGGGAACCCAAACGTCGTCGAATGCTTGTTGGTACTTCGGCTCAGGATTGTAAAAACTGTGCGGAGCTTTCTGGCCGATCATCATCAACCACGGTTTTCCGTCGTGGTCTTTACGTAACCAATCGATTGCCATATCGGTTACGACATGGGTGTAATAGCCAGGAACGAGCTTAGCGCCCGCACCGTTAATATTGAACGCGGTATCGAAATAATTGCCTTGTCCCTTATGCGTAACAAACCAGTCAAAGCCCGGGCGAGGGGAATCACTTTCTTCGCCCATGTGCCATTTACCCACATACGCTGTCTCGTAACCGTGCTGCTGCAGATGCATCGGAAAACTGACAAGTTGCGCCGGGTAGTCGGTGAAATTGTTCACGACGCCATGAGCATGTGCATAAAGCCCACTTAAAATACTGGCTCGACTAGGCGAGCAGAGCGAAGTGGTGCAAAAAGTATTTTTGAACCAGATGCCTTCCGACGCGAGCTTATCAATATTCGGCGTTTTTACGTTCGGATGCCCGGCTACACTTAGCGCATTGTGGCGAAGATCGTCGCACAGGACGAACAAAACGTTGGGCCGAGCCGATTCCGCTTGGACGAAACCTGCCGGACAGCAAATAAGTAAGCAGAACGCGATCGAAGCAAATAGCGGCGAGGTAGGCATTGAAACACTTCTACTCGGGGAAAAGCTTCGGTACAGGAAAACCATACCGGGCAATGAAACCCAAGTTTTGGCGTTCACAACGCCTTTACGCTAACCGCCACTAGTGTTGGTTTCAACCAAGCGCATAAAAGATTCAACATCTTAGGCCAACTTATCTTGTCATTGACTCGCCGTAAGAATCTGATCAACAACCGACGCATCGGGTGCAGAAGACTCTCCCTCGGCGAGCGAATCAGCCGTTTTCGACACCAATTTCACTCCATCCGTCACGTCAGCAAACGCTTCATCAATCGCATCGACGACGGACTCGTTTTCATCCCCTTCATCCACTACCGCAAATGGTGAAGATGCCATGCGAGACAGCGATCCATCATCTGATTCGTCATCCGATTCATCCTCCGATTCGCCTTCTGCCGACAATGGCGCCGCGAAGAGACTCGCATTCGCGGTCGCTGGAACGACCGCAGCCGGGCGCGCTGAGGCGTTCTCTCCTGCAGGCACCGACGACGAAGCAAGTGACTGCGTCGTGGTGGTAGTGGACGGCGCTGAGAAGGTTACGTCGCCGGTTGCGAGACTGATTTTCAAAAGGCGAAGTCCGCCTTCTGCTGCACGCGTTTCCACCCGGCGATCATTTGCTGCAGGCACCGTAGCTTGAGTCGCCGCACCGGCTGTTGTGTTACCACGAATGGTTACCGAACTCGCATCCTGGTTGAGATTCACGATGGGTGCTACGACGCTGGTTGTCGATTGTGATCCGAGGACCACAACCGAATCAGTACCGGGCGCTACTGCCGCGAAAATCGCTTGCCTCGGCGCGTTGCTAAAGAAGTCTCTGATGCTGATGAATCGCGGGTGCAGAAAGCCGACGTTTGCAGTACCGGTCATCGCACCGCCAGTGGAGGTCGCAGTGAATGTCAATCGTTGAGGCTGCTCCATTCCCACCAAGAACGGTACTGCGGGTATTTCAACTTGGTAGTTACCTGGGGCGAGATCGGCAAAACTTGGGGTAGCAGTCGTACTGAGTGCCACCGATCGATTCACTGTTGCGCCGGTCGCCGTTGTTCCGGTCAATGTTGCAGTCAGCCCAGAGCCCAGTGACGCCATACCACCTCGATCATTGAGCGTCAACGAATAGGTTGTAGGCACCGCATCGATCACGTTGAGGGTGATCGTTCCGGTAGTTGACAAGCCACCAGCATCGGTCGTTCTGTAAGATGTCGTAACGGTTCCGGTGAAACTTGCGGACGGAGGTGTGTAGGTAATGTTGGTACCTGACACAGCAAAAGTACCTCCGCCGGTGGCGGTTACCACCAGTGAAACGGTCAGCGTTTCCGTGGAGCCGTCCACGTTCGTACCGTAGTCGGCGAGCGATGCAACGGGGACAGCAGTCGTCGATTTGAAAACGGTTTTGGTAATGTTGTTTGCTGGCGGTGCGTCATTGACAGCTGTAACGGTAAAGGTCGCGGTACCCGTCGCGTTGGCACCGCGGCTGTCAGCGAGCGTGTAGGTAATTGTTTCGCTACCAACAAAATTGGCTGCCGGACGGTAGACGATCGAAGAACCATCCGCTCCTAAACGAACCGTTGACCCACGCGAACTGGTACCCACCGCCGTAACGGAAATGGTTTCGCCAGCATCGGCAGTTGTATCGTTTGCACGAACATTGAAAGTCGCTTCGAGAGCATCTTCCACAACGGGGAATGAATCACTCACGGCTGTGGGCGGAGGGTTATTGGTTCCAGTGACGGAAACCGTCACCGTCGCCATTTGGGTAGCTCCGGTATTGTCCCTGGCCACGTAGGTAAACGTTTCAGTGCCCGCGAAAGTTGCGGCAGGTCGATAGCTTACACCACCGGTAACCACCGATACGGTGCCGCCATTGGACGGTGTTCCAACGGACGCAACGGTAAGAGTACCGGTCACTCCCGAGTTGAACGTATCGTTCTGGAGAACATTAATCGTCGTCGCTGTGGCGCCTTGTGCGACGGTAAGCGTATCGTTGACCGCGGTGAAGCGTGCACCGATCGAAAGGTCTGCACGTCCGAACTGGATCAACGAATTAGCAACGGGATCGTCTTGCTCGAAAAGTAAAAATTCGTTGCCATCGATGTCTGCGGACTCAGAAATGAATGAAAGACTTCCGGCAGTGGTCGCTCGCATCCGTACCGTCGCCACAAGCACTTCCTGCAAATTGGTAGCGGAAAGATTGTTGGTCAATGCGCCCAGTTCGTCGATCAGGCCGGTACTGAAACTGCCCGACGAATTCGTTGAAAAAGTCGGGCCAAACTGAATGGGCGTCGTCGTAACAGGTGTTACCAGTGCGCTGTCGAAAAGGATATCGGTGAACGCGCTGAAAACACCTTTGCGATCAAAGGAACCTCGAACATCGCGCGCATAGAACCGCAGAAGAAACTCATCACCCACTGCGACGTTTGTAATCGCGGTCCCAGCAAGGTTCGCGACTTCCAGTCGCACTTCGGCTTGAGGGGTACCAGCAACAGTTACGACAAAGACTTCGGTTCGAACATTTCCCGCCTGGTCGGTGAGATTCAACGTAAAGGATTGCGAACCGGTTTGCGTCGACGTGGGAGTCCAACTGATCACACCCGTGGACGCATTGATGGTGGCTCCCGTTGGTGCAGCTCCGAAGGAATAGGCGAGACCGTTGCCTTCTTCCGGATGGGTCAGATTTGTATTGAGAGCCACACCCACGTTTGCAGAAGTTGGGAATCCGGTCTGGCGAATGGGTTGCGTGGCATCGTACGTGATCGACAACGCGGGCGATGCGTCGCTGGAGGTGCTTCCCGAAAATTGTCGAGCGGTGATACTGTAAGTTCCATCACCGAGCGCAGCGATATTATTGGTGGTGATATTGATCGTGTTGCCCGTCGCTGTCCCACGTCCCACTTCCGTAGTTCCCGAGAACAGTCGCACTTCGTTGCCCGCTTGAACGCCAGCGACTGTAAAAACCAACGAGCCGACATTCGTTCGATTATCCGTACTGCTGGTACCGCTATCGCTGGCCGTGACCAGATCAACACTTGTCGGCGCGGCGACAGTGCCGGTTCCGGTGAAGTTGAACGTAACACGCTGATTATCATTTTGGCCAGAGAGTGCACCGACCACACCTGATGCAGGAGCGACGGTTACATTGACGATCGCATTGCCCACAAATCCTGCAGACGGGGTGACAGTGACCAAGCCCGTATTAGCATTGACGGCAGCGGTAACGCCGGTCGTCGCCGACGAGCCCGTATAAGTCACCGCATCTCCTTCAACATCAACGCTTGACAGTTGAAGTTGTACCGGTGCCGTGTTGGGCGCCGGCGAAGGAGTCGTGATGTTATTCAAGAACGGCTGCGAGTTACTGCCCTGGCCGCTATCGGCGACAACTGTTACTGGGACCACTTCCGACGTCGTATTGCCATTCGCATCACGAACCGTAACCGTCACATTGGTGGTGCCTGTGCGATTGCCAATCGCCTTAAGCATGATCACACCATTTTCGTTGTCACTGAAAACGTCCATCGATGTCATCCGAACATCGATCAGGGGCTTATCGCTACCGTTGGTTCCTTTGTCCAAGGAATTTCCGAGCTTGCTAATCGCCTCGCGTACATCTTCACCTTCGACAAGTTGCCCGAAGATCGAATGGTTGAAATCAAGCGTACGAGTCGGTCCTTCGGTGATGAAGAACTGCGAATCGTTAGTATCATCGCTTGACTTTGCATAGGACAAGATGCCCGTTCGATTGTGCTGCAGATCGGGATGAAATTGGTCATCGAAATCTGCCAAGTTTGATCCGCCAGTACCGTTTCCGAGTGGATCCCCAGCTTGGATCACAAAGTTATCGATAACACGATGAAACAGTATGTTGTCATAAAAGTTGCTGTTAGCTAATTCGATCACACGCGAAGCAGGACGCGGTGCACGATCTTCGAATAGCTGAAAGACCATATCGCCATAGCCTTCCATGTCGATACGAATGCTACGGTTGCCAGAGAGAACCGATGCTTGGATCAGTGTTGGGTCGGCCACCGTCACACTGATAGTGATCGGACCTCCACCGGGGTCGTACGCATCGATTGGGATGTGAAGTGGCGAACCAATCCCTACGGTCTGACTGCCTAAAGATGCCAGGCTGGGCGTATCCGAAGTGGGAATGGCGATACCACTTTCTTGCGAAAGTGTTGCGAGTGTTTGGGGCCCCGTTAGCCGCATAAAGCCGTTCGGAGCGCTAGCCTTGGGAATGTCCCAAGTAGGAAATGTCGGCACCCCTGCGGCCGTACCAACGCTGTTAAGGCTGCGGTCGGCTTTAGTGACTTCAATAAATGGCAAAAACTTTCCGCCGTCTTCGAATAACTGCTTTTGCTGAGTACAAATCGGACACCAAGCAGCGCCATAGAACTTCACGCCACCATCCCTAAGGGCCTTCGCAAAGGCGACCAGATCCTGAGCTGCCTCACCTTCGGCGGAGGAAGTACTTGCAAACACGGCGGAAGACGCTTGGCTGGCGGCGGTCGTCACAACCCCGTCGGTGAACAACATATCGGCATCGCCAGCCATCAATTGACGGCTTTCCAATTGCTCCAATAGCAGCCGCCCTCGAATAGGCGACTCGTCCGGAGTGTTCCAAAGCAACGACGCCAATGCGCGACGCGCCCCGGCGACGAGGCCGCTTTTCTTGGTGTTATTCGAAGAAACGTTACGAGAAACTTTCACGCGATTCACCTGCGATTGTCTCTAAAGGGACGGACAGCGCCACCTCGTGTTTCTCAAAACACGAAAAAGCGCGAACGATATCTTCCCGAATGATCTTTCGACGCCCGCGCGTCGTCAAAACGAAAAAATCCGATACAACCCCTACGTTTTGACACCCGATGAGTTCGGCTCACGGTAAGACGCGTCAAAACTCGGATCGGTTCCAAATGGAATAGTTAACGTAAATCGTAATTTCCGCTCCATTTTTACAAACCGTCGATTTCGCCAACCACCTGAAATTGCGTTAAGGCGGGTCAAAACCGCCCGGATTAAAAGGGTGGCAGCGAAAAATCCGTCTAGCCGATTTCCAACCGCCGCGCCAAAACCCGTATTTATTGATGGCTTCGATGGCGTATTGGCTGCACGTCGGATAGAACCGACAAGAGCGTCCCAACAGTGGACTGAGCCCTACCTGATAGCAACGAACAAGAAAAATTGCGATTTTTTTGGCCATCGGCGTCTAAGCTATGGTTCGAAAGCCTTTTTAAGCTTCCGCACAGCGCGCGTGACGGTGTTTCGGATCGATTTATCGACGGTGGCGAAAGATCCTTGGGCATCTCGTTTAGGCCGAACGATCAATTCAACGCCATGGGGCAAGCCTTCCCGTTGGGTGCGAAAAGACTCACGGATCCAACGCTTCCAGCGGTTGCGAACGACGGCGTTTCCGGTTTTCTTCGGAATGCTTATCCCTAGCTTTGCGGGCGAGTTTTGGGCCCCCAATGCCCACCTCACATTGACGACCAGCACGTCATCAGCAGCGTATTCACCGTGGCGAATGATGACCGTAAAGTCATCGCTCTTCACGATTCGTGCTGACTTCGGAAAGGACAATGGATGATTCATGTTTTACAGCGATTGGCCAAGCCAAAGGTAACGCGTCTAAGAGATTCCAACGGCTTGCTTGGGAACACTTTCTTTGGCTTTGGAATGAAGCATTTTAAGTTCCCCTGCGACAAGCTCTGCCATCGCCGCGATCGTCGGGTGCTCCCAAGCGTTGGCAGGGGTCAATTCGATGCCGGACCAATCCTCCAGTTCACCGCTGAGTTCCACCGCCGCTAAAGAATCGAGTCCATAATCATCAAAACGACGGTCAACCTGAATCTCTTCTGGTTCGATGCCAAGTCTCGCAATCAACCAATCTCCAAGCCACGTCGCCACTATCGATTCAATGACCATGCAATTGCGATCACTATTCGCCTCCGGCAACGTGGGAATCGGTATCGGCGGCGATTCGGCGCCACCGTTGCGTTCCCAGCGATAACGAGCTTTGAAGGTTCCCTCCAGGATCGCTTGGCGACAAAGTGACCGTTGAAGCTTTCCGCTCGTTGTTACTGATAAAGTTCCGAGTCGAGCCAACAGCACCAGTCGGGGATCGATGTCATGCTCGTCGATCACGGCCCGTCGAATTTGACGAACAGTCGTTGCAAAGCTTGCGTCCTCCGTATCACGCGTTAACTCAGCGACAATCCCCAAGCCTTCGGCCCGCGGCCCTTCCACCGATACCGCCGCGACTCGACCTGGAGTGACTCCTTTAATCGAAGCAACGGTCCCCTCAATGTCCTGAGGCGAATAATTGCGTCCTCGCACGATCACCACATCCTTGATCCGTCCCGTCACATAAAGATTGCCGCCGCGAATAAAGCCCAAATCACCCGTTCTTAAATAAGTCCCATCGTCGTCGGCGTCGATCGCTAAGCCTGTCGTGCCACGACCGAACCATTTCGATGCTAACCCGGAGGCCAATCCGAAGCTGCGTCCGGGCGTCAGACGAGTTTGAATCTGCCCAAAGCGATGTTGATTTTCATCGGGGCGGTTCCAATAGCCCTTTGTGATGGAGTCGCCCGCTAGCCATATTTCGCCAATGGTGGACTCAGGCAACACCATTCGGCTGTCTTGGTCGACAATCCTTACCGTCGTTCCTTGAACGGCGGACCCACAGGACACAAGCATCGCGGTATCGCGTTTGGTGCGATTGGCTGTCGGTTCAATCTTACGTCGGCTCAAGGCGGCACGATCCACCTCCAACACGGATGGAACCGCAGGCCCGTCTCCACCGGTCGCAATCAGTGTTGCTTCCGCCAAACCGTAACACGGGTAAAACGACGATTCTCGAAATCCGATGGAACTAAACCGATGGGAAAAAGTGCGGAGCGACTGGGCACGAATGGGCTCCGCCCCACAAAAAGCTACCTTCCAATGACTGAGGTCAACCGCATCGACTTGTGACGGTGCGATGCGATCAGCGCACAGGTCGTAAGCAAAGTTTGGCGCACCGCTCGCAATTGCCTGATAATCATCAATCATCCGTAACCATCGAATGGGTTGCCGAATGAACGCCTGTGGACTGATAAAAACCGATCGGTATCCAAGATAAATCGGCGCCAACATTCCCCCGATAAGCCCCATGTCGTGGAAAAATGGTAACCAGGATGCCGCGGTCGTTGCGGCCGACGACGAGGATGTATCGGCATCGAGTCGAAAGCTCTTAATGATGGCGGCGAGATTCGCCATCACGTTCCGCTGCGACACGATGACTCCCTTGGGCGCGCTAGTGCTACCACTGGTGTACTGAAGGAATGCGGTGGAGTCAGGGGTTAACGAATGCGCTCGCTCAGTGGTACGACTGCTTGAATGATCCGAGCATGAATCGACTGCGATCAGCGGCAGGCTTCGAGCTGAGGAATCAAGCTTCTTGCGATCAATCTCTCGAAGGGTCGTCTCGGTCGTCAAAATCGCGGCGGGGGAACAGTCTCGGGCCACCGAATCAACGCGCGGCATTGAACGATTCGGCTTGGGATCGCAGGTGGGCACGGGGATCATGCCGGCAAGTTGAGCTCCAAAAAAAGCCGGAAGGAACTCAAGCCCCGGCGAAAACAGCAAGAGAACTCGTTGCCCGTCGAGCGGTGGTGCCGCGTCATCTCCGAAGCTGTGTTCGCCATCTTTTCGGTGAACCTGATTTCTCAGCGAATCAGCCACGTCCCACGCTCGCCGCCAAAGTTCACCGTACGTCAGTTCACTGATTTGCCCCGAATCATGCAGGAAAACAGCGGCTGACCGATCAGCGTGAAGTTGAGCCCGAGCCTGAAGGAGATCTGCAAGGGAGCGGCAATCAGCTAATGGAGATAAACGCATGCGTTGAATTCTCTAGGACCGGCGGCGGCAGGGCCTCAGAAAGGACACGGGTACGAAATCGGAGCGAATCGACTCGCCCACACCAAACGATAACCATAGATGCTGCGATCTACAAACGCCGCACACATTCCTCCCAGGAGCTACCAACTGAGTAACCCGCACAACCCTACTCCCAGCCGACCGAAAGAAAGGCGGGTGCCTAGTGATTGCCGATGAAAACAAGCAGCAATCGTCACGAGAATTGGCTTCCAACGCGCCGAAACACTGCGCTAGCCGGTCGCAGACCCCAAAAGAACATTCGTACAGTAGATCGATTCTCGGTAGTACGACCGTTGAAGTCGATTCGGCCGGCCTAGGAAGTACTTCGCCCCAGTACGGTTTTCGCTTTGGTTCAGCAGCGCAAACGCCTGCCTTATCTAGTCGAGCGAAACTGCACGGGTTTTGGGTATTGGTTGTAAGTCAACGCGCTACTGCCCTGCCGAAGCCAGTCATCTCCCTTCGCGAAGCCGATCGCCAAGGAGATTGTCGAGTTCTTCTTGGGCGTAAATCGCTGCGATGGTTCGCTCGATGTCGTAGGGAACGCGGCGAAACGTAACGGTCTCGTCATCGACGATCACGTAGCAACTTCGCGGATCATTATCACGAGGCTGCCCCACGCTACCGACGTTGATCATGAATTTTTTTCCGTTTCCCGCGAACGAGAATCGTGGCGGTACATCCTCACTTTTCCAAAACTTGAGGTCACTTGTAAACACGCCGGGCACGTGGGTATGACCTTGGAAGCAGACTTGAGATATCAAGGAAAACAACTTTTCCATCTTCTTTGGGTTCTGCGTGTCCTCTGGGAAGACATATTCGCTGGTTGGCCCACGTGGAGAACCATGGACAAACAACATTGCGCCTCGCCGCATGACACGGGGCATCTTACAAATGAAGTCGAGCCGTCGCCTGCAGGCGTCGGAATCGGTATCCACGTGAAGTTGCTGCCGCGTCCAAAAAATTGCTCGCTCCGCCGAGGAATTAAAACCTTCGGGATCGAACACCGCGCTACTGTCATGATTACCGAGGATTGTGAATGTGAACTGCATCGCTGCGTCTAAACATTCACGTGGAAACGGACCGTATCCGACGACATCGCCTAAGCAGACGATCTCATCGACACCCTGGGAGCGAATGTCATCCATCACCGAGTTCAGGGCTTCGAGGTTTCCGTGGATGTCACTGACGATGGCGAACTTAGTCAAACCGACCTCCGAAGTCGTCGTACCACACGGATCGACGAGATAAGAAACACTCAATTGTAGCCACGCCTGAGGTCAGGCTTGGCAATAGCTGCGAACGATCCAAGGTGAAAACCAGCCTTCACGGTCTTTTGCCTAAGGCGTGTTAAACGTAAACATCGCAACTAACGTGAATATTCAGCGCCGAAAAATTCTTTGCTCGACTCGACGCCGGGCTTGATGGTGCGATTACCTTCTTTCCAATCAGCCGGACAAACTTCACCGTTCTTCTCAAAGTACTGCAGGGCTTTGACCATTCGCAACGCTTCATCAACACTTCGACCAAGCGGAAGGTCATTGATGACCTGGTGGCGAACCACACCAGCACAATCGATCAAGAATGTACCTCGCAGGGCGACGCCGTCATCCAGCAGCACATCGTAGTCACGGGCGATTTGTTTATTGAGATCCGAAACCAACGGATATTGAATGTTGCCGATCCCACCTTGATTTCGAGGCTGATTCCGCCAAGCCAAGTGGGAGAAGTGACTGTCGACCGAAACACCGATGACCTGCACACCCAAGCTTTGAAATTCAGCGACTCGATCGCTGAACGCGATGATTTCAGTTGGGCAGACGAAGGTGAAGTCGAGCGGATAGAAGAACAGCAAGACATACTGACCGCGGTAACTACCAAGCGTAAAGTCATCTTTAAACGACCCGTCCGGCATGACAGCTGACGCCTTGAAGTCCGGAGCGGATTGGGTGACGAGCACAGCCATGGAAAATATCTCTTTTTAAGTTTTGGTTTGTTAATGAATGGGTGACTCGGCAGCGTCCGGCTGCTTGCAAGGTGCCTCTAGCGCCAAATTCCGAAGGAACCCAAATCTCCCTGCTCGTGGTAGCGACTTCGCACTTGTTTGTACAATGCCGCGACAATCGCGAGATAACACGATAACTTCCGAAGCTCTAGTACAGAAGTGATTCGTCTCTGTTTCGAGTCGGAAGCATAGCTTCTTCGATAGCATTCATGATCCTACCCAGGGGCGAAGTCATCAAGGGCGGGACGATGGGGAAGTCCGCTTTTTTATGAGAGTCGGATTTGTTCTGATAGGGATTATGACGCAATTTCTGAACATCGCTGCCTATCTGTTTACGCCCCTCGACGATTTGACGCGGCTGAGGCGAGAGCTCAAGGCCACCTGTGTTGCGAATGGGCTGCGCGGCACTATTTTGCTCAGCCATGAGGGGATCAACCTTTTCATCGCGGGGGAGGAAACGCCGCTCAGGGCATTCTTGGCATCATTGACGGCCCGCCCCGAATTCGCCGATTTGGAGGTGAAGGAAAGTTGGAGTGATCATCAGCCGTTTAATCGGATGCTGGTGCGATTGAAGAGCGAAATCATTTCCATGGGCATCGATGGACTCGATCCTCGCAACCGCCCGTCTCCCAAGCTGTCTGCCAAGGAGCTTAAGCGTTGGCTCGATGAAGGGCGCGACGTGGTCCTGTTTGATGTCCGGAATGACTACGAAATCGAAGTCGGCACGTTCAAAGGTGCCAAGGCGGTGGGAGTCGATCACTTTCGTCATTTTCCCCAAGCCATTCAAACGCTTCCCGATGAATTCAAATCGAAGCCGGTGGTCATGTTTTGTACCGGTGGGATCCGCTGTGAGAAGGCGGGGCCTTATATGCAAAAAGGAGGGTACGAAAACGTTTTCCAATTGGATGGCGGTATCCTCAAATACTTTGAAGAGTGCGGTGGCGCTCATTATGAAGGCGATTGCTTCGTCTTCGATAAGCGGGTCGCGCTGAACCCGGAGCTCAAAGAATCGGGGCTTGCGATGTGTTACGTTTGCCAATCGATCTTGAGCCTGGAGGACCAATTATCGCCACATTATGTGCCGGAGCGTTCCTGCCCGCACTGTATCGACAACCACGACACTTGCAGTTTGCCCACCAACGAATCTCGCGAAGATGCCATTCGTGCCGTGACGTCGCCGCTGCCAGGCTCGATTCCCTACGACAATGTTCGCCCCATTCGCATTCCCTTGTCTCTCGATGGCAAAGGGTTAGAGGAAGCCGTCGAATTGATTATTCCCGGTCAACCACATGGTTATTGGTCGGATGAGATTCGCCTTGGTCGTATTCGACTGGGTAATGTCCACGCTAGCGCAAACGCAATCGTCAAAGCTGGACAACGCTACGCACACTTGTTCCCGGGAATGACGGAACCAAACGTCAGTGCAGAGATTCGAGTCATTTACGAAGATGACTCTATCGTCGTGGTGAATAAGCCGGCACCGCTTCCGATGCATCCGAGTGGGCGTTTTAATCGCAACACGTTGGTCTGGATTTTACGTTCGGCGTTCAAGATGCCATGGCTTCGACCAGTCCATCGACTCGATGCCAACACAACCGGATTGGCAATTTTTGCCAAGAGTCGAGCGATCGCTGGGCAGCTTCAGCGACAATTCACGGCCTCGGCGGTAACCAAGACTTACTTGGCTGAGGTTTACGGCTATCCGGAGAATGATCGCTTCAGTTGTGATGCGCCCATTTCGAAAGATCGAACAGCCGCGGGTGGTCGAAGCATTCCTCAAGGTGCCGAAGCGATTGGCACAGAGGACATCCCCGTGAGTGATGCGCCCGTGAGTAACGAAATCTCGCTCAATGCGGAGACGCGGTTCATCGTGCGATCAAGATTGGCAAACTCACGTTCCCTAGTCGAAGCCTACCCCATCACTGGGCGCACAAACCAGATTCGGCTTCACCTATGGCACCTTGGGTTCCCGATCGTCGGCGATCTGATGTATTTGCCAAACGGAAAAATCGGCATGGTCCAAACATCGCTCCCGCCCGGCATACAGGATGAGGATTCAGAGGAAGCGGTAAGTTTCGAGCGGATGAGGCTACACGCTTGGAAGATTGAATTCCAACATCCGAAAACCGCCATAACGATGACGTTCTCCACACCCCTACCGAACTGGGCCTGAGTTACGGTTGCGAAATTAATATCCCCCGTGTTCAAAAAAGAGAGTGAAAGCTAAGCTGTGCGGAAACTTTCACTGCTCTTTCCTCCCTCTGAATCGCATCACTATGGCCCGAAAGGTCGTCAGCCGAAAGGCAAAAGCCGCCGAAGTCGAAGCAGCCGCAGCACGCGAAAGCGAATCGCCTAAAAAGGCGACCAAAAAGAAGGCAACCACCCGCAAGACCACCACTCGCAAGTCGAAGGTCGCTGCGGAAGTTCGGAAGAAATTGTACTGGGGTGTATTCAGCCAAAATCTGAAACGCGTTGCTGTGTTCGAGTACGATCAAAAAGACGAAGCGACTGCGCGTGCAGAAGAACTCAGTAAGGGTGGTAAGAGCCCGCACTTCATCCAAAAGGTGAAGGAAGAGATTCAGCTCGAGTAGTCCAGCCGACATTTCCGTCCGTCGCTTGTTCGCCTTTCGCCTATTTAGCCCGTGGGTACAGCCTGTGTATCGAACTGTCTTTGCGGTAGTGCTGGCGTTTGCTCAGCTTTCCTGTGCGTTTTCACAATCGCCCGAAGCGACAACCAAAGCTGCCGTCGCTAATCCGTCCCAGGATCGCGACGATAGCGGGGCCAAGGCCGATAGCGGGTCAAAGGCAATGGACATTCCGGCGCGAACGGTGGAAAGGATCTTTGTTGACAACGATTACAAAGAACACAAGTATCGCGTATTACTGCCAGACCGATACGACGAGACTGAATCCACGAGCTACCCGCTCGTTCTGTTCTTGCATGGGGCCGGCGAGCGAGGAAACGATAATGTAGCGCCGTTGAAGCATTGCATTTCGGAATTCGCAAAACCCAATCGCCAAGCTGAATATCCTTGCATCGTGATCGTCCCTCAATGTCCCGAAAACCAAAAATGGGTTTCGGTTGACTGGGCTCCTGCATCAGGGAAGGGAACGTTCCCGGACAAACCTTCCGGCCCGATGCAGGTCGCCATGGGTATCGTCAACGAGTGGCTAGCGGGTGGACGGGTGGATAAATCACGCGTTTACGTTGGCGGGCTTTCCATGGGCGGCTACGGCACTTGGTTCGCCGCTGCACAAGACGACAATCCTTTTGCCGCTGCCTTTCCGATCTGTGGCGGCGGTGATCCCGATTGGGCGAAACGCTACGGTAAAATGCCGATTTGGGCTTTTCATGGTTCCGCTGATACTGCCGTTCCCGTGGTTAGGTCCCGCGAAATGATCGAAGCGCTCAACGGTGTCAAGCATGAGCCAGCGGTGAAGTACACGGAATACGATGGCGCCGGACATGATGTGTGGACCCAAACGCTTCAACGGGACGACTTATTTGCATGGCTATTCAGCCAAAGAAAGTAACGAGAGCGACGGACGCAACGGCGGACACATTGCGTGAACTTCGCGTTCCCAGTTCATCGATTGCGATGAATCGTCGTTGGCCAGCGGAGTGGGAGCCGCAAGATGCGGTTTGGTTCGCTTGGCCGCATCGCAAGGCCACTTGGCCAAGACACTTCAAGCCAATTCCCGCTGCCTTTGCAGCGATCGTTAACGCAGCTTCCGAATACACGACCGTCAGAGTGCTCGCTCCCTCTGGCAAGTTAGCAAAAGATGCGAAACGTCATCTTTCGGACACGGTCGAGTTGGTTGACATTGCTACGAACGACTGCTGGATTCGTGACTACGGTCCCACATTTGTGCAGGATGGTGGTGACGTCATCGGAATCGATTGGCAGTTCAATTCTTGGGGAGGAAAGTATTCACCGTGGGACGCCGATGCCGCCGCAAGTGGACAAATTTGTCGTATCGCTGGCCTGCGAAACGAAGTGAGTAAGCTCACCCTTGAAGGTGGCGCGATTGAAGGGGACGGGAATGGAAGGTTGCTCACCACTCCCGACTGTATCCAAACGGCTAACCGCAACCGAGGCTGGAATCGAGAACGCATTTCGAAGGAACTGCACAAGCGATTAGGCGTGACCGAGATCGTTTGGATCGACGGGGGCGGCCTTGAAGGCGACGATACCGATGGCCACATCGATCAACTTGCTCGCTTTATTGACCCTACGAACGTCGTCGCGGCCGTCAGTTCTGCTCCCGACGATGTCAACTCGCTAGGCTTGACGCGAAACTTCGCCCAGCTACAGGCCTGGGCGGAACAAACGTCCCCGGTGGTATCCATCCACGCATTGCCTACGCCGCCGCCCCGTTCCATCAGTGGCCAGCGTGTGCCCGAAAGCTATTGCAATTTCTTGATGCTCGGTTCGTCCGTATTGTTTATGCCAACTTTTGCGAATCGCAAATCCGATGCGAAGGCAAAAGGCATCCTCCGCGAACTTTGTCCGGGTAGAAAAGTGTTAGGGGTCGACGCCAGTGATTTCATTCTTGGCCGCGGCGCTTGGCATTGTGCAAGCCAACAACAACCGTCACGACGAGTGCCATCTTAGAATTGCATTCATCTGCGACTCGAAAGCCCCAACGGGCATGCACTTCCGTTCGAATTGTACAAAGTGTTGAGCGTGAGTCATTAAAAGGGTGAGCGTGAGGGTTTTCAAAGCGAAGTGGATTTTGCCGATCAGTCAGCCACCCATTCATGGCGGTTGGATCGCAACTGATCGAGGCCGCATCGTTGCATTTGGCCACGCTAACGATTCGCTTCCAGTTTCACTGGCTTGCACAACGCACTCGTCGAAAGGGCCTGTTGTAACGGATCTAGGTGACGTAGCTATCTTGCCAGCCTTGGTTAACGCCCACACTCACCTGCAACTTTCTGATCTTACGGAACCGATCGGACACCCTGGTATTAAGCTGCACGATTGGATTAGCGAGGTGATTCGCTACCGATTCACAGGGCGACCGCGTTGTCAGGAAGAGATGTTGACCATTGTTCATGCTGGGATGCAGCAGGCGGTCATGGGCGGCGCGGGGTTGATCGGTGAAATCGCCACCTCCCCATGGACCGAGCTTGTAGAAATGGGAAAGCCCACAGGCGTATCCGTGGATCTGGTCGCGTTTGCGGAAATGCTGGGTCTCACCGAAGAACGAGCAGACTCGACAACCGACGCTGCCTTCAAGCTTCAGGCACGATTGCGAGGCCACCATTCGATTTCGTTTGGGCTCAGCCCCCATGCTCCCTATTCAACCATGCGAAGTCGAATCGAAAGTTACGTTCGATTAGCCGCGAACGAACAATTGCCGGTCGCCATGCACATCGCCGAAAGCGACGAAGAGCGCGCCCTCATCGAAAAAGGTGATGGCCCCTTTCTTTCAGCGCTCGAGAATGCTTTGGGGGAGGGAAAGACAGTGCTGCGAGAGCAATTTCCCTGGGGAAGGGACGCGACGGTTGATTTGCTCAAACTGCTTTCGAATTCGCCAATGCCACTTATCGTTCACGGCAATTATTTGAACGAAGTTGAAATCGACTATCTCTCGGGGCAACCGCACATGACGGTTGTCTACTGTCCCCGAACTCACGCCTATTTCCGACATCCGCTCCATCCAGTGGAAAAAATGATTCAGTCAGGCATTCGCGTGGCACTTGGGACTGATTCGTTGGCCAGCAATCCTGATCTTTCTCTTTGGGGCGAAGTTCAGTGGTTATTGGCTCATCGCCAAGATCTAACTTGGCAAACCGTTCTCGAGCTGGCGACGATCAATGGCGCCGATGCATTGCGTCGTCGGGACCTAGGGAGAATTGAAACTGGGTCTCAATGCCGATTGCTTGCGATCGCATCCGATGCGGAAACCGTGGACGACTTACCGTCGTCGCTCATTACAAACTCGCCCCGTTGGCTGGTGGCTTCGCCAAGCTGATGGCGTCTCTCCTTTTTCGCTTCGTGTACAAAGCATTCAAACGAATCTAAAACCGATTATCATCAAGTCCATGAACACCAACGCCTCCCAATGCTGTAGTCGGTTTCGATCCTTCGCCGAACTCTCGCAAGCAATCGGCGTCTTGGCGTTGCTCGTCACAGCGTGCTGTCTCGTCGCGCCCGGTTGCAGGAAGAGAGAAGATTTGGCAACGCGACTGGCCAAGGAACGCGAGGATGCTGCTGCGAAAGCGCCACCCTCGCCCACGGAGTTCTTAGAAGCGGCAATGCGTGGCGATTACGAGGCGGTGTTGGCTGCCCTTGAGCGTGGGATGGACGTCAACGCGGTCGATGAAAGCGGCCGAACGGCGCTTCAGCTTGCTTCGTTCGACGGTTTTCACGAAGTGGTCCAACTACTGCTCGATCGGGGCGCAACCGTTGACGCGGTCGACGCGGCAGGTCGATCGGCGCTGATGTTCGCCTCAACGGCGTCAAATATCGAGACCGTTGAATTGTTGTTGGAAGCCGGTGCCTCCGTCGACTTGGTGGACAAAGAAGAACATTTTACAGCCTTGATGTTTGCGGCAGCCGAGGGACAAATAGAGGTTGTTAGGGCATTGATTCGAGCTGGCGCGGCCCCCGGCACGCTTGACGTGGACGTCGAATCAGCGCGCGATTTCGCGGCTAGCAAAGGATTTGCAGAAATCGTTTCGCTTCTCGACTCGCTCCAATCCCCCCCAGCGTCAACCGATTGAGTTGCATAGCCCTAGCGCAATGGTTGACAATCTCAAACGAAAGTGGCGTAGCTTCTAACCCCTAGCTTCTAGCCCCTAGCTTCTAGCTTTTCTCCGCCCCACTGTCGCACTGGCGTTATAGGGATAAACCATCGTAAAATTTCCACATTGAGCAAATAAACGAGCCATTGCCGCCATCCTAGATGTTCAGATGCGCATGCCGATTTGACTCGCGGCTTGGCTGCGTCTTCTATCGCCGGAAGTTTTCGGGCTGTTGCCGGTGGATTTCTGGTGGAAATGGAATTTTGAGGATAGTGAAATATGCCCGCCTTTCGCCAAAACGCAATTCGATTACTGGTTTGCCTCAGCGGCATTTTGCTACAAGGCACTGCGGGTTTTAGCGCCAATGCGGACGAGCCTACCGCAGAACAGTTGGCGTTTTTTGAAGGAAGAGTTCGCCCGCTGTTATTAAAGCACTGTTACGAATGCCACGCTTCCGATGCGAAGGAGTTGAAGGGTGGATTGTTACTCGACTCGAAGGAGGGCTGGCTTGCTGGCGGTGACTCAGGCGAGGTAATTGAATTAGGCGATCCGAATGCCAGCCTTCTGATCCAAACGGTCCGATACGAAAACACTTCGCTTCAGATGCCTCCTAACTATCAGCTTTCCGAAGTCGAAATTGCCGTCTTGGAAGCTTGGATTGAAATGGGTGCTCCTGATCCCCGAACGGGCGCTGTCGTCGCCAAGGCAGCGGGAATCGATTGGGACAAAGGACGAAAGCATTGGGC
>JANOBM010000110.1:0-45875 GCA_031411655.1 Planctomycetaceae bacterium
TATTTGGCTGCGTTGGATATGCGTGTGCAAAGGCTTCGCAGTGCATGTTGCTTCTTGGCCCCATGTATTGACTTGCCTCTCCTTACTCAATGGTACAAATTACGTGTTGTGGTACTAGCCTCCAACAGAAAAATCGGCGCCCTAGAACCTATCCGAAAACCGAAGAGACCCGCGGCTAGCGCCAAAGCGGCTAACGGTTTTCGGATAGGTTAGTCGCGTTGGTATTGGGCGTCCATCAAGGAGTCATATGAAATCCGCAGAGCACCTTATTGCTAATCGGTTTCCCCGGTCGAATGCTTACAACCCTGAGTGGGTTGTCGCGAGCGCGAGTGGGGGCGCGAACTGTCTATGGCTAACTGAATGGTTGACGTCGGCACTGGACCTTCAACCCGGAATGAATGTATTGGATTTGGGATGCGGTCGCGCTGCATCGTCCATCTTCCTGGCGCATGAATACGGCGTAACGGTGTGGGCTACCGATCTGTGGTTCAGCCCATCGGAGAATCTGCAGAGAGTTTGTGATGCCGGTGTTGCTGAAAGGGTCTATCCAATTCACTCCGATGCTCGGGCGTTGCCCTTCGCTGCCGGTTTTTTTGACGCTGTCGTTTCCATCGACGCGTTCGCCTATTTCGGCACCGATGATCACTATCTGAGTTACTTAGCACGGTTCGTAAAACCGGGTGGCATCATTGCGATCGCGATGGCTGGTTTTGTTAAGGAGATCGAGAGCGAAGTTCCGTCGCACCTCGCAGAATGGCTCGGTGCTGAACCATCGTTGCGGAGCATGCACTCGCCATTATGGTGGCGAAGGCATTGGGAGCGGACGGGGATTGTTGACGTGGAGCTTGCTGATTCCCTGGCCGATGGCTGGAAATTTTGGCTAGAGTGGCACCAAACCGTCGCCCCAGATAATTGGCTGGAGATCCGAACCATTGAAGCCGATGCTGGCCGTTGTCTCGCTTTCAATCGTGTGGTCGGTCGTCGTCGACTCGACGTACTGTTGGAGGAGCCGATTGTTTCCATTCCATCGAACTATGCCCAGAAGCCTCTGCTTCGAAACCATCCTTAACGGGACGACCTTGCTTGCTGAAGAGGTCGGGAACAAGCGGTTGGGCACGGATCCGGCGATAATGCGGGATTGATAGAGAGGGTAGCACACGGCGACTCGGTTATCGCTACCGTATGTCGGACCGACCTTCTGCAGCTGCCTCACTAGGCGTATCTCGACTGCTCAAGGTATAGCAGATCGGCTTGAACCAAAGCACGTTGTCTATTGCCGCACGCTTATCAAGTTCCAAACGACTACAGTGGTCGTCTGTCAGTGAGCAACTGCGAGGCGAGGACTGTGCTCGCCAATCCGATAGCCATTGGCGAATATCCGGAGTGACTCTGGAGGAGCCTGGTACGTGGCCCATCTTAAAAACGCAGCACGATGACTCCGAATCGAACGTTCGTTGAGAAGATTCAGTTAAGCGGCACGCCGATCCAGGTGCACCCTGCGGCTTGCGGCTTCTATGCCTTCTCGAGGGATTGCATGCGGACCGGTTAAACCCGTGCCTTGATCTCGCGTCCACCGACGGTTGTCAATTGCTTCCAGGATTCGACTTGCGACTTCGACAGCCCGAAGGCCATCGGTTCCGGACACGGTTGGATTGCTGCGCGACTGGATGCTGATCGCAAAATCATGAAGCTCGTCCAGGATTGCATTTCTCGCTTCGACCTTGATTGTTTGGGGAACCAAGTAGGTGGAGAAAAGTTCGTCGGCAAAACGTAGCGGCTGATCCGTTGCAGAATTCAGATCAAAAGATCGATCAGTGATCGACGAATCTGCCGAAACGGTAGTTAATGAGAGGGAACCAAAATCGATTTCAGCAAATCCGTTGGGGCCGAACGTCTGCATTTGACGTGCTGGGGTAAGGCTAAGACGGGAAGCCTTCAGATTCGCAACTAGGCCACACGCAAATTCCAAACGCGCTTCGGCCATATCCTCATGTTGGCTGACAACGGAAATGCCGCTTGAAGCGACGTGCCGTAATGGAGCCTTGGTAAGTGATAGCACAAGATCAATGTCATGGATCATGAGGTCCATCACAACGCCGACGTCAAGGCAGCGTCCGGGAAATCGCGAAGCTCTCGTCGCTTCGACATATTTCGCACCGGCCGTCACAGCGGCCGCAGCAGTCCATGCCGGGTTGAATCTTTCGACGTGGCCAACCTGAAGCGTCAATCGCTTTTGTGCTGCGAGTGCAACAAGGTCGTTCGCATCATCTGCGTTGACGGTGATCGGTTTTTCGACGAAAACATGCTTTCCCGCCGTAAGTAAGTCTGAGACCATGTCCGCGTGGCAATGGCTGGGAGACGCCACAATCGCGGCGTCGATGATGCCCATCACTGCTTTATGTGACTCAAAAACCGGTACACCGAACAGCGAGCTCGCTTGGCTACGCACGGCGTCGATTGGGTCGGCAATGGCAACGAGTTTTACACCGTCGACCTGCCCAAGCAGCTTGGCATGGATGCGTCCGAGGTGTCCAGCACCAATGACTGCGATCTGTAAATCTTTCACGCCGCTTTCCTTCGTCGATCGCGACCGCGTCCGTGTCGGCCGCCGCATGAGTGGTCTAGGAAATCAAACAGCTGTCGCATTACCGGTCGGATAGGACCTGAATTCATCAATTGCTCACGAGCTGGTTCCACACCAACTCTCGATCGATAGAGCAATTTAAAGGCATCTTGAAGGACTTCGATGTCGTCCTCGGAATAACCATTTCGTTTCAGTCCGACGGTGTTGACACATCGGGGCTTTGAAGGCTGGCCTTCGACGATCATGAATGGCGGTACATCATGCAGCACTCGAGACAATGCACTGATAAAACTAAGTGACCCGACTGACGTGAACTGGTTAATACCAACACCACCGGCGATGGTGATATCGTTTCCGATGTGAACATGTCCCCCGATCATGACGTTATTAGCCATAACGACGCGGTCGCCGACTTTAACGTCATGTCCGAGATGAACGTGCGCCATCAAGAAACAGTTATCACCTAGCTGGGTGATACCGTCTTCTTTTTCGCTTGCTCGATTGATGGTTACATATTCGCGAATGATGTTCCCATCGCCAATGATGACACAGGTATCGGAGCCTTGGTAACTGAGATCTTGTGGATCACCCCCGATGACGGCCCCCGGGAAGATGCGATTGCTTTCACCGATCGTTGTATTGCCACAGAGGGTCACGTGGTTTTCGACAGTCGTATTACGTCCGATTTTGACCCCTGGGCCGACGATTGTGTAATGTCCGATGCGAACACCAGGGGCGATTTTAGCGCGGGGATCAACGACCGCAGTATCAGCGATTGTGACGCTCATAAACTTCATTGCCTTCTCGCAAGCTGCGATTCAAAGTTATTTGCGGTTAGAATTGGAAACGGAAAGGTAGCAATCACGCAGCTCGAGTGCGGACCGAAACAGGTGGGGCAGATTGTGATCCGACACCCTCGGACATATAAGATTTCTTCGCGAAGCGTGTCAACATCACAGCAAGTTTGCTGTTCAGTTGATGACCACCACGGTAAGAAATGAAATGCCCGATTAGATCAATCCCAACGAGCGATAGATCGCCAATGAGATCAAGCGTTTTGTGTCGTGCGCATTCATTGCCAAAACGTAGTTGGTTATCTATGACCGCACCGGATGAATCGAAAACGAGTAAATCTTGATTGGTTACATGGGTTCCGACGCCCGATGCGCGGAGCCGGTCGGCTTGTTCTGCGGTAACAAAGGTTCTTGCCCCAGCCAGTTCGCGAACGAAATTGCTTGGGGTGAGGATGTGGCTGAATTGCTGAGTCGGTATCGGGCCCTGGTCGCCGTAGTCGAGACGGTATTCAAACACGGCGCATCCGTGAGTACTCGGACTCATTTCAATCCAATTTGCGGCATCACCGACGCGAACAACACGGTCGACGAAGTATCGTTTTCTGGCTAAGGCTTGCATGACAAGTCCGACAGACTGAAGCGCTTCGATGTACGGTAGCGACGATCCGTCAAGACCTGGCAATTCTTCACTGCTGATCTCGACGATGCAGTTGTCAATTTCAAGCGCGTAGAGCGCTGCCATGAGGTGTTCGACCATCTGAAACTTTGCGGCGCCGACAGCGATGTTAGTGCGCATCGATTGGCCATCCGAGTGTTGCGATATCGCTGAACAGGACGGGTAGCCCGGTAAGTCTGACCTAACTAGTCGGATGCCAGTTTCGGCGGGAGCCGGGCGAAAGCGAACCGTCACCTTGCAGCCAGTCCAGTAGCCACGACCGGTGACGACGCATTCCGCAGCGATCGTATGTTCATTGCGTGGGCGAAGCACCGGGGAATTCCTAAAGGGAGCATTGCGATTCAAGTGATGTCATCGTTTCGACCAAGTTGCCACACGGCGTTTTTAGCCGTGCGACTGTGGCTTCATCGAGACGACGACGTAGAGACAGCGAACTATTTAGGTGAAGTTGCCGCTGCAGCGCCAGCGACTCTGGTAGTAGAGTCGAGGTACTGCATGACGCCCTTGGTCATATCAAGAGCTTCATCGTGGTAAACAATGCTCTTCATGACGCCACGAATAACCGACTCGCCTTGTTCGAGATCCATTTCTTCGCTGTTGTAGCGAAGAACCATGTTGATCTTGTAATGATTGGCCAGATACTTCACGCCAGTCGCAATGCGCTGATAATTGTCGAAGTAAATTTTCGCCTCGGCATCGGTAATTTCTTTTCGTTTGCGTGCCATTTCGAGACGAAGCTTGCTTTCCATACCCGCAACTTTTTCCTCTGCGGCAGTGTATTCTGGCGAGCCTGGTTTGAAAGTTTTTAACTCGGTGGCTGCATTCTTAAGCTCGTCACGCTTTCCCGTGAGTTCCTGATCGTAGGCCTTGAGATCGGCTTCGACCTTATCAACTTCAGCCTTGATCGAAGGATGGTTCTTGAAGATGTACGCAACGTCGATGACCGCTACGCGATGTCCTTCTTCGGCTTGGACCATCGAGGGGGCTACAGCTGAAATGGCTGCCGCAGTGAATAAAACGGCTCTTCCTAAAAATCGCACTTCCGCGCTCCTTGCGTGAGTGATGCACGTTTTATCGTGCAGGGGGTCAATCTGTGATTTCTGTGGTGCCGTTAGCAATCCTGCGAACAGCTATGACGGTCAATTTTTCGGGCGACAAGGTCGTTTCGTGATTCGTAGCGAATTTGATTTTGACCAAATGTCGTCGGACACGATTCATTCTGACAAGATCTGTTGTGCCGAGTAAAGATGAATTTGTTGGGTTTTAGTTAGTGTGGGTATGCGTGTCTGGAAAACTTGGGTAGCAATGCTCGCGATCGATTGGCTACCGACTTTCACCCTTTGTGGAAAACGATCAATTCGAACGACTTTGCAAGATTGCGACGACAGAAAGTTCCTCACCCTCTCTTGAATATTTGATCCGAATCGGGTCGTTTGGTTCGCGTAAACGCATGGTTTCCAAAATATCAGAAGATTTGTTTACCGGTAAATCATCGAGTTGCCGAATGCGATCACCGACCTGTAGGCCCGCCTTGTCAGCCGAACCGCCTTTGGTGATTCCGGTAATGACAACGCCATCCTGATCGTCGTTCGTTTCTTTGAACTGCACACCAAGGTATGCCGTCGCTTGCCAACGGATCGAAACATCTCGATCGGTTGGCGCATGGGCGAGGCGGTTGGGGCGTGAGGCAAGATCGGTAACGACTGTAGAGGTTATATCGGTTACGCGGGCCAGTCCGGTAAAGTTGATTTTTTCGAAATCGTCGGTTGGACGGTGGTAGTCGTTGTGCAGGCCGGTAAAAAAGAAGAGGACGGGGATGGATCGCGTGTAAAACGATTGGTGATCACTGGGGCCGAATCCGCTAGGAACTTTGAATAGTTTAAAGCGCTGATATCGGTTTGCTTCCTCAAGGATTTGGTCCATTTCGATCGCAGTTCCCGTTCCGTAAACTGTCAGATCATTGTCACGCAGTCTGCCGACCATGTCGAGGTTCACCATTGCGATGGTATTTTCCAGTGGGAACCGAGGATGGCGAACGTAGTATTCGCTACCAAGCAGACCGCGTTCTTCCGCAGTGAATGTGATAAAGACGACGCGGCGATGAGACGAGATTCCGGACAATCGATCTCGAATGATCGGAACGCTTGCAAGCAAGGCGCTGGTTCCGCTTGCGTTGTCGTCGGCACCGTTGTGAACGGCGATCGTGCCGGGAGCAAGTGATCCTTCGCCGCCCATTCCAACGTGGTCATAATGGGCACCTAGGATAATGGTTTCTTGGGACAAGGGCCCTTTTCCGTCAAGGATGCCAATCACGTTGCTCGACTTAGTGGTCGACGACGTCATCTGGACTTCCAGCGTCGCCTTTTGGGGAAGCAGGATGCTTGCTGGCCGCATGGTACGGTTGATCTTTTCGAAGGTGTCGTCTAGCGGCTCGGCTCCCGAAGACTGAAGTAGCGTCGTCGCGACGGTTCTGGAAAGGGTCATCACTGCGAAACCCTTGACGAGGGGGCGATTTCCCGCCTCTCCGATCGCCATCAGGCCTTCCTCTGCGACAAGTCGGTCGCGTCCCAATGTTTCAAGCATGTTTGAGGAGTCATCGCGGCGCTGTCGCAGTGCAATCCGGCTATTGGCAGCAGTATCCGGTAGTGCAGCGAGTTGTTCCGAGACTTTATTCAATCGCCGAGTTTCATCCGCGATTCGAGAGTCCGCGTCGCGCAGCAGTTCTTTCACCGAATCGCTATCGTTAACGAACAGTATTGCGATTGCTCCGTGGGCGGCTGCGTTTTTTACTTTGGTTTCAAAATAGGCATGCTTGCTATTCTTTCTTCCCTCGAATTGCCTTGGATACGAATTATTCGTCGGCTCCTTTCTTAGAACGACCACTACTTTTCCACGAGCGTCGATACCGGCGTAGTCATCGTATTGATATTCGGGTGCTGTGATCCCAAATCCGACGAACGCGACTTGACCCGAGGCCTTAACACTGTCGCCAATCGCCAAGGGGCGGAAGGTTCGGTCCAGCTCTGCGGATACTTGCGGCGTCGGAGTGGATGATGGCACCGGGTTCGCATTATCAATGACCGACATCCGTTCGAATATTAATCGATTGTTTTCGGCCGGCCCGATCGACGGCTGGACTGGGACATCAAAGACTTGAAAGGGCCTACCGTTGAACGCATCGGTTCGCAAGCCATCCGCAACGAATGAATCCGCAATGAAATTAGCGGAGGCTACAATCCCATCGCTGCCCACTCCGCGTCCTTGTCTTGCATCATCGCAAAGGAAGCCGACAGACTCTCGTAGACGCTTCTCCAGTTCGGTTAGGTTCACCTGCGAGTTTGCAGAAGCAGCAATCTGAATCGATTGCTTGCCGAGTTCTTCAGCCCGAGGAACGCTCGTCAGTGGAAAGAAAAAAAACGTCGAAAGGACCAGGAGCCTGGTTCGGGTCGTGCCTTGCGAACGAGCCAACAGCTTTTGTCGACCGCTTTCCCGTTTGGAACGGGAATGGAATGAAGTGGTACCGCAATCGAAATTCACCGTGGACCCCGCGAAACGAATTCTGAAGCTCCGTTACCACAACCCGATAACGATCCGATATGCTAACGCTTCACTTCCTTTTTGACCTGCCCCCTAGATGATCTTTCGAGGCTGATGGCATCGCTGTTTGTCGTACGCGGTCGTGACCAAGGCAAGCATTTCCCGCTTTCTCCGCGGGTGATGAGAATTGGTCGCGAATCATCCTGTGAAATCCGTTTGCTTGATTCCGAAGCTTCTCGAGCCCATGCCGAACTTCGTGGCGCAACCACGGGCGTTTTCATGCTCAATGACTTGGGTAGCAGCAATGGGACCCTAGTCAACGGTAGCCGAATCACCAGCCATCGCTTGGCCAGCGGCGATCGAATTGAAATCGGCGGAACATTGTTGATTTTCACCGGCGCAGGAGCGCAGTCAGTACGCGATACCGTTCACGGGGTTGACATTGTCGCCCAAGGTCGAACGCCCGAAGCGTCACGGATCGTCTCTTCACAACCCAACTCAATTCAATCGGCCGGTCGCCGCGATTCGGACGCAGTGGACCGTGTTGATAGTGATCGCAGTCTGGAGCTGATGTATTTGACCGCGTTGGCAGTTGGTCGGACGGACGATATTCCCGAACTGCTTGATCGTATCCTGCGCATGGTGTTTGACTGGGTCGATGGCGATCGCGGCTGCATCATGCTTCGCGACAATGAAACGCAAAGGCTCCGGCCGGCGGCCAGGTGTGATCGCGAACAGGTTGACTCGAGTCGGAGTGGCATGGACGTTAGTCGAATTGCGATCAGTCGCACGATCCTTGACTACGTTTTAGAGAAAAAGGAAGGCGTGCGTACCAGCGATGCACGCGATGACGTCCGCTTCGATGCTGCCCAGTCGATTGTGCAAAGCGGCGTACGTGAGGCGCTATGCGTTCCACTACAGGGGCGATACTCCATCGTGGGGGCGCTTTACGTTGATACGTATACGACTTCGGGATCGATCGTTCGGTCTGGGTATCGCGAGAGGTTCAACGACGAGCATTTGCGATTGATGACTGCAATCGGGCACCAGGCCGCTCTGGCAATTGAGGATACGTTTTATTATTCCGCAATGATGCAAAGCGAACGACTTGCCGTCATGGGGCAAACGATTGCGACGCTATCGCACCACATCAAGAACATTCTTCAAGGCATTCGCGGTGGAAGCTATCTGATCGATGCGGGATTAAAGCGGAATGACACGGACGCTGTGCGCCGGGGCTGGGCGATGGTCGACCGCAATCAGGAACGCATTTCCAATCTGGTCCTTGATATGCTCAGCTTCAGCAAGGAGCGTGAGCCTGAGAGAATCGATGCAGATCTTAACGAGATGGTTCGTGATGTGGTGGACCTCATGAAGGTCCGGAGTGACGAATTGTCCGTTAAACTCGACTTTGAACCTGACGAGTCATTGCCGTTAGCCTGCTTTGATCCGGAGGCGCTCCACCGTGCAGTCTTGAATATCATTACCAATGCCATCGATGCTGCATCCGAACGCGCGCGAGAAGTCGTCGACACAGAGGCCAACCGCAACCTACTCAGGGATGAGAAGGCAATTGACTCGGGTATCGACGTAATTGCAGAAGGTGACCAGTCGGCTAGCTCGTCTGCCGCGATGCCTGATCAAGCCAGAGTGCTTGTTCAAACCCGCTTTGACTCGATGGGCGGATGGTCGATCCTTGTTAGCGACAACGGGAGCGGCATTGCCGCAGAGGATCGCGACAAAATCTTCTCGTTGTTTGAATCGAGCAAAGGTGCACGAGGGACCGGGCTTGGGCTTCCCGTCAGTCAGAAGATACTACGTGAGCACGGTGGCGATATTACGATTGCAGATGCAGACCCGCCGCCCGGAGCTTGCTTTATCTTGCACCTCCCTCCCGGTGGTACCGATCCGTCACGGATAACCTCCCAGGATACGATGCATTAGACTCCAATCGCGTTAAGGCATCGCGATTTCTTGAATGACGAAATCGATATTGTTTTGGATGACGGCAGTAGGCGTTTTGTAAATGAGTTTTGATTCGCCGGGCGTATCGCCGATGTCAAATAGATAGCCAATACCGATTCCGATATCGTTGTGGCGGTAAAGTTCGTAGCCAAGCGGTTGAGAGGTCGTCCCGTCCTTCATCAAGACCGTGACCTCGTTGCCGAGTAACCAACCTCGATGGCTTTCCATCGCCTTCCCAGGGCTTTTGAACTCGATACCCATTCGCACCTCATGCAACGGGCCATTCTTGCGAACTTCTTCTAGTCGAACGGTAACGGAGTCGACATTCTGGGTCTGTGGACCTTGGCCAAGAGGAAAATCAAACTGTTTGATCGCTCCTGGCAGCATCGACTGAATCTGGCCACTGATCGAAAGAATTTTTACCGGTCGACCTGCCGGCAATGTGAGTGGCAATTGCATCGACGTCGTAGGGACCTCGTCCGTAGGCGCTATATCGATTGACCCTTCCGCATTTTGAGAACGAATCGTTGCGCCGTCATCAAGTTTGGCAGTGATCTGTGATAGCGGGAGGCTGATCCCGACCGGATTGGCGTCAGGTTTCCAAGTCAATTCGATTTCGACCGTCATTCCGCTCAGATTGCTATTTCGTAGCACTCGACGACTTGTCACCATGGTCGGCTCGAGTCGATAAATTCCGGCGTATGCCGCTGAATCTACGCGAGAGGGGCGATCTGGATTTCTCGGCACTAATGCCAACGTCGATTTGTCACCGCTGTAGAGATCAATGTCCAGTTCAGCTTGGTCGAGTACATAATCAACAGCGTGCCAGAAAGGGAGCGGCGCACTGAACGGCTGGATTGTCTTCTCCGAATCGGCATCGTGATCAAACTCGATCCCGCTATCGCGGCTGATCGCTTCCAGCGCAGCGCCAAGCGTTGCCGAGTCGCCCAGTCGAACGTCCTGCTGAATCTTTTTGGCGACCGAATCGGACGTCGTGGCTTTCGCAACGGCCTGCCTTATCCGAGCTAAACGCTTTGCTACTTCACTGGATAAGGTAGCCTCCTGGGGAGGCAAGAACGGAACGATCGCCGTTCCTAATTCAACAAGTCTTTTCTCGGCAGTGTTTCGACGAACCACGGAAGGCGCATCAAGTTCGCTCAACAACCGGGTTACTTCCGCCTCCGTTACTTCCGCGTCGGTAACGTCTGCCTCGGCTCCGTCGTCTGCAACAAGGGCGATGGGGGTAAACAGAAGCGAAATCAGAAAGAGGGAAATCAAATTCAATCGGGTGCAGCGTGTACGGACTGCGTTTTCGCTCATGGTCGTCGTAAATCCCTTTCGTCGAGGATTGAATCTTCGCACCGTCTCTCTCGGCGAAAGCTCTCCCTTGATTCGGCAGTCGTGCCGTAATGGATCATTGCCTCAAATGCGGTCGAACTTTTAGATGATTTGTCGGGTCACGGCGCGCCCGTCTGTTTCTCAATTCTCAACGGGCTATGTCTCAACGCGCAGGAAAAACTGATTATGCAGCTTCTTGCTTTGACAAATCGCACAAGCGGAGGAGAGATTTCGCGATCCCCGTAAATACTTTCCGGCGAACGGGCACGTCTCTTACACACCAAGCGCGATTAAGCTGCAATTCAATGCCGATGTATCGATCGGGGGAGTAGCGTTGCCGAAAACTGCGAATCAGGCTTTCCGAAATACCTCGGTGCGGGTAGTTACGGCGAACTCGTAACATCGGAAGCGTCGCGAACAATTCTTCGTACCAATCCAGGCAAAGGGCAACTTCATAAGCTCGCGAAGTATCGTAGAGCAGACCCAGATCGGTTCGCCGGGCATTGTGGACTCGCTGCTCGCGATCCACATCGGCTTGGGACGGCTCAAAAGTTGCGAACGAGTGTACAGATAGATGAATCAGCAGGTCGTCTTTCTTCATCAACTTCGACACCGCTGCTTCAACATCCTTGCGGTAGGGCTCGTGAATCTCCGAAAGGATACGGTTTCGAACCTGTCGCGGAGCGTTTCGAGTCACTGTTGAGAAGAGACCGCGCTGCCCGCGTGAGCGATTGACGTCAACAACGGATGGACTGTAGGGGGCAGCAACGAGTGAACATCGCAGTTGACGAGCTAAATGCTGCGCCGCGTCGAGCGAACCGAGATCGCATTCAGGTTCGAGCGGCAACCCACCAGCGTCCTGACTTGGCGCAAAAGCGCTTGCCAACCAGTCGGGGACTTGGTTTGAGCCGTGTTCGCAGGTTACCAAAAATGCCATCGTAAAGTTCCGCGTTGACGATACCCTCCCGTGGGGGCTCACGCTTAAAGTTTACGCGACAAGCAGTGTCGGAGTAAACGCTTTTCTCGTCGGACTCGCAAGAATTCCACCGGACAGGGGGTGTCGGGGTGCGGATTTCGCACGTTTGCTCCAATCGATTGCAGCAAACGTGCGATCCTGGGCGTTTGGAAGTAACCGCATTCCCGCAAGTCGGAAAAAACGTTCAGAACTCCTCAAGTCAACAGAGTCGTGCAGAGCGGCGGGTAATGCACAGCCAAAACCTTCGCTCCACTATGCGTAGTGGAGCGAAAGAGGCAGTTATGAGGCAAACGCCGGCGTGAGCCGACTGAATTAGAGGAGTCCGCCGCCTCCACCGCCACCGCCCAAACCTCCACCACCGCCTCCACCTCCACCAGCTCCCCCGGCACCGCCTGCTCCCCCTTGACCGGTGACGAAGTTGAACGTCGTGACGTCACCGATTTGGGAAAAGAACGGTGCGGGTGTGATTCGGACGTATCGGCGATCTGCCGAGATGATGGCGACGGCTAAGGCACTGGCGCCTTCTGGCAACACGGTCAATTCCGGACGGAAGCCAACCGCAGGACGCAGATTGAAGCCGGGAATTCCACCGCCTGCGACAGGGCCGGAGCCTCGAAGCGTTGCGCCGATGTTGGAGAGGTCGCTTAAATACTGGTTCAGCGCGCCAGGATTGTTGCCGCCGGCGAACTGACCAAGCAGTTTTTGGTTCACGCCATTTTGGGCCTCTTGGAGGTGAGCAATTTGAGCTTCGCCAACGGCCGTCTTGCGCGTTCCTTCTTTCACCTCGACGCGAACCAGAGCATTTCTCTCGGTCAGGTCGATTTCTTGACGAATGTAACGTTGACTCTTTCGCCCAATATCACTGAGGACATCAACCGTGACTTTTCCAGTCGAAACATCGCCCCAAATTCGCTTGATAAGAATGCGATACACACCGGTGTAGCCTTGAGGGCATACGTAGGTTTCCGATACGTAACCATCATCGCCATCTTCAAGCCCTGGAAACTTGTCACCTAAGAATGTGCCTCCTCCGGTAGAGTTCGGCTCTTCCCGGGAGCAAACGGTGCCGGATGGTTCTTCGACAGCGACGTCGATATCCGCATCGCCAGTCCAAGTGACCCTTACTACAAGATCATGCGCAGTTGCATCTTGAAGGGCCGCAGAGAAAGCTTCGGCTTTTTCGGTTTCGCCTTGTTCGACCAATCGCTGATGGGTGGCACGAGCGAGCAACCTTGCATCGGCTTCGATCTTTTCATAGCGTGTTGCCCAAGCCTGACTGAGGATCCCACGACAAGCCCATTGCAATGCATCCAGATCATCAAGCTTTTCGGCAAGGCGCATGCCCATCACATAGGCCTCACGACGATACGGTTGGACGTCAGTGACGTCTCGACAGAGTCGAAGCGCCGCTTCATCACAGCCGATGCGTTGCAGTTGTCCGGCAACATGAAGGATTTCCTCCGGTGTGTCGGCAAAGTCGACGGCTGATAAGTAGGACCTTTCGATTTCTTGTTTATCGGCACCGGTCGCTTGGAGGGAAATTGCGTAGGCTCGATACATCCAAGGCTGAACGTTACCGGTTGCCAATGCACCAGCGAGCAAGTCTCGAACTTCGCCAAAGGCAGCCTGTGACTTTGCGGTCTCACCGGCTAAATCAGCTCCCAAAGCGGCCGCGTTGATGTGGCTGACCGTAGCGCGAACACGGGCGTCGTGGGCTTTGATCGCCGCAGCGTCGTGGAGGTCGATTGCAGCGAAGTATTCGTACCAGGCGTCTGCGGGAGATTGACCTGATTTCGGAGCGAGAACGATGCGTTCAGCCGATTCTTTCGCCGGAGCAGCCTTCGTCAATTCCGCTGCTGCTTCGGGCGCACTCACTTCGGGCGCACTCACCTTCGGCGTAGCGACTGCGGATGTTTTGCCTTCTGCAGGCTTCGATCCGAACGGCACTGTACTTGAACCTGTCGCAGTGGTAACGGACTTGTCGCCAAGGGAGATTTCGTCGGGAACGGCAAACATACCGCCACCGCCGCCGCCCATGCCGCCGCCGCCCATACCGCCGCCGCCCATACCACCGCCGCCCATACCGCCACCGCCCATACCGCCACCACCGCCGCCCATACCGCCACCACCGCCGCCCATACCGCCACCGCCGCCAAGGCTGATAACAGGAACGACAAGGTCGCCTACGGGGTAAACTTTGTTGATCAGGTTTTCTTCAGCGGCTTCGGTGGTTGTGATCTGCATGACTTCATCTTTGATCATGTAAGTCAAATCATTTTCTTTGAGCATGAGCCTCAAGAAAGACCTTAGCGATACGTTTTTCAACGAGATGTTAACAGGCGTATCCTCGTTGAGGCCGAGTTCTTCGAGCGCCTTCTTATCGACGACGATCGGAATGTCATGATCTTCGCTGATCTTGCGAACGGCGTTGGAGAGCGTTTCGTCGACAAAGTTTTGAGTTGTCTCATCCCCGAGCGCAGCATTGATACGTCGTTCGACTTCGTTGTCGCCGGTCAACTCAAATGAACCGTACTTCTCGAGCCGACGTCGGCTGAGCCTTTGCCACTGCTCCGCATCCGGATACATAATGGGAGGTTCGTCCACGAACGGGATATTTGATTTTTCAACCAGCGCGAAGGCATCCAAAAAGTTTCGCTCACGAAGGAGATACAAACGCTGGGCTCGAACATAGTTGTTAAGCATTTGCGTTTCGAGAATCGCCTGGTTGCCGATGACCGATGTACCAGCGAGCTCGATACCTGCGAGTTTCGCCATGGCAACGGAAACGTCGCCGTCCGCCTCGTCGTATCGACCTTCGTCGATCAACGCATTCAATTGGCTTGAAAGTGTTCGAAGCTGTTCCTGCCGTCGGAACGTTTCCTGCAGTAACTGTTCAGTTTGTGTGGCGGCCGCGACCACTTGCGACGCGGTCGCTTGGTCTTCGACGTAAGCTGCTTCACGCCGACTGGATAACTGAATTGCAGAACGTACCTGGGCTTGTAGCTCTTGTCGAAGTTGTGGGTCGACGCTGGGGTCCGTCTCGACGCGATTGAGCAGGCTCTTCAGTGAGCCAGCCACGCCGACGGGGTTTGTGGTCAGAAGTCGACGAGCGGCTTTTAATTGGGCGCTCACTTCGGCTCGCAATCGACCGGAACTTTCCATCCGCTCAGCCGCAACTTCGTCTAGTAGTCCCGAGGAAGCTTCCATTAAATCGTCATCGCCGGGAAGGGAACCGCCACCCAAGGACGACGATTCTAACATGCTCGCGCGGGGCGCCGGAGATGAAGGCACTGCTGCGCGGGGAGCGGCAGGAACTTCGGCTGGTGCCGGTGCGACAGCAGCCGGTGCAGGTTCTGCAGCGGGTGCGGGTTCTGCAGCGGGTGCGGGCTCTGCGCCAAATACGTCATCCGCAGGAGCGGCGGCTGGCGCATCGGCAGGCGGCGCATCGGCCGCCGCTGCATTGGCAGGCGGCGCATCGGCAGGTTCAGCTCCGAATAAATTACCAAATGGATCGTCGCTATTTTGTACCACCAAGCGGAAGCCGCCAGCAGAAACCTTCTTGAGGGACTGAGCTTCCGGATTATTGGGATCGGCTTCCAACGCCATTTCCGCAACCGCTTGAGCTCCGCGGCGATTGCCCTGTTTGAGAGCCATCGAACCGGCTTTGGCAAGTTCAGCCGACCGCGCCGAAAGCACGCGGGCAGCTTCGCGCAGAAGCCCCGAGCCGGCCGTTGGCAACATCAAACCGTTATTACCTTCGGAAGAGTGGATCATGCCAGGCAGGAAAGCGAAGTCTGGATGGCTTGCTTCGAGTTCGAACTCGGCATTCAATTGAACTTGGCCTGAGCCTGCTTCACCCACGAATTGAAACTCACCATTTCCATCGCCGGTCACCTTACCAAGCAACACCGAATCACGATCAAGGCGAAGCGGCGGTACGCGGTTGGATTGGATCGCTGTTAGATTGGCTGGCAGCTTTAAAGACTTGACCCAAATCGGTGCGAGGGTTGATGCCTGCCCGATTTGCTTTCCAATCGAATTCGCAAGCTTTGCTTGATCATCGTTTACTAGGACGATGTTTCCGCCGGTTTGGTTGGCGAGCGTTGCCAGTAGTTCGACATTCTTTGCCGGTCCAACTGCAATGCTATGAACGGAAATTCGATCCGCTCGCAATGCATCGACAAGAGACTTGACGCGGCTTTCGTTTCCGGCGGTTTCGATCGACGCACCATCACCGATGTAGACGATACTTCGCGACTCATTTTCGGGGCGACCGACCAAGCAGGCGCGCGAGGCTTCAATCGCGGCGCCGAGGTTGGTGTTTCCCAGCGGCAGGCGGCGGCGAAGTTTGGCAATGGTTTCGCGAATCGCGTTCGTGTCTTTGGAATCGATCATTTCCGACACGGCGGTAGCGGTAACGTCCGCGGCAAAAATCTGTACAGAGTCACCGGCACGTAATCCAGCGAGGACGCCGTCGAGTGCGGCGATTTCATCGTTGCGATACGCGCCCACTTGGCTTGCCGAGGTATCGATGACCATCGCAACACAGGCCGGTTGGGACCGGAGCTGATCGAGTAGCACTGGATCGGCCGAAGGCTGAACCGTAGCGGCGAAGTAGCGATCGCCAGCGCCGGATTCAAACGTCGCTACGCGCGTTGTCAATGAAAAAGCGCTGTCTCCTCCGCTACCGACTGGTTGGTCCGCAACAACGGATGTTGCAAAGCAACTGCCGCAAATCAATGCGGCGGCGGTCCATTTCATTCCCGCCCGGATCACGCGCTGTAATCGCATCCCAATTCTCTCCAGTAATGATTGCCGATTCCGGCGGGCGCAGTTCGCCCATGGGGTCGGCCAGTGTCTTGTACGTAACGAGTGAATTCAATGATCAGAAAAGCTGTACCAACGGGAACCGTCACTCAAAACCGCTGGTCTAGCCATCAGTTTATTTGCAGTTTCCCATTTCGCGAACCAAAACCGCCGGTTTCTTGGCGATCGGAGTCAAAAAGTATCGATTTTGACAGCCGACAAGCCTCCGACTCCAACTGCCGCAGCACGCTTCAATCGATTTGAGCAACTGAGGCGTTTTGCTACAGGAAACGATGCTATTTTCGAGCGACTTCCTGCGAATTCCATGGAGTCGCGTTTTCCGTACCAATCGAAGGAAATGCAAAGAAGTCAATGATAAGTAAAAAAAACGAAGCGCCCGCTCGCAAATGGCTGAAAACCCTTTTTTCGGGAGCCTTATTCGAAGCGTTTTGTCAGGGAGCCTCGTCAGGGAACGCTTTGTCAGGGAGCCTTGTCAGCTACCCTTGAGGCCTAACGCTTCGGCTTCCAGCTTTGCGATCTCGTTTTGGAGGTCCGAAATCTCGGAAGGGTCATCGGCTTGTTGCTTTGCGCCAGCCAATCGGGGACGCAATTGCTCCAGCTTCTTCTTGATCACGTCGTGCCGTTTCTTCGCCTTTTTGTCCATCGTCATTGAGTTTGCCTTTCTTGCTTGCGGAGGGAGTAAACATGCGGGCCCACCGCGGTTTGACTAGGCCTTATCGTAACGGATGGCATAAGAAGCTCCATGGCCGCCCATTCCAGATTGCAACTGCTTGGTGATTTTAACGTCACTAAAAACGGGATGTAGCAGTTTGTCCGACGGTTCAGCGATTCGATTGCATCGTCTATATTCAAGTGAACCGGCAGGAAGCCGTTTGGGTGAGGCTCCTGATTAAAGCTCGCCTGATCACTCTCGTCGAATTCTCTCATTCTCGTGCAACTCCTCCATCGAAAGTCACACTTTGCCTAGGAACGACTATTCGATCAAAGTCCGTTTGACACGTTTGGGTTGGCATTTCGCTTTTGTTGGCTCCTTTGCCATGCTCGGTGGAGCGATTCGTGGGTTTAACCTTCCGTTGGTCCTCGCCGGCCTCATCGTCGGTGCGCTGTTGATGCAATGGAGGCTATCGCGACGGATGGTTGAGTTGATTGATTGTCGGCGCAGGCTTCCGGATGAAGCGTTCGTAGGCCAAACCTTTGCCACTCGGTTTCTAGTCTCCAATCGTTCTGCTTGGCTGCCGGCGCTATTGCTTAGAATAGATGATCAAATCCGGATGCCAGACCTGCAGTCACCTCCACCCGATGGACGAAATGGTGAGGCAGAGGGAATTTGGGAGCACGAAGCGAACCGTTTGTCGTCGATGTTTCGCGGTGATTCGACGTTGGTATCGGCAAGTTGCGGGATTGGCAGCGTTACCAATCGACACACAGTCGTCGCGTCCTACGACTGCATTTCGACTCGCCGTGGAAAGTATGAATTTGGGCCTATCGTACTTTCCACGGGTATGCCGCTTGGGCTGATGCTTGTGAAGCGGACGATCGCAGACCGGCAGGTCTTGTGGGTTTATCCGCGCATCCTTCCGATGCGTCGCGATTGGCGGCGGCGCCTGCAAAGCCGGACTGGCGGATTGGCGACGACAGCCCGAAGAACCGGAGCGAGCGACGGTGACTTCTTTGGATTAAGGACGTGGCAGGCGGGGGACAGCCGCCGCTGGATTCATTGGCGCACCACGGCGAGAATTGGTGAACCAGCCGTGCGGCAATTTGAACAGCAGCGACGGTTCGACCTGTGCGTGCTGGTTGACGCGTTCCAACTACCGACTTCGGGGTTGAGTGAGCTCAAGCAAAGGCAAGCGGACGAGGCTCTCGAATTTGTGATCAGTGCGGCAGCATCCCTCATGACCCAGTTGGCGCCGACGCCGACCAATCGAGTGGCGTTGGCCGTCGCAGGACGCAAAAACGCGGTTATCGCGAATGGCGGTTCGCGCGAGCAGCTGAACCTGATGATGCGCGTGCTCGCAGAATTACAACCGTCCGAGACACCCGACTTTCAAGGTGCGGTCGAATTATTGTTCCGGACGGCTGGTCGCCCTCAGGACTTGGTGATTCTGAGCACCCGCCCCGTTCCAGCGGCTGCGGAACGATTGCTTCTGTCGCTGGGCGAACGTTTTTCATTCCGCTGGTGCTCGGTCACCGACGGGACCATTGATAGGTTGGTCGAACGGGTCGAAAGTGAGCGTGAACGTTTGGCCCGGCGTGCAGAAACTGGCTCAGGAGATTCGAGTAATGTCACCGTATCATCGGTACAACCTGCGGCGAAATCCGTTCGGTGAGCTACTTCGCGAAGAGCGATCTCGTCTAGCAATCGTTGACGCACGGCCTTGGCTCGACTTGCTAAGCGATCGCCGCTCAGTTCTGCAATTCATCGGCCCTTGTGGGCATGGGAAGACAACTCATCTGTTGGCGATCGAGAGCTTGTTGCCCTCTTGCCAATACGTTTACTTGCCGGAGTTCGGTCCACTGCCTCACGTCAGCAATCAGCGGCCAATGATCATCGATGAATCGCAACGGTTGTCATTCTGGCAATGGCGTCGGGTGCTTCGCATCGGTGGTCCGCTAGTGCTTGGTACCCACCGCGACGATTCAGCATTCATTCGCCGGGCAGGGTACAACGTTACTACCATTGACGTTTCTGAAAATCATTCGAGCGATAAGTTGGCTGCGATCTTGAATCGACGCATCGAAGCCAGTCGACTTACGGAACTCGAGGTGCCTCAGATTTCGAAGGACTACGCCACTCGTTTGCAATCCAAGTTCGGAGCAAACGTGCGCGCGATCGAGCATTTTCTCTATGATCAGTTTCAACGTTGTGCTTTGGAGCAAATCGAATGGCCGCATGCCAACTGAAGATTGAATTGGAAGATCCGGCGAGGACCTATGTCGGCGGCGAGACGATCAAGGGATTCGTGTTGGTCAAGTCGGAAACGGACGTCCAGTGCAAGACGCTCGAGTTGACCTGTCGTTGGGCAACGCATGGGCGCGGGAATGTTGCGGCCGGTGATGTCGATCAAAAAAACTTGTATTCAGGGCCTTGGCAAACCGGACAGGAATACCGTTATCCGTTCGAAATAATGACCGCTAAATGGCCACCAACGTACTACGGTAACTACATCAACGTTAGCCACTATGTCACCGCGAGGGCAAAACTGCCGTGGGCTTCCGACCCAACGACGGAGCATGAGTTTAGACTCGCAGCTAAGGATTCGCCCGACGATCTAGCCCCGACAGTCAACGTGGTTAATCAATCCAACTGGCTGCTCCGGTCGATTCTCATCGTCATCGCCATAGTCGTTCTCGCTCTCTTTGTGCCCTTCTTGTTGCTTTTAGCGCCCATCGTGATGGTGGTTGGAGGCTTCGTCTGGTTCTTCAGAACGTTTCTTCCGCGCCAGGTCACAGGAAATGTGGAATGGGTCGTCGAACCAAAGGTGGTCTCGCCGGGTGACGAACTTGCTGGTGTCTGCCAGTTCACACCCAAATGGACTTCGCAAACCAACGGGATCACCTGGACGATCTCCTGTATCGAAAAAGTCACATCGGGCTCTGGGTCAAACCGAAAGACGTTCACCCATGAGGTTTTGACCAAATCAATGCCTTTAGCACAGCCGGGCATGCTGGATGCCGGAAAGACTCAAGAATTCAAGTTCTCGTATTCTGTACCCAATACCGCACCGCCGTCCTTGAAGTTTACTGACAACGAATTGACATGGGTAAGCGAACTGCGAATCGACCTTCCCAAATGGCCCGATTGGAAAAAGTCGATTCCGTTCGTCGTTCGTGCAAAAAGTCCAAAGACCGTGCTGCAGAATCAAGCATCCGAGTTCTCAGACGGTTTGCAGGGTGTGGATGATGATCCATGGTTTACGGAGGTTTTGGAGCAGGTGACGGCGTCAAAGGATGATGATGAACGCCTCGAAGCAGTTATTCTGGCGTTGGATGATCAATCTTTCCCAATCGAGGTCGATGTCCAGGGTGAAATCGACGAACCGTTTGAGGCGGAAATCGAAGAGGAAGGATCGCTTTGGGTGTCAGCAATCGATGTGGCGAGAAACGTCCCCATGGCGTTGTATGTTCCGCCTTCGATCGACCGGAGCGTTGTTCTTTGGACAAATGGTTGGCGAGGAAACGCAGCGGTGATTGGATTTGCCTCCGAGGGGAATCGAGTGATGCTGCGACTTATCCCCTAAAAGCGTTGAGAATGGGAAGTGGAAGCGGGCCGCAGGACATGCTGCGACGATTAAAACTCGAAACCTATTGCCCCCAGATTGTCGCATGAAAACGAAAAAACCCCGCGATGAGCAAAGCTCGCCGCGGGGCTAAAAGATGGTAAGACTAGGTTAATTCAAAACCCAGTCACACACTGAACCTGGCTCAGGCATCTGCAGCTGCGTCAGCAACTGGAGCTGGAGGTGCGTCTGCAGCAGGTGCAGCAGGAGCTTCAGCAGCAGGAGCTTCAGCAGCAGGAGCTGGTGCAGCATCGCTTGCACTGTGAACTGGCTCTTCAACTACTGGAGCCGATTCCATTACCATTGGAGCCGAGTCCATGATGATGGTCTCGCCACCGCAGCAAGGAGCAGCTTCCATTACTGGAGCAGCATCGCCACAGCAGCTTGGAGCTGGTTCGCAGCAAGCTGGTGCTGGAGCTGGTTCGCAGCAAGCTGGAGCTGGTGCTGGTTCGCAGCAAGCTGGAGCTGGAGCTGGTTCGCAACAGGTTGGTTCAGGTGCACAGCACGACTTTGCAGCGTGACGTGCCTTGAGCTTGGCAAGCAAACCGCCGCCGCACTCATGCTTGGCCTTGACGTGGGACAGCAGACCGCCGCCGCACTCATGCTTGGCCTTCAGCTTTGCAAACAAACCACCACCGCAGTGGCCAGCGTTTGCTGTGTTTTCAGTGGTGAACATCGCGCCGCCGATAAGCATTGCGAAAACAACCATTACGCTCAGAACGTTTCGACTCATTTACTCTTTCTCCAGTTTCGTACAGGTAATCAAACTCGCCAAATCCTTTCGCAAAGCAACGGCGGCCTAGTCCCACTTGGCCGTGACATTGTTCGCGATCAAGGACGGCTTGAATCGCGAGAACATTTACATCCACAGTAACCTGCGTAGTTCACGCAAAGATTACCGGCGGGGTAACGCTGGTCGTAAAGTTAGCCAGTGACGACTTGCTGTCAATCGCTCGCGAGCCAAAAGTTGCTGGCTTTGGCAAAATTTCGTCACAATGTGACGCCTGAGAAACCTTTGCACAGCCTGTATGGGTGGGTCATGCAATCACCTATAGGAGGTGGTTGATCGTAAGGCTGGCGGAGAATGTTCGCTGAAACCAGGCTCGTCCCAAAGTGATGCCTTTGTGTCACGAATTGAATGGATTCTAGCGGTAGACCGACGAATTCCGGCATTTTCAAACGCCCGGATCTGGGTCGTTGATGCCAGAAAGCCACCATGGTCCAAGCCACAGGGTGGCGGCGATTGAGAAGCGGTTTTGGGGGATTCTGCTAGCGTTGAACGTTGGTACCGGGAGCAGCAGCCTGCGACACTGCGTCACTTCCGCCAACTGCAGGTGTTGCTTCGGTTGCGTTCAGTAATGCGGCCATTTGAGTTGCGTTCTCGAAGTCGACGACCATGGGTTCTTGGCCTGGCTCTAAGTCCATCGCCAAGCCGGAGATTCGCCATCCTGAGGCTTCGTGCTCGAGTGCCCAAACAACTTGATAAGACTCTTTCGTCGTACCACCAGGGACAGGTTCGGTCCAAAGACTGTGGACGAGGGCTGCGCCAGGGGTGTCGGGAACTGCCTCAGCGCGGGTGACCGTGAAGACCGCGTCAGGCGATCCGATCGGTTGCACGGTGCGACCCATTTGCGTCAGAACTTCCTGAGCGTGGCTAGTAAGCAATTGGTTGGCTCCGCCAGTTTCTCCTCCGCGACGAACTGCGTCGAGGAACTGAGCAACGGTATTGGTTGCTTCCGCAACCTGGGGAGTGCCGTTTGTCGCCGGCGCAGGCGCGGCTGCGCCGTTTCCAGACGCCACCGGACTGGGAGCCGACGATCCACATCCGGAAATTCCTAAAACTGCGGTGGCCAACAAACAATAAGTTGAAACGGATTTCATGGGTTGAAAACGGAAGGGCATCATGCGGGACCGAGTGAGAGGGTGGGGACGATCGTGATTGGGTGAGATACCAATGAAAAAAGACCAACGTCAATAGAGAGTTTGGCCTATCGACACTATGTCGCTTCGAGTGGCCGCATCGACGCATTCACGTTACGATTGGAAGCGGGCGTAGGCCATTTTCCAGAAAGCTCTGGGGGAACACGGATAGGTCTACACCGATTCGACTTCATCATTTTGGGATCTAAGTGAACGCCGATGGCTTTTCTTCGCTGCATTACGCTGTTGTTAATCGCCGCACTGCCTAGTTGGAGCCTCCGTTCTCAGGAGGTCAGCGAATCATCGGGGTCGCCTGCGACGGAACCAACGGCAGACTTGCCGCTTTCTCCCGTTGCGGCAGAAACCCCTGAGGCAAGTTCGGAGGCCTCCGCCGAACTGGCCGCGGACAAAACCGAACTGGCCGCGGACAAAACCGATGAGGCCGTTCCATCCGTTGTGGCAACCAATGGCGAAGAGCCGGTTCCCGTGAAGCTCACGCCAGAGGAGGAGGTCGCCGTTAAAGCATTTGTCGAGGCGAGGAGCAACTGGGCTGATTCCTTAGTCGAGATGAAAACGATCATGATTCATTACGGCAACCAGGAAGATAGTACCCCGGAGGCTCTACAACGTTATCGCGACGCCAGAGAAAAGGGGCGACGCGGTTTGCGGGAAACATTCGTAAAGGCAATCGAACTTTATAAAGTGCGAAACGGGGATTTTGAGTCGGCGCAGATGATGGCGACTACCCTCGAATACTTCGAATCGCAATCGATTTACGAAAACTGTTACGAGGCCGCGAGGTTGATGATTGATGCCGAAGTGAAGGCGCCCTTCCTTTATCTGATCGCCGCGCGGAGCGCATTGTTAGAGGGTCAGTACGATCAAGTGATTCCGCTCTATAAAACCTTCGTGGATACATATGGCGTAGAAAAGCTGGAAAACGTCGACAAAATGGTGAGCGGACTGGTGGATTTGTACCCAGCGATGTGGGAGCGCGAGTTGGCGGTCCGCAAAGCCGAGGCAGAAGCGGATGACTTGCCTCGAGTGCTTTTGCAAACCAGTCGTGGCGAAGTCGTACTTGAACTCTATGAGAACCAAGCTCCCAACACGGTCGCCAACTTTATCCATCTCGTCGAGAGCGGCTTTTACGATGGTACCGACTTTTACCAGGTGGTGGATGACTTTATCGCGCAGGGCGGGGATCCGGTCGGTGACGGCTCTGGTACGGCGGACCAGTTTATTCCCGATGAGCACCAGCGCGACGATCGACGCCAGGCATTTCGTGGCACCTTATTGATGGCAAAGATGCCTGATCCTCGTGACAAGCTGAAGCTTATCCCAGACTCTGCTAGTGCTCAGTTTACGATTGCCCTGATGCCGATCCTTCGTGAAGATGAAACGCAAACCGTATTTGGCCGGGTCATCGATGGGATGGATGTCGTTTGCAACTTCCGCAGGATGGACCCTACCGAGAAGAAGGAAAAGTCAGTTCAAATGCCGCCGGATCGAATCATGAAAGCCACCGTCATTCGAAAACGAAACCATGAGTACAAGCCGGAATACACAAGGGTAAAGTAGGTAAGGCTGACGAAGCACCAGCTTGAATGCATTGCCATTTCGAGCTCATTCTTTCGACAAATGTTGATGAACTCCCTTGGCGACGCCCGATGACAACCCACTGGGCTGTTCGGTCCATCGGATGTACTTGACCGGCACCCAGCATTCACGTCGATGGAGACTAGACGATGAGGTGGCCGCCGATACTTATATCACTGGGCATGATCTTTATCATGCCAGAAGTCCTCAGTGCTGTAGAACCTAGACCGAGTTCTCAAGCAACTGTTCCAGGCGATCCCAGCTCACCCCCTACTCTCCGGCCAACTCTTCTCCGCCAAAACTCTTCCGCCAGCTTCCAACTTGTTCTCGGCAGGCTTCGACTCGACTCGGTTCGATACCGCAAAGGGTCTCAAACTGTCCAACGTAACGCCACATCGCCGTTCTCTCTCGGCTCGAATTCTGGCGAACTGAGTGACGACGACGTTATCTCAGAAACCCTCAATGTCGAAGGTTGCCGAGGGGTTCCTGCGCTACACTACTCCAGTTCCAGTCGCCATTCCTTGGTGACCATCGATGCGGACGGTCAAGGTACCGTTCGCATGGAGTCTCGGTATGACGCCGTCGATGAAGACGTGAAGATTGTTTTAGTGCAGCGGCCCGATGCCAACATTCAGGTTGAGACCATCCGGTCCGGCATCAAGGAGACCTATCAGGCGGCTAATTGGTTACAGTTGAGAGAAGTCAATCCTGGTTTATTCGCGATGTACTTCGAGCCCGTCATCGATGAGTTGCTTTGGCCGTATCGGTTCCGCGATATCGCGGATGAAGCTCATCGCATTGCTCTGGAAAATGCTGGAACGGAGCAAATTCATGCCGAGCAGGTGAACGGCTGGATTGAGGGGCTGCGGTCGCCGTCCCGCATGGTGCGCAATGAATCCGAAGCAAGCCTGCGCTTGCTGGGTGTTGCCTTGTTGCCAAGGCTTGCTCGGCTCGATTTAACTTTGCTGGATACCGAGCAGCGACTCCGAATTGTTCGCATCCAAAAGCAGCTGACTCCGTTAACCGAAGACGATGCGGCTCGCCTTTCGAATCTAATTCGCGACGATGTCGATTACTGGCGGTTGGCATCAAGTCGATTGGATGCCCCACAACTGGCATCGATCGACGCAAAGTTCAAACGCATGGGTATCCCGTTGAGGTCTCATCGAAAGGTTGACCCTGCGCCGACTTCAGGGACGCGAATTGCATCGACGGATTCGGAAATGCGGCGATAGGCGGGGAGTTCTTGCCAGGGACTTTTCGAAGAGGCCTTGTTCGAAGTGGGCCCTGTTTCAAAACAAACCGGCGGCCTTGAACAGCCGCCGGCGTGACATGAATACTCGCTTGAAACAGCGCGGCGCCACCACTGAGCGACTATTTCTGGCCGATGATCCAGTGCCAAAACGCATGGACGGTCATTCCGTTATTCTTTGCGTACTGACCGACCGAAATCTTGTCGTCCTTAACGAATGGCTGCTCAACGAGTGCCCGCTCAGCACAATATTGACGCAATCGCCCTTCGACCATTTTGTCGACAATCGCGACTGGCTTGCCTTCTGCGAGAGCCGCTTGGCGGAGAATTTCCCGCTCTTTTTCGACTTGAGCCGGATCGATGTCTTCCTTGTTCAGAACCTGCGGTTTCATCGCTGCGATATGCATCGACACGTCTTTGGCGGCGTCGTCGGTACCACCTTCGATCTTCACCAACACGCCGGCAGTCGTTCCAGCGTTGTGCTGGTAGCCGCCACAGGTGTTGTCGACACGGACCATGCGGCCGACATTGAAGACTTCTCGAATGCGGTTGAAGAGATCTTCCTTCACTTCGCCAAGAGTCATGTTGGGCTTACTCGGAGATTTCTGCGCAAGTAGCTCGTCCGCGGTTGCCGCACCGGGGCCAGTTGCGAGTTGCTTCGCCAAGTCACTAGCAAGTTGAATGAACTCGTCGTTTGCTGTGACCGGAGCGCTTTCGCAGAGAAGTTCGACCATTGCACCGGTCTTTTTATCGGTACCGATGTAGAGGCCAAAACGACCGAACGCGGTTTCGCGATCAGAACGTTTATCGGCGAGTTGCTTGCCGCGTTTGCGGAGCACTTCGTAAGCTTGCTCTTCGTTGCCACCGGCTTCGATGAGGGCTTGTTTGCAGTCCATCAACGGCAAACCGGTACGCTCGCGAAACGCTTTTACTGCGGCAGCTGAGATCGTTGTGGTTGTCATAGTGATAGTGAACTCCTGAAAGCAGTTGGATTAATTGGTTTAAATGGTAAAGGCTTGTCTCGTGAGAACAGACACTGAACGTTCACTGAAGTTCAAGTGTTTCCCATTCGTGACTTGATTGTCAAATGAATGCTTTGCAAACGCCGGCTGCAAGCGCTTTCGGTTGGCATCTTCCGGATACTATTCTCCGTACAACCTGCGACCGGAGTGAGTATGAACACAGTACCGTGGGATTAAAGTGGCGCACGACATTGCGGACACCACGAAACGGCGGGCACGTTGGATGTGCCGCCGCTCGACAACGCGAAATAGCCGGCGACCGGTTAAGAGGCCGAAGCTTCCATCTCTGCCGATTCCGCATCCTTGTCAGGAATGACTTCCGCTTGAGCAGCGGGAGCCGCAGCAGCCTTTGCAACTTCTGCAGAATGGCCTTTACCTTGAATGACTGCATCAGCCAATTGGGTAAGGATCATCTCGATGCTGCGGATGCCGTCGTCATTGCCTGGTATTGGCAAGTCGATGTCCGATGGATCGCTATCGGTGTCGATCAATGCTGCGGTCGTAATTCCGAGGCGTTTCGCTTCGCGAATGGCATTCCGCTCTTTGCCTGGGTCAACGACGAAAAGGCACTCTGGCACCCGGTTCATTGAACGGAGACCATTAAGGTTACGGTACATCTTGCGATACTCACGATTGAGCGACGACTGCATTTTCTTGCTGTAGTTGTCAATCTTTGAGGTGCTGCGGAGTTCTTCAAGTTCCTCCAAACGTCCCAATCGGCTGCGAATGGTACGGAAGTTAGTCAGCGTTCCGCCCAGCCAACGCTCGGATACGAACGGCATTCCGCAGCGGATTGCCTGCTCTTCGATCGCTTCACCAGCTTGACGTTTGGTACCAATGAAAAGGATCAAGCTGCCGCCTGCGGCCACTTGGCTAAGGTACTTTTTGGCTCGAAGCAGCCCGCGCAGCGTTTCGCGAATGTCGAGAATGTGGATCTGGTTTTTGCGACCGAAAATGTACGGGGCCATTTTCGGGTTCCAAAGACTGGTTCGGTGACCGAAGTGGACACCAGCTTCGATCATGTCTTGGACGATTGTCGTGCTCATACTTATCTCGATTCGTGGACAGCCACCCAGGCACAAAACCACGGACCTCGCGATTTTTCGCGAGTCCACCGAAATACCGTAAAAAACGGGTTTCGGATGTTGGTTCAGAGCTTCGCGACGCGGTAACGCACCGCAGCGATGCCCTTCGTCCTTCAACGGGCGACAAAAAGGGAACGGTTTCCGGCAGATCTCATTGACCACCGGACCGTAGAAGATAGCTGTCAGAACAGTGTCTCGTCAATGTGACAAAGGGGCTCGGGGACGTTGTTTCCAGCCTATTTACCAGACAGTTCAACGGTCGCCGCCGTCGGTAGTGCTCGTTCGAATGGACCGTTCCTTTCACTTGCCCTGCTATTCCCGGCTAGAGCCCTCATCAACCAAAGGCTTACTGTTGTCCGTAGATCGGCGGTTTCCAATCCGCGGGGAGCGCTCCTTGGGGCCGAACGCCCTGAGAGCCCGCGGGAATAGGATGGTCATCAGGCAGTTGGAGCGGCAGGTCATCGGGCAGGTGCTTGATTTTAAAATCCTTGTATTGGATTTTCATCGCCGGGCCGACATGCACTTGGACAGCAATGACTCCTTCCAGCGATCGCCCTTTTTCGTCAAGGTCGACGAGGTCGGCAGTCGGGTGGTTGTCGATCCAGTGGCGGTGGTGATTTCCTTCGACCAAGATGCGGTAATCGTGCCATTGACCCGATTCAAAGTTTTTAACCGGCATCATTCCAACTACCCAAGGTTGGCCCCTCGTATCGATAATCACCCTTTCACCGGTATGGGACAAGATGCGTCGCCCTCGTTCCTCATAAAGCATGCCGTCGTAGGTCGGGGTGTCGGCTACGACATCGCATTGATATCCGCTGACAATGTCGAGACCGACGTCAGGGCGACAAAGGCCTCGGTATTGGAGCCCACTATTGCCACCAGGTGTGACTTTGACACGCACTCGCAATTCGAAATTACGAACCGTTGAGTCTTTCCACGTAATGAATCGGTTCATCGCCAAGGAGCCGTCCGTTACGCCGGTGAGGGCGCCGTCGTCTACCGACCAATAACGGGGATCTCCTGACCAGTGGTTTAGCGTTTTGCCATCGAATATTCGCACGAACCCTTCCGGGTCAGGATCGGTCCCGATCGCGGCAGAGGCGACTGGGTGAGGTGCGGTCGAGGGAAGGAACGCTCCAACCAAAGGCTCAATCGGACCACCTAACTCGACAACTCTCTTTGTCGTCCGCTCTCGCATCTCATTAAGGATGGGAGCGTGGGCAGGATCGCTGGCAAGGTTGACAAGCTCATCGGGATCGCCCTTTAGGTCATGAAGAAATTCATAGTTTCCATGATCGAAGTAGCGAGCGAACTTGTATTGCGCATTTCGAATTCCTTCGAAGGCAGGGATTCGATTTCGAACCGCGAAGTGTTCATGAAAAGTTTCCGTCCTCCAGTCGTTGGGCGTACCGTCCTCAATGATTGGTCGCAAGCTCTTGCCCTGGTAGCGAGTCGGCACTTCCGCTCCCGCCCAATCAAGAAACGTTGCTGGAAGGTCGAGGTTCAGCGCCAACGCATCGGACACTTTTCCCTGCTGAGCCTTCGGTGTGCGAGGGTCAGCCACGATAAGCGGTACGCGGAGCGATTCGTCGTAATGGGACCACTTTCCACTGAAACCGCGATTGCCCATGTAATACCCGTTGTCGGCGGAGTAAACGATGATCGTATTGTCAGCTAGTCCCGCTTCGTCGAGCGCCTCCAAGAATCTCGACATGGCATTATCGATCCCCGTCACCATGCGGTAATACGCTCGCATATTGATCTGGTATTTGTGCTCGGTGTTCCACCGCCAAAAATATCGTTCTCGATTGATTGTCGTTTTAAGAAAGTCGGGTTGGCTTTCGAAAATGGCAGGATCGCTAAGCCGTGGCTGCGGCATTGTCATGCCTTCGTACATTCCGTCTACGGATGCAGGCCAGGGGAAATGCCCAATGCCTGGTCGTCGATCCTCGTCTTCCGCATGACAGGCGTTGAACCACAGGTTGAGTGCAAACGGCTTGTCTTTGGGCTGAGATTGAAGGAACTCAATTCCGCGATCGACGACCAAGTCGGTTTCGTGTCGCAGGCTACCGTCGACTTGTGTCTTGTAGTACGGATCGCGATCGATGGCCTGGAACAAATCGAAGTGCGCGCTAGGTTGATAGCCCTTGGGCATTTTCGCATGCCATTTCCCGATGAATCCGGTTCGATAACCCCGTTCACGAAGCAGATCGGAATAAAGCGAACTGACCGCGTCGGGTTTTGCCTGGTCTGGGTCCGAATGTTCGCCATAACTGCGGCCTGTCAGCCCCGTCAGTATCGTTGTGCGACTGACCCAGCAAATAGACTGACACACAAACGCATTTTCGAAACGCACACCGCGACTGGCTAAGGCATCGATGGTGGGCGTGTGGACCATCGGATTGCCATAGCAACCAATGGTGCTGGTGGTTTGGTCGTCGGTCAAAAAGAAAACGACATTCGGTGGGTCAGCGTACAGGTTGTTCGCGAACCACAGCACAACAAACGCGGCAACGGAGAGTGAAATGATTTTCATTCGCGTAGTCTAGTCAGTTTCTCAATCGCTGCGTGAAGTGGACTGGCTCGCTATTTTGAACCAGCAACACTTTAACCACGTTACTTTATAACGCTTCACTACGATCGCAAACCATCGAATCCAACCCTGTCGCGCAGGGTGCCCCCGTCGCGCAGGATGCCTCGCGGCGGCGAAGAAGCCGCTGCGCCGACGCCATACCTGAGCCTGCCGATTAGCAGGTGATGACGATGGGTTACCGTCCGAATTCGTAACACGACGCGAAAGCACCGAGTGTGGATTTCGTGTCTACTCCGAAACGACGCGGCCCATGAGGTAGGCTTTGAGGCTCATAATGATTTGGCTCGCACAGGTATTCGCCTCTTGGCGGCGACGGTCACGATTGCGAGTTGGTGCCAAATCGATTTTCACTTTGGTTTGCTTGCTGGTCACGTGTCGACTTTCGGTTCCGGACTCATGCACGAATTCGGTCAGCGTGAGGCTGACGTTAAACGCGATCATCGTATCGACGCTTCGCCGACCGGTCGTGCCACAGTAAACGTTCAGTTTCAGTTGGAGGCTACCCTCGGTAACGCTTACAATCTGCGCGTTATGATCGGCGATGAATCCACGAAGTTTTTCGATTGCGAACGCGACGGGAACAGGTGTAACGATCTCAAGGTTTTGGCTTGGATGATTGCTATCGGATTCAAACCAACTGAGGATTCCGCGTCGACGTTTCGGAACGATGTCTTTCTCCGCGACACTACCCATGCCAAGTTGGATGACGCGATTGCGTCCCTGGTCTTTGCCTTGCAATAGTGCTCTGTCGGCACGGGCTAAGACCGAATCGGGTGAGTCACCGGCCTGGTACTCGGTCACACCGAAGCTGGCCGTAATCGACTGGTCTCCGATAGCCGGAATGGTTGTCATTTCGACTGCACTTCGAATGAGCTCAGCGCGTTTAGCAGCGGTAGTGATATCGCAATCCGGAGCCAAGATCACAAACTCTTCGCCGCCGTAACGGCTCACGAGGTCGACATCACGGCTATGGGCCGACAGTAGCGAGGCGAAGGTGACCAACGCCGCATCGCCGGCTTGGTGTCCATGAACGTCGTTGACTCTTTTGAAATGGTCAATGTCGCAGATGATCAAGCTGAATGCGGCATTGGTTTCGATACTGCGCATTACCAATTCGCTCAGTTGTCGATCAAATGCCGCGCGGTTGGCGACCTTGGTCAAAGGATCTTCAGTCGCCTGTTTGTGAAGCGATTCGACTCGTTGTTCCAGGTTACGCTGTTGCGACGAGTCATGAGCGATTAAGACAACGCCGCAAAGGCCGGGTTCATCGGCGGTAACCGGTGCCACGTGAAGACGAACCGGAATCTGCACTCCGTCGATTCGACGGATCGAATATCGGCCCGAAACGTGCGAAGAATTTGCAAGTGCGCGGCGAATGGGGCAATAGGTCTCATGGACATCTCCATGTTCGTCGGTCAACCCGAGCAATGAAGGAGTCCAAGAATTCATCAGCACGGCCCCAGCACCGATGCCTGTTAATTTTTCAATCGCATGGTTCCATCCTTGGATAATGCCGTCGCGATCCACGTAGACGACGCCGTCGATCATGTTGCTGAGCAGTTGATGGTGGAACCGTGAGGTGTGATCTGGTTTCACCGATAGGTTAGAGGTGCTCGGGTTGGGTTGGCTTGACCAACGAGAATCCGCTGCGTTTGATGCGGCCAACTGCAACCAACGCGATAACGCCTGGCGATGAGCGTTTTCAGGGGCGTTATGCATCATCGAACAGTAGTCATTGACCAAGTGGGGGTCAAACTGTGTCCCACTGCCTCGGTGCAATTGTGCGATGGCAGCTTCGCGACTCATCGCAGGTCGGTAGACGTGGTCGGTTGTCATCGCATCAAACGCATCGGCGATGGCGAGCATACGCGAACCCATCGGCAGTGAATCGCCGCTTATTACCTGGTCGCGTCGCCCACCGTACCACGCCGTCGCATGAAGAATGATGTCGAGAATTGCCTCGTCGCCGCAACAGCCTCGAAGGATTTCGCAGCCTAGTTGTGGACAGAGACTTACCGTCAACTGCTCTTCTAGGCTTAGTTTTCCTGGCTTCCGTAGGATTTGATCCGGTATCCCTATCTTTCCGATGTCGTGCAGCATGGCAGCAACTTCAAGCTGGTCTCGTTGTTCATGAGACAGCTGAAGTCGCTCGCTCCAAGTGGCGCATATCAGCGCGACGCGAAGGCTGTGGGAAGCGGTCGGTGAGTGTTTTGAGCGAAGTGCCGAATAGAGAGATGTGGCCATCCCAAGGCGAACGATCGCCAGTTTGTTTTCGTGCTTGGCTTCGCTGGATGCCGTTTGAATCGGCGTCAAGTGTGGCGAGATGCTCGCAAGTTCCGTCAGCAACTTGGTGACCTCGTCGGGCCCACGACGGACCGAACCTGTGAAGTCGTCGGTCGACGGTGTGGGGTAGCCGGCGGTCAGGTCGACGGAGGCCATCTCGTGTCTCAAGTGCTTAGGGTTGTATCGACTATTCCAGTCGCGACGGTCCTGTCCCCCTGTTTGGAGAATCAGAGCCGTGGCGGTATCACGTCCAATGTCGAAAACCTAGGTCACGCTCTCCGATCGGGCAAAATCCAATTGATGATTTATCTCTTTCGTGATGGCAAAAACTTGCGACCGAATCCGTCCCCACCTACTATGCTGTAGGGTCACGGGCAGGAAGTTTCGTAAGACTTTACGCAAACTTCTGCCAAAGTTCGCGTAATTTGCGATCGATAAACGCCTGCCGTAGCCCTAAAAACCAATTCTCTTCCCCAATATTCTCCTGTGTGAACGCGTGAGCCTTTCGGACGTTGACCGACAACTGTTAGACCGCTGTCTAAGCGGTTCGCCACGCGCTTGGGAGGATTTCGTTGATCGATTTCTGGGTTTGGTGGTTCACGTCGCAAGCCATACGTTTCAAAGCCGCAATCTCACGATACAGAGCGCGACACGCGATGACCTGGTTGCTGAAGTCTTCGTCGAGATCATCGCCAACGACTACGCTGTGTTAAAACGATTCCAACGAAACTGTTCGTTGGCAACGTATCTCACGGTGATTTCGCGACGCGTGATCGTTCGGAAGCTGACTTCAGGTCATTGGGGTGTTGCTTCGTTACAATCGGATGTCGCCGAAAACGGTGGCGCTCGCGAATTGGATCGATTTGATAACGTCGATGAAGTGCGTGAATTGATGACGCGGCTTGACCCACAGGAAGCAAGAGTCGTTCGCATGTACCACTTGGAAGGCATGTCATACCAACAGATCAGCCATGAGGTTGGGATGAGCGAGAACAGTATCGGGCCCGTTCTGACCCGTGCCCGCAATAAGATGCGTGGCCACAAGCCTTAATCGTCAGCGAGAAGGCACCGCTCGTGGTATCGGTAAGCTTTATCGGTAAGCTTTATCGGTAAGCTTCGGCCATCGCCGATGCGCCCGAGGAATCCGGTTTCGCATAAGCCGACCTGGGTTCAGGCGGTGGTACAAGCGATGGGGATAGGCCGATTGATCCCGGCGGATAGGACGCGGGATCCATGCCTCCCAGCGTCGCTAAATCAATCTTCTGGCTAGCGGTTTCCGGCATGACAAACAATTGGGGATCGCCCGAGATCAATTGATTGATTGTGTAGTTGCCAATATCAAATTTTAATTCGAGTGGCGGACCACCTTCCGGAAGCAACCGAACGTTGACTGAGTGAGGCAGGGCGCACTGCTGCTCGGCGTAGTATCGGTGGTTGGTGGCACTTGCCCCAGCGACCATTTTTCCGTTTGGACCGTAGAGGATTTGGTCAGTCACATAGCCCGCCGTGGGTTCGATGATGCATACGCGACTATACAGCCCATCGGGATAGGGCGTCATCGAACGAACTTCAATTCGTCCATCGGTTCGAAGAAGCGGCCCTTCAACAACCTGACTAGTGTCGAGGTGGACAAGGCCAAGCGCATCAACCAACCAACTCGGGTCGACAGGCAAAATGTTTCGAACGGATTGCCGTTGGAATTGAGAATGCTTTGCGAAGTAAAGCGTTTGTGTCATGGACTCCGGAACTTCAAACCAAAACAGTTCATCGTTACTGCCAAGATCGATGCCCGAACCGAGCAGGATCGGTATGCTGGCTCGCATTCGAAACCGCTTGGGTCGGTCGACGGAAAGCGTCGCTCGTAATCGTGGCACATTGGACATGCTGGGAACTTCGACCGACACGGAGTTGCTAGATAACTGGTTGATTTGGTCGGTTCGATTCAAGACCTCTGCGAGTTCGTCGATCGTAGGCAGCCCTTTAAAAACTTGCGGCGGTGGAAACTGATTGACGTGAGCCGTTTGTCGATAGCAGGTTGCCCCTCCAGCAACCCATATCGTCCCGAGCGTGAGTGCCCATGTGGCAAGGTGGCGGTGGATGCAAACACCGGAAGCACGACTTTTCACTCGGTCGCCTCGCAATACAAAAGTTCTTGAAGTGACGCTTGAAGCTGGTCGACTTGTTGACGGGAGATCGAGCATTCCATGATGTCGATTTCCGATCCATCGGCGTTGACACGCAGTCGCAACAGCTTGGCAGGAGCGGACGGCGAGTCGCCGGACGGAGTCGCGACCTCACCGGCTAGCGTTGATGACACGGCGGAGGCACTTAGGGGGGGAGGCTCCGTGCCGGGTGCATCCACCGCGGTTAGCACTCGGCGGCGCAAGAGCGTCAAAGCGAGCAGGTATCGAACGGCACGACGATCTTCGCTGTCGCCCAATCCCCTTAGAAGGTCTACAAGGACGGGGTCTGGCGCGAGAACCAACTTTCGGGTGCCTGCGGCAGGCATGCGACCTTTCCACCAGCCTACGGCACCCTCCGGCGGACCTTTCCAAGTTTCTGCCGAATAGTCGCGTCGAATCAAGTCATCGCCCTGCTCAATGACGACGGAGTAGTACCACTCTCCGTCGCGGAGCGGTCTCCCCAGCTCATGGCAACGCCGCGTACATCGATTGACTTTGAAGTCAGCAAGCACGAAAAACCCCAATCCACACGGGAAACCGCACGCCAAATACGAGATAACCGAGTCCGGAACTCGATACTCGGTCTTCGCGATGAACCCAGAAATGACCCTTGGACTTGTACGGTTTCCCAATCACTCATGGGAAGAGGAATGCCAAAGGTGGAATGTGGACCCCGTTGAACGCCTCGACCAAGTCACGCTGGTTGCCAAGGGTGGCGATGCTGACGGACATAGCGGTGACGGCAGAGTTTTTCAAGGAATGTGAGCCAGATTGCCCCTAGGGTTCTGGTCTCTACGAGAATGTCGCTGCATACTTGCGATATGAAGGGTCCATCCGCTCATGACAGCGGTCTGGGGCCGCATGCTGAAACGTGGACCGTGACGGCGTGACCTCCTCTTGCCTTCCCTAACCCTCCTGCTTTCCCTTCGTGCGGACCGTGCCTGAAACCTGGAACGCTGGACTTGAAATCGCCGCGGTGACCGATGTTGGCATGCGAAGGGCCAATAATCAGGACGCTTTTATATCGCTGCCCGCAGACACGTTGGACCGTTTTCTGCGACGAGGTCACTTGTTCGTCGTTGCTGACGGCATGGGAGCGCACGCGGCCGGTGAGCTTGCTAGCCGGATGGCGGCCGACAAAATCGGTCAATACTACCTTCAGCAATCGCCCATGGATTCCGAGACTGCGCTACGGATGGCTGTGCAGGAGGCAAACTCCGATATCCATCGGAGAGGGCAGCAGAATCCCGAGTTTTACAACATGGGCACGACTGCCAGTTCCATGGTGATCTTGCCTGAAGGGGTGATTGTCGCACATGTCGGTGATAGCCGCGTTTACCGGCTTCGCGACGGCAAGTTCGAACAATTGACTTTCGACCACAGTCTTGTCTGGGAAATGCAGGCTTCAGGCCAAGTGCATCCCAATAGTGCACTGAGTCAATCAATCCCGAAAAACGTCATCACGCGTTCACTGGGCCCATCGGCAGAAGTCGTTGTCGATATGGAAGGTCCGTTTCCGGTGAAGGAAGGGGATCGATTTTTGCTCTGTAGCGATGGACTTTCGGGTCAAGTCGCCGATGAGGAGATCGGTCCCATCCTCGCTTCGCTGGACCCGGATTTGGCCGCTCGCTTCTTGATCGACCTCGCAAACCTTCGCGGTGGACCCGATAATTCGACTTTGATAATCGTTCACGTCGCTGAATCGCAGTCGGCTACGAACGGTTTCAAATCGACGTCACACTCCACGACGAATCCCATTCTGCCGCTCATTTTCGGAACACCGATACTCTGCTTCTTGGCGGCATTTCTGCTCTGGTTTACCGGCAATATCGGTCCGATGGTGGTCGCGGTGATCCTTGGGCTCGTTGCCGCTGCGGTTGCCGCACACCAGCTTCGAAGGTTGAGCCAAGACACGAATGCAAAGTTGTCCCCCGATCGACAGTCGCTCCGGTCCGCTCCTTATCGTAGTTATGCCGCCAAACCCAATGACGAACTTGTCGCCCGTCTTTCGGAGGTTCTCAAGGCGTTGCAAAAGGCAGCGGAGGAAAGAAAATGGACTGTCGATTGGGCTCGAATCAACGCGATGATTGACGATGCCGGGAAGGCGAAAGACCGCGGTGACCGCCGTACCGCGATTGGCTGCCAGGCCAAAGCAATCGTCGAGACCATGGCACAGCTTCGCTCTCAGAACAAACGCCCGGAACCTGCACGTGTCGAGTCCGATAGCGTGCTCGATTAGCTCGTTTTTTCGGATTTCGGCCTGCCGGTTCGACGCTACCGGTGATATTGACCGACAACCAGATCGTCGGTTATCAACCAACTAGCTCCGCGGTCCCTACGCGTGTCAACTAGTTTCTCATTTATCGCCAAGGAAGGCTTCGAATGGCTCCATCGCAATCACCATCCTCCGTTCCACTTTTGGATGTCGGTCGAGGAAATGCGCCGTTACGCGAAGAATTCCTCGAAGCGTTGGCGAAAGTCATCGATAGCGGAAAATTTCTTTTCGGGCCGGACGTTGAGGCGTTAGAACGTGAGGTCGCCGCCTACAGCCAAGTGGAAAACGCCATCGGCTGCGCCTCGGGAAGCGACGCATTGCTATTGGCTTTGATGGCAGCCAATGTCGGCCCAGGCGACGAAATCATTGTTCCAAGTTTTACGTTTTTTGCTTCAGTAAGCTGCATCTCCCGTTTGGGTGCAACGCCGGTGTTCGTTGATATTCGACCCGACACATTCAACATGGACGCATCGCTTTTGGAAGCGGCGATCACGCCGCGGACAAAAGCCGTCATTCCCGTTCATCTTTTTGGTCAATGCGCCGAGATCGACCTGATTTGCCAAATCGCCGCTGAACATGATCTGCTCGTAATCGAAGATGCCGCGCAAGCCATCGGAGCGGCATATCACAGCCGTCCCGCTGGTAGTTGGGGTTCGATGGGTTGTTTCAGTTTTTATCCAACAAAGAATCTTGGAGGCATGGGCGACGGTGGCATGCTCACGACCGGTGACGCCGCAACTGCAGACCGATTGCGACTACTTGGCTCGCACGGAATGAGACCTCGCTACTATCACCGCGTCTTAGGAATCAACAGTCGACTCGATACATTTCAAGCGGCAGTCTTGCGAGTGAAGATGCGTCACCTGCCTGCTGCGGTTGAGGCTCGCCAAACCAATGCGGTTCGCTACGAACGTTTATTCCGCGATGCAGGATTGCTTGACGATGGTCAACTCGTCTTGCCTTATCACGACCCCCATGCGTTCCATGTCTGGAATCAATACTCCCTTCGTGTCACGGGCGGTCGTCGCGACGCGCTCAAGGCATCGCTGAGCGAACGCAATATAGGGACGGAGATTTATTACCCCGTGCCAATGCATAAGCAAGATTGCTTCACAACGCTTCCTGTGCCGGCGACTGGGCTGCCCCAAACCGAATTGGCTTGCGCGGAAGTGTTGAACCTGCCAATCTATCCGGAGCTTAGGATTGAGGAGCAAGTACAGGTGGTCGATTCAATCAAGCAATTCTATCGTGGCGCGGTTCGCGTCGCGGCTTGATGGAATGATCCGATGAAATTAAAAGGTCGCTAACCTCGCTGTAGCGAGGTGCGACCATTGGCTTGAAATGACGTTCGATCGAGCGTCGCTGCATCAAGAATCAAGAGTCAAGAATCTTGAGTCATGGATTGAACGCCACTTTGGTCGCCACGTTGCCCGTGACAGACGCGTCGCCTCGTGAGAACAAATCGATGCGCTGTAATCTTGAATGCGGCGTTTTGTCTTGATTTTGACAAAATGGCCCCACGAAATCACTTTGACTAGTATAAAACAGCACTTATCCCGTTCGCTGTTAAAAAGTCGTTTTCGTGAATGCAGACGTTTATTATGCCATATTGCCGACGCCGATCGGTGACCTGCTTATTTCTTGTCATTCATTGGGCTTGACTGGCGTTCATGTGGTCAATGAAAAGCATGCCCCAGCGATCGAACAACACTGGATTCGGTCGGCTATAAAAGTTGCCGAACCGATCGACCAATTGAACCAGTATTTCGCAGGCGAACGATTCGATTTTGACTTGAAGTTATCGCCACTGGGCACCCATTTTCAACGACGCGTGTGGCAAGGTTTGAGCCGAATTCCCTATGGAAAGACGTGCAGCTACGGCGACCTTGCGAGGGAGCTGGGGTGTCCGAAGGCTTCTCGAGCGATTGGAATGGCAAATGGTCGCAACCCCATTTCGATCATTGTTCCTTGCCATCGGGTGATTGGTGCAAACGGAGCGTTGACGGGGTATGGCGGTGGACTTGCCGCCAAACGCTGGTTGTTGGACCATGAGGCTCGCCATCAAAAACGTAACCTCATGCCAATTGCCTGAGTACAGTCCCGAAGCTTAGTAACCTTGGAGAGTTTGACATGTTACAGTCTCAAAAAATGAGACAATATCAGCTGCTTAAGCAAGGCAGCCGATACGCGCCGACTCTCTCCGAAGTTGCCGTTCCGCGACCAACTGACGGTATGGTGTTAGTGCGGGTAAGGGCAACATCGGTCAATTATCGTGACCACATCATTGCCACGATGAATGTACTGCAAGACAAAACACAGGGATTGGTACCGCTGAGTGATGCTGCTGGTGAGGTCGTGGAGATTGGCAAGGGTGTCACTCGGTGGAAGGTGGGTGACCGAGTGGCAGCCAATTTCTTTACGGCTTGGATCGATGGTCGGTTTGACATGAAGTACCACAGCTCTGCGTTGGGAGGAACCTTTCCGGGCGTGCTGAGTGAGTATGTGAGTCTTCCGGAAATCGCATTGGTACGGATTCCCGATTCATTGAGTGATGAAGAGGCAGCGACATTGCCTTGTGCTGCTGTGACCGCTTGGCATGGACTGTTTGAACGCGGACAGATTCGAGCTGGGGACGTATTGTTGACGGCAGGTACTGGCGGAGTATCGATCTTTGCCCTTCAACTGGCAAAAGCTGCCGGGGCTCGTGTCATCATTACATCATCGAGTGACGAAAAACTCGCTCGCGCTAAGTTGCTCGGTGCTGATGATTTGATCAATTACAGACTGAAAACGGACTGGGATGTGCAGGTTCGCAAACTAACCGGATCCCGTGGCGCGGATCACGTGATGGAAATCGGAGGAACCGAAACGTACCAAAGGTCTCTAAACTGCGTCGCAGCAGGTGGACACATTCACCAAGTCGGCGTGTTAACCGGCTTTGATTTGCGGCCTAACTTATGGAGTCTTCAGACAAGCAATGCGACCATTAACGGGCTTTATGTCGGATCCGTTGCAATGTTTGAGCGACTGGTTGCGTTCGTCGAAACCCATCGCATCAAGCCAGTGATCGATCACGTCTTTGACTTTGAGCACGCTGCAAATGCTTTCGCAGCGATAGGCCGGGGTAGCCACTTTGGAAAAATTGTCATACGGGTTTAGGGTCTTTCCGAAAACTGAAGAAAACCCAGGCTAGCGCCAAAGCAGCGAATGGTTTTCGGAAACGTTCGTAGTACCTTGAAAACGTTTGCCTTCCTTTCCATAAAATCAAAACCCCAGGCGTTTTGCGTCTGGGGTCTTGCGCGGGCGATTGTCATGGACGAGCTACAGGTGAGCCGAAAGAATTACACTTCCTTCTCGGCGATCCAGCTCATCATCCGTCGGAGCTTTTTGCCAACCTGTTCGATCGGTTGATTGCGTTCGCGACGTCGAGTCGCCTTGAACATAGGCGCATTGGCTTTATTTTCGAGAATCCACTGGCGAGCAAACTCTCCGTTTTGGATTTCTTGAAGGATCTTTTTCATCTCAGCGCGAGTTTCATCGGTGATAATACGCGGACCACGAGTGTAGTCACCATATTCGGCCGTATTGCTGATGCTATATCGCATATAGCTCAGGCCACCTTGATACAGCAGATCGACGATCAGCTTGAGTTCGTGCATGCATTCGAAGTAGGCCATTTCGGGCTGGTAGCCAGCTTCAACGAGTGTGTTGAAGCCTGCTTTCACCAATTCGCTCACGCCGCCGCACAGCACCACCTGTTCGCCGAACAAGTCAGTTTCGGTTTCTTCAGCGAAGGTGGTCTGAATCACGCCACCGCGAGTTCCGCCGATACCCTTCGCATAGGCCAACCCAATCTGCTTCGTCGATTCAGCAGCACCTTCACCCAAGGCGATCAAACAGGGAACCCCGCCGCCTTTTTCATATTCGCTACGCACCAAGTGACCTGGGCCTTTGGGCGCGACGAGAAGCGTATCGATGCCCTTGGGAGGGTCGATTTGGCCGAAGTGAATGTTGAACCCGTGCGAACACATCAGCACGTCGCCCTTGCTTAGATTGTCACGAATTTCGCTGCGGAAAATGTCGCCTTGAGCCTCATCGGGAAGCAACACGTTGACCACTTGAGCCGCCTTGGTCGCTTCGGCAATCGACATCGGCTTGAACCCGTGCTCGATCGCGAGATCGTAATTTGGCGACCCAGGACGCTGTCCGATGATCACGTCACAGCCACTGTCACGAAGATTTTGAGCTTGCGCGTGGCCCTGTGAGCCGTACCCGAGGATGGCAACCTTCTTGCCTTTGAGGTGTGAAAGGTCGGCGTCATTGTCGTAATAGATTGTGGCGGCCATGGGCGTCGGTTTGCTCCGAAGAAAACAGGGGAATGTGAGTGGAGAGCTGAATGTGAAACGGGGACTGTCCGCAGGGGTGATAAACTTGGAGGATTAAGATGGGGAAGTGGAGAATACGGGCTCGTGCCTATGCCGATTCGGCCCTATGCCGATTCTGCATGGTCCGACAGCTCGTCGTTTGCTTCCGATTCAGCGCTGCGGATCATCGCAATTCGACCTGTACGGACCATCTCAGTGATGCCGTAGGGGCGAACTCGATCGATGAACGCAACCACCTTGTTTTCGCGACCGCTGATCTCGATCATCATTTCCGCAGGGCCAACGTCAACGATTCGGCCGCGGAAAATATCGACGAGCTCACGTATTTCGCTGCGCACCGCGCCAGAGTCCGCCTTTACCTTAACGAGTGCCAAGTCTCGCTCGACATAATCGTTGGAGCTGATGTCTTGGACCGCCACAACGGTCACGATCTTTTGCAACTGCTTGCTGACTTGTGCCTGAACCCGTTCGTCGCCGACGATGACGAATGTCATCCGCGAAAGATGGGGATTTTCCGTCTCGCCGACGGCAAGTGAGTCGATGTTGTACCCACGGCTAGCGAGCATTCCCGAAATATGGGCCAAAACGCCAGGCACGTTTTGAACAAGAGCGGATAAAACGTGGCGTTTCGCGGACTGAGCCATGACGACAGCGGGCGCGGTTGGAGTAACGAACGATCGCACATGGGCCGTGGTGACCCGTTTTTTGCCGTTGGATGATAATTTTAGCGGCGACTTTGAGCAAGGGAGGGAGCCGATTCCCCGGATTTTGGTTCACGGCAATCGTTGGTGCTGCGGATGTTTTCTCGCTGGCCGGCGATTGTTGGGCCGGTTAGTCTATAGGTGTCTGGCCGAGTTCGTAATCAAAACCGCACGATAGAAAAATTGCTAATCAGTCGTTCTTGGCTGCTGGCTCCTTTGCTGGCTCCCCGGCGGGCCCCTACGGATAAACCATGAGTTTCGTCGTCGAATTACCAGCGTACCGCGGACCGCTCGACCTGCTTCTGTATTTGGTGCGACGTCAGGAAGTAGGGATCAATGAACTGTCGCTTTCGAAAGTAGTTGATCAGTACCGGGCGTCAATTGAACTGCTTGTCGAGCTTGATTTGTCTGATGTGGCCGATTTCCTCGAGCTTGCTAGTACCCTGGTCGAATTGAAGAGCCAAGCTGTCCTTCCAAAAATCGAAGCGGAAGACGAGGGAGATGCGCCGATCGATGACGGCTCGCCTGCCGAGTTGGTGCAGCGACTTCTGGAATACAAGCAGATCCGCGATGCCGCCGATGTGCTGGACGAAATGGGCCAAAAGTGGCAAATGCGTTTCGCGCGGCAAACCGATGACTTGCCAACTCGACAGCTCGATCCGGGAAGCCAACCGATCGCGGACCTCCAGTTGTGGGACTTGGTGAGCACATTTGGTCGTTTAATGCGTGAGGCTGGCGGCCCGCCGCCGACGCAAGTTATCTACGACGACACTCCCATTCACGTTTATATGCAGCGAATTCACCGTCAATTGGAAAATCAAGATCGCGTCATGTTGATCGATTTGATCGAACCGGGTGCCCACAAATCAGCACTCATCGGATGGTTTTTGGCGGTCTTGGAACTAGCCCGGCACCATGGGGCGTCGGCAGAACAAGACGCCAGCGGCGAAATCGTCATCGTACGCGGCGCGAACTATAGCCACCAATTAAATGTCCATGAAGTCGACAATTACGACTCGGCTGCGATCCGCGCTAGTAACATGCCTACCCAGATGCGATAGCCAACCGGCCCAATGCGGGCTAATCTTCTCCCCATGAGCACTCAAGCACCCACGCGACAATCGTCACCTCACCTGCCTGAACGACCGTCATCAGGCGGTTCATCGCGCGCCAATTCACAGGCGACGGGGGGACTTGTCTCGCCGGAACTCGCTAATGCGATGGTCGCGAACGCGCCAGTCAAGTCGCATTTCGCTTGTGGCATGACGATTGAAGGCTGGTCACGAGCCGCCGTGCAAACTTACTGGCGCATCAACGAGCTGAAGTTGAACTTCGACCTTGGGGCTCAACCTTGGGACTTCATGGGGACACCGACCTGTTTCGTCTCCCATACGCATCTGGACCATATCGCCGCATTGCCGCTTTACGTTTCCCGCCGGCGGATGATGAAGATGGAACCACCGATCATCTACATGCCGGAATCGGCGATCGACCCTTGTTGGAAAATGCTGAAGTCATTCGTGCATTTAGACAGAGGCGCCATGCCTTGTGAGCTAGAGCCGCTTCAAGATGGCGACGAGATCGAAATCGGACGCGAATGGCTAGTTACCGCGCTGCGAACGCACCACACCATCCCTTCGGTTGGATTTCTGGTGGAACAGCGGCGTCAAAAATTAAAACCTGAATTCATCGGTCTGACAGGCAATCAAATTCGGGACCTAAAGTTTTCAGGAACTGAGGTGACTGCCGAAACCCGTGTTCCGATCTTCGCGTATACCGGTGACACATCTCCAAAAGGGTTGGACGACAATCCGGAGTTCTACCAAGCAAAGATTTTGGTTACCGAAATGACCTTTGTCGCTCCAGACCATCGCCGCGAAAAGATTCATAAGCACGGGCACATGCACTTGGATGACTATCGCGAGCGAGCCGACCGGTTCGAGAATGATTTGATCATCGCAAGTCACTTGAGCACGCGATACAGCGATGACCAAGCTCGTCGATGGGTTACAAAACGGTTGCCTGACTTGCTTGATGGACGGCTAAACCTTTGGCTTTGATTCCGTGGCCAACGCCTCGTAGCGCTTATGTTCACGTGCCGTTTTGCCGACAACGGTGTGGCTATTGCAATTTCAGCGTGCTCGCCGGACGTGACGACCTGACGGACGCATTTGTCGATGCGATCACAAACGAACTCGAGGCTTTGAATACTCCGCGACCGATCGATACGCTTTTTATCGGCGGCGGTACGCCCACTCACCTAACGGGTGATCAGCTTGAGAAGTTGTTCGACGCCATTGATCGCTGGCTGCCCCGTGCCGATGGTGCCGAAACCTCGGTGGAGGCCAATCCAGAGGACTTGTCCGCCGAGATGGTCTCGCGGCTCGCGGACCGCGGAGTGACCCGCGTCAGTATGGGAGTCCAGTCGTTTGACGACCGCAAACTCAAAGCCCTCGAACGAACACACAGCCGCGAGACGATCACGAAGGCAGTGGGCCTTTGCGCCCAAAGAATTGCGAACATTTCACTCGATTTGATCTTTGGCGCACCCGGCGAAAGCGCTGCCGATTGGCGACAAGACTTGAGAATCGCAACTTCACTGCCGATACAGCATCTCTCTACTTACGCATTGACCTACGAAAAAGGTACATCGTTTTGGACAAAACGTTTCCACGGCGACCTGACCGGCGTCGGCGAGGAGACGGAACTAGAGATGTACCAAGATGCGTTGTGGATCGTACCGCATTCAGGCATGAAACATTACGAAATAAGTAGTTTCGCCTTCGACGGTTTTCGTTGCCGTCACAACCTGGCTTATTGGGAAGGCCGTGGTTGGTTCGCGTTCGGTCCAGGTGCCGCTAAGTTCGTCGATGGTCGCCGTGAGGTAAACCACCGGAGTACGACCAATTACATTCGGCGAGTGCAAAACGGCCAATCGCCAGTCGCGGAAAGTGAAGCCATCACCCTGGAGCAATACGCCTGCGAACGCGCCGCATTCGGAATTCGCATGATCGATGGAATCGATCTTGGAGTGGTCCATGAGGAAACCGGAGTTGACGTCGAACTGCTTCGAGGTGATTCGATTCAACCGATCATCGCCGCAGGTTGGGTCCAGAAGTGTGCCCGCCATTACCGGTTGACCGAGAAGGGAATCTTCATGGCAGACTCGGTCGCGAGCGCGTTTCTAGGCTGATTCGGTTATAGGAACGTTGCCCCAACCACTGGACCGGTTACTTACGGAGGCTTTAACGGTTGTACTGCCACCCGCTTCCCTTTTTGCGGCGAGAATGGATCGGTAAAAAGGTGATTCCGCCTAGAAAAATGCGAAACCAATTAGCGGTCGCTCGCTTTGATCGGTCCTGCTACCTAAAATAAGAGCCAGCGCCACGACGATTCTTGGCTTCCGCACTCTCGGCGGTATTTCTGTGCGACTTCTCATTCTGCACGCCATTGATAATCGACACGTCTTTCGATGCGGCGTAACACTTTGTTCGTTACTGCTGATTTGCCCCGTTGCGAGGCCGATAGAACCTGCTGCGAAGTCACTTGAGTTACGCCCCGACGATGCGTCGCGGAGGGCACCGTCTGGACTGGTAAAGG
>JANOBM010000111.1:0-1819 GCA_031411655.1 Planctomycetaceae bacterium
AGTCCTGCGCAGTAGTTGACGACGATCAGGTCGGACAATCCATCAAGATCAATATCCGCGATGGCGCCACTAGACGACCATTGTGATCGTTGATTACGTACCCAACGATTGGTTCCATCTTGAAACGTGCCATCGCCTTGATTGATTAGCAAACGGTTGCGCCCATAATTCAAAATGTAGAAGTCAGCAAATCCATCTTCGTTTATGTCGCCGACTGCTACACCTTGACCAAATCCCGTATCGTCTGTGGTGGAGAGTGCGGTCACGTCAACGAATTGTCCCCTCAAGTTTCTCATCAGTGAGTTGGATGCCGAGTCTTGATTGGGTGGAGTACCGCCAGCCGAAGTAAGATAAAGGTCGGTCCAACCGTCCAAGTCATAATCGATCGCGCCGCCGCCACATCCAAGAGTTTGGAAAAAAGGCACGCCCGGTCCTACCACGTTGTTGCCGGTGCGCCCAAAGAAACGCAAACCGCGGTCATTTGCCTCATTTTGAAGACTGTACGTCGTAACGACCGGTGGTGGAGTCTCGGCAATGGCGACGGGCTGAATCGGCTCTCCGTCGGTTTTTGGTTTCCTCACAAGCGACGGCAAGTCAACCGTCGAGAGATCTATTTGCAATTCCGGGTGACCCTCCATGATTTGCCAAGGGACTTTTTGATTTAGCTTTGCAACGATAGCTTGGCGTGCCGCAGTTACATCGGTTGCAGGATCTTCCGGGAAGGTGAGGGCTATCGCCGCCCATGCTTCTGCCTCCCATAGTCGACCAAGCTCAGTGAGGGTCGACACGATCTCAACCGTGATAGCACGCGAAATACTTCCCGTTCGAACAAAACGATTTTTCACTTGATGAAAACGGCTGAGTTGATCGATCCGCTGCTCCATTCCTTGGACGACATCGTTGGATAGCTTTGGCAACGCGTTTTCGCTTTGGTTAAAGACGCCTTGAAGCCTTACCCAAGCTTCGAGAACATCGGAATCTCGCCGTGTCGATTCCCAATAAGCTCTTGCGGCCTGCGTGTACTGCTTACTGTGCTTGGCCCAGTCACCGATCGTGAGCCAGTACTCGGCGTGACTTTCATAGTCTCCTTGCAATGCGGCAGCCCAACCGTCGAGTTCCTGAAATTGTCCCGATGCTACAAGCGATTTACCTAAAAGAACCTGTGCGGGCGAGTCGGCTGGGTGAGATATTAAAATTTGCCTCAGGGCGCCAATCGCTTCCGCAAATAAACCTTTGTCAAAAGCCGCCTTAGCGTCCCCGATCAATGGACGTTTGTCGCTGGGGTTGCGAGCGATCATTTCACTCAATGGACTCGAGTCCAGTGTCCGAAGCTCCGTGTTGCTAAGTGAGGTAAGGAGTTCCAGATCGAAACGCCGTTTTTGAATCAGAAATCGACCGTGCGGAATAGCACGTGGCCGATTCTCCGTTCCGATCAGTAAGTCGAAAAGCAAACGCCGCGATTCGAGTTGGTTCGGCTGCGCCTCGACGACATCGCTCAGGAACTCCATTCCCTCATACAGCTTTCCAGCCGCAATCGTCGCGACGACCGCTTGTTCATTGCGTTTCTCATCCGCAAACGATTCAGCGCGACACGCCGCGATCAGCAGGCGAGCAGCGTCGTTCGGATGCTGGCTTTCGTGCGCCACACGGGCCAACTTTGCAAGGACTTTGGGGTCATCGTGGTACTCGGTCGCTACCAACTCTACGTATTGCCAGGCCTCGATCCATCGCCCCCGTCGGACTTCCTCATTCATCGCGTCGAGCGGCGACTGCGACGCTGGGGGATTCCGCCAGGCCGATACTCGGTCGCAGCCGCTAA
>JANOBM010000112.1:0-49400 GCA_031411655.1 Planctomycetaceae bacterium
GCCAGTTCGCAAAGATCCGTTGCTGCGGTCCAACCGAGTTTTGCTTTCGCTTTGCTCGGGTCGCCCAATAGAAGCTCGACTTCAGCAGGTCGAAAGTAGCGAGGGTCAATCTCTACGTAATCTTCCCAGTTGAGGTCGAGATGGCCGAAAACAAGAGAAAGGAAATCGCGAACGCTTCGAGTCTCCCCCGTGGCCACGACGAAGTCATCGGGTTCATCCTGTTGGAGAATCCTCCACATTGCGTCGACGTAGTCCTTCGCATACCCCCAGTCTCGCTTGGCATCGATATTTCCGAGGTACAACTTCTTTTGCATCCCCGCCTTGATTCGCCCCGCAGCCCGTGTGATTTTGCGAGTGACAAACGTTTCGCCTCGCCGTTCGGATTCATGGTTAAACAGAATTCCATTCGTAGCGAACAGGTCGTAGCTACGTCGGTAATTCACCGTTTGATGGAAGGCATAGACCTTGGCACAAGCGTAGGGAGACTGTGGGTTGAATGGTGTCGTTTCCGTCTGCGGTGTCTGTAGGACATCGCCATACATTTCGCTGCTGCTAGCCTGATAGACGCGGACTGGGCGGGTGCGATTCAATAGTCGAGCAGCCTCAAGGACGTTTAGCGCTCCAGCGCCGACCGCTTGGAGCGTGTAATGTGGCTGGTCAAACGAAACGCGGACGTGACTTTGAGCACCCAGGTTGTAGATCTCGTCCGGTTGGAGTTCGAGTACCAAGTTGGTGAGTGCTTGGCCGTCGGTTAAATCGCCATAATGAAGGCGAAGTTGAGGGCTGGTGTGAAAGTCGTGGTAGAGATGGTCAATGCGACCGGTAGTAAACGTGCTGCTGCGGCGAACCAATCCGTGTACCAAATACCCTTTGTCGAGTAATAATTCGGCTAAAAAGCTGCCATCTTGGCCTGTGATTCCGGTGATAAGAGCTGTTTTGCTCATCTTTTCTTGCGCTCAAGACAGTGTAGGGACGGTGGCATTGGGTGTTCCATTCGAGAAGCATTTTAGTCGCGATTGAGCTCGATGTCGTGTCCATGAACTCACTTTTCTTACTGCAAACACAGCGATCTTCCTTCAAACTCGTCGAATTTCAGATTAACCGTGTCGACTGTAATTTCTAGAAACTCGGCGAGCAGAGAGACGTAGAAACTCACCGCTGCCAAAACAGAATCTGGTCGTTAAAATCCGCATTATGAACCAACACCACGAACTTGAAGACGTCCGGACGAACGAAAAGCGAACACAGGCGGTAGAGCCAGGGGAGCTGAGATTGCTGGTTGTCGACAATGAGGCTGCTCACGCTCGCGCCATGACAGAAAGCCTTGAAAAGGTTGGGTACAAGTGTGAGGTAGCAACGAAAGGCCCTGATGCGGCAAAGCTGATAGAACGGGAAACCTATGATATTATCATCACTGACATGGTCATGAATGACGTCGATGGGATGCAGATTTTAGCGCAAGCCCGCCAGCGACTGCCAGACTGTGAAGTGGTGCTGGTGACTGGGCACGCGTCGGTGCCGATTGCGGTGGAGGCGATGCAGAAAGGTGCATTTAACTTCCTGGAAAAGCCGATCACCCCTGCGCGACTGCGTGCAATTGTGGATAAAGCAGCGGAGGCTGTTTCGCTGCGCCGCACGAATACCGAGTTGCGGCAACGGCTGGATGAACGTTTTGGCTTCGAAGGAATCATTTACACCAGCGCCGCGATGCAAAACGTGATCGATCGATTGCGGCGTATCGCTGCAACCGATGCAACGGTTTTGATAACGGGAGAAAGTGGCACTGGTAAGGAATTGATCGCTCAGGCGATTCACCAGAACAGTCCTCGACGGGCAAAGCGAATCGTTGCACTTAATACTCGCGCCGTCAGCGAGCACCTCGTTGAGAGCGAGTTGTTCGGCCACGTCAAAGGTTCGTTCACCGACGCGGTCAACGATCGCATGGGAGCCTTTGAGTATGCAAACGGCGGGACCCTCTTTCTGGACGAAGTCGGCGATATGCCGATGAGCACACAGATCAAACTACTTCGCGTTTTGGAAGATCACCGAATCACCAAGGTTGGAGATAATAAGCCGATCAAGGTCAATGTACGGCTGATTTCGGCAACCAACCGACCGTTGGAAAAGATGGTTGAAGATGGCTCGTTCCGCAATGATCTTTTTTTTCGATTGAAGGTGGTTACGGTCACCTTACCTCCACTTCGAGATCGACGAGACGATGTCGTTCCGTTGATGGATCATTTCCGAAAGTTGTTCTTGAAGCGGTATGAGAAGGCTAGCGCTCATTTCACACCCTCCGTCACCAAACAGTTTTTTCATTACGATTGGCCTGGTAACATTCGTCAGCTGCGTAATTTCGTCGAGACGATGGTCGTGCTAGACACCGATGGCTTGCTCGGTGATGACGATCTGCCGCCAGAACTAGTCGATCCCGCAGCTATCACGTCCGTGCCCCTCGCAACGACCAATCCGATGATGCCATCTCCTCACGAGGCTTCACATAGTGGTCTTATCGGTCAACCACTGGCCACGATCGAAAAGTGGGCGATCGAAGAGACGCTTGCGTTGACAGGTGGCAATCGTGAAGAAGCGGCCAAGGTACTTGGAATTGGAGCGAGAACGCTTTACCGTCGATTGGATCAGTACAAGAAGGGCGAAGGCGGCGACAGTTATCTCGACTCTGATGAGCGAGAATCATAAAGATCGATGACTTTAAATCGAGGTTTACAGCGCAAATGGATCTTCCGGATCATCGCGATAGGGATTGGGCTGCTACCGCTTTTCCTTCTTGAGGCGGGGCTTCGAATAGCGGGCGTCGGATCGCAACCCGCGTACTTGGCGATGACCCATGAATCGGGACACCTCCATGCCGTCGATCATGATCCCTTTGTCGATCTGCATTCGCTTAAGCCACTCTTCGAACGCAGCAAAGATGGTAGTCAAATGGAAATCGGCCCATCGCGGCTCAATTTCTTCTGCCCTGCCGCGTTTCCACTTGTCAAAGGGAACGATACCTATCGAATCTTCGCACTGGGTGGGTCGACTACTCAGGGACAGCCTTATCGTACCGAAACAGCATTCCCCGCATGGTTGGGATTGCGTCTCAAAGCGGCGATGCCTGGTCGCAACATTGAAATTATCAATGCTGGAGGAATTTCGTATGCGAGCTATCGAGTCGCCGCAATTCTTGACGAGGTCCTTCAATACCAGCCGGACCTGATTGTTTTATACACCGGACACAATGAATTTCTCGAGGCACGGAGCTATGCGGTGCAACATCGTGTTCCTAGGTGGATGGCGAGGCCTCTTTCATCCTTAGCGAATCTTCGAGTCAGCCGAGTCGCCAGCCAATTTGTCCGCTCAGGCGTACTGGGAAACAAAGGCAATTTAATACCGCAAGCAACGATACCTGTTGAGGTGGATACCATGCTTGACCACGTCGATGGCATGGACACTTATCAGCGTGACGAAGCCTGGATCGAGGGTGTCCATCAACACTTTGAACGGACTCTTGACCAGATGGTAACACGGTGTCGTGCAAAGGAAGTGCCGCTTGTGCTTTGCGTTCCGGCAAGTGATCTCATCAATTCCATGCCGTTCAAGTCGATGCCGGACCCGGCGCTATCCGAAAGTGACCAGCAAAAAATTTCGAAATGGACCTCGAGCATCGCGTCGCCCATGACCGAGCAACAGCAGCGTTTCGGACATGCTACTGCGATCGTGGAGCTTGACCCAAACCATGCTTTAGCAAACTTCGTCATCGGTCGGTCACTTTACGAGTCCGACGAATCTCGCCTTGATGAAGCGAAAGATCGACTTCGGGCAGCACGGGATCACGACGTTTGCCCGTTGAGAGCGACTGCCCGAATTGAATCCGCCGTAAAAGCATACGAAAGCAACGTCGGCGTCCACTTGATCGATACAACTCAGTTGCTCGATGTTCGGAATGCGAAGGGCTCATCGATCCCCGATGGCTTGCCAGATTCACCATGGTTCTTAGATCATGTTCATCCGACCATTGCGGGGCATCAACGGATAGCAGAAGAGATTTATAAGCAACTTTGTCGCGCCGGATCGGTTGTTCCGACTGAAGATGCAGAGGATCAATTTAAAACGCTGGTAATTGACCATATGGAATCGCTTGATAATGCCTACTTTATTCGGGCTCAGCAGCGCTTAGAAGGCGTTTTGCGCTGGTCTCGAAGGGTTCCGTCGTTGACTTCGATCAAGCCTCAGTGGGTCAATGTGGATTTGCCCGGTGATTAACAACGGACCGATTGGGATTCGATTCCTTCCACTCGGTCGCTTCTACTCGGTGGCTTCTACAATAGGACAGAACATGAACGCTAAAAGTAATTCTGAGCATTACGCTTCTATCACTAGGCGAGACGCCATAAGGAATGCAATTTCGTTAGGGTTGGCTACATCGATTCCAATGGTCCACGGATCTGCTGCCCAGGCTGTGGAGACTTTGAGTGGCGCCGCTACCCAGTGGTGGACGTGGCGTGGCCCAAACGGTAACAACGTTGCGGCAGAGGGCAGTTCATCGCCGACGACGTATGACACAAGCCGGATCATATGGGCGCAGAGCGTTCCTGGCCGCGGGCACAGCTCACCGATTGTGGCTGACGAACTCGTCTTTCTGACAACGGCCGACACAACACTTGGATTTCAATTCGTACTCGCTTTCTCGCGTAGCACTGGAAAACAAGTTTGGTCGCAACTGGTGCATCGCAGTGGTATCCCTAAAGAAAACCATCCGAAGAATACAGAAGCTAGCCCCACCGTTGTATTCGACGGTGAGCGAGTCATCGCAGCATTCTATAATTCATCGGCAATTTGGCTGAGTGCGATCTCACCAGCTGGAAAGCCACTTTGGCAGCGATCCGTCGGCGCTTTTAATCCTCAAACCTATAAGTATGGATATGCCGCGTCCCCAACGCTTTATGGTGACTTCGTGATCGTTGCAGCAGATTACGATGGAGAGTCATTTCTCGCTGCCCATGAGCGTGCAAGTGGAAAGTTGGCTTGGAGGACGATACGTTCGAATGCGACTAGCTTTTCTTCACCCATTGTCACTAAGATTTCGGGTCGTGAGCAGTTGTTAATAAGCGGTGACGAATCGATCGCCAGCTACGATCCTTCGAATGGAAAACTGTTGTGGAAAGCAACTGCCCTCACGATGGCAACCTGTGGCACTGTGGTATGGGATGGAGACTTGGGATTCGCAAGTGGCGGGTACCCTAAAGCGGAAACTGCCTGTGTTCGGGCCGATGGGTCCGGCCAAGTGGTTTGGACGAACTCACAGAAGTGTTACGAGCAATCTATGCTTGCGACGGACGGATTCGTCTATGCGGTCACCGATGCAGGTGTTGCTCATTGCTGGCGTGCGACAGACGGTGAAACCATGTGGCGGGAACGGCTTGGGGGCGATTACAGCAGCTCTCCCATCCTGGTTGGTAATATTATCCACGTGTTCAATGAGCAGGGCCAAGGCTTTGCTTTTAAGGCGAGCCCAGAACGCTACGAAAGTGTCGGAGGTGGAAAGATTGGCGATGAAGTGTTTGCCACGCCAGCGGTTGTCGGCGACACCATGTACATGCGAATCGCCAAGCAGAAGAATGGAGCACGACAAGAGTATTTGCTGGCGATTCGTTGAGTGTTACGTCCACTCAGAGCGCCGTCGGTGCTAGAGAGCCCCCACGCGGCTCGCAGATTAACCTGCTAGCCGCGATGGTGCGATCGTATAAGCGGCAAATCAGTCGGCTAGGCGCTTCAGCGCGGCCAGAGTTGTCATAACGTTGTCGATACCGCCCAATTCTTTGACCAGTGCTTTGGCCTTGATCAAGCTTTCGATCGAGATGTTTCCGCTTTTCTTTGAAGATGCAGCGGGCCGTCCTGGCGACCTTCCGCTCGCGGGGCGACCAACTGGTCGGCCCGCAGACTTGCCAGTCTTTTTCTTTTTACTTTTGCCCATCGAGGTTGATCGGATGGTACTGATGAAAGCGGCAGAAACATCGATACCAGCTTTCTTCAATTCCGCTGCGATTTCCTTGGGTTTTGCGTCTGGATGGGCTGCGTAGTAATCGCGAATCGCTTGAGATTTATTGGGGCCGCCAGATTTCTTCGCCATGAAATTTACCTTTTTGTCTCGCCCGTAGGGCCTGTTGTAATGCTATGGGAGGCGTTCACATCGAACACCATCGACTGTATCGAAACTAGAAGTCGGGATCGATCGTACCGAGAAATTTCTAACGTCCGCCTTAAATATACACGGCTATAACTTCGAGCGAAATTTCGGCCCCTGCAATCGTCAAACGGATAGAAAACCTGTTGCCAAACAGATTGAGTGATCGATCCATGCAAGAGTCCGTATCTCACATTGATAGCTGCGAACTATAGTGCGTTTGAAACTGAAAACCAGGGGTATTTATACTATTTGAAAAACATATCACCCAATGCTTTTGAATGATTATAGGATTCAATAGTATCCCGAGGAACCTCATGGGTAGCATCGCGGGGAATGTTCAGTGCGGTCCATGGTTCGATGTGTAAGGCGGAAGAGAGTCGCTAAAAGCACCTGGCGATAGCGAACTCATGGGAGCATCCTCTTATTGGAATTCCGCTCATGCCGATGGAAGGTATCGGACAGGCAACGGAAACTTCAATAGGAAGTAGTCGGAATTCAGTATGCGACACGTCCACTGGAGGTCACATTCGTGGAATGACGCCGATACCAAGAAGCTCTAGCCCGCATCGGATAACCCGTCCTGTTGCAGCAACCAATGCAAGGCGTGACTGAACTGTCTCCTCACTATTTGCCTTTAGGACCGGGCAGCCATCGTTGAAGACCGCATAGGTTTTAGCGGTTTCATACAAATAATCGATCAGGAAATTGGGGGCATAATCCGCTCGTACTTGATCGAGACTTTCTCCAAATCTCAATAGTTGGAGAGCGAGTGCGCGCTCGGCTGGGTGAGTGATCTGGATCGGGCGGCTGCCTGTCAGGACGGCTGTCTCCGTTGTCTCACCCTTTGCAAGGATGCCTTGGACGCGAGCGTAGGCGTATTGCACGTAAGCACTCGTATTCCCGTCGAGTGAAACCATCTTTTCGAGGTCAAATTTGTAGTCGCTCGTGCGGTGGTGGACCAAGTCAGCGTATTTGATCGCTCCATGGCCTACGACATCGGCGATTCGTTTCTTTTCTTCATCCGACAGAGGTGGGTCGATACGATTGGTACGCTCTGGATCGCAGACGACTGCGAATGCCCGAGCGACGGCATCGTCGAGAAGTGACTCAAGGCCAATCGAACTGCCGCTGCGGGTCTTGAAGGGTTTACCATCATCTCCCAAAACGGTGCCAAAATTCACATGCACCAGGCGAGTTGCGGAGAAGCCCATCTTTCTCGCGACCGCGAAAAGCTTTTCAAAGTGTTCACTTTGCCGGGTATCAACGACATAAAGGATTTCATCTGGTTTGAACCGCTCGCGCCGGTATTCCAGCGTCGCCAAGTCGGTCGTGGCGTATAGGTACGCGCCATCACGTTTCTGAACGATCATTGGCGCATCAAATTCGGGTAAGAAGACACACACCGCGCCTTCAGAGTCACTAGCAAGGCCTTGATTCCGAAGCTTCGCAACTACATTCTCCAGCATCGAGTGATAGTAGCTTTCGCCGAGGGTGTGATCGAATCGAACGTGAAGGCGAGCGTACACCCGATTGATTTCATCTTTGCAAAACGGAAGAAAGCGATGCCACATCTTGAGGTTTGTCTCGTCGCCCTCATGAAGCTTCGCAGTTTCTGCCAAGACACTCGCGCCGATGCTTTGATGTTGAGCAGCGATTGTGCTCAGTGCCGGGTCACTGTCGACGGCCTCGATGACTTTGATTGTCTTGTCATGTTGCTCCACCGCTGCTTCATGCTTTTTACTCGCACCGGTTACAAGCTTATCTGCTTGTTTCTTTAGTTTTGGATCGGACGTGGATAGGGCTTCAGCTTTGGCAAGCTCCAAAGCTTGAGCAGTTTGTTCAGCGAGGAGCCGTACCTTGTCTTGATTTTCGATCGCTCCGTGATATTCGATTAGACGATTGACCAGTCGGTAGAGACGCGAGAGCTCAGCAACGGGAGCATTCTCGAAGGCGGCTTCATCGCCGAAATGTTTGAAACCGTATATCACCATTCCAAACTGAGTTCCCCAGTCACCCAGGTGATTGTCAGTGATCACATGGTGCCCTTGGAATCGGAAGATTCGAGAAATCGCATCACCAATCACAGTGCTACGGATGTGTCCGACGTGCATCGGTTTGGCAACGTTTGGACTGGAATAATCGACAATGATCGTTTGAGGCGACGCGGCGCATGATACTCCCAGTTTTTCATCGCGGAGCAATTCCCACGCAGCAGACGCGAGGTAGTCGTCTCTCAAACGAAGGTTGATAAAACCGGGCCCCGCAATCTCTGGTTCATGACAGAGATCTAACCAATTCAGTTCTTTTAATATTTGCTCGGCCACCGCACGTGGGCTTTGCCCCAGCAATTTCGCAAGCGGCATCGCACAATTTGCTTGATAGTCGCCGTGCCTGGGATCTGTAGCAGGGCGCACCATTTGAGAGAAAGCTGCGAGTCGATCGGATTCAATCGGCTCCGCCGAGGATGCAGTTGAGATGAGTGATAGAGCGGTAGCAAACCGCTGCCGCAGTATTTCAAGGATCTGCATCAATGGTCCGACTTAGCCGAAACGCTGGACGCTTTGAGGCCTAAGTCCGAAAGCGGAACTTCGACTGCGTCGCCCCATAAGGATTCCAAGTCATAGTATTCACGAGTCTCCTCGTCGAACAGATGGATTACGACATTCCCATAATCGAGCACGATCCAACGACTGTCTTCGTATCCTTCGATACCTAGCCTTTTATCGCCAAGTTTCTTTTCTAATACATCGTCGATTTCTTCGCTGATGGCGTGCAATTGCCGACGGCTGGTTCCGGTGGCAAGTACAAAATAGTCAAACAGAGCGGTTTGGTCGCAGACGTCAAGAATCATTACGTCGGCACCATTATTGTCGATGGCAACGCTTGCGGCGTGCTTGGCGAGGAGCAGGCTGTATTCTTTTACCGAGGTCTCTCTTTGAAGCGGCTTGCCCGAATCTACCGATTCGCTAGGGGCGCTCGTTCCGGGGCCTGGGACAGAAAGACTCGGCTTGATGAAGCGATCCATCGACGAAGGGGACGTCACCGATGTGTTAAGGGAAGCCTTTTCCGAGTTGTCAGGCAAGTTGTCAGTCTGGTTTTGATTGGGTTCGTTGTTATTCATAAGCCCGACATTCTAAACGCTGCGTGTTTTCTCGTAAACGCCTGCGGCATCGCAGTTTTACAATGAACCTTGCCCTGTGTCTAATCTAAGGTATCTCAACGTGGTGACCGGGTTGTATAGCGGCCGGGTCCTGTGGCTGTGCTGCGTGGGTTGGGTTGTATTTGGGTTCGGTTTGATGGGGCGGTAGAAACCTATGCGAAAACCATTAGCCGCTTTAGCGATAGCCGCGGGTCTCTTCGGTTTTCGGATCGGTCCGAAGACTTAACGTACGCTTAATCCACACCGTGAGTATTGAATTCGTTTTTACCTGAATGGGGATCTGTATCAAATGTCCGAATGGCTTGAAGAGGGCTCAAAAATGCCTTCGTTTGCACTGACTGATGACAAGGGAGTCAAAATCAAATCGTCCCAGTGGTTAGGGGGTCCGTTGGTAGTCTATTTCTATCCCAAGGACGATACCCCTGGCTGTACAAAGGAAGCTTGTGCATTTCGCGATGGGAGCGAAAAATTCAAGGAATTAGGGGCGAATGTAGTTGGTATTAGTGGTGATTCGGCGGAAAGTCACGCAAAGTTCCGTGACAAGTTCACCCTCAACTTTCCCCTTTTAGCCGACGTCGACCACAGGGTATCGGAAAAATTTGGAGCCTATCGCGAAAAGAATATGTACGGCAAAAAATCGATGGGAATCCAACGCAGCACGTTTCTGATTGACGGCAAGGGGATTGTCGTCAAGGTTTGGAAACGAGTTCAAGTTGGCGGTCACGATCAGGACGTATTGCAGGCGCTGCAGTCGCTCGCCTCAAAGGCAAAATAAACCGCTGTGGTTGCGCGTCACCTTTCGCGCCTATTAGGAGGCTTCTATACTCTCCGACGCAGTTCTTTTGACCGTTCCCACGAGTGACCCGCAAGCACGTCGTTTCTTATGAAAATACACGAATTCCAAGGCAAGCAGTTGTTTCGCGACGCCGGCGTACCGGTACTACAGGGGTACGTCGCCCGATCGCCCAAAGAAGCCGCCGACGCCTACACCAAACTCGGAAGTCCGATCGCAGTGGTGAAGGCTCAAATCCATGCGGGGGGGCGCGGCAAGGGCAGTATCATCGACAACCCTCTCCAAAAGGGTGTTGTCCTGGTGCGGTCGGCTGACGAGGCCAAGAAAGTCGCTGAAGGCTTGATTGGAAAAAAACTTGTAACCATTCAAACTGGACCTGAAGGGCAAAAGGTCAACCAGGTATTTGTGGAGCAAGGCTGTAAGATCGCTCGTGAACTTTACCTCGGTATCGTGGTGGATCGAGCTGCAGCGATGCCAGTTTTGATGGTCAGTAGCGAAGGTGGCGTTGAAATTGAGAAGGTGGCCGAGGAAACTCCTGAGCTGATTCTCAAAGAGCATTTCGACCCGGCGGTGGGACTGGAAAGCTTCCAAGTCCGTAAACTCTGCAAGAAGCTCGGCATTGAAGGCAAAGCTGCCAAAGCCGCAGACTCTTTCATGAAATCGATCTGTCGATTTTTTGTGAAGTACGACTGCTCACTGACCGAAATCAACCCGCTTGTGATTTCCGAAGATGGGGAAATGATCGCGTTGGATGCAAAGGTCACGTTTGATGACAATGCTATGTTTCGGCATACCGACCTCAAGGCACTTCGCGATCTTGATGAAGAAGAGCCGACCGAAGTGCGTGCCGCGGATTCTGGATTGAGCTATGTGAAGCTGGAAGGCAATATCGGTTGCCTGGTCAACGGCGCTGGCTTGGCCATGTCGACGATGGATATCATCAAGTATCACGGTGGCCAGCCCGCCAACTTCCTTGACGTGGGTGGTGGTGCGAATACTCAGCAAGTGACCGAGGCGTTTCGGATCTTGCTCTCCGATCCTCATTGCAAGGGTGTTTTAGTCAATATCTTCGGCGGCATCGCACGTTGTACGACCATTGCGACGGCAATCATTGAAGCTGGCAAAGAAGTGGGATTTAACGTTCCATTGGTGGTGCGTCTTGAGGGAACCGAGGTCGAAGAAGGTCGCAAGATGCTCGCGGAATGCGATATCGACATCATCAATGCCAAGGACCTCACTGACGCCGCTGAGAAAATCGTTGCCGCTGCGAAGTAAGGCAAGCAGCGTCGGATTAACAGCAACTTCGTAAATCACTCCCCGCATCAAACACAAGCTACTTCAAAATCACCCATGTCCATTCTTGTTGACCGAAACACACGAGTTATCTGTCAAGGTATCACCGGAAATTCAGGAGCATTTCACACTCGCGGTTGCCGCGACTACGGAACCAAAATGGTTGGCGGGGTCACGCCAGGCAAAGGTGGACAAGACTTTGAAGGGCTTCCCGTCTTTGATACGGTCGAAGAGGCCGTTCAAAAGACTGGTGCCGATGCAACGATGATTTTTGTTCCGCCTCCCTTTACCGCCGATGCGATTCTTGAAGCTGTCGACGCAGGGATCAAAGTGATCTGTGCAATCACCGAGGGCGTTCCTGTACTAGACATGGTGCGTGTCTTTCGCGCGGTAAAAGCAAGCGATTCAGTACTCATCGGCCCCAATTGCCCGGGTGTGATCACGCCCGGACAATGCAAAATCGGAATCATGCCTGGTTACATTCATCAACCCGGCAAGGTCGCCATCATGAGCCGCAGCGGAACGCTAACCTACGAAGCCGTTTGGCAGACCAGCAACCTCGGACTCGGGCAGAGCACTTGTGTTGGTCTTGGTGGTGACCCGATTGTCGGAACTTCGTTCATCGATCTGTTAGCCCGGTTCCAAGAGGACGACCAAACGGAAGTGATACTGATGATCGGTGAGATTGGTGGTTCGGCCGAAGAAGAAGCCGCAGCTTTTGTTAAGGCACATGTCACCAAACCGGTCGCGGCGTTCATTGCAGGAAGAACGGCACCGCCTGGCAAGCGAATGGGACATGCCGGCGCAATCATTAGTGGTGGCAAGGGCACGGCCGCCGAAAAAGTGGCTGCATTGGAAGATGCTGGAATCAGCGTGGCACCAAGTCCAGCCAAAATGGGCGAAGCCGTTTTAAGGGCGATGAAAGCCGGCGTTGCCTAATCGAGGCGCGATCAAACGTCATTCACTTTATCTTCGATCATTTCGTCTTGACCCGGGGAAGCTTGCGGACTATTTGTGGATTTCAGGCGGTTTGAATTCACCTTTTCCCCCGGCGGTTTAGGAGGTGTTGATCGTGTTGCCTGTATATGACCCGTCACATGGGGATCAAGGTCCCCAGCGACGTAGTACTTTGGATTGTTTCTTTTCGGGACTTTCCGAGTGTATCTTCCAGTCGCGACTGGGCGTCGCAGACGTTCAGCTCGTCGATTATCTCAGTGATCTGATGCTCCGGTTTGTGAGAACCGAGGCGTTGCATCGGGTTCGCAATAGTTCTGGTCAGCCTGCAACCGAAGTCGTTCAGATGCTTGGTGAAGCCGAGAAACGCATCGGTTTGGCTCGTCGTGAGGTTCATCGTCACATCGGCGATTTCACCCTTTTCTGGTCTGGTATGTACCCTGAAAGCTTGAGAACCCTTCAATCAGGCGGCGCCGATGGGTTTGTTGATTATTGTCGGCAGGGTAAACGCGCGTATCGAATTGCTGCTGAAATCGAAGGAGGTGAAGAACGACCTCCTTGCGAATTGTTGATCCGACTTAGCGAGCACTTCGAACTATGCGCCTATGGTTTGCGAGAAGTTCGACGTGAATGGGAAAGCGGGGATGGAGGGGCGGGACTCTTGATTTAATCGCGAAAAGGGAGCGATGATTCCCTACCAGGCGGTGAACGCTCAGAAGCCAGATTAAGCTAGTCGGCTACCTCGAAACCAGCGTTAACCGTCGTCGATATGAAACCGCTCGCCAATTTGTCGCTCGACCTAGATAACAAGTGGGCCTACTTGCGCACCGCCGGTCGCGCCGATTGGGCGAAACCCGCCAGCTACCTTCCATTGGTAGTGCCGCGTATCGTTGAAATGTTGGGCGAAATTGGATTGCCATTGACTATTTTCATCGTCGGACGTGATTTGGAATCATCCCATGATGTACAGGCAATCAAAGGTTTTGAAACACTGCCCAAGTTTGAATTCGGTAACCACTCGTACAACCACCTTCCATGGTTGCACACCATGGAGGTTCCGCAGGTCCGGGCAGAGATTGAAAAAACAAACGAAGCCATCGAGGCTAAATTAGGCTATCGTCCAGTCGGTTTTCGGGGACCTGGTTTTTCCTGCACGGAGACCGTCTTGAATGTCTTAATAGCACATGACTTCAAGTACGATGCTTCGGTTTTTCCCACGTCCATCGCTCCCATCGCGCGTGCCGCGTTTCTTCTGCGAAGTGAGCTAAAAGGTGAAGAGCGTGAGAAGGCGTCGAAGTTATATGGTGGGTGGAATTCGGTCATGCAGCCCAACTGGCCTTACCGCCGAACCATCCCTACTGATGGCCACTCTCAGTCGACTATCTGGGAAATGCCAGTCACAGTCATGCCGCTTGTAAGGACCCCGATTCACTTCAGCTACTTCACTTATTTGGCGAGTTTTTCTTCGCTATTAGCGAAAGCATACTTTCATAAGGCGTGTATGCTTTTGAGATTGACTGGAACTTCCCCTTCGCTCTTACTCCATCCAACGGATTTTCTTGGACTGGAAGATGATGCGGATATGGCCTATTTTCCCGCGATGAATAGGAGCCGCAAAGAAAAACTCGGAGTCGTGAAGTGGGGATTACTAAAGTTTGCAAGCACTTTCGATGTGAAACTTATGATCGATCATGTTGATGCGTTGAGTGCAACGTCAACCTCCGTCGGTCGATCGGAAAAACTCGACTAGATAATCAACATGAGCTTAGCAATCGTTTTTAGTACTTTTTGCGATCGTCTTTTAGGTAATCGATTCGATGGTTGATCTTGGACAGCACAGTGTTTTGGGTGTCGACGTGAATGCCATCGATTATGAGGCTGCCGTCGAGAAAATTATCGAGTCCGGTCGCAACCGGATGGCTATGACGGTAACGGCACTTGCCGTTCACGGGGTGATGACCGGAGTTCTGGACCGAGACCATAATTATCGGTTGAACCAATTCGACTTGGTCTGTCCGGATGGCCAGCCTGTGCGCTGGGCATTACGATTTTTGCACGGATGCAAGTTGGCAGATCGCGTCTACGGTCCTGAGTTGACGTTGCGACTTTGTGAAGCCGCTGCGAAGCAAGGCGTCGGCGTGTTTCTCTTCGGGGCGACGGAAGAGATGCTGTCTCAGTTTTCTGCTCGATTGATCGAGCGGTTTCCAGGACTCAAGATTGTTGGCAAGCGTGCTTCAAGGTTTCGTAAACTTTCGTCGGATGAGCGAGATGAGCTTTCCAAAGAGATTAACGATAGCGGTGCGGGTATGTGCTTCGTTGGGCTAGGGTGCCCACGACAAGAAGTCTTTGCCTTTGAGATGCGAGATCGTGTGAAGATGCCCTTAATTGCGGTCGGTGCGGCATTTGCTTTTCACGCTGGCTTGCTCGAACAGGCTCCACCTTGGATGCAGCGGTGTGGACTGGAATGGCTGTTTCGATTGTCGCGCGAGCCGAAGCGTTTGTGGCGCCGATATTTATATTTGAATCCGTCCTTTGTGACTTTGTTTGTGTGCCAGTGGCTAGGCCTCTTCAAGGCAAGAACTGACCGTGGAACTCGCCCTGCCAAGGATGTCCTTTTCGGATAAGTGCCGGAACCACCACAGAGGGATGAATGCTATGACACCGAGCGAACTGTTATGCCAACTTATTTCGATCCCTAGTGTTAATCCGATGGGCCGCGAAGCGTCGGGGGATATTTGTTTTGAGCATCGATTGAGTGACTGGTTGGTCGAATTTTTTAAAAACCTTGGTGTGGCGTATGAGCGAATCGAAGTGTTGCCGGGACGCGATAATGTGATCGCGCGGTACGAAGGTCACGTAGCAGCGCCAACAGTCTTGTGGGACGCGCACCAAGACACCGTTCCCGTCGATGGCATGACGGTCGCGCCCTTTAAGCCCACGATCAATGGAGGTCGTATTTACGGCCGAGGTGCAACGGATGTCAAAGGTGGACTGGCTTGTATGTTGCATGCGTTCGAACGCTTAGTGCTAGAATCTCCAGCAGACGCTCCAAGCGTAATCATGAGCTGTTCTTGCGATGAAGAGGCGACTGCGACGGGTGTGCAAGCGTTGGTCAATTATTGGCAGGCCAAGCCGAGTCGTTCACGTTTATTGGCGATACGTCCATCGATGGCTATCGTAGCTGAACCAACGGAATTGGATGTTGTGGTAGCTCATCGTGGTGTCTTGCGTTTTCGCGCCCATACAACTGGTAAGGCTTGTCATAGCAGTCAGTCAGAGAATGGAATCAACGCCATCTACAAGATGGCGCAGGTGATCGATCGACTAGCGCTACATGCCAAGGAACTGGAACAAGATCCAAATGTCCATCCCTTGTGTGGTGGTGCGCGACTGAGCGTGGGGCGCATCGATGGTGGGGTGGCAGTAAACGTTGTGCCTGACCATTGCTGGATCGAAATCGATCGACGACTGATGCCGGGCGAAGAGCCCGATGCGGTAAAAGCCCGCCTTCAAGCAATGATGGCCGGCCAAGTTAGTGATATTCATTTTGATCCGCCGTGGTTAAGCAGTCCTGCGCTTGGGGATGGTGACAATACCGAGCTTGCGGACCGGTTGCTCGCTTGTGTCAATCGAGTTGTGGGTGAGCGTCGTAAGATCGGAGTTCCTTTTGGTACGAATGCGTCAAGCATTAGCGCCGCTGGTGTACCTTCTGTCGTTTTCGGTCCAGGATCGATTGCGCAAGCCCATACCTGTGATGAATTCATTGACATCTCGCAATTGGATGCTGCAGCGGAAATCTTTTTTCAGTTCTGTTCTTCTCACTTTCAATAATACGAGGTAGCGATGGGCATCCATTCGTTTTCGCGCCGGGAGTTTGGCAGGATGGGTTTGGCAGGTGCCACGTGCATGGCTTTTTCTAAAACCGCTGTCGCGGCGGAGGAATCGGGTTGGATCGATGCACATGTGCACGTTTGGACCAACGATTTCGATAAGTACCCGATCAACACCGATTTTAAACCCGGTGATATGGATCCAGTGAGCTTTACACCTGACCAACTGTTTGTTCACACTCGACCGGCTGGCGTTTCTCGAATCGTTCTGATTCAGATGAGTTATTACAAATACGACAACTCGTACATGCTGGACATGATTGCCCAGTATCCAGAGGTGTTTTGTGGTATTGCGATCGTTGATCACCAGGCTGCCGGGCTTGTGCCGCACATCAAATCACTGGCGGACCGGGGTGTGCGTGGATTTCGAATTCACGCGACCGGAAAGGAGGCCCGCAGTTGGCTCAACGACGCAGGCATGCAAACGCTATGGCAAACGGCAAGCGAAGAGGGACTTGCCGTTTGTCCCCTGATCAATCCCAGTGATCTTCCGGTGATTGACACCCTTTGTGGAAAGTACCCAAAAACTACCGTGGTTGTTGATCATTTTGCACGAATTGGGATCAGTGGCTCGATGCCCAGCGAAGAACTCGCGTCGCTTTGCCGGCTTGCTCGATTTCCTAATACCTACGTAAAGGCATCCGCCTATTACGCGCTGGGCGCTAAAACGCCACCTTATCAAGATCTATTGCCAATGATTCAACGGGTCATCCATGCGTTCGGTGCTGATCGAGTGATGTGGGCAAGCGATTGCCCTTTCCAAGTTCAAGGCATTCATCGATACGATCAGTCAATCAATCTGATACACGACGCTCCCGAGAATGTTTTGTCCAGCGAGACAAAGCGATCGTTATTGAGAGGTACAGCCGAGAAACTCTTCTTTGGGGGAGACAAGTCAAGGTAACGATCAATCACTAAGGATTGCGAATTCGTTACAACCGGAAAGAGTGGTCAAATTTATCACGGCTTGCAGGAGTTTCAGCCGTCCTGCCGATGCTCAGGTTTGTTGGGCAATAGCCCGCTAGCAAATCAATCATGTTCCACCCATCTGCAATCGCAGCCCCTGGTGTCGTTTACCGATCACCGAGCGTGCTGTTGCAGTTTTCATGATTGGTTCGCCTCGACACCCCTCCCATCGTGAACCGAGACACACTCATGTCGGACGTTGATTACATTTCCATGGATGATTCCATGGTCCTGACCGTACCCAATAACGATCCCGATGGCGATTCATTCGTCGAGCGTCGCAAGGCGCCGCGGGCCCGTTCCGGAGCTGCCCAATCCCCGTTAGAAACCTACCTCCGTGAAATAAACGAAACGGCGTTGCTTTCGGCACGTGACGAAACGGAACTAGCCGGGTTGATCGCTCAAGGTGACGTTTATGCCCGTGATCGAATGGTTCGCGCGAACCTTCGGCTGGTGGTGAATATTGCCCGTGGATATACCGGAAAAGGCCTTGGATTGCAGGATTTGATCGAGGAAGGCAATCTTGGACTACTGCGAGCGGTCGAAGGTTTTGATCCCAAAGTCGGTACCCGTTTCAGCACCTACGCGAGCTACTGGATTAAGCAATCGATCAAACGAGCCTTGATCAACAGTGCGAAAACAATCCGTATACCAGCGTACATGGTTGAATTGCTGAGCAAGTGGAGACGCGCAACGGCTAGGCTAAATGATGAGCTTGGACGCACGCCAACTCAGGAAGAAGTGGCACGAGTTCTCGGAGTTCCCAAGAAGAAGCTACCGATCATTCGCAAAGCGATTCGCATCAACAACAGCACTCCTCAAAGTGACCAAAACGAATCGGGTTGGTCGCTCGGTGATACGGTTACCGATGAGCGACTCAAGGCGCCCGACGAGGCGATGCTCGATCACGACATCCTGACTCATGCGATGAGCTTGCTAAGCGGTTTGGACGAACGAGATGCGACCGTGTTAAAGATGCGATTCGGTCTAGATGGCTGCGAACCCCATACGCTCAAGGAAATCGGAGCGGCGCTGGGGTTGACGCGTGAACGTGTTCGCCAAATCGAAACGGAGGCGTTAAGGCGAATGGCCGATGGGCTCACCGACCCGCGAGAAAGAATGGTGTGACCCTCGTGGTCGTCAACGCCGGCACTTCTCTACTGATACTCTTCGGAATCAAATTCGCGGTAGCGATCGAACCCAACGGACAAGCGTTTCGGTTTGGTCGTCACCGCGTTGGATGGCATAGCCGGCTTTGACGAGAGCAGCCGCCCAAGACGGCTCATCGGGATTCTCCGCGCCACGAATGAACATCTGAAGCGGCGCCGATGCATCATTTTCGACCAAGCGAATCGCCGGCGGGGTAACATCTGCGAGGACTGCGAGCCCCACAAAGCTTCCCGGTCGGCCAATGGCGGATGCCATCGCCATGGAGCCTCCAGCGCCGCTTCCCGCTCCTGCGATCGCTACCATGAGTGAGTCAATTGCGTAGGTCTTGGTAAGCGAAGCGACCACTCGGCTCGCCACATCGATTTCTTCGGGTTGCCAGCGTTCTTCCTTGGAGGGGCCAACCACACAGACAATCACGCCCGCGTTGGACGCAACTTTTTCCCACGTGCCAGCGACCTTCTTCAAATCGGAATCGCCAGGGTCTGCCATAACCAGTAGTAGGCCATAAATACGAGCTTCTGCTTGTTGGTCTATTAACGGGGTAGGACCAATCATCGCCGCTTTGTTAGCCAAATCGGGCAGGGTCAGGTCGGTAACGCCCCAATTCGTTTCCTTATCCATCACAAACTGAAGCGATTCGGGTAGCACAGCGGGAATGTCTTCGGCGAGATCAGCCGTATTGATTGAAATCTTGGAAACGACTGGTTCACCTTGGACCGTCCGATCCTGCTTTCGGATGAGGTCAATTTGAAGTGGCTTGTCCGGGTCGGCTGCGAAAATTCGTCGTCGCATCGACGACACATCGCCAACGGGAGATCCATCGATCGCCACAATCTGATCACCTGTGTTGATGTCATTCGTTGCTGGTGCATTTTCAAATACACCAGTCACGACGACAGCCGTTCCCGTTTCTGACTTTTCATCCCTTGCTGTGATGCCTAGCCATTGCGGACGAAGCGGTGGTATTGATTTTACCAATTCAACGGTTTTACTCACGACGGCATCGCCGCGCGTGAGTTCAAATACGACCGATTGCCCCGCGTCCTTTGCACCGAGAATCTGCTTAACCTCACGATGGCTACGAACCAATTTGCCGTCAATCGACTGAACTTTGTCGCCGGGCAGGAATTCGCTCAGGGCGGCGGGAGAACGTGGACGTACCGCGGAAATTTCCGTGTTCTCGACATACGGATCGCTGGACTTTGCGACGATGCCAACCAAGCCAGCGTGAACATCTTCGCCCCGAAGCATGGACGGCAATCGCTGAACAATGGCTGCACCGGGGATCGCGAACGCGACTCCCGAATCGTACCAAGCGGTTATGTCTTCTCCGGCATCGTCGGGCACCGCTGGCACAAGAACGCCGAGAATTCGCCCCTTCAAATCGATCAATGGGCCACCATAGAACACCGACGAAACGCGTGCATCCGTTTGCAACGCGATGCCCCAAAGTCGGTCTTCGGCACTCAATACACCGCTGGAGACTGCGGTGGAGCCATCGCCTGCGATGCGACCAACAGCAATCACGGTTTGGCCGATACTGACGGGCGTTTCAGTCAAATCGGCTGGTTTAACTGGCAACTCCTCAGCGGCTTCTAGCAAAACCAATTGGCGACGATAATCGGTTGCGACAATCTTCGCGGTACTCCTTGTACCATCTGCTGACACTAATACGATCGCCGTGGGTGTTTGACGATTGACTAAGCTTGACGCGACATAGTGCCGTTTGTCGTCAACAGCGATTGCAACGGTCGGAGCATCGTCCGCAACTTCGCCCCCGGCTTCCGCGACACCGAACTTTTCGACTCGTACAATCGACGGCGCAACACGTTGTACGGCAAGTCGGATCGCTTTGGCTCGTAATAATCGCAAGTCGTCTTCCGATTGCGACACCGACGTAACGCAAAGTGCCAAGAGTATCGGAAATGCAATCGAGCAGATACGTCGCCCAACCCAAGATAGTCCTGTCGGGCAAGGGATTCGATCAGCAGCGCTCGAAGAAGGAAAAGTTATCATGGCTCAATCTTGATGGACACGATGCGAGAATCACGTTGGACGGTCAATACGACCGGGTCACGGCGATCAATGGCCCGTAGGGCTTCGGTGAACTTTTTCTGATTTTCAATACGGGTGTTCGCGACCAGCAAAACTAAATCGTCTGGGCGGACATCCGCTTTCGCGGCCGGTGACATCGGGATGATTCGGTCGACGTATGCGGGAGTACTTTCCAACACATCGGGAATCATTCCAAGGCCCAGCGTGGTCGTGGAGTGGGCCTTGTCAGGCGGCAAGAGTGGTGCTTTGGGATTGGAGTCGGCGATCACTCGCCCCGCGATGATGTCAGCAATGACACTGCGCATTTGAACTGCTGGAAGGGCGTAATTGAGCCACACTCCTGCTGATGCATCGCGCAATTCCTTTCCCAGCATTCCTATGGCGCGGCCTTCCGAATCGATCACTGCGCCACCTGCGGCGCCAGGATTGTTTGCCACGAGATCAAGTATCAACACGGGACCGCTATACGGCGTTTTGAAAGTGCCCCGCCTTGCGTCGAGCGAAGTTGTCGCAGCGATCATTCCCTGCATAACGCTTGCGGGCTCATCGCCGCTTGCGATGCCAAACAGGTTACTAACCGCAAGCACCGGTTCGGCAATCTCTGGCATCGTTTCGGCAAGCGTCAGAAATGGTAAGCCAGTTGCGTCTACCTTAATGATGGCTAGTTCAAGTTGGGGTTCGAATCCAACGATTGTGCCATCAAACCTTCGTCCATCATCCAACACGACAACTGGTTGCACATCGAGGACGTAACTCCAGGCTGTGGCGATGTGCCCTTCGGGGGATACCAGAAAACCACTTTGATAGGCTTCCAGGCCTGACCCGCCAGCACCATAGATCTTCACGGCTGCCGCTTGGGCTTTACGAACCTGATCCCCAAGTTCAGCTTCATAGGCATTCGCAGCAGTGCCGAAAAAAATACCGACTATCCAAAGGCTTGATAGAGCTCCAAAATGAAGGCGGTAGGCCTGATAACCAGCGATGGGTTTAACGAGAGTACAAATCATTGCGCTGCCTCCGGCTGGTCTTCGATTGACCAGCCCTCGACTTTCATGAGCAAAGCCGCTTTTGTGCCGTATCGAAGCTCCAGTTCGGTAGGCGCAACTTGAGTACCGCTGCCCCATCGGATGAGCAACTCTGCAGGGTCTTCATCGCGATCGGCAACGACTTCGACGGCCTCGAGGATTTTGGTCTCGGGATGCGAAAGCCAAGTCGTTTCCAGTTCCCCCGAAACGCCCACAACACAATCCCGCAGCGGTCGTTCGCCTAAGAATGGGACGGACCCGCGGTAATAGCACTCACCGAACGTTTCGAGATCGTTGTAAAGTACACGCCGCCAGGAATCCAGGCCAGCGAGAATGCCCGATTCATTACCCGCCGAGATGCCTTCGTAAAGCTCCGCTTTCGTCTTTGCTTCGATCGTCTTTTGTCCAATGCTGAGTACAAAGTCGTCCCTAGCGACCTTGATCGTGATCGGCTTCGGCGTCTCTTCGATCGTGGTCCCTTTGATCGTCCACACCTGTCCCTTCAAAACGTTTCCTACAGCAGGAAACTGCTGCCGAAGTGATTCGATGAATGAACGCTGTTTCAAAACGTTGAAATGGTAATTGGCATAGCCGCGTCGTGCGATGAACCGAGACTTTACGGCCTCAGGGATTTCCGTAGGTTCGGCAACCTTCGCTTTGTCTCCATGCGGGTCCTCACCGTGTTCATCAGGGACTTCGCTGTTATCCTTTGGCTCCGGCTCCGAATCCTGGTTTTCACCGTCGTCCTTTTTCTTCTTTTCGTGAGGGCCTGGCGTCGGGGGCGGGGGCGGCAATGCCGCAGCCATTTTTACTAAAAGTTCGTCTTCGGTGTGCACACCTGCCAGTCTCACCAAGGTCGTAAGTTGTTCTTTTTCATTGCGATAAACGATCTTTACACGCCACCCGGCAGGGAGCGTAGCGAGCACATTTTGAACTTGGTTGGCGCTTTGAACGATGCGTCCATCGATCTCCAAAATGACGTCACCATATCGAAGTCCACGTCGATAGGCATCGCTCGTATCGAGCATGTTGCTAATTCTTGCTCCGCCTTCCGGGTCGGTTGCGACGGTTGCCCCCAAAGTTGCGTGGTCGACAATTCGTCCACTCCGGAGGTCGCCAAGAAAATGGATGGCCTGGTTGATCGAAATCGCGTACCCAACTCCGACATTGACACGCCCGCGTTTTTCAAACGACGCGCGGCCAACGATTCCTAGCAATCGACCGTCGGAATTGTATAGCGGGCCGCCCGAATTACCGGGGTTGATCGAAGCATCGGTTTGGAGGCAATCGGCGTACTCAAGCAGAGTACCACTGGGATACTGGTAGCGACCAACTCCACTAAGAATTCCCCATGAAACTGTCGGTCGCAGATTCGTATTCAGCAGGAACGGGTTGCCAATCACCATGCACCAATCGCCGACGCGAGCTTTTCTACTGTCTGCCATCTCGGCAAATGGAAAATCATCTCTTCCAAGCAACTGGATCAGGGCCAAATCACCGACCGGGTCAATCCCTACGATCACGGCATCATAAAGTCGCCCATCGGAAAGCCCGCAGCGCATGTAGCTGCCTGCTGGGCTGCTAACGTGAAAGTTCGTCAGCGCGAAACCATCCGACGAAATAAGCACTCCGCTACCGCCACCACCACCGCCAGGAATAAAAATGCTGACGGTGGAGGGCATGGCTCGCTGGATCGCTTCGATACGAGCGGACTCCACTTCTTCGAGCCGCGCGTCCAATTCGATGGGCGCGATCTTCAGAGCCTCATCGGCAATGGCATCAACAGCTAGCATCTGTACCAAAAGAAAGCAGATGATCAAACAGCCGATACGCCTAGACGATCGCATCACTTAATTAACCTTGGTTTGCGAATCAAAAGTGTATCGCCGATATCGCCGTCACCAGCGGTACTGACCTCGAACCGAATCCGCCGTGCCGAATCAATCGGGATTTCGTAACCTAGCGATAGCGGTTTTTCAACATCGAAGGTCTGCTCCCACGCGACCTTATCATCCATAACAATCTTCATCAAACACTTTCCTCCGCTGGAGACCGATGGATCGATCTCCGCGCTACCGACCAAAGAAGCGTAATCTCCATCGACGCGGTATTCGACCTGCGAGTCAGCGTGCATGACCAAATCAATTCCATCTTGTGATGACACTCCCAACCAGCGGTTCAGCAGTTCAGTGGGCGCACCAGTTTTTGAAAACGGTGTGTGCTGACTCGTTGCCGGTTTGTCGTTTGCGAGAAACACGACCGAACCAGTGGTTTCGAGTTTGAGAACATGCGACAACGGCATTTGGTGTTTGAGACCATTGCCAAGGTCTAATTCGACCGCTTGGTCTTCGGTCGACCTGATTGAAAAGACCTGCCAGCGTGAGCCATTGATGTCTTCCAGATTGATACTGCCTGCCTTAATGTCTTGAAGCCCATCCGCGAAGAGAACGCCTTCGATTTTTGCAATCGGTGCAGCCACCTCATCGCCGTCAAGGTTAAGTTTGACCTGTGTTTCGGAGATTGAAACAAGGATACCCTGTACTTCGTCGATCGCATCGCCTGCTCGGCGCACGACCAAAACATCAACCGCCCGCGGTTTATTTACAATCCCCAGCCACGGTGGATCCACTGTTGGAGAAGATGGTCGAAAGCGAACCCACCTCATTTGTTTGAACGGCACCTGCAGGGCCGGCTGGTCGTTCATCGTCAAGTTCATTGTCGACTCCTCCGAGACTATTTTACGGATGGAGACGCGTGAACCGCCCAGGAGCTCCGCCTTCGTTGGTGCGGTTGAAATTGTGGGAGAGTCGGTGCGATCGACGGACAGGAGTTGTTCAAAGGAAATCGAATTGACTTTACCCTGACTTTCAAACTCGATACCCGCAGGGTTGAAGCTGCGAAGTGTTCCCTCGTTTGATTTTCCGTCGACCGTCGTCACTCTTACTGGAACGACGCTGAGAAGAATGGCCACCAATAATCCATACATCAATCGTCACCAAACCACTTGCAAACATACCCAATGGAATCATCTCCGACGCGACCGTATTGTAGGCCGTGTGGAACTATCTGTCTCGATTGGATGACCAATTACTGCGGCAATCAAATTCCTTTTCTAATTCCCAAAACGGTTCGAAACGCGATTTTACTGAAAACGAGGGCGAGCGATTGGATAATTCGACTGGTACGATTCGTTACTGCATTATCGGTGCCGGAGCATTGGGAGGCCTATATGGTGGCATGCTCGCCCGGGCTGGTCGAGAAGTGCATTTTTTGCTTCACCACGATTTTCATTACATTCGCCAACACGGATTAAAAGTAGAAAGCGTTCGAGGGGATTTCCACCTCTCCGCGGAATCGCTTCATTTGCACCAGTCTGCCGCGACGCTTCCACCCTGTGATGTCACGATCGTGGCACTCAAAACAACAGGGAATTCCGAACTGCGAGACTTGCTTCCGAACCCGACCAGTGAGGGAGGTGTAGTGCTATGTCTGCAAAACGGTCTTCACAGCGAGTCTGACTCCGTCGCCGTGGTGGGGCCAGATCGTGTTTTGGGCGGATGTTGCTTTCTTTGCAGCAACAAAGTGGGACCAGGTCACATTCGGCATATCGACTACGGCAAGATCGTCATGGGTGAGTTTACGTCCGCTTCTCAACCACCAGTCGGCGTGACCGACCGAGTTTCTCGTATTGTGAACGATCTGCGGGAGTCCAATATTGATGCCAACGCAACTGGTGATCTCTGGGCGGCTCGATGGCGAAAGTTGATGTGGAATATCCCCTTCAATGGACTGTCTGTCGTACTCAATACATCGACGCGAGAGTTGATCGATACGCCAGCAACCGAGGAACTTGCCAGTGAGATCATGCGTGAAGTGTATGAAGCGGCATCCGCCTGCGGGAGGACGCTGCCAGTCGATTCAATCGAAGCAACGCTTGACCATACTCGGCAGATGGTGCCATACGACAGCAGCATGCGACTGGACTACCTTGCTGGGCGCCCGATGGAACTCAATGCGATCTTTGCAGCTCCCATCACTGCAGCGAGAAACGCGGGAACTAGAATGCCGCGGGTTGAAACGGTCCACCAGCAATTGCAATTCCTTGATCGTCGTGCAATGTCGCAGTCGAGCTGATCTCGGATGCAATTCGTCTTTTTGCTTCGCGATCGTCCGCCGCTTGGTAGAGCGATACGGCCAATGCACCAACGAAGAACAGGTACATATTGATCATCGGCATGATCGTAACGTCCTGAAACATTCCACCAATCAAGTAACCAGTGATCGATGCGACTACGACTAGTCCCATGTGTCGACGCACGTCGTTTGTCTGAGGCGAGGTGGACAATTTCCAGCCCGCGCGCACCCAGTTCACAAGCAGTGCTGTAAACATCACTAAACCGATCAAGCCCGTATCGACCGCGACCGATAGGAGAACGTTGTGCTGGTTGTAGTTTCGTGCGATTTCAAGCGGAAGGCCATAACTACGGATGGCGTAATACGGTTTAACATGCTGGAAGTAATGACCAAATCCGTGCCCCTGAATCGGAGCGTCTTTGAGCATTTCATACGCAACGATCGCGAGTAGCGGTCGGAGCTGAACCGATTTTTCTGCTTCGGCCGCGCTTAGGTTTTTGTCCCTTTTCATGCGAAGTAATTGATCCTTCAAGCCAGATACCAGCATCCCACCAACGAGAATCGCGCTTGCCAATGAAAGGACTTTGACCCAACGTGGCGTAACGTTCCAAAACACAATGGCGAGTGCCAAGATAGCTCCGATCCATACGCTCCTGGTCAGTGTCGAATACAGGCCGGCGATCATCACGAGATTCATGATTGCATAGAATATTTTTCCCGATCGCTCGGCACGAAGAAATCTCACCGCGGCAGTTGCTAAGCCGATCGTCATCACAATTCCATTCGCAGATGGATTCAGTAGTGGGCCGCGTCCGCGACCGAAAAACTCCCAGTGCTCTGGATCTGCGATAAAGCGGGGAAAAACGAACGCATAAAAACCTCGAGATTCAAGGACGGCCGTCACGGCGAGGTAGACACTCAACCCAATAAACAGCGTTTCAATACGGCGTAGGTCCTTGTCCTTTAGTCTTGCAACGCGGACGACAAAATAAGTCAACGCTGGCATCAGAATGTAGAAGATCCACGTTCCGAGCGGACTTGTTTTGGCCGGTGGGTCGCCACGCAGCGCACTTACCAACACCCAAATGACGTAGGCAAAGACAATCCCGTCGGTCGCTGTCCATTTTGGAATGGAGGCGGTTGCACCACGCAGGCTAAAGAATGCAACCACACAAACGACTGCAAACAGTACGCGATCGAAGCTGATCAGGAGTGGGCCTTGGATCGAGAAAAAGGCTGGGCCAAAAATGGTTCCCACCAGCAAAACGATCCCCGCGAGCAGCGGTAGACGAGCGCGCTCGACTAACGGCACAAACCAGACCGAAACGGCGAGAATGCAAAGAGCGGCAAAGAACATGCGTCACGCAGTAAAACGACCTTCCAACCGTTAACCCACACGGGCAATCGAAAAATTGCCCTGGAGGAACGTAGGTCGCAAACCGTGACACGTCAAATTCGGTTTCTGTCTTTCTGGGTGCGAATCAGTCTTTCTTCTCGAAATCGCCACCTACTGCGATAACTAGGCGTTCGGGAAGTATGAACTTTCGAATTGCGTCATTGACCTGCTCAACGGTAAGCCCGGCGATTCGGCTTTCGTAATCTGCTGTGAACTGCAGCGTACGGCGATTGAACATCGAAGCGAGAAGTTGGCTTGCCAGGCTACCATCCTCCGCACGACTCACTTTGTTGGCCTGCAAGTAGGATTCCTTGGCCTTCGCAAGTTCGTCACTCGTGACACCATCCTTTCGAAGCTTGTCAAGTTCTTCATTGATGACGGCCATCAGGCGATCAACGTTCGCCGGATTCGTAATCGCATAAAGTGTGAAGTCGGTTCTCAGGTCCCGATGTCGCGCCGAGACGCCCGATCGGATGCCATACGAAAGGCCTTCGTGCTGGCGAACCCGATCGCCGAGCCGACTGCTGAGGGTCCCACCACCCAGGATAAAGTTTCCAATCTCCAACGCTGCGAACTCGGGTGCCTCATCATCAAGCGAGTGCTGCTGGCTGCTGTACAACATCGCGTTTGACTTGTCCGGCGTGAGAATCCGCTGAACGCTTCCTTTAACGGTGGTAACCGCCGGCCGATCGATTCGTGTATACGGCTGTTTGCTTTTCCAATTTGAGAGCAAGCGGGTAAGTTGCTCTTTCGTCGCACTGGCATCAAAGTCGCCTACAATGGCGACTTCGCCGACACTGGCGCCGATAAAATCTTGATGCAATTCTCGCACCTGGTCAATCGTAACGGCCCGATACATTTCAAGCTCCTCTTCGAGGGTCGGTACGTATCGCACGTCATTCTTGTCATAGGGTGAAAGGGTACGTGAAACGGCCAAGGGTACTAAAGCTTGGGGTTCGGTCAACGAGCCTTCGATCCCGGTCAGTACCTGCCGACGAAGCACTTCAAGTTCAGCAGCATCAAACTTCGGTTTGCTAAGAATGTCGCCTACTAATTCAATCACTTGTGGCAACAACTCTCGCTTCGACTTCACTCGCAATTGAAGCAAGCCCGTGGTACTATTCATCGAGAGTTCGGCACGAAGTTTTGTAAGCGTGTCTTGGATCTGCTGATAGGTCATTGATTCCGTTCCGCGTTGCATCAACGCCCCGACCAACTCCGCGGCACCGACGCGTCCCTGAAGCGATTTTTCGTCGCCGAATCGCAAAGTCATCATCATCGTGACGGTTTCGCCGCGGGTCTTTTTCGGCAAAATGGCATATTCAAATCCCGGGAACAATTGTCCTCGTTCGGTTCGTTTCTCGATCGCAATCGGATCGACGTCGAACGATTCGCCTGCTGCCACCGACTCTCGACCTTTGTAACCTTCAAGCAAGGTCGCCAAATTAGGCGCCTCGGGTACGGTGATGCGTTCAGATTTTTCCGACGGTATGAAAAGTCCAATTGTTCGATTGTTGCGCACCAAGTACTTCTTCGCAGCCGCTTGGACTTGGTCCGCTGTCAGCGATTCGATCATATCCCGATACAGGAAATAGAGTCGCCAATCTCCCTGTGCAGCCCAATCGCTGAGCGATACCGCGATTCGATTCGATTCGGAAGACTCAAGTTCACGTTCCTTCAAGATCTGCTGCTTCGCACGTTCGACTTCTTCTTCGGTGACTGGCGTCTTGTCCCATGACGACTCCACGACGTCGATCATGGCGGAGCGAGCCTTTTCGATGGAACCGGCTTGCGGAACTTCGACAAAGATCATCATCGTGCTTGGGTCATGCAATGCGGAAGCCATCGCAAAGACGTTGCTCGCGATTTCCGTTTCGACGATGTCTTTGTACAGACGCCCACTCGGCTCGTCTGCAAGGACATAAACCAGCGCTTTCGCGGCAGCAAAGTCGGGGTGACTGCTTGCCGGGATGTGATAGGCCGCACCAGCATATTGAACGTCGCCGACACGGCGAAGGACGACCGTCCGCTCACCGTCTTGCGCCGGTTCGACGGTGTACGTTGGCTCCAGTGGCTCATCGGGAACTGCTAGTTTACCGAAGTGCGTTTGCAGGAAGTCCAACGCCTTGCCCGGCTCAAATTTACCTGCAACGATGACCATCACGTTGTCGGGGCGATAGTACTTTTTGTAGAAACGACGAAGTGCTACGACGGGTACACGCTCAATATCGCTGCGATTTCCGATCGTACTTTTTCCGTAGTTGTGCCATTCATAAGCAGTGGCTTGAATCCTTTGCATCAACACACCGATCGGTGAGTTCTCGCCGCGTTCGAATTCATTTCGTACGACCGTCATTTCACTGGCAAGGTCTTCGCCTCGAATGAAGCTGTTGATCAATCGGTCGGCTTCCAAAGCGATTGCGAATTCGAGATTCGAGTCCGACGCTGGCAACGTTTCGTAATAATTGGTTCGATCAAGCCACGTGGTGCCGTTGAAATTTGCACCTCGATCCTGTAGCGCCTTGGGTACGTTGGGATTCGTTGGTGTACCCTTGAAAAGCATGTGCTCAAGCAAGTGAGCCATCCCGGCTTCGCCGTACCCTTCGTGGCGTGATCCGACAAACACAGTCATGTTGACGGTGACAACATCTTTACTATCGTCTGGGAACAAGAGCACTCGCACCCCGTTTTTCAAACGATGCTCGGCAATGCCTTCAATCTCAGTAATCTTCATCGGGGCGGTATCCGTAGATGCTTCTGGGGCGGCCGCAGTGGGGCCGTTTTGAGGTGATTGGGTCGCGGTGTCGGGTTCGTCCGCCGCGGTTTGATGAGGGGCGGGATACGCAGTGAACGACAAGGCGAGCCATGTCGCGGGCAACCAAATTGAACGCACATTTCGTGCGAATATTTCGCTAATCATTGTTGAACGCATCGAGCTGCTACTCCTTTTTGACGCCGTCGACCGTCACCTTTGACCCAAGGCGACCCGGCGCGGCAGTATCGGTATCGTACCGAATGAACCGCCCCCTGTGGCACGGGATGTCGACGAAATTGATGTCGACGGCGGTTCGTTAGTCGGCGACGTGTTTTCTCATCGACTGTCGAAAAGAGGAATCAACGCTAACATAACGATTCTCCGTTTCGAAAATGAGCTAGGTCCCTGTCGCTTGAATCCACAGCCTCCTAATCGTCCACCGCGAGATCTGAGAGATCCTTGGGTGGGGCGACTACAAATCTCGGTCGCCGCGTTGCTGTGGAGCACCAGTGGCTTCTTTGCAAAGTCGCCTTGGTTTGATGAATGGCCGAAAGATTCCCGCGGCCTGTTGCTAGGGTTCTGGCGGAGTCTGTTTGCGATCTTAGTTCTGTTGCCCTTGATCCGAAAGCCGAGCTGGAATTGGCGTTTCTTGCCGATGATGGCCTGTTTTGCGGTCATGGTATGGTCGTTTATGACCGCGATGGTATATGGACCAGCAGCGAACGCCATCTGGCTTCAGTACCTTTGTCCCGCCTGGGTGATGGTGGTTAGCGTCTTCGTATTTCGGCAACGCGTCGACCGTCCCGAAGTCATAATGTTCGTGTTTTGCATCAGCGGCGTTGGTTTGATGCTTGCCTGTGAAATGCAACGAGGAAGCGGCCTTTATGCGACCGCTCTTGGGATTGTATCGGGTGTTTCTTTTGCTGGTGTTCTTCTTTCGATGCGGGGATTGCATCACGTCGATCCCGTATGGCTGATCACCTTGAACCACACGGCAACGGTTTTACTACTGGCACCTTGGGTTTGGGTGGCACATCAACCCATTGAACCGATTGGATACGTTGCGTTGGGTTTTTTCGGCGTTTTTCAGATGTCGATTCCCTATGTGCTTTTTGCGCGCGGTCTGCGCACGACGACGGCACCCGAAGCATCGGTACTGGCTTTGATCGAGCCGATCCTGGTTCCCGTTTGGGTTTACCTCGCTTGGCATCAGCATCCCAGTTACCAGTCGCCGCCATGGTGGACCTGGGTCGGAGGCACTCTCATTGTGATTGGACTGGCCTACCGATACGTGCCGGCGATCATTCGTTCGCGAACAAAAGAGATGCCCTAAACTTGCCAGTGCATCGATTCTTTTGGTCCTTGGTACTTGACGGCCATCTGCGGCGTCTCGATTCGCACCTCACCCGCAAACAACGATTCGACACCAGCGATCACCATTCCTGAAGTCAATAGCGTTCGTTCGACGGGATAGACTGTCTTGCCCGTGAGAATCATCTGCTCAACATGCCTCGACAATGGATTAAAAAAATCGGCAGTGGTGGCACTTGAGCCGGGCATGGGCAGCATCATTTGGCAACCGATGATTTGGCCGTTGTCCGACCGCAATCCCGCATAGTTAAAGTCTTGAATTCCAGTCATGAAAACTGCAGTGTGAAAGCCGTCGAGATGTTCGATGAAGTAGCCGGTCGTTTGCGGAAGCGATTTCCTCGCCCAGTCAAAAGTAACGCGATCTGTTGGATAACCCGTCTCCACGGGCAAGTGATGACTTCTGCAAAGCGCGGATACGAATAGTCGCTTTGTCGATTCTCGCGCGGCAAGCATGTCCCACAATTTCTCGCCTCGGGCCGCATGAACCGATCGAATGCCAACTTCACCACCTAACCGACGTTCGGACATGCACTGCGCGGTTTCGAGAGCGTGGAAATCGTAGCTGTCGACACCTCCGTAGCCGACACAAACACTTTCAGAAAGTGGTGTCTCGAACGGGATGTCGATCGACGGCAAACGCCAAGTCACGGGAAGCGATGAACCCGCATAAAAAGGAAACTGCAATCGTCTCGAATCAGCCACCATTTCTTGACACTCCGTCCACGATGTCGAAAGGTGCTTATCGTTAAACACAGGAACGCTTCGACCGCTTGTTTCAAATACGCGGACGATCTCCTTAAACCATTGGTAGCGGGGATAGAGGGTTTGTCCCTTTTCATTTTGAGGGTACTTGCCGTGTTCACCGATGATCACGATCCCATCGACTGCGAGTTTATCGCCGCCAAGCGTAAGTGCTTCGGTGATCGTTGGAAATTGCTTCAGTCCGTATTTTGATATTCGCTGTTTGCCGATGTCACCTTCATTGAATTGATCAATGTATACGGAAGCGATATCGATTTGAGGCTCATTCCAAACGCCACCCATTGAGTAGCCGAGTGCAAAGCGATCAAGAAAATGCTGGGAATGAGAGTGCTTGAAGACTGTCGTGCCGAGAAAGGCGATTTTCTTTTTGGGCGTTGTTGGAGCCGCCAATAAACGCTCTGCAAGCAGCGAACCGCCGACCAAAAGACCAGCAAACTGACGCCGAGTAAGCATAACCATTTATCCTTCCCAAGAAGATCCGTTCCAATCTAACATGCGCTGCAATAAACGCTTGGTGTCATTGCTAAACGAGGCAAACAAATGCTCGCCTTTTTCTACCGATGCCAAATGAGGCCAGCCAATGTGTCCGGGCTCAGTACGATCTTTGGTGATCCATGCCCGCGACGCGGGGCGGAACGGATTGCCTGGTTCGACCACAGGAGCCGATTGATAATCACCAACCAAATGCGGGGCGATGCGTAGAATCATCGATGTCTCCCACTCGCAGGCATGTCCCATTTCACGCTGCTGTATCTCGGGCATGCTTTCCCAAGGGGCCGTTCCCAGCGACCAATAAGTTGTGAAAAGAAGCAACAAGTCGTTTCGCTGACGGTACCGCTGGCGGACCTCAAAGGTAGCTTGCTTACCGGGTACGTCGTTGCCACCATGCCCGTTGAGCAGCAAGATTCTTCGAAAACCGTGAGTCAAAAGGTTATCCACCAAACCGACGAGTAAATCGAGATAGACTCGAGGCGAGCATGACATAGTCCCCGAGAAATCGAGATGGTGATCCGAGTTTCCAAGCCACATCATGGGCGTCACGAGGATCTCGGATGACATTTCGGCTTCAACGCGGCGTACAATCTCGCCCAAGAGCATGCTGTCTGTGAATAGAGGCAAGTGATGGCCGTGTTGTTCGAGCGCAGCAATCGGTATGACAACCGGTGTGTCTTTCGAGAGGGCTGAAACGAAAGGCCAAGAAAGTTCTTGGATCAACATGGTAGGCACCGATAGGAATTAGGCTGATGGAATCGCGAACTCATTCGACGACCTGGCACTGGTGGGTAAGCGGACTGTTGCTGTTGGCGACCATGATAAATTATATGGATCGTCAAACACTATCGAACCTTGCGGTTCGAATCACGAAGCACTTTAGTCTATCGAACGAACAGTATGGTGATATCGAACTCGTCTTTGGAGTCGCCTTTGCAGTCGGGTCGCTCTTTTTTGGTGTGCTGGCGGATCGTGTCTCCGTTCGGTGGTTGTACCCGGCACTCCTGGTAGCGTGGTCGGCCGTAGGATTCGCCACCGGATTAACTCGAGGATATACCTCGATGATTGTTTGCCGGGGGCTTCTCGGTTTCTTTGAGTCGGGGCATTGGCCTTGTGCCTTGATTGTCACCCAAGCGGTCATGACGAAGGGCAACCGCGTCATGGGCAATAGTATTCTTCAAAGCGGGGCGTCGCTGGGTGCTGTATTGACCCCCATACTGATCCGCTGGATGGTCAGTGATTCTATCGAAGTAAACGCGTGGCGACTTCCATTTTTTGTGATTGGCGGTGTCGGATTGCTTTGGGCCGTGCTCTGGCTGTTGGTGATCAAGCCAGGCGATCTCGATCGGCCGGAGCACCTGGTTTCGCAATCATTAGCAATGAAGAGCGGCGAAGGGGTGGCTGCGAGTCGCTGGTTCGGTTGGTTAGGCGAGTTAGCGTGCGACCGACGATTTTGGGCGTTGGTTCTGATGGTGATTTCAATCAACACGTCCTGGCAATTGATTCGAGCTTGGCTCCCGAAATTCTTACAAGAAGGTCGTGGCTATTCCGAAGTCGATGCGTTGTACTTCAATTCGGCCTACTTTATCGCAACCGATGTCGGATGCATCGCTGCCGGCGTCATTGCAATGTGGTTCGCACGACGCGGCCATTCCGTTCACCAGAGCCGCGTACTTGTTTACTTAGGCGCCTCGTTGCTGGCCGCGATGACTACGGTTTCGGCGATCTTGCCACACGGTTGGCCCCTACTAGCGTCTTTGCTTTGCGTCGCGGCCGGAACCCTTGGCGTGTTTCCCTGCTACTACTCGTTTACACAAGAAATCACCGCGACCCACATGGGGCGATTGACGGGAGTTCTTTCCTTGACAGGTTGGCTTGCGTCATCACCCATGCAAAAACTGTTTGGCTATATCGTGGACAAGACCGGCAGCTATGACATCAACATTGCCATTCTCGGATGGTTGCCGTTTGTTGGCCTCATCGCCTTTTGGCTACTTTGGCCTCCGCACTCCCAAAGAACCTACCTGGAGACCGAAGAGAACCGCGGCTAGCACCAAAGCGGCGAATGGTTTTCGGATAGGTTCTAAAGCCAAAACTCCGGAATGATTCATCGTTGAACGTGCACGCCGTTGCGAAGATTTTAGAAAATCTGTCGCTGTGCAAGGAATGTCAAGAAGCCTGCGATGTACCCAAGCAAGGCATAGGGGGCGATCTTTTTGAGGTACCACACAAAGTTGATATTTTCGAGGCCCATCGCAGCCACGCCAGCTGCTGAACCGATGATCAAGCAGCTGCCTCCGGTACCTGCACAATAGGCCAACTCCATCCAGAAGCTGTCGTCTGTTGGAAGCGTGTACATCTCGATACCGGCAGCGACCAGCGGCACGTTGTCGACGACTGCCGAGAGCAGTCCGATGAAAAATGCGATGAGGCTTGCATTGCCGACCGTGCCGTCAAGCCATACAGCCATGGCGCTGAGTGTGCCGGTGGCGCCGAGTGAGCCCACAGCAAATAATATCCCTAAGAAGAACAGGATGCTCGACATGTCGACCTTTTGTAACGCGGATAACACGCCCGTTGACGTGCGAACAGCGGGAGCCAACGTACGGCTAAAAAGTTCCGATACAAGCCAAATCACAGCCAGTGCTAGCGTCATCCCCATGAAGGGAGGCAGGTGCGTGATTGACTTGAAAATGGGCACGCTGATCAATCCTCCTACACCGAGCACGAGAAATAGTATTTGATGCCGGAGGGATATCGCGATCCCGTGGTCGCTTTTTGTCTCTGGTACCGCATCCAACGGTCCGGCTAACTTGCGTGACAAAAAGAATAATGGCAACAGCAAACAGGCGATGCTTGGCAGGAGCAATTGCTTCATCACTTCGACAGTCGTGATTTTGTGCTTGATCCATAGCATGGTTGTCGTTACGTCACCAATCACTGTCCATGCACCGCCAGCATTGGCAGCAATAACTATAACGCCCGCGAACATCATGCGTTTTTCTCGGTCATGAACGAGCTTGCGGAGCAACGAAATCATCACGATCGTCGTCGTTAAGTTGTCCAGAATCGACGAAAAAAGAAACGCCATGATCCCGATGATCCAAAGTAACTTGGAAGTGCTCTTTGCATTGATTCGACGAGTAATCACCGCGAAGCCTTCGTTGGCATCGACTAGTTCGACAATGGTCATCGCACCCATTAAGAAGAACAAGATCCCTGCGACTTCGCCTGTCAATTTGAGCAGTTGCTCTTCGACCAGGTAGGCTCGCTTCGCGTGTTCGATCTCCTCGGCGGGCAATTTTTCGACAAACCAAGTGGGTATCGATTCGTTCGGCACAAGGTTTTGTGCATCAATGGCATAAAGAGTCCAACAGGCGATTCCAATGAATAGCGCTGACGCGGCTTTATTGATCCCAAGGGGATGTTCCAGGGCGATCGCTAGATAGCCCAGTACAAACACGACAATGATAAGAGTCAGCATGGAATGGCTTGTATGGTTAGTGAATCTGACGTGGTCGATTGCCGCAGAAACTCGCGTTGCATTCCGGCTTGATCAGGCAAAGTTCGGCCTGAAATAGCTAAAACAAGGTACGCGGTCAACGCTGATCGACTGCCCGTTCGGGTTCAAAGGTGGCAGTACTAACGCGGGCCGCGAGATCATGGCCTCGCGGAAGGTAAGTTTTTGACGGGTTTCATTGTTGCAGTTTGACCTGAGGAGGGCCAGCATGAAAAGCCGTCTATTGGATGTAGGACATGAGTAGGCGCAAGGCAGCCACGACCGAGGAAAGTGAGGCGGTTTCGCTTGTAGTATGATACCCGGTCGTGGGGATTTGGAGAGTTGTGCCGTTAATCATGCCGTTCGTCGCGACCACCAATCGCCCCAATTCAGTGCGACCGAGTGACAACGGCTTTGCCCGGTGGCGGTTGATTTCTTCCACATAGGCGTCTTTGTGACTGTAGGTGATGCCTAATTCGCTGCAGCGTTTCTCGAGTTCGGTCGTGATGCCGGTGGCGAACAACCCATTGGCGTCTTTTCTTCGCAAGACGAGTTGCTGTTCCTCAGCCGCCTCCGTCGTTGGGTAGGGGCTTGTGTCAAGGACGAGCAGTCGCTGCGTCGTTTTCTTGTGTCGTTGAAACCACGCCAATGCATAACGCCAACTCTTCCCCGCCTCCTCTTCAGCGGTGAAAAGGGCCGTGCCTTGAAAGCCGCGGCGAAACAAGTAAACCACCATCGCGATCGAAAGTACATTGTCGAGCTGGGCCGAAATGTATCCACCGGAAATCATGAGACGATCGAGAAAAGAGACCGGCGTGCCGGGTTGAAGAAACGACAATCCGTCAACTTCAAAAATGAGGTTGCGTCTCTCTGGGCATACGTAAGAACCAGTGATGGTACCCTGTCCCAAGTAGGTTCCCACGTATGGCATATGAGCCTGTACCCGTTGGCCATAAAACCGATGCTGAATGGTGCCCATCATTTGTTCAGAGACGGAATCGCCAGTCAATTCACCCTGGTTTGTCGAAATGAAGGCAGCGTATTGAAATTCATTAGGACCGGTACAAATCAATCCGTGCCGGTCAACGTGTGCAGAGAGCACTAGGCATTCTGGATCGGCCCCCCTAACAACAAGTGCCCCTTTGTAATAATGAACATCGAGGGAAAGCTCTTCAAGCTCTCGCCGAACCACGCGAAAGAACGAATCCTCAGACCCAACGACCGCCGGCTCGCGAATCAGTTGGCGAAGAATATCCAAAAATTCGTCAAGATCGGCGCCGGAAAAGGATCGCACAGACGGGTTGATTGCCGGACCTTTTGTCATGAACGCCGAATCGCTCAACCGAGTTGCCTCAAAAAAATGCATGGACGCTGGGGATTACCAGATCGACGTGCCAGAAACCATTGATTTTTAGTTTTAACGCAATCTGAGCAATCCCTGTACCAGCAAACCTTTTGTGCCCGCTAGAGCGAGAGAGATCCGTTGGGCTGTGAGTGAAAATCAAACCCGAAGTTGGCCGAATCCCGTTACAAACTCGGGCGGCATTGAATTTCGTGGATGGATGGTCCCACCCTTTTTTGAAAACTCGCGTTGACACTCCCGAGCGCCGGGTGCTAATCGCATCCATAACGATATTTAAGTGCCTTCTTAAGAGCGTTTGATATCGGCCAAACCAAGATTAACAAGCCAATTGGAGAGTTCTGCCGTAGACGTCTGGTTGCGGGAATCATTCGTCGTCCTGCCTCCTGGGGCGAAGCAATGTCTATGAAGACGGTTTCTGGGTCAATCGTCTTTTTAGTCGCTTCACGGTGGAATTTTCTCACTGCGCATCGGAGCGCCGTTCGCGGCGCTCCGATGCCAGGATACACCTCGCGATCGCCAGTCCCTGAATGTCGAATCCTGACCCGCCTCCCATTGCTCCGCTCTCCTCCCATTCAAGTGGTGAGCCCAACGTAGCCGGTCAGCCCAACGTAGCCAGTCAGCCCATCGAGGGCGGTGAGCCTACGGTAGTCGCCGGAGGAATGTGGCGCCGAAGACTAAGAAAGTATTCTCGTCTTAAGATTGCCTTAGCCATCGGCTTGCCCCTTGTGCTTGGTCTTGGTGGGTGGTTGCTTTTGCACAAGAACGCCGCCGTCGAGCCGGCTATCCCCGAGCCGACACCAGCCGAGCGGTTTCGCGAAGCGTTTTTGTCGCTGCAAAAATCGGAAGAGACCGTCGCAAGATTGGACGCGATCAAAATCGACGATTCCATGCTCGCCGAGCTGGCGACGATCGATCGTTTAACGACGGTTCAAGTGGACTGCGACTCAATTTCACTGGATACGATCAAGAAATTGGTGGCGATGCCGAAGATCGAGCAGTTGCACCTACGCGGTGTTGAAATAGATGACGCAATGCTCGCTGAGATTTCGAAGTCGCAAACGATTGCGGTACTTAATCTTCCTAAAACGAAAGTGACTCCTGCGGCAATCAAAGGACTCGCTGCCATGCCGTTACTTCGTCAGCTTCGTCTTGGCGTTCAAGGGGGGACGAACCTGCATGGACGCGCCGTCGCGACACTTAAGCGGCTTCGATCGGTCCATTTGATAGGAATCGGCATCACCGATGAAGGACTGCATCCCATCGCCGAATTGCCGCAGCTTGAATCTCTTTATGTCGACGATGCCTCGGTGACCGACACCGGTTGGGCTTGGCTGTTTCAGACGCATCCCGAGTTGCATGTTCACGTCGACCAAGTGCATCACGATCGCGACCCCCAAAAACACTGATACGGGCGTAATCGCCTCATTTCTCCCTATTCGGTTCGATTCATGGTACGATGTTGCCTCGAACCAACCCCTTCCCACCCACCCATTTGCCCCTCGGCGATTTCGTCTAGCCGTAGGGTAATTCCATCCTTCAGGGTCCCTGATGACAAGTCGTAACAATACAAAGATTGCATTCGCTGCATCCTTTTTGGTTTTTTTGGGCACGATGGTCGCAATGAAGACCGGCGACGCTCCTGGGACGCAAATGCAATCGTTTGCCGCAGCATGGCTTGAAACGCTCGATGACGCACAGAAGGCCAAAGCACTACTGCCGTACGAATCCACGGACCGAACGACGTGGAATTTCATTCCGCTGCCGACTCGCAAGGGCTTGCCCATGATGGAAATGAACGCCGCACAACAAGCTGGTGCCCTGCGGACATTGCGTGCTGCACTCAGCGATACCGGTTACGAAAAAGCGGGCAAGATCATGCAGATGGAAAGCGTCTTACGGATCCTCGAAGGCGCAGGCAGCGAAGAAAAACGAAATCCTGAAAAATACTACACCGCGATTTATGGAACTCCATCCAATACTGCGACATGGGGTTTCAGTTTCGAAGGGCATCACCTGTCGCTCAATTTTGTATGTCGCGACGGAGTGGTCGTTGACAGCACTCCCCAGTTCTTTGCTGCCAACCCGGCCAAGTTATCGAGCGAAACAACCGGACCGCTTCCCAAGGGAACGCAGATCCTTCGACTTGAGGAGGAGCTCGCGTTCGAGTTGGTCAATCAAATGACTGAAGCACAACTTAAGAAAGTGATCATTGCCGAGAAGTCCTTGCCCGAGATCCGCTATGCGTCCCTTCCCCAGCCCGAGGTGGGAAAAATGGAAGGCATGAAAATGAGCGAGATGGATGAACAATCGCAAGCTCGCCTGATGCGGTTGATCGACGTTTATGTCAATGCCGTCCCCGAAGGCGTTGCCAAGGAAAGGTTGCAAATCATTAACAGCGATGGACCCACGGCCATCTATTTCGCTTGGGCAGGCGCCACGAAACCAGGCGTCGGCCACTATTATCGCGTTCAAGGCAAGTCGTTTTTGATCGAGTTTGTGAACACACAGCCGGATGCTGAGGGTAATCCGGCAAACCACATCCATGCTGTCTATCGCGATATGACGGGCGACTTCGATCTTCCGATCGCAACGAAGTGAAACCGAGAGCGGTTCCGGTGTCTGCTTAAACTAAAACTGCCTACGGATGCACTTCCTTAGCCGATGAATAAGAGGGAACGAATCGTCGGTTGGGGTGCCATCGTCCTGCTCATCGGAGCGTTCGGTGCTGGTTTAGCTGTTTCGCCAGAGACCTATCGATCGCTTGATCCGTCCTGGAAGATGCTCGTCCGATTCTCGACAAGCCAAAATCGATTGGTAAAGCTGGAAGACTCGTCGAGGTTGCTTCAGTCACGAGATCCGGTCTTACTCCAGAATCCTGACGGCACATGGATTCAAGTCGGTTACATCCGGTCCGTCGACCAGACGGATAGTTTGTCGACGGTGGAGGTTCTTTGGTTTGCGCGCGAGCCCGTTCCGGATGAGTGCCGCTTTGTGGCATACCGAAATCATGGACGATTAGAGGACGCAATCGAATTACTTTTCCCGCCAGAAAAACAGCGACGGATTCGTGCATTGATGATGGATACGATGCAAACTCACGGCAACGCTATCGCAGCAGGTATCCTGCCGATCATGGAGAAAGCGATTCGAGGCTCTCTGCCCGTTATCGAGTCGGGTCTGCAAAGAAGTTTTAGCAAACATCGCGTCGAAATAGACCGCTTGGCCGATCGATGGAAGGAGGACGTTGTGACGCAACGGCTTGTTCCTATGGCAAAAAATGCAATTGTGCCGATCGTTAGGAAACATGCGGAGCCTGTGGCACAGTCGATCGGTCGTGAACTCTGGGATCGCGCATCGATTTGGGGGTTCACTTGGCGGGCGATTTATGACAAATCTCCCCTACCCCAAAAAGACCTGATGAAGCAAGAATGGGATAGGTTTGTTGCCGAAGAAGCGATTCCCGTGTTCAATTCTCATTCTGATGAGATTGCTGGTGCTATACAACGCACGATGGTGGACATCTCCCAAAACCGGCAGGTCCGCCAAGAACTCGGTGCCGCCGCCGACCTCATTGCCAATGATCCGGCTGCAAGAAAGTTGATTACTCAGATCTTGAGCGAATCAATCATCGATAATCAAGAACTCCGTGATCAATGGGCAGCCGTTTGGAGTAGTGATGAAGCGCGGAATGCCATCGCAAGCGCGGGGGAGTCTCTTGAACCAACGCTGCGAAAAATTGGTGACGAGATAATGGGTAGTCGGAAAACGGGAATCGACCCAGGCTTTGCAAGACTGCTACGAAGCCAAGTCTTGCAGAAAGATCAACGCTGGCTGGAGGCCCAACCGGTAGCCGTCGCGGATCAACAGCCTCAAAAGGCGATTCAATTAGCGACCGATCGCAAATTGTTCCCGGCCGCCTTGTTCGCAGAAGACTCGGGTGATTAAGGCGATGCTCCTTTGAATCCCAAACCGTCTGATGATTCGCCCCATGACTTCAGCTCGCCACTTACACATGACGGAGTGGAGCCAAGTTCGTTGATGCTGGACCATTTGACGGTCGAAGTTGACGGCAGGCGACTGCTTGACGACGTATCGCTTCGAATCGCGACTGGCAAGCTAACGGTTATCCTGGGCGGAAGCGGCGCAGGCAAGTCGGTATTACTGCGAATCATCGCCGGTTTAGTCCCGCCAGAGTCCGGAACGCTTCGTTACACAGGAGGCGTTTTCTTGGGGATTGAATCCAGCGGTATCGCGAGCGATGAACGCAAGTCTTCCCCAGACCATCGTATCGGTGTCGTATTTCAAAATTTTGCATTGTTTGACGAATGGAGCGCTGAGGACAATGTTAAGTTTGCGATCGACCATCGTCATGATCTCGGCCAACCTCGCGGACGTTCGGCGCGTGAGTGGCTCGATGAATTAAGAGTAGAGGCCCACTCTCGTCCGTCGACCATGAGTGGTGGCCAAAGGCAGCGATTGGCAATCGCGAGGACACTTGCGGCTGAACCAAGCGTCGTGCTTTACGATGAACCGACGAGTGGTCTGGACCATGCGACTGGCCATGAAGTCGCGCAACTCATTTTGCAAACCCATTCATTGCATCGCCAAACCAGCGTCGTCGTTACGCATGACTACGACACGATGCTCGAAATCGCCGACGATTGCCTTTTGCTTGACTCCGCCACGCAATCGCTCCACCCGGTTCCCCGCGATGAGTGGGGGCAGATCGCGTCGCGCTTGAAACCGGTTGATCTTGCGGTCACTTCCACCGATGAGCAGAGGACATACGGAGGTCGTAGCCCTCGCCGTTCGTCTTCGCCCATTGGAATGCGCATGCTCAGTTGGCTTGACCGGTCGATCTTGGCGGTGGGAGGGGGAGTTATCGCGTTTTGGGGATTGCTGGCCCTACCGCTGGATATCGCAAGAAGCGTTTTTTCCAGTCGCTGGGCGCTGCGGTTTTTCCTCCATGCCATGCGATTGATTGCGGGCCCATCTTCGTGGTGCTATCTCGCGATCGCAGGGGCGATCATCGGCTTCACATCGACGTACTTTACATTTCGGTTTTTACCGTTTGAGCTCTATTCCAAGCCGCTCCTCATCGAAGATTTATTGGGCTCCATTGGGTTTGCGCTCTATCGCATCTTCGTTCCTATCTTGGCAACGATTTTGATCGCTGCACGATGTGGTGCGGCCATCGCTGCCGATGTTGGCGTGAAGCGATATGGCTCTCAGATCGATGCGTTGCAAACGTTGGGTGTACGACCCGCGGCCTATCTGCTTGCGCCAACGGTGCTGGCATTCGTGATTGCGACTCCGCTGCTGCAATGGATCGCTTTCAAAGTTGCAGAAACGGTCAGTCTGTTTTGCTTTGTAATCATGCACCCCGATGTAGGGCCTTATTTTTGGCAGCAGCACTTCTATCGAAATCTCGATTCCGATGGTGGCTACTGGTTTGTCGGAACGCAGTGGGTGGTACTTAAATCGCTTCTGTGCGGCGTAGGCATCGCTACCATCGCGTACCATCAGGGGTTTCGCCCGAAAGGATCAGCAAGTGATGTCAGTGAATCGATCACCGCGACGGTCCTGTGGTCGACACTGTTTGTCCTAGTGGTTCATTTCACGGTCGCATTGATCGAGTTCTGATGCGCATCCATTGGTCAGTCAATAACTTTTCCCAACAAGACATGATTTCCAGTTTTTCGCTACGGCAGCCGCCTACCCCAACGCCGGCATTTCGATGCCGGGACATGTTTATTGGGTACAGCACCGGTTGATACGGATCGATGCAAATTCGGGTGAAGTGCTCTACCCTGAGCACCTATTTTTTACGCAGTACAAACAACGTGTCGATGGAATCTGCGTTTAGTTCCACGGGTTCGTCGATGTCATAATTAAAGTCATGTATCGAAACGATCTCAAATTCGCTTACCGATTGGATTGTTTTCGAAATCTGCGGCACGGTATAGAGTCGCAGTGGGAACTCAGTTCGCAGTCGGATGGTGTCGTGCGGCCGCTTGGCCGTGAGGGTGACTCGGATCTGCTCCAATCGCTTCCTCCGCATGAATTCGGTCACCCTCAATGTCACATGGACGGTTGTATTGGAGTGCCGTGCGGTCCAGCGTTCGATGCATGACTCGGAAACGTCGAGCGGAATGATATGCAGGCCGAGAATGTAGAGCCCACCACTGCGTAGATGCTTCGCGACCGCCCGCAGGTGACTGACGGCGGAAGCTTCGTCGGTCAGATGCCGGAATGTATTGAACGTGCAAAATGCGGCATCAAAGGTTTCCGGAAGTTCGAAATTGCTGATGTCGGCCAGATGCAATTTGGCCTTTAGTCCGCGGCGGGCCAAGCGATTTTTGAGATACTGTAGGCTCGGCGCACTGAGATCGATCCCAGTCACGCTGTAGCCTTTGGCTGCCATCGCCGTGACGAGTCTTCCGCTGCCACAGCCGGGTTCGAGCAATCGCTTTACCTTTCCGGTAGCAAATCGCTTGAATGCTTCCTCGAAAAAAGCGACCTCCATCGGTGTTTCATCGCGAAAAACCATGTCAAAATATTGCGGATAGTCGTACCAATCAGCAAGTTGGACGCCGCGGGTCGGTTTTTTTTTGGTGACAGTTGCCATGGTGTCTTGGTGATGAAGTAGGGCTAGGGTGTCGTACGATCGCTTGGGCGTTCCCGATTGGATGCTGCGAAGCTTAGTCGATTTTTCGCTTCGCTAGCATATGCCTTTGATAGAGGAGGATGGAGGAGCCAGGGGGATTCAAAGTTTCATAGATTTTGCGGATCGAACTTGCAGCCAAGCCAACCGTTTTGCGAACCTGTCACCGTCCAGAGTTCCCAAGACAAGGGATTGATTTGTATTCCAACCATTTCATCGACCACTCCAACAGCCCGCGAAAGAACGACGCGGTGCTGAATCGTTTGATCAATCGCCGTTGCGCGGTGCAGAGCGGCTGTCTTCTGATCGGGCTCACGTTTTTTACGGGGTGCCGATCGTTGATTTACCGTTTCTCGACGCCGGTCTCGGAGACCTATGTCGCCAATCCCGTATTGTTGCCGCCAGCGGAGGACAATTTTGTTTGGCTCCAGGTCGTCGACGTCGTCGACGACTACTTTCATATTCGCAGTGAGCAACCTGTCCAAAACCGTGGTGACCTAATCCTCGACGGTCATCTGGAAACCTCTTACCGACCCGGTGCGTCGCTCAGTGAACCCTGGAGCAAGGATAGTACGAACGGTTTTGAGCGACTGCAAAGTACCTTTCAATCGATTCGGCGCCGCGCGATCGTAAACGTTCGTCCTGACGGAGCAGGTTATGAGTTGGAGGTCGTCGTTCAGAAAGAGCTTGAAGATACCGACCGTAGTCAAAATGCAACGGAAGGCGCGTCCTCAGCGAAACGAGAGGTGACGGTGGTGCGAACCGATGATGCGGTCGACGATACGCCGCGCACTCTCGGCTGGATTCCACTGGGGCGGGACCAATCACTAGAGCAAGTGATATTGCAGGACATTCTGGGGCGAATCACTAAGCGCGATGGAAAACGGTTTTTAGACCATTGAGTCAGACCGTTGAACGCGCGATCGGCAGCGTCTAAATCAAACTTCTTCGACGTCACCCCAGGCGGAAGCTACAAACCAAAAATGCTAGCCAACGCTCAACACGCGGGTTGTGTCAACCCGTTTCGCCTAGTTTAGCGTGGCGTTAGGCCGGATTCTCAGACTGACCGTTAAATCTTGCCAAATCGATTCAACCTGCTTGATCGATACATCCGAAACCTAAATTGGACTCAATGTGGTTTCGAATAGGGGAGCGCCTGATGTCGCGTTGCAAGCAAGAGATTCAGTTTACGGGGAGTTCGTCGATGGGTACTTATCGGCGGCGGTTCTTCGGCTCGTGTTTAACGGGCGTCTTGGCCGGGATGCTTGTCCTCTCAGGAGGATCCATTCAGGCTGAAGAAAGTGAATTCGCCGGTCTGATTCGAACCAAGTCGCCCGACAGGCCATCTTATCAGGCCCCCAAGGTTGCTCGCACCTCTTCGGCTCCAACTTTCGACGATGACTCTCTGACCGTCGAAGATGTCGTTGAAATGGATACGAATGTCTTGGAAGAAAGGGATGAGTATTCACCACCGGTGATCCTTCGTCAGACAGCTAAACAAGTCTCGTATGAAACCAGCGAACCATCGCGAGGTAATTCGCAAGTTGCTTATCACCCCCGATTAGTGCGCAGCGGAATCGGCCATCGTATCGCCGAACAGAGCTGTGGAGCGGAGGCAACCTGCGGTATGGAACCGGTATGTGGTTGTGAAGAGTCTGGTTTTGCATGCGATGGAAGTTGCATGAGCTGCGATGGCGGCTGTGATTCACTATGCGGTGGCTGCGATGCTTGCAGTGGCGGTGGCCAAAGCTGTGGTGGACAAAATTGTGGTGGCTGCTGTGAGTGCAATCTCCGACTATCCATGGATCCGTGCCAGTGGTTTGGCTCGGTGGAATTGCTGATGATGTGGCGAGTCGGCGACGGCCTGCCACCGTTGGTAACAACTTCTACCAATGCAACGGGCTCCGGAGTCATCGGTGCGGCAGGAACACGTGTACTGTTTGGTGGAGAGCGAGTGCTCGATGAGTTAACTGCCGGCGGTCGAGTGACTGTGGGTACCTGGCTGGACGAACAACACTGCCGTAGCCTTGTCTTTCGTGGTTGGGGTGCCGAGCAAGCGAGTTATGATTTCGCTACAAGTCAGAACATCAACGCAATCATCGCGAGACCCTTCCGCAACGTTACTGACGGGCAAACGGCTGGCAACCAGTCTCAAGTGATTGCTGCCCCAACCCAGCGAACGGGGTCGATCAATGTTAACGGAAACAGCGATGTGTATGGAGGAGATGTATCGCTCCGACAATCATGGCTTGGTGGTCTGGGTGGATACGTGGATTTCCTCTACGGTTACCAGTACATGAGGGTGGACGAGAGTCTTGCCATTGGAAGTTCATCAACTGTACTTGCGAACCAACCGATACCGGTAGGGACGATCCTCGATGTCCAAGATCGATTCGACGCCGAAAACGAATTCCATGGCGGTCAACTTGGATTAGCAGCACGGTATCGCGAAGGTTGCTGGTCTTTCAATGGCACCATCAAGGCTGCGGCGGGTGCACTTAAGCGTTCTGCCAATCTACGAGGAACGACGGTCACGAGCCTGGGCAATCAAATCGCGACGGATCCCAACGGATTGCTGGTTCGGTCCACCAACCGGGGGCAAAAAAATGACAGCACGTTTGGTTGGGTGCCTGAGCTTGATGCCACGCTAGGATGGCGGTGGACGCGGAACCTTGATCTCAGCTTCGGATACCATGCAATCGCGATGACCGATGCATTGCAAGTGTCCGGAATGATCGATCCACAACTCGCCGTGAATGCCGCTGCGAATCCGACCGGTCTGCAGCGTCCCAGTGCAGCGTTGAGGTACGATACGTTTTATATCCATGGTATCCATTTTGGCGTGCAGTACCTTTATTAGCCGGTCGGCAGTTGCACCATGCGAGTTGCGCAAAACAGTCGCTGGTTTAAGCGAGTCATTCCCCGAGGCTAACGTCTGACTTCCGCAACCTTGAGCGTCTTTTCGCTTTGGTGAGCAGACTGTCGAGAGGGGATTTTGAGCGGGCTGTCGAGGGTTGCAAGCAGCCCTTTTGCCCGGGGGCGGGAAGTGAGATTACACTATGCGAAAGTGTTGATCCGCCGATCGCTTTCCCACCCGCTATTCGAGTCGTTCATGATGCGTCGTTTTCTTTGTAGGTCCCTGCGTCTCGCCGTTGCATTTTTCATGTTTGCGGCCTGCAGCGACGCGGGTGCGATCGAAGAAGTGGTTGAACCCCAGCGATTCGAACGGTCGGTCATCTGCGGGGATCTTGTCCAACCGATGGAGCTCGAAGTTGCGCCGGATGGTCGTATTTTTTTGATCGAATTGGGGGGCGTGGTAAAACTGATCGACCCCAAGACGCCGCAGCCTTTGGTCGTCGCCCAACTGACCGTCACGACAGCGCAAGAAAACGGAATGATCGGTTTAGCTCTCGATCCCCATTTCGCCGAAAATGGCTGGGTCTACCTGCAGTATTCACCGCCGGATTTTTCCGGCCAACGCATCAGTCGGTTCTCATTTGCCAATAATCAAATTGATCTGGCAAGTGAAAAAGTGCTTTTTACGTATGAAGAGCAACGTCGTGAATGCTGTCACCATGCAGGATCGATGGAATTTGGACCGGACGGAAACCTTTATATCGGTACCGGCGATAACACAAACCCATTCAACGATTCGGAAGGGTATGCTCCCGCAGATCAACGCCCCGATCGTGAACCATGGGACGCTCAGCGATCGGCTGGTAACACAAAGAGTTACAACGGCAAGATCTTGAGAATCCGTCCCGAGGCGAATGGCACTTATTCGATACCCGACGGAAATTTATTTCCCAAAGATGGTTCGATTGGACATCCTGAAATCTATGTGATGGGTTGTCGAAATCCCTGGCGACTAAGTGTCGATTCACGAACCGGTTTCCTTTATTGGGGCGATGTCGGACCCGATGCAGGGCAGGACGGCGTCCGTGGTCCTCGCGGATACGACGAAGTCAATCAAGCTCGAAAGGCAGGGAATTTTGGTTGGCCATTTTTTATAGGAAACAACTTCGCTTATTCCTATGTCGATTTTGCAACGGGTGATATCTCTGCGGCGCAAGACCCCAACCATCCGATCAATCCTTCGATCAACAACACGGGCGCGAAAGATCTTCCCCCAGCACAAGCGGCGATGATTTATTATCCCAGTGGTGAGTCGAAAGAATTTCCCGAGGTTGGAAGCGGCGGCAGGACCGCATGCGCAGGACCCGTTTACTATTACGACAAGTCATCGCCCTCCACGACCAAGTTCCCCGCCGCTTACGACTCGACGTTGTTTGCCTTTGAATGGTCGCGAAGCTGGATCTTGGCCGTGCATATGGACGAAGACTCAAAGGTTCAACGGCTTGAACCATTTCTTCCCCAAATGAAATTTGTCCGTCCCATCGATATGCAGTTCGATGCGAATGGTTCGCTGTATGTGGTTGAATATGGTGAAACGTGGGGCATCAACGCGGATGCGAGGTTGGTGAGGATTGACTACATGCGCGGCAATCGCACACCAACCGCGGTAGTCAAAGCGGTCAATGATGTAGGACGCGAACCACTGGATGTGCAATTGTCAGCCGAAGGCTCCTCGGACAAAGATGGCGACAAGTTGAGCTATCAGTGGACGGTGGTGCGTGGGGCAAGTGACGCCCCGGTTCGCGAAACGATCGCAACAACGGAAACCGCGTCGGTTCGGTTTGAGCAACCGGGTGTTTATACGATCGAACTTCTCGTTCAAGATCCGTCGGGCGGTCGTGAAATCAAATCGCTTCCTGTCATCGTCGGCAATTCGCGCCCGAGAGTCGAATTCCTGAGTCCAAAAGATGGCGACTTTTTTACACCTGGGAAAGAGATCGAATACAGCGTGGTCGTTCGTGACCACGAGGATGGCACAAGTGACTTTGAAGAAGCCGAGGACGGCGATATGCATCTTATTGAGTCAACCGCACCTTCTCGATTGTTTGTCGAGGAAAGCCCGTCCCTGCCCAATGATACTGCATCCGCCGCTAACGAACCGGCTGGACTGGCATTGATTCGTCAGAGCGATTGCTTCAACTGCCACGCGCCCAATCGAGTTTTGGTTGGTCCCAGTTTTGTGGACATTGCAAACAAGTACCGGGATCAACCCCACCAGCTAGAGATTTCGGTCAATCGAGTCATCCAAGGGTCGACGGGTGTATGGGGCAAAGTTGGCATGCTTCCCCATGTACAACACACTCCTGAACAAGTCCATCAGATGGTCGAATATGTGTTCTCGGTATCGTCCGCCTCGTCCAACCCGATGGTTCATGGCTTCAATAACCGACTTCCCGTCCTTGAGAAGGCAGAGGCGATTCAATTGGAGGCAACGTACACCGATTTGGGACGAGGTGAGATTCCGAAGCTCAGCGGAACAGCAATGGTGAAGCTGCGTAGCCGTCACATTCAAGCAGAATCAGCGAGCCAATACCGAGGTACGCAGCCCCTAG
>JANOBM010000113.1:0-2169 GCA_031411655.1 Planctomycetaceae bacterium
CCGGTATCCGCCGCCAATAACGGTGCCTGTCGGGGGCGAAATCGTAGTCAAGCGGCCATGGGCGTCTGGAATAGACCGCCGCAATGCTGCCGCCACCCGCGATGATCAAGCGAAATAGGTTTCGGTGACGAAGCGCCGGCACGTTGTGCAGGCGTGGTACCGTCTAGCGAACGATGTACCCGAAATGCATTGTAGTAATCGCCGAAGGCGTTTAACTTGCGCGTTAAGTCGACGATGTTCCAGAAGAACACGCGATCCAGATATTCTCGGCGTATCGTGCCGATCAACCTTTCTATGAATGGATGCGACACAGGAACATGGGGAACTGACTTGACTTCGGCAACGTCAAGTACGCGCAGATTAGCGAACCAGCGATGAAAACGAAACAGTGGGTCATTATCAGTGCTGACGCGTTTCGGTAGTTGCTTGCTGGCGATGGCGTGGTTAAACATCCGGCACACGGATACGCCGTCGATGTCAGCCCGTTCAACACCAAAACCAATGATGCGACGGGTGAATATATCCATCACCACCATGACCCAGAAGCTGCGTAGCAGCATGGAATCGCAGCGGAACAGATCAACGCTCCATAGACTATCTTTGGATTGAGCGATGAGCGTCAGCCACGAAGGTCCGCTGGAACCGGAGCCGTCTGCCCGGTAGTGCGTGGCGAGCACGCGGCGTACGACATCTTTATCGATGTCGAGGCCGAAGGCGTGAGAGATCTGCAGAGCGATCTTCATATAGCCAAATTTGGGATTACGGCACTTCATGTCGACGATGGCTGCAATGAGTTCGGCGGAGGGCCCTTTGGGGCCGGGTTTGCGCGGACGAGCCAACGAAGAGAAGAGCCGGTGATACTTGCGCTCGACCAGGGCCTTGTGAAATTTAAACAACGTGGCCGGTTTCACGATTGCGGAAAGCTTCGGGATGTGGCGAGGACGCACAAATATCGTAATCAATCCGAGCACAAAGCGATCGACGGTGGTCAGGTTCGGAGCTCGCTGTCGGGAGCGATTGCTCACGATGAGTTGCTGCTTGAGCAGCTAGGATTCTGCAGCGACGGCGCGCACGCTGTCCGGGCGGAGCAGTTTTGCGATGATTACGAACAGGTGAATTGCGAGGAGCAGCAGGTCGCGCATGACAGCAAAAGGATCTTCGCGTTACAATTTTACGAATTCGCACCCAACAGGTGCGAATTACTAAATTGTGGCTTGAGCCGCGAATTTGAATCGTCCGCTTGGGTGAAACCGGCACAAACCCCGGGAAATTTTCAATTTTTAGTCGGTGTCAACGTGGATTCTCGTCTAGGATAAGGCCGGTGGGCCGTGCCGGATCCTAAGTTGCTGCTACGAAGTGGCAGACTGGAGCAACTCCCAGAACATTCGCGGTGATAAAATTTTTAATTGTTCAATCCTGCCAACCCTTAGGAGCATCGCATCGCCGGTCACGAATACTTCCGCTCGGCCATTCAGAGCCTCACCCAAAACGATAGCGTCGTCGATATCCACGGGCGCTGATACGGGACGATACGATTCAACCATTTGTGTCGCCTCACCTGATACAAATCCGACGAGACGTTCTGCTTCCTGCGCCGGAAGTTTTACCTTCTTCTGTAACGCTTTCGTGAGTTCCAGCAGAACATTTCGCCCGAGGATCAGTTCGTGTTCCAGCAGTACACGTTCGAAAAGGTCTGCGCAAAGGCCACGTGCGGCGAAAGCGCTAACCAGGACATTGGTGTCGAGAAATACCCTCAAGAGACAACCCGAAACACGTCCTCATCGGTGATGAGACCTTGCGCCTCAGCAAATGGCAATGCTGTCTTGCGCAATTCCCGGAAACGCGTAACGGCGACTTCGCGCTTGAGGGCGTCGCGCGCAATTTCGCTTTTTGATTTGCCAGTGCTACGGGCGAGCCGATCAAGTGCTTTTTCAAGCTTGGGATCCAAACGGATGGTAAGTGTATTCATGGCGTCACCTCTTGTAGGACATTGTCGCACAAAACAATCCTATGGAACAAGTTACTAGTCTGAAGTTCCCTCTCCAGAAAGCGAAATTATCCTTTAGCATCATAAACTTGCATTCGTTTTCGGTGCGACTTTGCTGGCTACAAAGTAATCGTCTGAATCAACTCGAAGGCCTGCGCCTGTTTGGGATTTGCAGTGGTCAC
>JANOBM010000114.1:0-5554 GCA_031411655.1 Planctomycetaceae bacterium
AGCCGCAATTCTTAATGCTTAGCTCTCTCATTTCTTGAGATGATTTTTCGGCGATGCGATACAGTTCGCGCCGTGCCCCAATCGCGGCCAACGCGCGAGGCTCGCATGAGTAATCCCGTAGTAACACACCGCTGCGCCGGAGTCGGCGAGCCCCGGATTATTAGTAGTTCCATTGCACAAGGCTGGTCTCTACATCCGGCTTGAGACCCGTTCGTCCCATCTAACGCGTCTCGGACGATGAAGTGAATCCATACACACCGTTGCGCAACGAACGCCATCCACGCAGTAGAGGTGGCTTGAATCTTTCGGCCCGATGGCAAGGTGTAACGGTTCGTCACAATGCCCAATTTTTCTCCACGTCGCTCCGCCGTTCATCGTTTCACAAAACCCACGTTGGGAAGCATCTTAGGCGCAGGTGCATAAACAGAGCGATCAAGAATGATTCGGATCAATCGCCACTCCTTGACAAAAAACGTGGTTCACTCGGGTCATGACGACATCTGCCGGCATGATCTTGGTCCAAACTCCTGACTTCAGTTCTAAATCGGGAGCACTTAGAACCTATCCGAAAACCATTAGCCGCTTTGGCGCTAGCCGCGGTTTCCTTCAGTTTTCGGATACGTTCTTAGCAGAAGGGCACAGCCAAGCAGAAGGACTGCCGCCAAAGCGTTTCGAGTTGTCATTACTTGCTTTTCTCGTCACCGACTCTGCTGGCTACGAACGTGTCAACCGTCTATCTTGCCCGCTGACTAGAGTGAGGGTTTCCAATTATGCGAATCTCAGATCTCGAATTGCGACCGTGGGCGGCCACGTTGCAGTGTTCATCGGGAGAAAAACAGGCGATGATTTTCGTAAAATTGAACGTGTTTTACGTGTTTTTATCGCGAACCTCGTACGGGAATGAGGGGTCTATTCCAACTTGTTCCCAATGTTTTCTGCCGTTTCACCGTAGGGTCGAACTGTCTCTAACGCCTATACAGCTGGCCACTCCTTATGCATTGCTATCACTTGCAATAGTGCTAGCAATTAAGTGTTCTCACAAGATACAGCTAGTCGATTGCATCGATTCAATCGTCCAGTATCTTCCCGCCCATGGAGTGTTTGGCAGTTTCACGCACTCCGCCACGCACTCATCAGCGGCCAAAAGATTTGGCGATCGGAGAAACCCGGACGATTCGGTTGAATGACAACCGCGTTAGAGAGTAGGCGGTGGCCATCCGCGGCCAGTTTCCAAAACTCCATCGCAAACGTTCATTCTCAACATGTCGCGTTGCCGCACATGAAATCACTGAATCGGACGGGTGACCTTCAATCCTGCGGGTTTCCAAGACGGACCCCTAGTACTGATGAGTTCGCATGGTGAGGTATTGCCCTCAATCGTTCCATACGCGCACTCTAAAGGGGATCTTGGATGACGTACAAACCGTTGATCGGTATCAATGCCGACTATCGCTCGGCCAACCGACAAACACCAGCTTATAGCTTTGTCTCTGCGGGATATTTTGATTCGATTAAAGCTGCCGGTGCCGTGCCCGTCATCATTCCTCCCCTCGACGACATTGAATCCATTCAGTCCCTGCTGGACGTCTTGCAGGGCGTGCTGCTGATCGGTGGAGCCGACCTTGACCCTCGACGCGACGGATTCATGCTGCATCACAGCGTTCGCCTACTGGATCCCGTGCGCGAAAACTCAGACCGGATGTTGATGGACGAAATTGCCGAGCGTCGCATGCCAGTGTTTGGCATCGGTACCGGGATGCAATTGCTCAACGTTCAGCAAGGTGGAAACCTCTTCCTGGACATCAAAGAAGATATTCCCAATGCCGTCCCCCATTTCGATGCCCAAGACTTGTCACATCGTCATACGTTGAACGTGGTGAGCGATTCGATCGTCGGCCGCGTTTATGGAGACGGCGAAATCCGCGTCAGCAGTCGTCATCACATGGCGATCGACGAAGTTGCTCCGGGCTTCCGCGTGACTGCTCGGTGTCCCGATGGCGTTATCGAAGCAATCGAATCGGAAATGATGGATTGGTTTGCGATGGGAACCCAGTTCCATCCTGAGTGCCCCGCGCGTTCGGCGTTGGACATTCGGTTTTTTGAAGAATTCATCGAAGGTATCTTGCTACGAGCGGGGCACGAAGTTCGCGTCGCAGCTTGATCGCAATCGTTTTTGACCGAAAAACTGCGTTTTTTGGAGGTACGAAAGTACGTAGGGGCAGACAGGACGGAACAATTATCAAGGTGTCCGAATTGCGTTGAATGGATTCAATGCATCAGAAGGGACTCGTGCGGAATCGCCTTGATCATTTGATGCGAAGGATTCGCAAGCCAGTAATGGACTAGTGCTACAGGGCCGGATGATTTTTCTAATCAAGAAATCGTCCGGCCTTTTTTTGTTTGCTATCGTATAAGTCGCCAGTCGTCGATCAAACAAGTTTTTTTGGATTCACTTGCCGATGCCTTCCACCACCAAGCGTTCCCTTTTATTCATTGGTTTGATGCTCTCGACCGCCCAAGCTGACGCACAGCAGTTGGGCCTTCCCAACGATTTGAAGCCACCCGCAGTGGTTACCGACCACACTGACCCTGCGGTGCAGGCAGCGCAATCGGCCATTTCACGGGCATTACAAGATCGATCGCCGGTAGAAGCCAAACCCTCGACGCCACCGTCTTCCCGCGACCCCCTCTTGGACGATGTGATGGAGGTGATTCGAAATCGTGGCAGCGTGATTGACGGCTCGTCGCTCGATCCCCATCTTGCCGACGAATCACTAATGCCTCGTTCAACGCCCCATCCACCTTCTCGACGCGCGGACCAAGGAAACGTTGACCGACCTTCGACCTATCTGGCGGTGGAAAACCTGCTGCGGACCGCTAGACTCTTGGAGTCTATGCCAAACAATTCTGCTCATAGTGGACTCGTTCATGAGATGAGGGCGCACGCATCCAAGATACTGATCGATGCCATTTCCGCCGAGTCAGCGCCAGACCAACACGACGATTCGACCACTCACGAATCTCGCCCTCCGGAATCGGGTTTCGACGAAAACGCCCACTGACCAAACGCCCACTGACCAAACGCCCCCATCGCGTTACTTTGAAGAAGCCCAAGAAACCTGCTCCGTCACCCGATCGCCGTTCGACAATTGGCTGGTTGATCGCTGCTGTACTCCTGCTTGGCGGTTGTGCACTGTTGGTGGACTACTGGCAAAGTATCCCCGAAGAAGTGGTTGCGACGTACGTCGGTCGCTCATCGTGCATTGAATGCCATCAGAAGGAAGGGATGGCTTATGAACAGTCGCATCACGACCGAGCCATGGATTTGGCGAATGACCGAACGGTGCTAGGCGACTTCAACGACGCGACGATTGAGCACGATGGAATGACTAGCCGCATGTTTCGTGACGGCGAGCGGTTCATGGTTCACACCGAAGGTCCAACCGGCAAGATGGAGGACTTCCAAGTGAAGTACGTTTTCGGCGTCGATCCGCTCCAGCAATACATGGTCGAGTTTGATCGCAATGAAAACACCTTGCCCCATGAAGTCGCTCGAGTTCAGGTGCTGCGAATCAGTTGGGACACGCTGAAGAAAAAGTGGTTTTATCTGCGCCCTCCCGATGTAGCCGATAAACTTGCACCGGACGACCCGCTGCACTGGACGGGAATCGCCCAGCGCTGGCAAACGATGTGCGCCGATTGTCATTCAACGAACTTAAAGACCAATTTTGATTCGAAAAGTGTTAGCTACCACACCACGTTTTCCGAGATTGACGTAAGTTGCGAATCGTGCCACGGCCCCGGCAGCGTCCATATCGATCTCGCAAAAAAAACAAGCCTGTTTTGGGATCGCAAGCGTGGCTACGGTCTAAACAAGCTGAAAGGCGAAAACACCGAACCACAGTTACAAACTTGCGCACAGTGTCATAGCCGTCGCGGTGTCATCAAATCGGGTTTTACCGGAGGCAATAGCTACCATGAGCACTTCCAACTAGAGCTACTCCATCCGGATACCTATTTCGATGACGGGCAAATCAAAGACGAAGTCTATGTGTACGGCTCATTTGTTCAGAGCAAGATGTACCACAAGAACATTCGGTGCACCGATTGCCATGACCCGCATTCACTCAAGCTGAAACACCCCGGCAATGAAACTTGCACGTCATGCCACCAACATCCAGCTGGGAAATACGACGTTCCAAGCCATCACCATCACGCCGCGGAGAGTGAAGGCGCGAAGTGTGTGAATTGTCATATGCCAGGCCGCACCTACATGGACGTTGACTTTCGACGCGATCATAGTCTGCGGATTCCAAGGCCCGATATGTCGGTAGAGTTTGCCACTCCGAATGCCTGCACCGATTGTCATCTCAAGGATCACCTCGACAAAATCCCGGCGGCAACCAAGCCCCTCCTGCGCGAGTATGCAAATTGGCTTCAGCTTGCTGAAGCAGGCGACAAACTTCTCGCTGGCATCATTAAAGAGACCGATCGCTGGAGTGACGATGCATGTGAAAAGTGGTATGGCGCAGAACGAAAAAAACCGGAACACTTTGGCCAAGCAATCGCTGCTTTCCGTCGCGGCGACCCTGATGCGATCGAAAAGCTTTCGACGCTTGCGACGAAAAATGACGGCGTAACTCCCTTCATAGCGCGAGCAACTGCGTTGGATAGCCTAGCGGCAACGCAGTCTGTTGGCTGCTCAGCCGCCGCAATGAAGCTGCTGTCAGACGTGTCCGAACACCCGCTCGTTCGATCAACGGCAATCCGCTGTTTGCAAACTGAATCGCCAGCGCAGATTCGCCATGCCCTCATTCCGATGCTCAATGACGAAAAACGCCAGGTACGCATCGAAGCAGCACAGGCGCTCGCAACATCGTCAGTCTATGAAACCTTGTCGGCAAACGAACGAACTCGCGTGGACCTCACCCTGCGGGAGCTCGAAGAATCGCTGCGTGGAGTTTCAGATCGGTCGGGCGCACATCTGAGTTGGGCGATGTTGTGTGAACAACGTGGCATGGTTCCCGATGCAATTATCGCGTACGAATCGGCAATCCGTGTGGAGCCGAACGCTACGGGTGCAAGAACTAACCTCGCTGCACTCTACGAGCAACTCGCCGCACGTGGCGACCAGCGAGCCGCGGAACAAGCAGAATTGCTTCGCAAACAAGAACTTCCGCTTTTGCGGCGAGATGCCACTCTGGCGTCCAACAACGCTTCCGTCCAGTACCGATACGGCTTGGCGCTCTACCTTCAAAACGATATCGCTGGTGCCCTGGAACAGCTGGAGCTCGCTGTGAAGCTTGCCCCCGAGGTTGACGATTTTGCAACGGCACTCCGATTGCTCCGAGAAAAAATCGCCGAGTCTCCGGCAACGGAGTAGTGGCAACCATGCCCACCCCACAAGCGCTGACGATTCAAACCGATTCGCCCCAAGCAGATTTACGATTAGCTTGTTACTTTTGATTTGTCATTCATGGTCGAAACGACTAACGGCGTTGGCGTTATCTCCAACGGAAGGTGTCGCGATGGGTCGATGACAACCTACACGTTC
>JANOBM010000115.1:0-49288 GCA_031411655.1 Planctomycetaceae bacterium
AATGTTCTCCTCGGCTCCGTGGAACGTCAAGACGGTCCGCATCGCTCTCTGTGTCGCTATGATGATGTCGTACCTTTGGACGCTGCCCGAAGGTGACCTGCTGGAACCTAGAGACGCGAGCAAACCGAGCATTCATCATGAACGTTTCCCCAGAATTAGACGAACGCTGTCGACCGCCGCACGTCCCAGTGGTTCTCCCTGGCGAGAAGCTGCATTTGTTTTCGGCCGTGTTCTCTTTGATTTTACCGATGCTAGGCATCATCATTGCCAGCATTGGTTGCGGTGGAAAGGATTCGGTAACGGAGAAAGCGGCGGCGGGGTCGCCGTCGCCTGCCTCGACCAATGGTGCAAGCGTTACAGGTCAAACGGATGATCCACCGAAGGAAGTTACCGTCCCTGCCGTTGTGTCTGATAACGTGGCGAATGAGGCCGCCGACGCCCTCTTTGGAGAGACGGTCCCCGCCACTGTTGATGTAACAACGAACAAACCACCGGCACCCCCCTCCGTCGAATCCACAAACCGGGATTCAGTGCAGCTTCGTGCTGACCTTTCTCCCAATCAACTTGCGGAGTTCCTGTCGCTCACTGATCTTGAAATCCAAAATATAGCGAGCGGCAAAGCAGGCATCTTTGACCTTGCCAAAGCCAACGCCGAAATGGTTCGCGTGGGTAAACTTAAATTCGAAGCATCCAAGCGACTTGCCGAAGCGACAACGTCCAGCGACAAGCAACGGGTTCAAGGAATCCGGGGACAACTCCAGTCGCTGTCGCACTTGGCAGCCCTCGGAGACCTGAAATCGGCCATACAACTCGAGACTTTTGCACATTCGCAAGTGGACAGCGATAACGTGACCGTTGCAGAAGACAGCCGACTCGTGTTGATCGGCCTCGGTCTGGAGAAGATTCAAAACGGTTCCAGCAAAGACGCCAAAGACGTCATGGCGCAGATCGACGCATTGGGAACAAGCAAACACCAGCCAGACATTGCCGCAATGATGGTTCTGGGCCAGGCACGTGCCGTTCTTGAGCGTTATGGATTTAATGACGAAGCCGCCCAAGTTCGCGACTATATCGTGAATCTCTTTGGGTCTCATCCGGATCCAAAGATCGCATCGATCGCTCTTGAGATGGCTGGCACACCGAAATTTTCTGAAGTGGAACAACTCCTTCGACGAATAGAACAAGGCGGTGACCTAGCCGTCCAAGAGTGGCGTGATACCGTTGACGATCTACTAAAAAGGTCACCCGATTTGTCAACCGTTCAATTTCTTGCCAGCAGTGCATTACAAAATGAAGCGATGGGGCGAACAGACCTCGCCACTGCAAGCTACGAATCGCTCCAACTAGCTAATGGACTCGACGACGCATCGAAACAAGAAGTTGCCTTAGCGATCGACGCCAGAAAGGCTCGACAAGAAATAATTGGTCAAACTGTTGATTTCGACTTACCGAGCACGGATGGCCGGCCAATTTCGATGACCAGCTTCACCGGCAGGTGGGTTTTGATGCCGTTTTGGGCCATTCAGTTTGATCAGTCGCTTTCAGTGCTTCAGACATTGGAACGAATTCGGAGTCGATGGCCCGATAAGGTTGAAATCGTCGGAATGAACCTCGACGATGCGGATGCACCCATCGACGAATTCATGAACAAGTCACCCGTTCGCTTTCGCAGTTTTCATAGCGAATCAATCCCCGGTGTCGGAGTGGTCAATAAGATTGGCGCCAAGTTTGGGGTCGTATCGATGCCATTCGTAGCCATCATTTCGCCCGAGGGAAAGGTCGCTGCCATTGACCTGACGGGACAGAGGCTAGAGGAAACGGTGGCATCGTTGATTGAGCAAAAGCCTCTTTAAAATCTCGCTGTCCATCGCCCCATCGTGAACCGAATTCATGGCGACGATTCTCGGCTTGTCCTCCTTTTACCATGACTCTGCGGCCGCACTGATTAGAGACGGATTGGTTGTTGCCGCGGCTCAGGAAGAGCGATTCACTCGCCAAAAGGCAGACCCATCCTTTCCGTGCCAGTCCATTTCGAACTGTCTAGAGACCGCGGGAATCAGTCATAGCGACATTGATGCCGTTGCGTTTTACGAGATTCCTTCACTTAAGTTTGACCGGCTTATCGAAACATTCATGGCCGGTGCGCCACGCGGCTTCAATGCCTTTCGCGCTGCGATGCCAAACTGGCTGTCAACAAAACTTAGAGTGCGTGACCATGTTGAGAAGCAGGTGGGAAAGAAGCTCGCCTCACGACTCCACTATTGCCCGCATCACCTGTCCCATGCTGCCAGCGCATTCTATCCGTCACCGTTCGATACGGCAGCCATTTTGACCATCGATGGGGTGGGTGAATGGGCGACGGCAACCATTATGCAAGGGAGCGGTCGCCAGTTACAGCCGCTCGTTGAACAAAGATTCCCACATTCTCTCGGCCTCCTCTATTCCGCCGTTACCACGTACTGCGGATTCGAAATCAATACAGGTGAGTTCAAATTGATGGGACTCGCTGCAGAAGGGCGGCCACGATGGGTCGAGCGGTTGATGAATACCGTTGTCCATATCGCCGCCGACGGTTCCATTCGCCTAAACCAGCGATACTTTAACTATTGCTATGGCTTTCGGATGACCGCACCTGCATTTCATGAACTCTTCGGTCGCAAACCAAGGCAAGCATCCGAACCAATTGAGGAGTTGCATTGTGACTTAGCTGCCTCCGTCCAGGCAATCACAGAAATGTCCATCACTCTCATGGCGAAACATGCCATCGAATTAACCGGCCAGCGGAAACTGTGCCTCGCTGGGGGAGTTGCCCTGAACTGCGTCGCCGTGGGCCGCGTTATGGAGTGCGGAATGCTTGATGACATCTGGGTTCAACCGGCAGCCGGGGATGCAGGTGGAGCGGTAGGGGCGGCGTTATGGCTATCGCATTCCCAGTATCAGGTCGATCGTACAACATCGAGTCAAGATTCTTTTCGTGGTGCGTTTCTCGGACCGACATTCAATGAGGTAGAGGCAGGCGAAGCGATCCTGCAGCGGGGACTGCAGTCACAGCGGTACGAGGACGACGATTCGTTATGCAAGAGAATTGCAGCGATGCTCGCCGATGGGAAAGTAGTGGGCTGGATGCAAGGTGCGATGGAGTTCGGGCCGCGAGCCCTGGGGCATCGGAGCATTCTTGCTGACCCTCGCGACCCTGGGATGAAAGATCACGTCAACCATTTGATCAAACACCGCGAATCGTTTCGGCCGTTCGCACCGTCAGTGTTAAAGGGGCGATTCGACGAATTCTTCACTGCCCAAGCCGGCCAGACTCTCGACTATCCGTACATGACTCAAGCATTTCGTGTCGCTCAACCGTTGTTGATTCCAGCAGTAACTCATTGTGATGGCACTGCCCGCGTGCAAACAGTCGATCGAGCCCGCAATCCAAAGTTTGCCCGTTTGCTTGAAGCCTTTGATGCGATCACCGGTATTCCGGTTCTGCTTAATACAAGCTTCAACGACCGCGATGAGCCGATCGTATGCACGCCACGCGATGCGGTTAGTTGCTTCCTTTCAACCGATATCGATGTATTGGTGATTGGTAACCACGTTGTCTGCAAACCAACCGGTGAAGTCACAATTCCAATGACTGATCGTGTGGAGAAAGCATCGATTGAACCTCGCTGGTTACCGGCCTCTCTCTTTGTCCAAGCGTTAGCGGGCGCAGCGTTGCTGACCTGGCAAGTGGACGGCTGGTTGGGCGTCCTATGGGCCGTAGCGATGACTTTGATCGCAATCTTCTACTTAACGTGGCGGCCGGCACGACCAATGATCTGGCATGGCGTTCAATGGTCGACCTATCCACTGCGGTGGCTTGCCGCCGTTATCTGCTTGGGCACCGTTTACTTCGGGTTACTAACCCCCATCGGTTGGTACCGGAAGCGAAGAGGCCACCGACCACTCGATCAAGCCGGTTGGCTACCATTCACGTCTGGGGCGGCGTTGGCGATGCGATTGGAGGACCAACAAACAATCGATTATGGCTCGTTACCGTGGTGGCGAGAGCTACTCTCCTTTCTTCGAGAAGAAAAGAAATGGTGGCTGGTTCCCATCGCAGTTTCTCTCGCCGTAATCGCGTTCGCCGCTACTGTAGGCGGCGCTGTCGCGCCCTGGATCTACACTCTTTGGTGAGTTCCTGACAATCTAAGGGCTCAGCTTTACTCGAATGCGACGATACTCAATCTGCCCGCGATCTCCCTCCAGTCCAATCGGGCCAGTCGCGGGAAGCTTCATCCCTTCCTCAAGTATGTCACCGTTACAGGTACAGTGGGCCACATTGTCTTTGACGACGACAACTAGCTCGTTCCATTGCTGTGGTAAATATCGGAGAAGATTTTTGTAAGGCCCCGCTGTCACGTAATCGCGACATTGCAACTGTGGTTCTCTTATAAACACGCCGCTATCAGCCATTGGCAGGGCACGAAACTCAAGTCTCAACTCAAAGTCCGAGCCCAGCTCGCGAGTAGTCCAGAGTTGTTGAATGCGACGCCCTTCTTTTGGCGCGGTTACGACTAGGCGGCCATTCATTGCAACGTATCGCCCGTCGGGCGATGCTTTCAACCCATCAAACGAAACGTCTTCCGTTACGAGTGGAAGCTCAGGTGCCGAAGGGTCCTTGCGCTTCCAGTTCTCAATCATCTTGACCATTGCTTCGCTCGTTCGGCGATAACCCCAACCGGTCAAGTCTTGTCCATTGAATAACGATTCAAACCCGGGTTCCAGTTGAAACGTATCCGCTTCAAGTTCGACAAAACCAAGCGTTGCAAAAACCGGCTGCAACGCTGCAGCCCACTTCTGGTAACCAAGCTCATTCGGATGGAGGAGATCAGGAAATTCGGCAGCTTTCGCATCTCCGTTCTCACCCGCGAAAAGGGACCACGTATCGAGGACTGATATTCCGTCGTATCGGGTCGCGATTTCACCGTAGAGCTGGTTGATCTTCTTTATCTTTTCGCTAGGCCGTCTCATCGATTCGCTGCTGGGCATAACCAGGCAGATCACTAGCGGCAGATCGTTGTCGCTTTCGCGAATCATCGTGATCATCGCTTCCACATTTTTTGCAATTACCTCCGGCTTTGCACCTTCTTCCAAGTCGTTTGTACCCATCAACAGCACGACCGCAGTGGGTTCAAGATTGAGTACGTCGTCTTTCAATCGATTTAACATTCCGCGAGTGGTGTCGCCACTGATTCCACGATTGCTGACCTTCATACCGGGGAAGCTGGTAGCGAGCATGCCATCCCAACCCTGCGTGATCGAATCACCAAAAAAAACAACCGACTTTTGCTCGTCTCGCGCTCGGTTGGCGAACTCGGTGCGACGAGCATTCCATAGATCGCGAAACCAATCAGCTCGCCGCATCGGACCGTCGCCAATAAGCGAATCATCGGTGTCGGGTATTGGGAATCGGACCTCCGGCTTCTGTACGTCCGGATTGGCTACGTCCTGCGCGTAAGCCATCCCACCGAGATGAAACAAAAAGGCGAAAAGACAAGCAAGGTACCGACGGGAATACTGAGGAATCATGTTCGGCTTTCGAGGAACGCAACGGATGGGACGGAGTGGAGAATCGCTTTGCCAAATTCCATCGTCATTAGAAACGAATCGCCTTACCCAGTAACGCACGCTTGCGCACGATGTGTTCCATGTGACCGGCGAGATGATCAATATACTTGCTGACCATTTCCCCGAGAGTCACTTTGCCAATTTCAGTGTGAATTCCGACGCGATCGAAACAGGCATCAGACAGGCTTCGCAAAATGACCGCGGTCATTTCGCGGTTCTTGGCAAATATTTCGCAAGCCAGCGTCGCATTGAGGTCGTTAGTTCCCGGCAACTGACTGAACGCTGTCTCGTCATAACTGCACAGCAACGGCTTATCCATCGAAGCGATTCGTTTCATCCGATCGGTTGCAATGAGATCACTGTCCATCATGTGAATCGCGATTTGTTGCAAGCTCCAGGTTCCAGGAACAGGAATGGCGAGCAAATCGGAACGGGAAAGCCCGGAATACGCGGACCCCAGTTGCCGCCCACCGTCAACGTAAACTTCAATCAGTTGTCGATCCACAATGCATCACTCAGCAGGAGAATGGTGAATATGAAAAACGTGACGGGATCAGCTCGATGGCCTCAAACGAGTCAATTCGGCGCGAAGCACTCTTACATTCCGTCGATGGCTTTTCCAATAGAAATCAAATAAATCGCCGGCCACGGGGAGAGCGCCGAAGCAGAAATCAATACCGGCATTGGCGAGCATCTTGACGTACGTGCGCTTACGAATTCCCAGTTTTCGAACTTCCCAAAGGAGGTAGGCACTTGCGCCGAGCCCTACGAGGTCGCCCACCCCGGGAATCAATCCGATCACGCTGTCCCAGCCGAATCGAATGTTTGTTCCGGGGACTCGCATCCCATCATCCATGAACGCAGCGATTCGTTCGACTCTCGCAAGTCGGCTTGCGACGCGGGAATCACTCATCGGATCAGGATTTGGTGGATCGGGATTTGGTGATACAGGGTGTGGCATGGGTGCTGTGATGGGATTATGCCTCCGGTTCACCGCCACTGAGCACTGCCATGAACGCCTTTTGGCTAATCTCGACATTACCGATGGCCTTCATCCGCTTCTTACCCTCTTTTTGCTTTTGCAGCAGCTTTCGTTTTCGAGTGATGTCCCCTCCATAGCACTTAGCAGTCACATTTTTCCGCATGGCCGGAACGGTTTCTCTTGCGATCACCCGCGAACCGATCGCGGCTTGAACCGCGACTTCAAACATGTGACGCTCGATTTCGGCCTTCAGCTTTTTCGCCACAGCGCGACCACGGCGGTCCGCATCGGCGCGGTTGCAGACGATACTGAGCGCATCGACACGATTTCCGTTGACGAGAATATCTAAGCGACACAAATCGGCGGGCTCGTATCCAACCATTTCATAGTCAAGTGTTCCGTAACCTCGCGTACTGGACTTAATTTTATCGTGCAGGTCGTAAATGACTTCGGCCAGTGGGATATCATAAATCAGCATCACCCGCTGCGTACCAATGTATTCTTGACTGCGTTGAATACCACGACGTTCTTGCGCCAATTTCATTACTGCGCCGATGTAATCGATTGGCACGACGATGCTGCAGCGCACGATCGGCTGGCGAAACTCTTCGATATCGCCTGGGTCTGGAACGTCTTGTGGCTTACGAATCAAGAACGTCTCGCCCCGCTTATTGACAATCTCATAAGTTACGTTGGGTGCGGTTTGAACCAGATCCACATCGGACTCTTGCTCGAGCCGTTGCTGAACGATTTCCATGTGCAACAGCCCAAGGAAGCCGCATCGAAACCCAAACCCCAGTGCATCACTTGTTTCTGGCTCGAAGTCAAAGCTCGGGTCGTTGATCGAAAGTCGCTCCAATGCTTCTCTGAGTTCGGTAAAGTCTTGGCCGTCACTGGGAAATAGTCCACAGTACACCATTCGACGCGGGCGGTCATAGCCTTCCAAGGCCGGAGCCGCTTTATCGCCGGGAATGCTTACGGTATCACCAATGTGAACGTCGCTGAGGGAGCGGATGTTGCAAATCAAATATCCGACTTGCCCTGCGGATAATTCGTCACATGGCTTTCGTTGAGGAACGAATTGCCCCAATTCCAGAACATCGTGTTGCGCTTCGGCTCTTAAAAAGCGAATTCGTTGCCCCCGGCGCACGGTGCCGTTCATCATACGAACGTAGGTAATCGCACCACGAAAGTCATCGTAGTTGGAGTCGAACACCATCGCCTGAAGGGTTCCTTGAGGATCTCCCGAAGGTGCCGGAATTCGGTCGATAATGGCTTGAATGAGTTCATCAACACCAACACCGGTTTTCGCACTAACACGAACACAGTCATCGGGATCGATACCGAGAGCTTGGTGCATTTCCTCGGCCACTTCATCGGGTCGAGCGTACGCCAAGTCGATCTTATTGATCACAGGAATGATTTTGAGATCGTGCTCCATCGCGGCATAGGCGTTGGCGACGGTTTGGGCTTCGACTCCTTGAAACGCATCGACCAGCAACAAGGCCCCTTCGCAACACGCCAGTGATCGCGAAACTTCGTAATGAAAATCGACGTGTCCAGGTGTATCGATCAGATTCAGTTGATAGGGAGTGCCGTTGCGAGTCATCTTCATCGCGACGGCTCGCGCCTTGATGGTGATACCTCTTTGGCGTTCAAGGTCTAAATCATCAAGCAGTTGCTCTTTCATCTCTCGCTTCGTCACGGTACCAGTGAACTCAAGCAACCGGTCAGCCAGCGTGCTCTTGCCGTGATCGATATGGGCGATGATGCAAAAATTTCGAATATTTTGTGTCATGGTCGTTCGAATCGGCATGCACGCCGTTCGTAAGTCTGTCTTTCTCAGTCAGTGAAGGTTACTTGGACGCAAACTGCTTGCGCGCATATCCGGCCGCACCGAGATACCCGGCTTCGGCGCCCAACTTTGCAAATTGAATGGTTGTTCCTTTGAATACGTTTTCAAAAGTATGCCGTTTAAACTCCTCTCGAATCACCTTGAGAAATCGCTCGCCGATTTCCGATCCCGCCCCTCCGAAATCCATCGCCCCGCCGAGCACGATCAGCCCCGGATCAAGCAAATGAATGATGGAGGTAATGCCGACTCCTAACCATCGACCTGTATCGTCGATCACCTCAAGGGCCAAGGCATCTCCTTCCAGAGCCGCCTCGTACACGCGCAGCGCTGTCAATTCACTATCTCCGCTGCCAAGCTGTCCAGCGAGCGTACTGCTCGCTCCTTGACTGAGACGCTGACGAGTTCTCATTACCACGGCCGACGCTGACGCATACGCTTCAAGGTGACCGCGGCCACCTCCCCATGCACAAACCTGCGCCGTCGGTGATGGATCGACCAACATATGGCCGCATTCGCTCCCAAAGCTGTTGACGCCGTTGACGAGTTCACCTTCGACAATGATCCCACCTCCGACACCGGTGCCAAGGGTTAAGAAGACCATCGACGTTGCCTTTTCTCCGCTACCAAGCCAAAACTCACCGTATGCAGCCGCATTAGCATCATTGACAAAGGCGACAGGTAATCCGGTTAACTTGGCTAGACAATCCCGAATTCCGAAGCCCCACCACGTCGGTAATTGCGGCGGGGCGACTAGTTTTCCAGCCAACAGATCCATGGGGCCTGGGGCTCCCAATCCGATTCCGGCAATCGCGCCGTCGCTGAGACCCAGTTGTTCGTCAAAATCAAGGATGACAGCCGCAACTCGCTGCATCGCAGATGTGGGGCCTTCTGGTTCGCGAGTGGGTAGCTTTTCGTAAGCGAGCGTTTTTCCCGAATCGTCGACCAAACCGATTTTTATTCCCGTCCCACCAATATCCACCCCCCAGAACAATGGCGGACGCGCATTGGCAGCTGGGATTAGCGCTGGGGTCTCGCTCATCGAGGGGGTCAAATCACTGTAGGGGATGCAAAAACGTCGTTTCCGACGTTAAATGGGTGTTCGGTAGCGAGTATAGGAATGACGGAACTTTGCCACAACGATCGTTTTTCGAGTCCTCGTCTTTTCAAGGGCTTCGTTTTGTCCTGCTTCCGATTGTCGCGCGCCGCTAGCTTTTACCAAGCCACTTGTTATGAAAATCTTGTTTCTTACCGCTGGCGCCGCAGGAATGTATTGCGGGAGCTGCATGCACGACAACGCGTTGGCACGCGAGTTTCTCCGAATGGGCGTCGATTGCTTGCTGCAACCGGTATACACACCTATTCGCACGGATGAACCGGCCATTGCGTCAAAACAGGTCTTTTTTGGCGGCGTTCAGATCTACCTGCTCCAGAAATTTCCACTGTTTCGGTACGTTCCAGGGCCGATTCGGCGGCTACTCGATCGACCGGCATTTCTATCTTGGGCGACCCGCGGGGCCGGATCAACCGACCCAACTTCACTAGGAGACTTAGCTGTATCGATGCTACGCGGCGAACACGGAAACCAGCGAGCGGAAGTCGAACGGTTGGTGACGTGGCTTCGCGACGACATCCAACCCGACGTGATCATCCTTAGCAATCTGCTCATTGGTGGCTGCCTACCTGCCATCCGGCGAGCGATTCCAGCGACGAAGATCATCGTCATCTTACAAGGTGACGATAGCTTCCTCGATCATTTGCCAGCCGCCGCCCAATCGGACGCGATTGCTGAGTTGACGCAACTGAGTCGATTGTGCGATGCGATCGTGGTCAACAGCGATTTCTACGGCAAGAAAATGACCAAACTACTGGACCTCCCAGCCGAGAAGGTTCGTTGCCTACCGCTATCGATCGATACCGCACCCTTCATCAATCGTCCGCCGCGTGCAGCGAGGTTCCCGATTACGATCGGCTACCTTGCACGGCTCGCGCCGGAAAAGGGGTTCCATCGACTCGTCGACGCATTTATTGAACTGGCCCACCGGACGGGATGCGAGGAAGTCAAGCTATGTGCCGCTGGTTGGCTTGGTAAGCACAACGAAGGTTATTTCATGCAACAAAAAGCGAAGATTCGACGGGCTGGTCTAGAGGACCGTTTTGCGTATCAAGGTAGTCCCAGCCTGACCGAAAAAGTCGCGTTTCTTGACGGCGTCGATATCCTGAGTGTTCCCACCGAACACGAAGAACCAAAAGGCCTATTCCTGTTGGAAGCGATGGCCAGCGGAGTACCCGTTGTTCAGCCCGCGAGAGGCGCGTTCCCTGAACTCATTGAAAGTACCGGTGGCGGCATTCTCATTTCGGATGATTCAATCTCATCGCTCGCCGACGGGCTGCAACGGCTCGTTCTTGACGCGGATTTGCGGCTGTCTCTCGGAGAAAGTGGTCGACGTCGTGTAATGCAAAGTCATACGACGAACTCCACCGCCCTGGCCCTGCTTCAGATCATTGAACCGCTCAACGACTGAAGGTGAACGCTGGTTAAGACCTCGCGTTCACCTTCAACGTTGAACAGCACAAGCTGACTCGGGACCTGCGATCACTCGGCTGGCAGAACGACTGCGTCGATCACATGAATGATGCCGTTGCTGCACATAATATCTGTCTTCACGACCTTCGCCTTGTCAACCATCACGCCCTCTTTGTTCTGCGTGATGGTCAGCTTGCCACCCTGGAGCGTTTCCAGCTCATCACTCTTTAGTACCTTCGCCGCAGGGTAGCTTCCAGAAACGACATGGTACTTCAGGATTGCAATCAACTTTTCCTTGTTTTCCGGCTTGAGCAACGACTCGACAGTGCCCTTTGGCAATGCGGCAAATGCCTCATCGGTCGGCGCGAATACGGTCAGTGGCCCCTTGCCGCTCAAGGCATCGACAAGGCCAGCAGCCTTCACCGCTGCAACGAGCGTGTTGAACTTGCCTGCACCGATTGCAGTCTCAACGATCGTCTTTTCTTTAGCAGCTTTGTCCTCAGCTCGCACCGAACTCACCACGAACAGCATCGCCGCACACAACATCATCAACTTTTTCATCTTCAACTCCACCTATAACACTTGACTGAAATGCCGCATTTGGATCTGTAATTCTGTGAATCGCGAGCGGCGTTCATCGCGACGCAAGATAGTAGGCTTCTGCCAAGTGGCAAAAATAAAATTAGCGATTTTTATCGACGGGATGCCATCAGCGCGACGATTTCTATCGCCGCGACGTACGCGCCGCAATCATCTTCACACCGTCCTGAGTAGTCATCACACCGACTGCGAACCTGCGGGGATTTGACGAGTGTTCGAAGCGCATCGGCCATCGCATTCACGCTCCTTGGGCTGTACTTCCAAGCGTCCCCGTGAAATAGCGCCCCTGCGCCCAAAGCGTCCACTCGATCGGCGTTATGAAATTGATCAAAGGCCATTGGGCAAACGAGTTGCGGGCACCCGGTTGCGAGTCCCATTGCTGTTGTACCGATGCCGCCATGATGCACCATGGCGGAACAGGTACGGAGGAATGGATCGAGTGGAACATAGCCGACCGCCTGCATGTGACTGGGCAGATTCTGTGGAATTTGCTCGGCATGCGAGGTGGCGAGGATGCCCTTTTGACCGATCCTTGCACAAGCTTCAATCGCATTGCGAAAGAACGACTCTGCATGACGATGGGCGGTGCCTGGCGTAAAAAAGATGGCCCCATTTGCATGATCATTTGCAGCCGATGGTGACGTCATTGTGGTTGACGAAGCTAACTTTTTCGATGCTTGCTTTGTTGCATTATCACGTTTATCTACCGAACCCGCTGGTTGACGGGAACTCGGAAAGCCACACATCACAATTTCAGCAGTACCCCTGGGAATCGGTTCGCCAAACCAAGTCGGGTAAAGCCCAAGAATCAACTCGGGCGACAGCCACCAACGATCAAGGATTCTTTTCACCGGAGACAACCCCAAACGCTTACGCGCTTGATTGATGGGCGGGCATAGGTGTGGATCGGCAATGAATCGATCGGCCAAACGGTAAGCCGCTCGCATGAGCCAAGCCGGTCGGCGAGGCTCAAACCATGACGCGGTGAGCCTCGGCGGATCAGCGAAGTCACGCACGACAGCAGGTGACAATAGAACGCTAACCATGGGTGTCTTTGCCTCATGGTCACGATAGATCCGCGAGGCAAAGTCGAGTGGGTGCGCAACCAACACCGTTCGACCCGGCCGATGATGCCGATTGATTACATCCAGATGCGCGTCCACAAACTTACCTGCCGCATCGCGTAAGATTCGCTCAATCCCGCTCAATGGCTTCCAAACAAGGGGATCGGCAAGAATGGAGTCGAACTCTTCTCGCGATACGACCGGTTCGACCATGAGCCCTGCATCTTCTGCGGCTTGCGCGTAGGCTTCGGCCAGCGAGATGACGACGTCAAACCCGAATCCTTTCAATGCAGAACCGATGGCCACGATGGGGTTGACGTCACCGCGCGACCCTGGCGCGGAGAGGATTGCGATCGGTCTTTCATCGCGAGATGTCATATTCCGCAATCTTTCGGTAGGCCGTCGCGCGGCTAATTCCAAGTAATTCGGCAGCCTCAGGAACGCTTCCGCCGGTACGTTCAAGCGCCTTATGAATCAACCGGCGTTCCCACTGATCGATGCGCAGTGTGTCGAGCTCACCAACACCGGCGTCGTGCAGACCGAGGTCCGATGGCAACACCTCGGGATCATCGGCCATGACCACCGCGCTATCGATGACATTACGGAGCTGACGGACATTTCCGGGCCACGGGTAACGCAACATTCGTTCGCGAGCCGCCTGGGATAGGGCAAGACCGAGGCGGTGATGTTCGAGCCTAAAGTGATCAAAGAAGTGCTGAATAAGAACGTCGAGATCTTCCTCTCGATCGCGGAGAGGCGGAACCAGCAGTTCAAAGACGCTCAACCGATAAAACAAATCTTCGCGAAAGCGACGTTCGCGAACAAACTCAGCAAGATCACGATTGGTTGCAGCGATAACGCGAACGTCCACTAAGACCTGCTGCGTACCTCCCACCGGCAAGAACGGGTGTCCCTCCAAAATTCGAAGCAACTTTGCCTGCGCCTCCAGAGTCAACTCACCCACTTCGTCAAGAAAAAGTGTGCCGGTGTGAGCTTGCTGAAACCAACCGATGTGATCGGCATCGGCACCGGTAAATGAGCCTTTCTTATGGCCGAATAACTGGCTCTCGACGAGATCCCGCGGTATCGCTGCGCAATTGACGGTGAGCATCGGACGTTCACCGCGCGGACTGGCTCGATGCACGCCATGAGCGACAAGTTCTTTGCCGACACCGCTCTCACCACGAATCAATACCGACCCATTGGCGCGCCCTACGCGAACAATCTTTTCCTTCAATCGTTTGATGGGAGGACTATTGCCAACAATGACATTACTCTCTGCGTTCCGGTCGGCGCTGCGCTTATTGGCTGCCTTCAGATTGCCGGTTTGGTTTGCTCGGGAGAGGGCAACACCAAGCAATCGCCCCGCTGCGACCGCTAATTCAAAATGATCTGCGTTGAAACGAGAGTGCGTTCGATAGAGGTGAAGTGCGCCGATCATCGTCTCTCCATTAGCGAGCGGCACACAGATCGCGTCCGACCAGGATTTCGATGAATCTTCGCTCTCGATATCGTCTTTCACCCATATCGCCTCACCATCTCGCAGGACTCGTTTGGCTAATCGTCGGTCGAGTCGAACGGCCTGCGCCGCCTCCGGTGGAATGACTCGCTGTGGAGTCAGCCTTCCATCCCCTGCGTCAACCGAGAACCCCACGACGTCGGCAGACGTTCGGTTGCGAAGGAGATCGATGGAGACGTCGATGACGGTCTCGGCGTTTTCGCTACCAAAGAGCTGAAGGCTCAGCGTATAGAGGTCGACGAGTTGGCTTACAAAAACATTGTCCCGAAGGGTATCTAGCGATGAGAAGGAATCTTCGATCGCTTCCGCCGACGTCATTTGGCGATCGAGCACAATCGTCTGTGAGTTCGAATCGCCCGCAATATCTTCGGTTGGCTCGATCAGAACCAAATCAGTGCTGCCAATAGTGATCACCGATTGGTCAAGCAGCATCGCGTGATCGGTCTTTTGGCCGTTGACAAGCGTGCCATTGCGGCTGGCCGTGTCACGAAGTTGCCAATTGCCTTCTTCAAAATAGACGACGGCATGAAATCGACTGCTGACGGGATCGGCAAGCATGACTTCGCAGCTATCGCCACGCCCAATGTGCATGGGGCGATCAGGGTCAAGTGGAAACTGACGTCCTGATTGAGGGCCTGACCGTACGAGTAAATAAGTCGCCATGTTCTGAGCTACGCTTTGCGTCGATGTTGCTGGGATTAGTATGATAGCCGCAGATCGCTTCATCATCAGTCGGCTTTGCTTTACGATTCTTTGCGTCGTCGACCTTCGCTCGCTTTAACCGATTCATGCCTAGCACCTTTGAAAACCCATGACGCAATCCGAAAACATTGTTTGGCATCCGACGGCAGTCACTCGAACCGACCGTGAGCGGCGACTAGGACAACGGGGCACCGTCATTTGGCTGACCGGACTTAGCGGTTGTGGCAAAAGCACGATCGCCAACGCCTTGGACGAACTGATGATGCGAAGCGGACGTGTCACCACGCTTTTGGATGGTGATAACGTGCGTCACGGACTCTGCGCACCTCCGCAAATGCTAGCCGGCGAGCATGGGGAGCAATTCGCGGAACGATTCGGACTCGGATTCGGCGCGACGGATCGGGAGGAGAATATCCGCCGTGTGGCGGCAGTAAGCGGCCTATTTGTGAGCGCCGGACTCTTTGTATTGACGGCTTTTGTGAGTCCTTACCGGATCGATCGAGATCGCGTCAGACGACAAATTGAAACCCTGGGCCATTCAGGTGACTTCGTCGAGGTTTTTGTTGACACACCAATCGAACTATGCGAGGCCCGCGACCCGAAAGGGCTCTACAAAAAGGCTCGCGCAGGGGAAATCAAGCACTTTACAGGGATCAGCGATCCCTACGAAGCGCCGAATTTGCCGGAAATCCGATTAGACGGAGGCGATGGCCGGACCCCTCCGGAATACGCCGCTGAAATCATGGCGTATCTGGAAAAGTCTGATCGCTGCACGCCGCCGGCCTGATTTGCCGCGACGACGGCAGTGTCAATGGAATCGCCACGTTAGAGGACCCAAGCTACCCAAAGCGAATTTGGCGTTGCATCGGGCGGCCGGATGGCTACACTTACGCCCTTGAATCCGAAGATTTAGACGGGAAAAAGATACGAATGACGATCTCTAAAGAACGCAAACAGGTTGTGATTGGCGAATTTCGCCAAGCCGAAAACGATACCGGGTCGCCTGAAGTGCAGATCGCGGTACTGACCGAGCGCATTAACGGGCTGACGGAACACATGCGAACGCATCGTCGTGATTATGCGTCGCGACGTGGGCTCTTGGGGTTGGTCAGTCGCCGACGCCGACTGCTCGACTATGTTCGTGGTGAGGATGCCAAACGATACTTGGACATCATCGGCACGCTCAACATTCGCAAGTAGTCTGTTTGGCGTGGCGCGGTCGTTGAACCAGCGGATGAATTGGTTTGACGAAGCGCGGGTAGCCGACTGGGCGCGGATAGTTGATTTTGTGTTGTTCTGGGCTTGCAGGGTGCGGCGAATTTGCCCGTGGAACTGGCCGACCCTCCCAGGCTTGCGTAATCGCGGTCTCATTCTTCGCCATCATGGCTTGATCTTCGCAGGAGGCGATTCATTCGGCATTTGTTAATTGCCGTCATCGAAGGATTGAAATGGTTTGCATTCCCCGTCGTGAAGAATGGTCGGGGATGCGTCTTATCGAGGAAGGAATGTACACAATGGACCTTAATGTCGCCCTTTTTGATCGGGCCTCTATTGTTGAGTTGTGTGCGGAAGTTCATTCAGAACGTCATTTTGCCTCGATCGGTTGTGGTGAAGTCAGAAATTGTGTTGTTAAAAAATGTGTTTGTCGGCTGTAAGGAAAAAGAAGAAGTGAATCCACAAAAAGTTCGTGTAGAGAAAAAAATTGGCAACAACGTGTTATCGTTTGAAACAGGCCAATTGGCAAAGCAAGCAGAAGCTTGTGTGATCGTGCAATACGGCGAGACAGTCGTTATCACCGCAGTTGCGAGCGGTACACCGCGAGCGGGGATCGATTTTTTCCCCCTGACGTGTGACTATCGTGAAAGGTTAGCAGCGGCGGGAAAGTTTCCCGGTGGCTTTTTGAAGCGAGAAGGGCGTCCTAGCACCAAAGAAACGCTTGCTAGCCGATTGATGGACCGTCCGATTCGACCGCTGTTCCCGAAGGGATACAACGACGAAGTTCAAGTTCAGTCGTTTGTCGCAGCGAGCGACATGCAAAACGACGGTGACATCCTGGCTATGAACGGCGCGGCTGCGGCGCTTTTGATCAGTGCACTGCCATTCCAGGGCCCGATTGCCTCGGTCCGAGTCGGCAAAGTCGATGGCGTCTTGGTTGCTTTCCCTTCGCATAGCGACTTAGAGGCCAGCGAGCTTGACATGATTGTCAGTGGCTCACGTGACCAGGTTGCGATGATCGAAGGCTTTGCGCAAGAAATGCCCGAAGATGAAATGATGGAAGCCATCCATTTCGCACACGCAACGATTCGGGAAGTGATCGACCTACAGGAAGAGCTTTATCGCAAGGTGAATCCAACCAAGCGAGTATTCGTCGCTCCGCCCGATGATGGACTGATGGATCGTTTGGCATCGAGTTATTACCACGACTTCAAGGTTGCGAAGCAAACCAACGGCAAATCGGATCGCGCCGCGGCTGTTCGCGCCCTTCGCGACCGCGCGATGAGCGAAGTGATTCCCGATCCGTCTGCCCCAGGCGCGTTCGAAGCAGGCCGTTTTAAGGCTGTTTGGCACGAGCTCGAGGAAAAAGTCGTTCGCGATCTGATTCTTGCGGGAACGCGACCGGACGGACGTGATCGCAACAGCCTTCGGCCGATCTACTGTGAAACCGATTTGCTTCCACGTGTTCACGGCTCCGCACTGTTTCAGCGCGGCGAAACACAGGCGTTGATCACGATCGCTCTCGGCACCGCTCGTGACGAACAGCGTGTAGACGGGCTGCAAGAAGAGTTCAGCAAGAAGTTCATGCTCGACTACAACTTCCCATCGTTCTCCGTCGGCGAATGCCGCCCGATTCGTGGGCCCGGACGTCGTGAGATTGGGCACGGGGCATTAGCGGAACGCAGCGTTGCGCCCGTTTTACCTTCCCCGGAAGAATTCCCGTATACCATCCGCGTGATTAGCGACATCCTGGAATCGAACGGCAGTAGTTCGATGGCGTCGATCTGTGGAGCGACCCTTGGTCTGATGGCCGCAGGTGTTCCAATTACCAATCCGGTCGCCGGCATATCGGTCGGATTGGTGCGAAACACCAACGATGATTGGTGCTTGTTGACCGACATTTTAGGTGACGAAGATCACTTCGGAGACATGGACTTTAAGATCGCCGGTACCCAAAACGGTATCACCGGAATTCAGCTTGATCTCAAGGTGACGGGTATCAACGAAGATATCATTCGCGCCACATTAAAGCAGTCTCGTGAGGCTCGAATCGAAATTCTTCGGAAGATGCTGACGACGATCTCTCGCCCTCGACGTGAAACGGCACCCACCGCACCGCGTTTGTTGCGCACCAAGATTTCGCCTGACAAGATTGGTGCCCTGATCGGTCCAGGTGGAAAGAATATTCGTAGCATCCAAGAGAAGACGGGAACCGTGATCGAAGTCGATGACGATGGAACCGTCTTGGTTGCTAGCTCCAATCGAGAAGCGGCTGCGGAAGCGATGCGGCAGGTAGAAGCTTGCACCGCTACTGTTCAAATCGGCAAGATCTATGACGGGGTTGTGAGCAGTATCAAAGATTTCGGTGCTTTCGTGGAGATCCTTCCAGGCCGTGATGGACTGGTTCATATCAGCGAACTTTCCAGTGGGTACATCAGCAGCGTCGACAAAGTCGTCGGTGTGGGCGACACAATGAAAGTACTTGTCATCGACGTCGATGAGCACGACCGAGTGAAGCTAAGTCGCCGAAAAGCCCTTGAAGAACTTGGTCTTGAGGACGAGATGGCTTCCATGGTGTCCGAAGACGATCGTGGCGGCGAACGACCAAGCGGTGAAGAACGCCCACGTCGTAGTGGCGGCGGTGGTGGCGGACGCGGACGCGGTGGCGATCGCGGACGCAGTGGTGGCGGCGGGGACCGTGGTGGCGATCGTGGCGGTGAACGCTTCCGCGATTAGAACCATTCCCTGGGCGTCAAACACCAACGAACGCACCCCGGTATGATCAACTGCGAGCCGCGAAAGCGGCTCGCTTCGTTGAGGCATGGCGATATAACCAAGTGTCTTGGACACTGGACAGTCTCGGAACGGGAAAGTTCGGTTCGCCCGTAAGTCCGCGATCGCTGGCAGCGACTCAAGCTTCGTGCTTCGCCAGACCTAAGTTTTTGAGTAGCCACACGCGTCAGAGTGTCGCATTCCCACGTTCTGGCGTACGTGGCTACCAACGATTCAAGTGTTGACGAAGCACTAGAACGATCTTGCCGCTTTGCTGCGCGAGTCCGTGACGCCAAGCAAAATGCCAAAGACAGTGGCTAAGGAGAAGACAGCGAGGCAAATCGATCCGCTTCTAGCCCACTTTGATTTTTCCATCTGCAGCTTCTTGTACTCGAACGGCGAAGCCACGTCCAAGTTGTACTTTTCCATTTGCTGGAATTCGCGAACCAGCTGCGCTGCGGGGACTTGATGGTAGGAAGTCTCCACCTCGGCGATGTGATCTTCTGTCGTGCTGGTCACCTCGATGGAAAGGTAGCGAGACAAGCAGAATGCGCCCGCGAGGGCGGCGATTGCCGCAATCACTAAGGCCCCGGAAAAGAGAGCGCGTCTTCCGGCGTTGTCTGTAGAAGATCGTAGCGACTGTTTTCCCTCCCTTTCCACGGCGGGATCGCTCGCCGCCGCCTGCAGCCGTCGAAGGTCACCTAGCCGAGGGACTACGACGGGCTGTCGACATCCCGGACAAGAAACTTCCGATCCGGCTTGGCTAATGGCGACCGAAACGTCGTGACTGCAGTGGGGACAGGGAAAATGGGGCATGTGTGGGACCCGAAACGCCGAATGGATATCGAAAGAGCGGAGTAGTAGCGTCGGTTAGTTTAACCGCACGGGGCGAACACTGTAGGGACCCCACCCTAACACGGTGGAGTTAAACCATTTTTCCGCTAGAGCTAGACCGCGGCGATCGGCTGACTAGAATCGTCTTTAGCGGTCGCTATCAAGCGATCTGACCTGCCGAACTATTCGCGACGCGAATCACACCATCTCGCGACGCGAATCACACCATCGTGCATGGCTGAACAACGGACTGATTTGTCCGACTCAGTGACCGCCAGGACATCCAACAATAAGTGACCATCGAGGGTCGCGGGTACTCGCGGTCTGTTAGCTTAGTTTTCGTGGCAACGGTTCACGACTTCGACTAATGTCTTACAGTCCGAGGGTATGGCATGGGCTGAGGGGGTTGAGCGTATCTGAGCGAACTTGCGATGGCCGCCACCACGCACAGGTTGCCCAGACCCGAATTACGGACCAAACGCAATGTCTTACCATTTTGGTAGATAAACCGTTGGGCGCCGTATGGGGTGGTAGACTTGGGGACGCACCACTACGGATCATTTTTGGCATTGATTTCAAGCACGGTTAAGGAGTGCACGCTTTGTACCAAACGCTTTTAGACGATTTCGAAGATGACGTTGCCGGTTCGGCAGATGTCGAGGCGGGATTTCGTAAACTTCCAGACGATGACCTTGATGATGATCCGGTAGCCGCTGTTGCCGATGTCGTTGCCGACGGCGAAGTGCAACTGGAGAGTCCTGACGAATTGCTGGCTGCAATTGACGATAATGAGTCATGGTCCGACGATCCGGTGCGAATGTACCTGACGCAAATGGGTGAAATTCCCTTGCTCACTCGCAAGCAAGAGGTTGAACTTGCCAAGCGGATCGAAGAAACCCGTCGTCGTTTCCGTACCAAGTTGCTCGAAAATCATTATGTACTACTCGAAGCGTTCAAGACGCTTCGCAAGGTGCACCGCGGGCAGCTTCCGTTTGATCGTACCGTCCAGGTGTCGGTCACAGACCATCTGGAGAAAGAACAGATCCTGGGGCGTTTGCCCCATAATCTGAAGACGCTTGGCATGCTGCTCAAACGCAACCAGCATGACTGGCAGACCGCGCTAAGTAAAAGTGCATCCGTCCGTCGCCGCGAACAAGCGTGGAAATCACTTGCCCGGCGGCGCCGTCGCGCGGTGCGGCTGATTGAAGAGCTTGGCTTGCGGACTCAGCGAATCGAGACGCGAATTGGTTTGCTAGAGAAGTTCGTTCAGCGTCTCGGGGAAATTGATGTCCAGTTACAAGGCCTTGGCCGCAGTAAACAAAACGGTGAAGTTCGTGATCGCTTGTTGAAGGAACGCCGTCAAATCATGACGGCATGCCAAGAGACGCCAACGTCACTGCGAAACCGAGTGACGCTTTTGAACCGCGTCTACGCCGAATATCAACAGGCTAAGCGTGAGCTAAGCGAAGGCAATTTGCGTCTGGTCGTCTCGATCGCCAAAAAGTACCGTAACCGCGGCTTATCTTTCCTGGACTTGATCCAAGAGGGGAACGCTGGTTTGATGCGAGCGGTGGACAAATTTGAATACCGCCGCGGTTTCAAGTTCTGTACCTATGCGACGTGGTGGATTCGGCAAGCCATCACCCGCGCCGTTGCAGATCAAAGTCGTACGATCCGGATTCCGGTGCATATGGTGGAAACGATGAGCCGTGTCCGCAACGTGGCTCGTCAGTTACTGCAAGAGCTTGGCCGCGAGCCCACGATCGAGGAAACGGCACGACGTGCGGATACGACTGTCGAAGAAGCCCGTCGTGTACTGACGATGAGTCGGTTCCCGATTTCGTTAGATCGTCCTGTTGGAAATAGCGAAGACAGCCAGTTTGGCGACTTGCTACCCGACAGCACCGCTGAGAGTCCCCAGATTGGTGCCACCCAAGAGATGCTTAAAAACCGCATCACCAACGTTCTTAAAAGCCTTTCCTACCGTGAACGTGAAATCATCAAGTTGCGTTACGGTCTAGGTGATGGTTACAGCTACACGTTGGAAGAAGTTGGGCATATCTTCAAGGTGACTCGCGAACGAATCCGTCAAATCGAAGCCAAGGCCGTACGAAAATTACAGCAGCCTAGCCGAAGCCAGGATTTGGTTGGGTTCCTTGACTAGGCGACGATTGGCTTAGAACGTTTTGCAAATCTTGTTGGCGACCTTTTCCATTGAGAAGGTCGCCTTCTTTATTTTATGGCCTTCGTTTTCTCCATTTCGCTTTTTCCCAGTGCGCCAGGGTCAATGATGCAGTCCATCCAGCAAGTTCTCGATCGTGCTTGGCAAATTCATCAGTCCGGTGACCCCGCGTCGGCCGAAGCGATCTACCGCCAAGTGCTCGCCCAAACACCTCGCAACGCAGCCGCCCACGTTTATTTGGGGATTGCACTTTTTGATCAACGGAGATTCGAAGAGTCGGTCGATTCGTACCAGACCGCACTCATGATCGAACGGCAGTTTCCCATTGCGTGGAATAACCTCGGCAATTCCTATCGGATGCTAGGTGAAATCGAAGAGGCGGACCGCTGCTTGAAGACTGCGTCGCAGCAGAAGCCCGACTACTTGTCGCCACTGAAGAATCGAGGAACTCTTTGGATCTGGGCGGGCGAGGTCGAACGTGGACTGCGTTGGTATCACGAAGCGCTGAAACTTGCGCCCCAAGATCCGGAGTTGCATCGAAACCTTGGCGTCATCTACCTGCTGCAGGAGAAGTATGCCGAAGGCTGGCCGGAGTATCGTTGGCGGTGGACGTTTAGTGACAATGCGCGTCCGCAGTATCCTTTTCCAATCTGGCAGGGCGAAGACCTCGTTGGAAAAACCATTTTACTGTACCCGGAACAAGGACTTGGCGATGCGATTCAGTTTGTCCGGGTTGCCGCAACGTTACATCAAGCCGGCGCGAGGACCATCGTCATCTGTGCCGCTCACTTGATCCCACTTTTTCTGTCCGCGCCAGGTATCGATTCTCTCATGCCATCGGGTTCTCCGATTTCCGAGCGAGTTGATTACCACGCGTCTTTTCTGGACGTCGTCGACTATTGGTATGAAAAAAACGGCGAACTCGCAACCGGTGCCGGCGTTACTGATCTCGCGCAAGGCTACCTCTCGGCTCCAGCATCTCTGATCGAATACTGGCAACGAACGCTAACGCCCTGTCCAGGAAAGTTGCAAGTAGGAATTTGCTGGCAAGGGAATCCAAAACATCATGCGGATATCTATCGCTCGTTTCAATTGGAAGAGTTTTCCGCGATCGCTGGAAGAGAAGATGTGTCGCTCATCAGCCTTCAGCACGGATTCGGAACCGAGCAAATCAACCAAGTACCATTTGGCAACAAGATCGCGATGCTTCCTGACAACATCGACAAGTCCGGCGGAGCATTTCTTGACACCGCTGCCATCATGCGCAATCTCGATTTGGTCATCACTTCGGATACCTCCACCGCTCATCTCGCCGGCGCTTTAGGCGTTCCCGTGTGGGTGTTGCTGGGTAAAGTCCCTGACTGGCGTTGGCTGGAGCAAGGAGAGGAAACGCGTTGGTACCCGACCATGCGTCTTTTCCGTCAAACGCACATGGGAGACTGGACCGGCGTGATGAACCGCGTCGCAGCGCATCTGAATACGCTTACTCCGATACGCTCGCAGAAATGATTGAGCAAGCGACTCGAATTCTACAGGGTTCGCTCCTGAATTTCCGTGCTTAGTCCTTTCATGAAATCGACCAGCGGCGTAACTCCTAAGTCACCGCGTTTGGAATGCCGTACGCTAACGCAGTGAGCCACCGCTTCCTTCTCGCCGATTACAAGCATGTAAGGGATCTTGAGCAGCTGCGCGTTACGTATCTTCGCACCGATCTTGTCGCCGGTATTATCGAGCGTTACACGAAAGCCATTGCCTCGTAGACTTGCCAACGCTTCAGTCGCGAACTCGTTGCTCTTTTCGCTGATGGTAAGCACTCGAACTTGTTCGGGGGCGAGCCAAGTGGGAAAGTGACCTGCAAAGTGCTCGATGAGAACGCCACAGAAACGTTCCATGCTACCAAACGGAGCACGGTGGATCATGACAGGTCGGTGCTTTGTGTTGTCGGCGCCGACATAGCTGAGGTTGAAACGAACTGGCAGGACGTAGTCGACCTGTACCGTGCCGAGTTGCCATTGCCGGCCGATCACATCTTTCACGACGAAGTCAATCTTTGGTCCATAGAACGCGGCTTCACCCGGTTCTTCCGTAAAAGGGACACCCAGTGTCGCCGCGGCTGTGCGGCATGCGTTTTCGGCTTTATCCCACTGCGCGGGGTCGCCAGTGAACTTGCTGCTATCCGGATCGCGCAGGCCAACTCGCACGCGATAATCGGACATGCCCAGTGTCGTCAAAACTTTCTTTACAAGGCTGAGACACCCTACAACCTCCTGACCGATTTGATCTTCCGTACAGAACAAGTGCGCATCGTCCTGGGTAAAGCCGCGGACCCTTGTCATCCCGTTGAGTTCACCGCTTTGTTCCCAACGGTACACAGTACCGAACTCTGCGAGCCTGACGGGCAAGTCGCGATAGCTTCTCGGCTGGCTGTCGAAGATTTTGATGTGATGCGGACAGTTCATCGGCTTGAGCATGAAGCCATCGAGGATCTGGTCGTCTGCGAGGACGCGCTCCGGTGGTATGACTTCCTTACCGGCACGTTCGTTGATACCGTCCGCTAATCGCTTACTGACTCCGTCCAATCGTCGCATGACTTCGGCGCAGGTACATCCTGCGTCGGCACACTTCTGAAACTCATCGTTCTCAACGATTGCGCCAAACTGACTTTCTTTGTAGTACGGAAAGTGCCCGCTGGTTTTATAGAGAGTGAGCTTACCGATATGGGGCGTGAAGACCTGGCTGTAGCCTTGCTTTCGCAATTCGTCGCTAATGAAGTTTTGCAATTCCTGACGGATGATTGCTCCGTTGGGTGTCCAAAGTATGAGTCCTTGGCCAACGTCATCATCGATGTGAAAAAGCTGAAGCTCCCTTCCAAGCTTACGATGGTCTCGTCGTTTCGCTTCTTCTTGTGCAACAAAGTATTGCTCCAGCTCTTCCGCAGTAGGGAACGCGGTCCCATAGACACGCTGGAGTTGCCCTTTGGATTCATCGCCCGTGTAGAACGATGAGGAAACGCTGGTAAGGCGAACGTTTTTGCACTTGCTTGTATAGTTCACATGAGGCCCAGCACAGAGATCGATAAAGTCACCGTTCTGGTAGCAGGAGATTTCTTCGCCCTCCGGAATCTTGTCGATCAGGTCAAGCTTGAATCGGCTGACGTTTGCAGGGCGATCCATTAAGCCGCCCAGCCGGCCGCTTTCAGCCATCGCTATTGCCTCGGCACGACTGATGACCTTCTTTTCGAACTTCTGGTTCTCCTTGGCAATCTTTTTCATCTCCGCTTCGATTGCTGCAAAGTCGTCAGGAGAAACTCGATGCTTCATATCAAAGTCGTAATAGAAACCGTATTCGCCGGGAGGGCCGTAAGCGAATTGGGCGTCGGGCCAAAGGCGAAGAATCGCGGTCGCCATGACGTGCGCGCAGGAGTGACGCAGACGATCAAGATCCGACATTTGTTCGCGTTCTTCGAGCGTCTTACGATCGTTAGACATGGTTCATTCAGCGGGAGATAGTAAAAGGGAAAGTCTCGAGAATCGTAAACGATCAGAGCGGAGGGACGAAAGTGTGTCGCCGTCACAAGAAGAATGAAAGGCCCAAGGCAATTTCGCTTTCGAGCGATCCACCGAACTTCCTGCACGACATCATTGCGTCCGTCGCTCCTGTCTTAACCGACAAAACGCTTTGATTGAAAGACCTGTCTCGTGTTTCGGGCGACGTTTTTTTCCTCGCCCTTATTATCGCCGCGTTTGCCTGAACATGTTTCCCTGTCGACACTTACACCGCGATTCATCGACCCAAGTGATGCTCGTTTTTAATTGAATCCACGCCTTTGCTTCGCATGGCGTTGGAAACGTTCCTCTCTCCGCTGCGACCCCGAGTGAGTCGATACCGTGAGTCGATACCGTGCGGGGATGCCGTGCGGGGATGCAAAGCGCAGGCGGGGTACGACGGTAACAACGGCCGGATTCCGCGACAAAGTCGCATCTTTTGAGTGTACGCCGGTTACCGAAACACTTTCCGTCTCGATCGATTCGCGGTTAGTAGTCAGCGGAAGGATATTCCCTCTTCAATCTTGCTTTTTGTTGAACAAAACCGCATAATTGCCTCGATATTCATACAATCTTCACGATTTAAACTGACGATGTTCATCAGAAGTCCGTAGGCGATGTGGCGACGCATCCCGGCGAAGGGCTAGAAGTTGATGGAAGTTGACCTTGCCGTATCGGCCTTGCTCATCGGAGCTCTTGCTTTTCTAGCTGGAGCTTTTGGGCATCGGATCGGGGGTTGCTTGAACTCTGCTTGGCGTCACGGACTTTTCGCAATGTCCATGGTTTGCGGGACGGTCCATGCGTCGATTTTGGTTGGACGGCTTGAACTAGCAGAATTCTTTAGTGTCGGCGCGGCAATTGTTACCTCCAATGTCACCCCCATCTTCATCATCTTTGCGATCGGCCTGGTTTGGTCGGCCCCGGTAGCCGGTAGACCAAAACGTCAAGTAAGGCTCGCCGGCTTGGGAATGTTATCAGTTGCGTTCCTTGTGGCACCCATCATGCGTCCCTTGATTCGACCGGTGGTAAGCGACGAGACAGCCCGGATGGACGATGGCGTCTGCTTGCAGAGCCATCCGGCTACCTGTGCTGCTGCCGCTGCCGCGACCATACTGCAGCATCATCGAATCGCAGTGACGGAGCGGCAGATGATTGCCGCGTGCCTAACCAGTTGCAACGGAACCGAGCCGCTCGGATTGTTTCGGGGACTGCGGAGTCAAACGGCCACGCGGGCGCTGAGACCGCAACTGGCATCCACCGAGGCGGCGACTTGGCAATCTCTGAATCAGTTTCCGCTGATAGCGCTCATCTCCTTCGGCAGGGAGAACGAGTCTGACGTTACTTCGCTTCAATGGATCTTGGGACGCCAGGGCGAGGGCCATGCAATCGTCGTCTTTGGCATTTCTGAAAACGGCGATTACCTCATCGGTGACCCGGCTTTCGGGCGTACCGTATGGGATGAGGGGACATTCCAGCGTCGATTCTCTGGACATGCGATCTACCTAGCAAAACGCTAATGCCCTTTTCCAATGGAGAGTCTTCCTCCTGGCGTAGCTATGTTCGCCAGAACGTGGCTCTCGACTTGGTAGCTACGTTCGCCAGAACGCGGCCCTCTGGGTGGAGCTGCACCCCAACCGAGCGAACTAAGCTACTCTCGATTTCTACCGGTCCGAGGCACTGGGTACCACGCAAGCTCCCTTCCGGTGAATCGAGTTTAAGATTGAGGAAAGCGACGAGCTTGATTTGACTTCAAGTCCGTGCTTGGACGACAATAGGGGACTCTTATCTCCTGCATCTCCTTCGAAAAGAATCGATGGCTTCATCTGAAATCAGCGGATCAGCAACGCCACCCATCGCCGGTGATGCCAAGTCGAATGCGTCCAAGGCACTTCCGAACCGACGGCAGATCCTCGAAAAGCAAATCCGAGAGCATGCGTTAGATATCGAGCTGTATCTCGAATTAGCAGCGATTCATCGGGCTGAGGACAGGCCACTCGAAGCGAGGCGTCTGCTGCAACAAGCGTTGCAATTGAATAAAAACGATCTGCGAGTGCTTTGGGAGTTTGAGGAGGCAACGTTAGCAAGGTCACTTCAACAATTTCGCGAAGTGAGCGATTTGGCGGCAAGACTTCATACCGCTGAGGTCGACCGCGAATTGCAACGAGCGCAGTTAGATTGGGCCAATCGACGCATCGAGGTGTGCCGAGCGAGACTTGAGCGTGACCCGACCAAGGTTAATCTACGATTGGTGATCGCCGAAGCGCTCTACGACTTAGGCATGTTTAAGGAAGCCGCCGAAGAGCTTCAACCCTGCCTCGACATCGATGCGCTTTCGCCACAGGCTTACCTCATTCGGGGCAAGTGCTTGGTCGATCTCGGGAATGAGTTGGCTGCCCTTTCCGCATTTCGCGCCGTTGCTATGCGTCGGGCCGTTGTCGCCCCACCACGGATTCGGGCTGCTGCGATGCGTGCGGCAGTCGAAATCGCTGAGCGTCTTCACTTGACCCTGTCGGTTGAGCGATACAAACATGCGTTAGACGCTGCCGAGCAGCAAGCCAAAGAACCATCGCAAACCGTTTAGTTTTTTGCACGCCGACCAGAGGAATCTTGGCATGACCCAAGCAGTCGTTGACCCTGAACAACTCCGCCAATTCGCGGCCCAATTGAAGAATTTCGCCGAAGACCTACGGCAGCGGAGCACGACGCTAGCGACTCAGATGAATCGCCTTGAGCAAACGTGGCGTGATGAACAACAACGCAAGTTTAGCGAAGACTTTATCGTACAACTTCGTGGATTGACTCGAATCATCCAGTCGACTGAGCAACACGTCCCTTACCTCCTTCGCAAAGCAGAACAGATCGATGCCTACCTGGGTCGTTAACGCAAGGAGTCTGCATCATGGCAACCAGTGATGTACGATCCATTGACTCGCTGCGTAATCTCAAGGCGGGGCTGGTTGAGTTGGCTCATCAATGGGATGGCTCACTTCAACAGATTAAAGTTTCATTGCATCGAATCGAAGAACACTTCTCGGTCGAGCGCCCTGCATATTGGAAGAAGGAAGTGCGCAAGGCCGAACAAACCTTAACTGAAGCGATGGACAACCTATCAAGTCAGCAGGGCAATGCCTCAGACGGCAATGGCCCGGCGCTATCCGAGGCAAGGCAACGGGTACAAATCGCGAAGCGACGACTCGAATGGTGCGAAGAGAAATTGCGTGCCGCAAAGCGGATTGCGATTCAAGTGGATCGCATCTGCCAAGAAGTGGCGGGTCCCATTGCAGACGTATCGAGTCATGTCGAAGTCTCATTGCCGCGAGCAGCATCGACGTTAGCAGAGTGGGTTGGCCATCTCGACCGATACACGGAAACGTCTTCGTTCGCACTGGAACCACAGACCAGAAATTCAGCAACTACTCATGGTGATTCGGGCAGCATGCCTGAGCCCGTCACACCTTCTGACGTCATGCCGCCTGAAAATGCGTCATCGGAAAGCGCAACACCATGAGTGAATCCACCGCCAACCTGGGTCCGGTGATCGATGGCCAAAATCGCTTGCGGCAAGATTTCAAGACGTTTGCACAGCAATGGGCTGCGACAAAGGAAGACTGGCGTGATGGCCGCCGAGAACTTTTCGAGCGAGAGCACCTCCTCATTCTCGGACCCTCATTGGCGAGACTTTCGGCGGTACTCGACGAATTCCGTGAATTTGTAACGAAGTCGGATCGGGAACTGAAGGATTCGATACCCGATTGATGGGGGTTTGATTTACAATGTGGGACCGATAAATAGCGGCAATCGCCTGTGGTTGCATGCTCTTACCTCCGCTCTCCTCGATGTTCTTTTCTGCCGCCATGAGCGATTCCCCTCTGGATGTGGTCGGCATATTCGACCCAAAACGACAACGCCGTTTGCTTCAAGGCGTTTCCAAACGTGTTAGCCGTACTCACGTAGAGCTTGCGAAACTACAAAGCCGCTTGTCTGAAGAAGAGGTGATTGAAGTTGAGCGACTGGATCTTCGTCGGCATGAGGCTGTCGACCATTGCCGCGAACAGCGGCGCGAGATGTTGCAACGTTGGGACGATGCGGAAGAGCGATTGTCGGTCGAGTATGAAGCGACAACGGTTAAGATCAGGCAAGAACTAGCCAGACTGGCAGCGTTGTATCGTCGCAAGTTGGTTGAAGAAAAACAGACGATCGAGCGGAAGGTGGCGGCGCGTCGTGGTGCTGTTCTCCAACAGTACGAAAACCGGCGTAACGCACCGGGACAGCAAATGCGAAAAGAGATTTCGCAAATTGATCAAGCCCTGACACCACTCCGCGAGGACTTGGAAACCTCGCGCGCGTTGACGATTCGGCGACTCGATCGACTGCCCGAAGTTCTACCGCCGGAGACGCCTGAAGAACGCGTTTCCGAAATCACTCCTGCCTCCGTGCGCGAGGCAGTCGAAGCGATCCAACGGTTACAGCGCAAGGTACGCGAGACCACCGTTGCGATGCAGACAGGCGCCGCTTCAAAGATCGTCGATTCGTTCTACCTTCCATTCGGAGTCGCGGTTTTTATTCTTCTGTGGGTCGCGACCGTTCTCCTCATTCAACCGAATCAGCTTTTGCTTTGGATGGGTGCGAGCGTGCCCGTTGCCGGCGCGATCGGATTTACAATCTATGGCATTTTATTGATGCCACTTCGTGCGATGACACGAAAGTACTACCCACATACCGAGAGGCTGCTAGCTGCCGCCGAGCAATGCGCAGAAGTGGGCCGTCGAATCGCCACCAAAACGGCGAAGGAGACCAGTGATGAACTCGTCGAACGACGAGATGCGCATATTGCGGCTGCGGAACGGTGGCACGCTGAACAAAATACCGAAGTCGAAAAAGTCTTAAACGCGGAACAGGCTGCAGCCAAAAAGCATTTGGAGGCCAGTCTTGAAAACGCAGCGAGAATTTTTACCCGTGATTTCAACAAAGTCGGCGCCCAAATGCGGGGTGATGCCGACTCCTTGGCGCAATCCATCTCCGAAACGATTTCGTCCACCGATCACGAAAACGAGGCAAAGCGCAAAGCACTCGCGGCGCATCGAGACGCAGAATTACGCCATGCCGAGAGGCGTCTGCGGGACGGAATCCTCCATGGACTGCAGCGGATGGACTTGGCATGCGAGCGAATCGAAGAACGATTTCCTGACTGGATGAAGGTAAACGCCTCACCAATCGCCGCAGCCACCGTTATCCCCTGCCTGCCATTAGGCAGACTTCGGGTGACGGAACACCTCCGGCGAAATCTCTCCAATGCAGCCGCTCCTTTTACCAGCCAAGCGGCTAGCGGTTCTGCCACTAGTCCATTTGGCGCATCGCTTCCTGAAGCCTTGCCAGTCGTGCTGCATCGACGCATACAGACAGGTCTTGTCATCGATGCGCCTCCCACGCATCTCGACCTTGGAATCGACCTTGCGCAAGCGGTACTGTGGCGGCTATTAACGGGCGTCGCCCCCGGCAGGGCCAAATTGACCCTGATTGATCCGATCGGACGCGGGCAGAACTTCGCAAGCTTCATGTCGATGACCGATCACCAACCCGATATCGTGGGCCATCGTGTCTGGTCGGGCGATCGGCAAATCGAAGAACGCTTAGCAGAAATTGCTCACCACGCTGAAGATATACTCCAAGTGAATCTTCGCGACCGCTTTCAAAGGATCGAAGAATACAATGAAATCGCGGGTAGCATGTTCGAGCCCTATCGAGCAATCGCTGCTATCGGGTTCCCTGAATGCCTTACCAGAGACGGTTACAAGTTCCTTCGCGCCATTATCGACAGCTCCATTCGGTGCGGCGTGTTTACCATCCTTGTTTGTGATCGCTCGCGCGCTTGGCCGAGTGATATGCCGATGCCAACGGACAGTCGATTGGCGAAATTGACGATTGACGACGATGGTCGCTGGCAACACAGCGATGACGAACTCCGCGGGATCGAGTTCCAACCTATTCAATCGCCACCGGCAAGCCTTCGTTCATCGTTGATCAACCGGATTGGTGCCGCCGCTGTAAATGCATCGAAAGTGGAGATTCCATTTGATTCGATCATGGGCGCATCTTTGGGAGCATCGAATGGAGCCCTTTTGGCAACGCCACAGCTTCCTGAGATGGATCGTACTGACAGTCTGGTGACTATCCCCATGGGCGTCCAAGGTGCGCGTCGATTACAAGCATTACGGCTCGGTGAAGGTGTTCGCCAACATGTCTTGATCGCGGGTAAAACGGGCAGTGGAAAAAGCTCTTTGCTCCACACAATCATCACGGCAGGTGCCGCTCGTTATCGCCCGGACCAACTTCATTTCTATTTGCTCGATTTTAAGAAGGGTGTTGAATTCAAGATTTATGCCGACGCCGGCCTGCCGCATGCGCGCGTGATTGGGATTGAAAGCGAACGGGAATTTGGGCGAAGCGTCCTTCAACGGTTGGATGCCGACCTGCAACAACGCGGTGAATGGTTCCGCGAAGCGGGCGTCCAAGAATTGGCGGAATACCGGCTGCGGACTGGCAAGGAATTGCCTCGCTTGATGTTGGTGATCGATGAGTTTCAGGAGATTTTCTCGCGTGATGATCGACTCGCTTCTGATTGTACGGTGCTACTGGACCGGTTGGTTCGACAAGGGCGATCTTTCGGCATGCACGTCATTCTGAGCAGCCAATCCCTGGCCGGCGCCCAATCGCTGCCACGGGCGACGCTAGGGCAAATGGCTGTCCGAATCGCTATGCAGTGCAGCGAATCCGACGCTGCGTTGATACTTGCCGATGACAACTCCGCCGCACGATTGATCAGCCGTCCTGGGGAAGCGATTTACAATGATGCCGGAGGCTTGTTAGAAGGAAATCAACCATTCCAGGTCGCTTATCTTCCGCACGAACGCCAGCAGGCTTGGTTGCAAGCGATTGCTGCACGCGATGGAGCGGCAACCGAGAACCTAGGCCCGCGAGTGGTCTTCGAAGGGAACCGTCCTTGTCGTTGGAATGCCGAACTCGCCAATGCAGCTCGAGCAAGTTTGAAAACGGGCTCACTCGGCGCATTGCTCGGAGAGTCCGTCGTTATCGGTCCGCCGACAACTCTCACGCTCACTCGTGAACCAGGACGCAATGTACTTGTTGTCGCCCCGACCGAGATGACTGCAGGTTTATTGGGTACGTGTATTTCAGGGCTCACATGCACTGGAACAGACTCATCCAATCCCGCTGAAATAGTTTACTTCGACGGCGGACGCAGCGATGAGATTTCGATGAACGATTGGCTTCGCGAAAGTGGGATACCGTTCGAAAACATCAAGCCGAGAGACAGTGAGGCGAAGCTGGCCAGCATCGCCGCGATGGTTCAAGATCGAATTGCGACCGATGGAAAAGATGTAGCTCCGATAGTGATCATCATAGATCCACTCGAACGTTTTCGCGATTTGCGGCAAGACGAGTCGTTTAGTTTTTCCCTTGATGCGGCTGCGACAGCTAATGGTTCGGAATCACTTCAGAAGGTGCTACGCGATGGGCCTGCCGTTGGTGTCTTTACAATCCTGTTATGCGGTTCCGCCGAAACGCTTTCGCGGTGGCTACCACGAGCATCACGCCACGACTTACAGCAGCGAATCCTAGGTCGCATCAATCCTGCGGACTCATCGGCCCTCATCGACAATCCCGACGCATCGACGCTCTCTACCGCGACAATGCTGATCTATGATGATTCGGACGGAAGCTTACGTAAGTTCCGCGTCTGCGGACTACCGGAATCATCCGCGGTTCGACAATGGCTAGGCAAATAGCCTTGAGTGGGCAAATGGCAATGGCCACTCGCAATGCCTATCAGTGCACGGCGAGCCTGCGCTTCCAAGAAGCAATTTGCAGGGCGACCTGCCTGGGTGCCGTACTGCCTTCACTTTTAAATGCCGCGACCGCATTCGCCGCTCCTAAACACGTCCTGACCGATTCGTCGATAGTGGGTGCGTATCGCTGCATCACTTCAATCGGTAGGTCGACTAACGGCACACCGCGCGACATCGCCTCGCCGACAATTGCGCCCACGGCATGATGGGCGGTGCGCTGTGGTGTTCCTCGCGCGATCATCCACTCCATCAACGTGGTCGCATCGAGGTATCCCTTTTCCAATCGCTCCGCGATAGACTCGCGACGCAACTCGGAGCCGGCAACCAGCGGTGCAGCAAGTTCTAAACAAGCCTCGATCGTATCAAACGAATCAAATAATGGAGGCTTGTCCTCTTGCAGATCGCGGTTGTATGCCATCGGCAAGTTCTTCACCAACAACATCAAGGTCTGCAAATTGCCCATGACGCGAGCTGACTTGCCGCGAGTCAATTCGAGGACATCGGGGTTGATCTTCTGCGGCATGATGCTGCTTCCGGTACAAAATGCATGAGGGAGTTTGATAAACCCAAACTCCGCTGTGCTCCATAAAATCCATTCTTCAGCCCAGCCGCTCAAATGGACGGCAATGACCGACAAGACGAATGCGCTTTCGAGAGCAAAGTCTCGATCGCTACTGGTATCTAGGCTATTTGCGGTAATACCTTCAAATTCGAGCAAACTAGCGGTCAGGTTGCGATCGATCGGGAGCGTTGTCCCTGCCACCGCTGCGACGCCAAGGCTGCAACGATTCACACGTCGCCGACAATCAGCGATACGCTCACGGTCACGCGCAAACTTCTCAACGTAGGCAAGCCAATAATGCGGAGCGACAACGGGCTGGGCACGCTGCAAATGAGTATAGGCCGGTAGCACAACGTCGCTATCAGCGTCACAGCGTTCGAGAAACGCAATCTGGAGCGTCCGCAATTTCGCATCGACGCGGTCGAGCGATTCTCTGACCCACAGCCGCGTGTCGGTACTTACCTGATCATTTCGACTTCGCGCCGTGTGCAGCTTACGGCCGACATCGCCTAAACGCTCGATCAGCGTCTGCTCAATGTGCATGTGAATGTCTTCGAGTTCAATCCGAAACTCCATCTGACCATTCTCGATCTCCGCTTCAATTTCCTTTAATGTTTTACAGATCGCGTCTCGCTCATCGCCGGTGAGAATACTTTGAGCCGCCAACATGGTCGCATGTGCGATCGATCCTTGAATGTCCTGACGAAACAATCGGCGGTCAAAACTGATGCTTTCTAAGAATCGCTGCACGCGTTGGTCGGTGCCGGCATCGAACACGCCGCTTCGCGAAGGGCTTTCCAAGATATACCTAGCAAAATGAAGGGACGAAAAAACAGGATTAATCAGTGGTATGTACCGCCGTCCTTGACAGTATGCACCGAAACACGTCGATTGCATGTCCGCATCCGACTTTCCAAGTCTAACAATGATCCGCCGGCGCTGACTATCCGACACAAGAGCATTCCCATGCACAGTTTGCAGTTGAGAATTGAGAAACTCGAATTTGAACTCGTTCACCAGCAACGCACCACTGAACAATTGAATGAAATCGTGGTGGAACAAACTCGCGAGCTGATGCGACTGCAGCGTGCAATCGATCGCTTGGCGAAACAACTCGACGATGTGCGAAAAGCACCAAGCGACTCACTCCCGCCGCCCACTCTGGAAGAAGAGAAACCACCCCACTATTGAGTGAACGATCCAGTCGAGCTCGACGGGCAAAGATACGTGATTCTTTCAGCGCAAAAAAAGAGCGTCGCTCCCAGTTGCCCGGGGCGACGCTCCTCGATTGGCTTATTGAACGGACTCGCTAACCGTGTGCGCTAATTAAGCAAACGGGTTGTAAACACCCGGAACCGGAACGGGGTAGCGTCCCTCGGCGTCTGGGAACGTCGGGGGCACGGAGTCGAGCGTGTAATTATCGATGCCCGGAGCCAAGTCGCGGCCCTTGGTAAGCAGCTCGTCCCATTTAATAACCTTGCCGGAGTAACAAGCTTCTCGTCCGAGAATCGCCGTGAACGTCGACTTCGCGCCGTACTCACCCTCGTTATAGATGTCACCCGCCATCAGTGCCTCAATCAAATCGTGCTGCTCTTGCTGATGGCCATTGGGGCTCTTGCCTTTAAAGGACCAAGCGTTCTCTCCTTGGATTGAACCGGAAGGATTCGCGGTCCCCTTGGTGCCATGTGCGTATTCGGCAACCTCGTTCCAACCACCAGCCAAGTGGCGGCCTTGGCTGAACATTTTCGATCCGTCGGCGAACGTATATTCGCAGAACGTGTGATCAAAAATCTGGGACAGCTTGGCATCGCCGTTCATGCGTTGCTCACGACCACCCATCCCATTGCACTCCACTGGATATGCATTCTTCACCCAACATCCAACGTCCAAATTGTGAATGTGCTGTTCACAAATCTGGTCGCCTGACAACCAATTAAAGTGGTACCAATTGTTTGTCTGGAAAGCCATTTCGGTTTGAGTCTTTTCGCGGTTGCGGTACCAAATTCCTCCGCCGTTCCAATAAACTCGCTGCGCAATGACGTCGCCAATCGCACCATCGTGAATACGCTTAATCGTTTCCATGTAGCATGGCTCATGTCGACGCTGCAAACCGATTCCGACCATGAGGTTTTTCTTCTTCGACTCTTCAACCGAAGCAAGCACTCGGCGAACCCCAGGAGCATCGGATGCAACCGGCTTCTCCATGAAAATGTGGCGTCCCTTGTTGACCGCATACTCAAACTGCTGGGGTTTGAATCCAGGAGGTGTCGCGATCACTACCAAATCGCAATCGACGTCGATCGCTTTCTTGTAGCCATCCAAATCGGTGAAGATTCGATCTTTCGGAACATCGATCTTATCTTTGTACTGACCGCTGAGAGAACGAAGCATCGACTCGGCGCTCTTTTCAAACGCGTCGGACACGGCGACCAACTTGACATTTCCTTTGGTCTCCATGATTTGCTGCGCAGCACCGGTGCCACGACCACCGCAACCGATGACAACAAAACGGATCACATCATTGCCCGCAGCGTGAACGGTGCGCGCTGTCGCACCCAAAAGCGCGGCCCCAACCGCCACGGTTGAAGATTGCTTTAAGAACTGACGACGATTCGAATCATGGGTCATGCTGAGTTTTCCCCGATAAAGAGAGACGGTGAGGTTGGAGTGGCAGGCTGCCGCAAACGAAGTCTGCGGTCTCTATGGTACCCCGGTTTTCCGACCGTTGCATCCATTTTCTGATCGCGTTGGAAAGAGATTTTACCCGCCTGAAGTCGGCTTCTTCTCCCAAAGCTCCAGAAAATGCAGTTTTCGCTCGAAAAACCATCGCAGGGGCAACGGATAAAGCGACAGTCTTTCGATCCGCTTCAGGACGCGCATCCGATGCCGCTCAATAAAGTCGTGCCACTGACGTGGCGTGAAGTAATTTCCCGGAATGGCAACACCGTGACGTTGGTTTCCCATCCTATCCATGAACTCAAGCGTCGCCTGCGCGGCGAAACCTTGGCAATCGTGGTCTTTGACAATCACGTACCTCGAACTAACGCGACAGACCTCCTGGATCAATTGATCGGGGTTGGTCGCATGGTGAATGACATCGACCAATAGACACGCGTCAAACTCATGATCTGCAAACGGCAAGCGGTCTCCGTCCAGCGGCTGCACTTCGATCGCGGTCCCTTCGCGTATTAATACATCCACTCCCCTTATCTGAATATCGTCTCGCAACCGCAGAATCTTCGCCGCGAGCCGCCCATCGCCACAACCAACATCCAAAACCCGCGCGCGCTCTGGCAAAAGCGAGCTGATCGCTGATGCTAGAACCCCAATACGGCGCTCGTGAATGAAGTGACTGTGATACCAACCCACGAGCGACGACGGTCCTGGCAGGCCGACCAAAATGGGCAACATGGTAAGATTGACGATGGCACCCGCAAACAGCGCGGCTGCAGTGAGAATGCCAAACGTCGCCGTCGGCACAAACTCACTTCGTCCCAACGCCAAAAAACCGATCATCAGGGCGATCGTTGCCATCACCACCGGTAAACCAATTCCTCGCTGCGAGTAATATGCAGAGTGCTGCGAAGACCTGCCTCGCGACCGCTTGCGATGGTAGCTCGCTAAAAAATGCACCGATCCATCGATCGATAGGCCCACCGAGACGGCTGCGACCATTGCGGCACCCATATTCATTTCGATGCCTGCGATCCCTAATCCGCCGAGGACGCCTAAAACGGGAAGCAAATTTGGGATCAATACTAACGACGCCAACCAAATGGACCGCGCGGCCGCAATGAGCAATAGCCAAACCATCCCTGTTGCTAATGCCAAACATTTCCATTGGTCACCGAGCATCTGCGAAACCAGTCTTGCAATCATCACGTAGTAGCCCGTGACCCGTCCTGGACGGGGGGCAGCATCTGGCCCAAAACATCGTTTCCATTCCGCCTTTGTCGTTTCGGACAGAACAACTCGTTCCACCTGCGCTATCAATGCCGTTTTCGTCTGAGTGGGAAGGTGCTCACGACTACGCAGCATAATCCGCAACTTGCGATTTGGCTGATCGCCAGGCACCAACAAAGCGTCCGAAAATGCAGGCACGGCCGCCCGAATTCCGTTCAATCGCACCGTGGGTGGGGCCAATCGAAAGAGCGGTACCACGGCAATGATTCGGTCGGCATCGGCGATACTAAGCACCTTTGTCAATCGCTCGCCCTCAATGTCTATCTCTCTCAATTTCTTCTCTAGCCCGCGAACCTGAGTGAGATACTGATTCGATAAAACCTCCGGTGCGTCCAGCACGACGTCCCACACTCCAGCACCACGAAGCGAATTTTCGACCTTTCCGTACGAAATTGCGATGTCGCTATCATCATGGAAGTTTTTCAGAAAACTGGTTTCAATTTTCAATTGATTGATACCGACAATCGTCAACAACCCCAGCAACATCGCGACGCTGATAACGACCACTCGATACCTAAACATCATTACCGCGGTCCGTACGGAACCCCGTTGGATCGTTCTTTCCAAATAGGATATCAGCCTGCCTTGGCCACGGTTTAAATCACCAAGTCGGATCGAAAGCAGAAGTGGCGACCATAACATCAATCCAATCCATACCAAGATCGATGCGATTGCCATCATGACGGCAAAGTCACGAATGGGCTTGATGTCGGAGCTGAACAAAGAGATGAACCCAGCGGCATCCGTGGCACAAGCCCAGAAAATTGCTGGCATCACCAACCAAAGACTACGCATCGCAGAAACTCGATAACTATCTCCATGAGCCATACGCTTTCGCCAAGCGGAAGCGAGGTGAATCACTGACGTCACCGTAATCACGGTGCAAATGGCGGTGAGTATGGACGAGACAATCGACAGCCGCATGTCCAATGCGAATAGGATGGCGCGGGTCACGATCACGACCCAAGCAATTACCACCGCCTGCAACAGTACCCAACGAAATCCGCCCAACAGAACCCACACTAGCGGTGATAAAAGCGCGACCGTCCACACCGCCAGTCGAAAGCCATCTCGTTCAATCAAGTCAAAACCATCGGAAAGCAGAACAGGTTCGCCCACCAACATCGCTTCACTGGTCTCGACAGGCATTTTCGCGACGATCTTGCGCAACGCCAAAATGGTCTCCGTGTAGCCAACGTCTCTCTCCGCAGACTCCAATAGCACCACAATCGAAGACACATCGCCGAGGTCGGAATGGGTGTACCCGACGAACAGTCGCTCAAATGCACGAGAGACGACATCGGATTTTCTGAGGAGCGGTTCGACGTCGTTTGCGGACGCTGAGAAGATTCCGTTGGGTCGAATGATGCCGAGCAGATCGTTTAGCTGTGCGACCGACAGTACGCCTCGCACTCCCGGCACCGAAATCACTTGGTCCGAAAGCTTGCCGGCACGTTGCAGACCTGCTGGACTCATTAGCGCCTCGTCGCGATACACCAACATCGCAACCGCATTGCCTCCAAAAGCATCCCGTAACTCCTGGTACGCCAGCAGCAGTGGGTCATCGGAGGAAAACATTTGATCGATCGTGCGATCCATTCGTAATCGTAGCGACCACGGAATCGCAGCTAAGAGCACCAGCGCAGCCAGCAACGCCAGCGGCCACTGCCACGCGACCATCTTCGCAGTGACCACTGAGGTATCGCCTGCGGTGGAATCGGAGGGCAGATCAGACATTGTCTGTTAACACGATTTCGAAAACGTTGGTGACCGGAGCGGGCAAGAAGTTGAGCCGGTAGTTTGACCGGTTTATCATTTTTGCGTCAGTGGACAGTCAGCGGATGCCACTCGTCGACGCCAGTAAGTCTGGCCAGGGATGCACTACAGATGCTCCCAGATCGGCTTTACTCGAGTTTATTTTGCCCGTCGAGCCGAAACATCCTTAACTTCAATCTACTTTTTTGTGCCTTTGCGGCCCTGCTTACGCGGCCCGTCGGACGGAGGAACCAAGCTCTGCTTCGCGAGATCCGTAAAACGCTGAGCCTGCTCCTGCCATACTTGCTCCAACTCCACAACCTTGCCAGGCATCTGTGATGCAAGATTTCGCTGCTCGGCTCGGTCAGTCGACAGGTCGTACAATTCCCAGGCTTCGCCCTTCGCGGCGACCAATTTCAAGTCGCCTACTCGTACTGCGCGATGACCATCGTGCAGCCACCAGAGGCAGTCACGCACGATGGTTACGTCACTCTTAAAAGTTGGCACTAGGCTTTTACCCGGAGATTCTGGAATGGGCTCTCCCTCAAACGCGGTAGGCTTGACCACTCCGGCTATCTCCAGCGCCGTCGGTACAAAATCGATCACATGCGCCGGCGTGTGCCGCAACTCATTGGACGCCTTGATTCCCTGGGGCCAATGCGCGATCAATGCGGTGCTGATTCCACCTTCGTGTACCCAAGTCTTGTGACGCCTGTGAGGTGTGTTGCAGGCGCTGGAAAAGCCTGGACCAAGACAGAGGTAACTGGCCGCACTGCCGGGAGGAGCCTGAGGATCATGGCCACCGTTTCGCACCATGATTTCAGCGCTCGCACCATTGTCAGACGCGAATAATATCAACGTATTATCGTACGCGCCCATCGACTTTAGCTGCGTGACTATGCGGCCGATTTCTTGGTCCATGCGATCGACCATCGCGGCATGAATTGCCATTTTAATAGCCTGAAAAGCTCGTTGCTCTTCATTCAACTCCGTCCACGGCAAGGGCCGGTTGACTTCTCCTGCACCTAGCTTTTCCATCGCATCGGGAAATGCATAAGGTGGTCCCACGTTAGGTTCCAGAGGTGAAAGCGTCGTGTTGACGATACCCATCTTTAGCTGTCTGACATGTCGAGCCTCACGCATCGCATCCCAACCACTGCGATAACGATCGCGATACTTAGCGATGTCGTGTGGTAGCGCATGCAATGGAAAATGAGGTGCGATGAAAGGAATGTAGTGAAAGAACGGCTTGTCCCCGTGTTTCATCGCATGGTCCACCAAGCACTCGATTGCGTGATCCGCCGTTGCGATGGTCGCGTAGTACCCGCTCTCCTGTTCCCCTCGCTTCACCGGCAAATCATCCACTGAGTTGCCAGCCGACGTGAAATAGTTTCCCTGGTTCTGCATGTCGAGTGAGCGATCAAACCCGGCACCCAACACCTTTCCATCGATGTGCCATTTGCCGCTATGGTAACAGCGGTAGCCAGCGGGTTTTAAATAGTCCGGTAACAACCTTGCCCAGTTCGGACGAACCCCTTGTGCGCCGCCATTCACCCCCGGTAATGCGTCGCGGTGAACTTGCTGCGCATAGTAACCTGACAACAGTGAGCCACGTGTCGGCCAACAGCGGGCGGTGTTGTAGAACTGCGTGAACCGTAGGCCGCCTTTTGCAAGTTCATCGAGATTCGGTGTTTCAATCTCGCCGCCGTAGCAACCGAGATCGGAAAAGCCGAGATCATCTGCCAAAATCATCACGATGTTCGGCCGATCGGAAGCCCAACCCTGATTTGCGACGTCGACGCCAGCAATCACGGTTATCCATACGATCCAAAAGTAGCACACGCGTTTCACGATGATCGATCCGCCTAAATGGTGTTTTGGTGGCGCTTCAAGGCTTCAGTAAACGCGTTTCAAAATCGCTCTCGTTAACCCAACCTGCATTTACTTTCTCGCCACGCAAGAACTTCTCATAAAATCCGTCGCCTGAGGTCGGCACGTATTCGTCAAACACTTGGCCGTTGCCTTTCATACGGGGATCGCCTTGAGCAAGCAGCTCGCTTTCAAGTTGGCTCTCCAGCTTTGCGATGAGTTCCGTTTGTGTTTGAGAATCCGCGATGTTTATCGCGCAGTCACGATCACTCGTCAAATCAAACAATTCTCGTAGGGGTCGCTTGCCGAAGTTTGATCGCCAAAACGCATCGCTCCGATCGACGCGACCGAGTTCAAGAATAAGCGATTTGGTTGGACTTCCGTCGGTGTCAAGATAGCCGGTCTCGGGATTACCAGCGGGCCAGCGGGTTGGCTCATAGTTTTTCAAAAACAAATGCGTTGACGTGACAATCCCACGAATCGGATAGCCTTGGTTATGCGGGCGTCCGACATCGGTGCGTTCCTTCCCAATCAATACATGATCGCGTGATCCGATGACTTGCCCATCGCGATCGCTCTCGATGATGGGACGCCAACTGCTGCCCGTGATAGGCATCATCCCGCTTGTGGCCTGGTCGATTCCCGCAATATCAAGAATGGTTGGCGCGATGTCGGTGAAGTCAACGAAGTCATCGATCACCCGTCCAGGAGTTTGCATGCCGCCAGGCCACCTTAACGCGAGTGGTATATGGTTGCTGTCGTGATACGCATAGCCTTTGACGCGAGGAAACGGCATTCCATGGTCACTCGTAACGATGACCAACGTGTTGGAGAGTTGCCCGCGCCTTTCCAGTTCATCGAGCATCTTCCCCAGATGAAGGTCAACGTGCTCCACTTCCAGACCATAGTCCAACATGTCATGGCGAATCGTTTCGTGATCGGGCCAATAATTAGGCACATGATCAATATCGCTTAGTTTCTTTCCGCCCTTGTTCACGCCCGATTTGAATTCGTAAGCGCGATGAGGCTCCGTCGAACCATACCAAAAACACCACGGCTTTCCCTCCGGTGCAGCATCAAGAAAATCGATGAAATTGGCGGCATAATCGTTGTTGGAAATGGATTGGGTCGGGGGCTTCAACTTACGGTCATTGAATGCCTTACCCGTAATGGCGCGAGTGTTTCCCTGTTCATCGTTGGCAACGCCAGGACCCCATCCTTTTCCTGTAATTCCCATATGCCAGCCTTTATCGATCAAGGCTTCAGGCCAACTCTTTAACTTCGCAGGGAACATCGACATGTGATTCCCCGCCTCTTCGTTTTGCCACAGATGTCGACCGGTCAAAACAATGGCACGAGAAGGCGCACATTTTGCCATCGGCGTGAACGCATTCTTAAACAACAACCCCTCTTTAGCAATGCGATCAAAAGCAGGCGTCTTCACCCATGGCGTTCCATAGGCACCGGCGTGTAATCCCCAATCGTCTGCGATCGCAAACAAGATATGGGGAACCGAGCTATCTGCGGCTTCCACCTTTGCCCATCCCGGGCTGATCGACAAAAATATCACAGCAAAAAGGAAATTGCCGTATTTCATAAGAGGAGCCAATCTTTGCATGAAATGGATGAAGAAACGAACGCCTCCGGTGCTCATTTTCGAGACCGGCAAAAACCTATTCAACAATCATCTCACCGTTCATGACCATCCAATGACCGGGAAAGGTGCATAGGTAAGGGTAGCTGCCGGTTTGGTCAGGGACTTGGAAGTAGATGGTGAATCTTTGCCCCGGCTCAACGATGTCGGTGTAACAGAGTACATCATCGGTCTGAGGTGCATACTGGCGGATCAGGGCTTCGGGATCAGAAACCATTCGATTCGCTTCTTCACCAACGGTTTGCAACTGATTGGGTTTTACCAATGCCCAATTATGGGGAACCACATCAGGATTCACTAGCGTTAGCGCCAGCACTTCGCCTCGCTTCGCACGGAACGTTTGCGTTTCGTATGTCAAGTTCTTTCCCGTTACAATCTCGACAGCTCTCGCACCCGCCAACTCTCCTTTCCACGGGTTTGGCGCTTTACGCGCGGCCATGGCGACGTCCATCTCAATTGGATGCCGATTCCACGACTTCTCGATCGCAACGTATCCGGGAATATCGGTACGTGGCTTATCGAAACGATGGCAAGTGGCAAACAAATCGACCTGCTTTCCCGGCGATACCGTGATCAATAAGTGCAACTGATTAACGGGTTGGAGTTCGGGTATTTCCAAAAACAATGTCTTCCCGTCGTCCATTCGCGAAACCGATTTGATTTCAAGGAGGTCGTGTCCACGAGTGCCATAATGAGAAGCGGAATACTCGGCTGACCCGTAGGCGGCGCTATAACGATAGTTCCATGCCTGGGCAAAGTGCTCACGTGGATTGTCGACGGCGCCCGCTTCGAGCGGTCGAGAAAAGCCAATCGCGATACCATTCTCATGCGCATGAATACTGATGGGAAGTTGCACATCCCCACCCGTGAAGCGAACCCGCTGCAAGCTTCCTAATTCAGGAGTATAGGTGCCCCATCCACCCATACCCGTTACATAAAGTTGACCGTCGACGGGGCTAAAACGACCACGATGAGCACCCGATAGAAACTCACCTTTTAGCGGAACGACTGCGCCCTGGAACGTTCCTTCGATCTCATCACGAAGCAATAAGAAATGAGCGCCGGTACCAAATGAAAAGTGAACCATTTGGCCTTTGAGTGGCCCCCAGCGATCGCTGTCCACGTAAACCTGCCCGCCTGCCGAATTGTCGAGTCCCCGAGGCAAGTAGACCATCGGTAAGATCGGAACCTCCAAAGGCCGCTGTCCAAATCGGTTACCGCGATATCCATAAAAAGGTGGAACGGTGCCATCCTTTGAAATCCAATCGCCTCGAACGGCACAAATCATTGACGTCGGTGTCCATTCTCCCTCGGAGCAAGGGACAGTAATGACGCGATCGAGATAAATCCCTAGCCCGTCGGGATTTCGGAAACCCTCCGCGATCGAGACTGCTGTTTTTCCATCGGAGGCAATTCGCACAATTCCCTGATTGCCCGACGCGATGAAAAAATTCCCCTCGTCATCACGTTGTAACCCGCAAATGAAATCATGCCCTGCGGTTGATGTTTCATACGCATTCGAAAAACATTCGTAGAAATCGGCCTCACCATCGTGATTGCGATCATGAAGTCGTGTGATTTGGTCACGACCAAGAACGAAAATTCCATCTTGGGACACCTTTAGACCGAGGGCTTGGTGAAGTCCAGACGCGAACCGACGCCATTCGACCTTGCCATTGGATGGCTGCTTCTGGCCATGTTCATCAAGCGAAACACCGGTTCCGTGCCAGACATCGCCTTGCATCGTGCAAACCAAGATCGAACCATCTTCAAGAAAATCATGGTCGCCACAAAATATTTGGGCTCGCCACGGATTGTCCCAGGGCAATTCAATCTCGTCGACCGCGTAAGGCACTCCCGCTCCCATCCTTACCTCCGTTGAAATCACCTGAGGCCATTGAGGCGGACCGCCATCAAGCATCTGCTTCATCGGATGCTGGTCGCGCGGTGCAAGGTTTCGAACGAACTGCCCATTCTCGACCCAGGGCGAATCGAGGTACTCAACGTCACCAATCTTGTACGCAAAAATGACACGATCACCATGACGATAGAGCCCCTGGAAAGTCACCGGCATATTCTCCTGGGCTCCTTTAGGCATTGCTAACTCGGGCAATTGCAGCAACGTGCCTTTCGGATTCAATCCATCCATGAACCCATGGCGAACCGACGAAAACTTCAAGAAACCATTCGACCAAAATGCTTCATAAGTCGCCTTTTCGGAATTGAAGCAAACAGAAAACTCTTGATGCTCTCCGACCTGAACGCAGAAACTCCGAGGCACAACGATTCCGTTACCGCCATGAAAGACTCCTGACTGCATCGACCCTAGAATCGTACGGTTCCATGCATCGTTCGCCCACGTTTCCTCGTTCTGATTACCCCAATGCCCATACGCGCCTTTGTCCATTCCTGGATACTCTGGTAACCGTGACGAGGGGGTTTCTTGTTGACGAAAGTAATTGGCTTCCTTGGTGTAGTAATCATAAACGCGGTCGCGATTGATATGAGCCTGCCAACTGGGCCATGCAGTCACATCGAGAGGGTCGCGCTCATAAGGAAACTCAGCCGGCGGATGTGGCTGCGCGTGCTCCAAGACCGATAACGCGATCTCCAGTCGAAGCCGCCGGTGATGGCCCAGGTCAGTTAGAAAAGCGATCAGGTCCAATTGTTGCGATGGTGTCATGCCCTCAGCTAACCCATCAGGCATCAGACTGGGCGACGACTGAATGTGTTCGATATCTGACCGATGGAAAGTCCGCTCAGCACCTTTCGCGGGGTCGCGTATCGTGATCGACTGCTCATCTTCTTGGACTCGATATCCACGTACGATTTCTGCATCGACCGTCAACAATTGTGACACGCGGTATGCCCGGTCGACTTGTTTATTCGGATAGAGGAAAGACTCCACGATCTGCGCGGCGGTCCGCTGTTTGCCGATGTTTGTCAAGTCTGGACCGATCGCTCCACCAACAGTTCCGATCTTGTGGCATGAGATGCAGGCAGACTTTGCGGACGCAAATACAGTGACACCACGTGCGGGTTGACCTTGTGCTTCAGCACGCTCCACAAGCGATTCAATGGCAGCTCGTTCCACCGCAGACAATGAATGCAGTGGCAGCGGCTCAGGCATCTCGCCTTTCCAGGTGCGGTACTGCGGAAAGTTTTCTGCATTCGCATCGGGATCAAGCAGCCATTGGAGCCCTTCGATATTGTCGAGCAATCTCGCTTCCGCATCATGGTCGGTATGATTGAGAATCCCGATCGGCCCCGAGTATCCGCTTTGCAGAATGGCCGTGATCAACGCCCGGTCAAGCGAGCCGGCTCCGAGAGGCAGGATCTTATTCCCGTTCGCTTCGCCTTCGGGGTCCATTCCGTTGAGATTGAGTGCGAGAAGCGAAGGCTTCATCTTTTCGAGAAGTTCCGCAAAACGCGAAAGGTGGCCGTGCCCATGATGCAGGTTATAAACAATGCCAACGTTTGGCATCTTAAGACTCTCGATGATGGCAAGCTGATTCTCAGGCTCTCCAAACCATCCACCGTGGTTGTAGAGGCCCACAGTGCATCCGATCTTTCCGGCCGCTTCAGCGATCGGGCGAATTCGCTCACACTCGGCTGCCACTCGCACTTTCTGGTCTGTCTCATCTTTTGTCGGTTCGCCTCCGCCGGTGACCCACAACTGCGTTTTCAATTGATGGCGTTCGAGGACACTGAGGATGAGTTTCGCTTCGTCGTTTAGTTGAGTCGGGAACCACCAACCGGTAAGCTCGATGCCATGCTTCTTCAGCTGGCTCATCTCCTCGTCGAAAGTCGCGATATGTTCGGCGCGATAATCGTAGGCAAGTCGTTTGATCCCAAGACTTCGTAGCATCCCGGCTCGTTCCTCGGGAGATCGCTTCTTGCTATCAAACGGAACGATGCACCACGCCACCAGGTTGTTTCGCTCAAAAACAGCCGCCGCACGACCATTCAGATGGGCCGGCTCGGTGGTTTGGCAATGACCAATGACCTCATAAACAAAACAGCTAACCAACGCCAGTAACATCGAAAATGAATGGGCAGGAAACCGGAATGAAGATCCGAAGATCGAGCGATCATGAACGAGCATGGAAGGAGAATCCGAGGATGGGATAAACAAATTGCATCGGGTAAGTGGTCGCCGCCATTCTAGTCGCCACGTCAGGCGTCCGTTACTGCGGATATCGGTTTTGCCCATTACTGCGATGCCCGTTTCTAAACAGGTAAATACCGCTTTAACTTGACCGCCAAACCTCGGCCGCGGAATGTTGGTCGCAAAAACTCGCACGCCGCCGCCCACCAGCGGGCCCCCTCTAGGTCTTTCAAAAAAGAGTTCGCCGAACCACCGGAAAGGGTCCTAAGAAAATAACCGACCATACGTTCTAATAACGCGATTGGCTGGTCACATGGGTGGCTGGTCACGCGGGTGGGCCGCGGTGCGACGTCTGCCTTTGATTGATTCTCGTCATCATATGTACATCCAGGGGTGGCTTTCGTGCTTTACCAACGACTTTGCATTACCGGTTTGATGCTAACGATCCTGGCGATGATCGTGACCGCAAACGCCCAACCTCAAGGCCAAAAGATGAACCGTGTGTCCGCCTGGAAGTCAGTGGATGACGCCATCAGTCAAGGCCTTCCTAAAACCGCGATCGAGAAGTTAATTCCGATCATTGAAGCGGCGCTTGCCGAAAAACAATATGACGAAGCGATCAAAGCCATCAGCCTGAAGATCGCTTACGAGGGAAGCATTGAGGGCAACAAACCCGAAGAAAAAATCACTCGCATGCGGTCGGCAATCGATGAGTCTCCCGCCGAGATGAAGGCCGTCATGGAGGCGATCTTGGCTAACTGGTTTTGGCACTACTTTCAACAAAATCGCTGGCAGTTTTTGCAACGAACTCAGACTGAAGGAATACCCAGCGACGATTTTACGACCTGGAGCCTGCCACAAATCCTGGCGGAAGTTGACAAGCAGTTTGACAAAGCATTCGCGGGATCTGACCTTCTTAAAGCGACGCCGATCGAGGACTTCGACAGGTTGATTGAGAAAGGAAATGGTCGCGATCCATTTCGCCCAACCATGTTTGATGTGGTCGCTCACAACGCATTGGACTTCTATGCGGCTGGCGAACAGGGCGCAGCAAAAGTCCAAGACGCATTCGAGATTTCCGTGGATAGTCCCGTATTCGGTACCCGAGAGGAGTTCCTCGCCTGGAATCCACTGGCCGCTACACCTGCGACAGCCCCCGATTCATTGTTGCTCCGCGCAGTGCAACTGTATCAGGATCTTCTCCGTTTTCATCAAAACGACAAAAACAATTCAGCACTGCTTGATTCCGATCTTTTGAGGCTGGAGTTCGCGAATAACCATGCCGTCGGCGATGAGAAAGCAACTCGCTACAAAGCAGCCCTGCAACGGTTCGAGAAATCGTGTGCGACGCACTCCATTTCGACTCGCGCCTTGCATAGCCTTGCTGTTCAAATTCGGTCGGAAGGTGACTTGGTTGAAGCACACCGAATTGCGAAGGAAGGAGTAGCTCGCTTTCCCGATAGTGTCGGGGCAAACCGTTGCTACAACCTGATCCAGGAAATCGAAGCTCCCTCGGCATCGGTAACCACTGAGCGCGTTTGGTCCGACCCCTGGCCAACGATCGACATTCGGTATCGCAATGTGACCAAAGTCTACTTCCGCTTGCTGAAGTATGATTTCGAAGCCTACGCACGAAGCGATCGATGGAGCGCTGAGGAACTCGAGGTTAACGAACGAGCAGCGGTCTTGCGCCAGCAACCGGTCAAAAGCTGGTCGGTCGACCTCGCAAAGACCGAAGACTTTCAGCAACGACTCTACCAAACCGGCACTCCCAAAGATGTTCCGCTAGGGAATTACTTCTTAGTCAGCAGTAGCCGTGCGGACTTTGCCGATCTGAATCAACAGCTCAGTTTCTCAGAAGTGTGGGTCAGTAATTTGGCGTTAGTACTGCGAGCCAAGTTGGCCTCTGGGGAGCTCGAAGGATTCGTTCTGAATTCCAAAACGGGCGAGGCAATCAGTGGCGCGATCGTCCGCGGCTGGCAGCGCGATGAACAACACCGATCGGTACCCATTGAGACGGAGCGGACGGACAAGATGGGAAGATTTCGGTTTCCCGCATCCAATCGCAACCAAGTCTTATTGCATGCATCTTTTGAGGGAAACCGGTTATC
>JANOBM010000116.1:0-83167 GCA_031411655.1 Planctomycetaceae bacterium
CGCCAAGCGGCCTGAAGTCATTGAGTTGCTTCAAGTGCGAGGCAGCAACGTCATGGTGACCGCTATCCACGGAGCGATACGAGTCAACATCCGCGGCGTTTCGATCGAGACAAGGCGATTTCGCACTGAACCGTGGTGAGAGGCTAGTGCTTCAATCAAACTAAGAACCTATCCGAAACCGAAGAGACCCGCGGCTATCGCCAAAGCGGCTAATGGTTTTCGGATAGCTTCTAAATAGAAGGGTTGGCGGGAATGCGTACGACGGACTTCCTGTCCGTTCTTGACGATGTTTGCCGACGGACTAGAAGTCCGTCGTACCCTCAAATGAAAGGTTGACGAAGCACTGGGCCAATTTGATCGTCTTGCCGCCGGGCAACGGATAGGGTGTCGCTTGTCACCGATAGGGCCAGGGCTTGTATCTTTGAAGCTGGAACTGCGGTAAAGTTTGATGAATCAGGTCTCGGGACTGTTCCGAGCGTGTACTGCGAGGGTTGTGATGCCGGAAGCTTATCGCGCTTGCCATTGCTGTGGCTGGATTCATCGTCTGCCGCCAATGACGGCCGCGCAGCAAGCGATCTGTACGCGGTGCGGTGTGGGGATTGCCGTCCCGGGTATTCGGAAGGTTGTTGCCAGTCGAACTGCCGCCGCAGCAACAGCCGCATTTGTGCTTTTTTGGCCTGCGATCCTTTGTCCCATTCTTCAAATCGAGAAACTCGGACATCGTCAAGAATCAAGTATTTTGGGAGGCACTATCGACCTTCTGAGCCATGGAAATTGGCTTGTTGGAGGTGTCGTGTTACTGTTCTCGGTGGTGTTTCCATTGACGAAAATTGTGCTGCTGCTGGAACTGAGTCTTTTGGAATTTCTCCATCGACGTCACAAGGCGCGCTCCCTCCGAATCATGGAGCATGTTGGCAAGTGGAGCATGATGGATGTGATGCTGCTTGCCTTCTTGGTGATGATGGTGAAACTTGGCAACCTCGTGCATTTCGAATTTGGACCCGCAGTCGTGGCATTCATCGCCTGTGTCATCATGAGCATGGTCGCATCGCTTTCCTTTGACCCTCACGCCATTTGGGAGGACGCATGAGCGAGGTTCTGCCCGATGGGAAACCAGGAGAGGAGGCGGCGGGCATTTTTCCCACGGCCACAATCCAAGATGAAGATCGAGGGCTACTGCGTTCGTCGAAGATGTGGTGGGTCACAGGGTTGTGCATGCTTCTAGCCCTTTGGTTGACATGGCAGTCACGTTCGCCGAGTGGTAAAGAGATCATCATTCAGTTTCCGGAGGGCCACGGGCTCAAAACAGGAGACCTTGTGCGGTTCCGCGGAATCGAAGTGGGTCTGGTGACTGCCGTAACCCTTCGGGAAAACCTGAGTGGAATCAACGTTGCGGTTTCATTAACGCCTAGTGGCGGTGAACTTGACCGCGAAGGCACTCGTTTCTGGATCGTACGCCCACGGTTGAGTTTGACGGAATTCACCGGATTGGACACGGCGATTGGCGCCAAGTACATCGCCGTCAGTCCCGGAGATGCGAACGGTCCCCATCAACGTGAATTCGCTGGGCTAGCTGTCGCGCCACCGGACGAACTCACTGCCGGAGGCCTTGAATTGGTACTACGCAGTGACGATCGCCACGGTATTGGCGCTGGCTCGCCGATTATTTGGCGCGGGGTAACCGTTGGGCAGGTCATCTCTGTCAATCTGTCGCCCGACGCTCGGCATGTCGATTTTGGTGTTCGTGTTGATCGATCCTATCGTCGATTGTTGCGTCGCTCATCGAAGTTTTGGATTCATAGCGGCTTTGGCGTCGATCTGAGTTTAACCGGCGTAAAAGTGAACGCGCAGTCGCTGCAATCGATCGTGCAAGGAGGCATTTCATTCATCAGTCCTCCCAGCGAAGATGCCACGCCCATTCGAAGTGGACAGGTTTTTGAGTTGGCGAATGAACCCGACCCCGATTGGCTGGAGTCCGCTTCGAGTGTCCCATTCATCGACCTGGAATTGCCGGAAACGGTTGCCGTGGAAGGGCTGCGAACGATCTCGGTTTTCGGGATTCGACGCGAGCGGCCATTTCTGCAGCATGGTCTGGTCGTGAATGGAAATGGAGGTCCGTTTCTAATCACCGCCAATGTCCCAATGATTGCTGTGGAAGGTGCGAAGGGGCCTCAACTAGCCGATCTGCGAATTCAACCGGTCGACGGTAACGCAATCGAATTGAAGGGAGTCAGTGCACTGGATTGTCGTACGGTCGGCAAGGGAATTCTGATGATCCCTGGCGTTGGCCTTCCGGTTCAGTGGGACCAATCTCGCTTTCGCGCACCCACATCGCCTGAAGAGTGTATCGTCGTCAGGAGCGCGGTGACCGACGGTAAGGCGACGCCGGTGATCCAGGCGATCGACTCCCAAATGCTGGAAGATGATGGTGAGACCTGGGCAGTATCGCACAGTGAGTTGGACTTTACCCAGTGGCATGGTGCCCCGGTCGTAGCAGTCTCCGATGGGAAAGTCATCGGAATACTGATTAGCACCGACGGCGAAGTCCGTGTTGCGGCCTATCGGCCTCGAAGCGAAGGCCAATGAGTATTAACCTTTAGGGGAAAACTTGGCGATTATCGCGGAACATGGCTGGGTAAAGGGAATGCGTCCTCGTCGCGGCGCATGACTGCCTACTCGGTGTCAAAAGGTTTTTACTACTACCAACCCTCAACCTGTTCCAGCTCGTTCAATGTCAATCGATTGCCGAAAGTGACTTGAAAATCGGTACGAAAAGGACGTCCACCAAATGGGATGGGTGCACTTCCGATTCAGATGCCGATCGCTCACGGGATCAGTTTGACCGCGGCAGTTGATTCGCTAAGCTGTTTGGGGCGACTGATGTCCTGATTCGTCTTGGGGCGGGGAAAGCGATGCACCATTTACGATATATGTTCGCACTCGCATGCTTGATCACTGCGTTTCACCCGGCTCGTTTGGAGGCTGCAAGTCCGAATGACCGACTTGCGAAAATGCTGGTCGGTAAAAACGACTCGGTTCGCCTGCAAGCGATTATGACCTTGCAACGCGATCCCGCTCGATGTCTTTCGGTCCTAAGTACCGTGCTGGATGCAGCGAAGTCCGAAGCTTCCAAGGTTCCGCCAAAGGAATTGCTTCGGCCGAGCTTGGTGGAAATGCTGAACTTGGTGGGATCGATCGATCAGCCGGCCTGCGAGACGATTTTAATCGAGCTACTCGACGCGCCGAATGTCGGTGTAGCAATGATCGCATCCGATGCACTAGGAAAGAACAAAAGGTTCGCCGCCATCGCTCCGATGAAACGGCAAATCTATCGACCCGAGTACGAGCTGAGCTATGGATTTCGCTTCAACTTGGTACGGTCCTTCGCGCAAATGGGCCATCCGGATGCCATTGAGTTTTTAAGCGAGCTTCAGACTCAGCTCGACGGCCAGCTTCATTTCGAGATCGAAAAGTTGCTGGCGGTCGTCACCGAATCTGATTTCCAGGGCGATGCTGCGAGGTTTGCGCGATGGCAACAGCGCAGCGACCCGCAGGTGGTACTTACCTCGGAAGTGTCCGGATCCGGATCCGATGGTCGCATGCGTCTTGGCAAAGCACAGCAGTATTACGGGATCGATATCCGTGCAAAGCGAATGATGTTCATTATCGACAACTCAGGTAGCATGAAAGAGGCTGACGAGGGCGTTTCTCGACTGTACCGTGCGAAATATGAGTTGGTACAAGCGATTGACAATCTTCCCAACGATGCGGAGTTTGCCATCCTGTTTTATTCGGATGCTGTTCATCTGTGGCGTAGCCAATTGGTAAATGCAACGCCAGGAAATAAACGCGACGCGATCGATTTTGTCGGCCGGCTCGGCTACGGGAACAAAACCAACACGCACGGTGCGCTCCGCCAGTCACTGGAATTTGATAACGAGCTTGAAGCCGTCTTTTTGTTAACCGACGGTCGACCCACGACGGGTGAAATCGTCATTCCTCAAGGAATCATCGCCGACATCGTTCATCGCAACCGTTTTCGCAACCTCAACTTCAACACGATTGGTATTTCACTCGATTTTTCAACTGAGCAGTTTCTGAAGACTCTGGCAGAAAATTCAGGTGGTGAGTTTCGAAAAGTCAATTGAGAGCCATCATCCACCACGGGTTCCGACCTGTAACGTCGGTCGGATTGCGAGAAACGTTGGTCGGATCGAAAAAGTCGAATTTTTCCGATACATCGCCTTCCGACCAGGGTTCATGGAAATCGGCGTGCGACAGGCCCGAAACGACAGGGCAATGGGGCTACAGGCCCCATACGACGGGCTTCGGTTCGCCGATCGATTCGGGGTCGGTCCACTCCTTAGGGATGCGATCCCTCGCATAAACTGGATGCCGTTGAATTCACGCTGCCTCATCTCCATCGCGGAACTTTTCGCCATGAACACTCCTTCGCTCCTGCGATTGACCGCTGCTATCGGTGTCCTGACCGCCATCGGTTTGACGTCGCCGGCCAATGCGCTCGCACAATCGCAGCCTTTGTCTCCCGAACAACTCACGTTCTTCGAGTCGAAAATTCGGCCGGTTCTGATCAAAGAGTGTTACAGCTGTCATTCCACCCAAACGGGAAACGCCAAGGGTGGGTTGCGACTGGACACGGAGGCATTGACTCAGTTGGGTGGCAGTAGTGGTCCGGCGATTGTGCCCGGTGATCTTGTGGGAAGCCTGCTGTACAACGCGATCACGCATCAAGACTTTGAGATGCCACCCAGAGGCCGTTTACCTCAGAATGTCATCGATGACTTTCGAACATGGATCGAAATGGGTGCTCCCGATCCCCGGAAGACCGACATCGGTGAGTTGAATTCGAAGATCACGGCTGAAATGATCGAAGCGGCTAAGGCCGAGTTTTGGGCTTATCAAGTGCCCAAGCCGCATGCCCTACCAGCGGTCAAGGACGAGGGTTGGATTCGAAACGACATTGACCGTTTTGTGCTTGCGAAATTGGATGATGCAGGCTTGATCCCAAACCAGGACGCAGAGCCGTATCAGGTCCTGCGCCGCCTCAGTTACGACTTAATCGGCCTGCCCCCTGACTCGGAACAGCTCGAATCATTTGTTCAGATTTGGAATCGGAATCCGGATGATGCGATCGCGGTCACGGTCGATCGACTGTTGGATTCGCCTCAGTTTGGCGAACGATGGGCACGACATTGGTTAGACATCGCACGGTACGCCGAGTCGAACGGTCGTGAAGTCAACATGACTCACCCCCAGGCGTGGCGTTATCGCGACTACGTGATTGATTCGTTCAATAAGGACAAGCCTTATGACCGATTCGTCCAAGAACAAATCGCCGGTGATCTGCTACCGGTAAAGTCCGATGAGCAGTGGGCTGAGAATCTAATCGCGACGACATTCCTTGCACTGGGCCCCAAGTCGCTGAGTGAACAGAATCCCGTTCAATTCAGAGCCGATTTGGTCGATGAGCAGATCGATACCACGACGCGAGTTTTTATGGGGATGTCCGTTGCTTGTGCTCGTTGTCATGACCATAAGTTCGATCCCATTCCGCAGACCGACTACTACGCGATGGCAGGGATCTTTTCTAATACCGATACGTTCTTCGGGGCTCCGGCATCTCAATTTGGAAGTGTCGGGGGGATTCAAAATCGAAACACCAGTGCATTGATTTTGTTGCCGGTCCCCGACCCCAACCCTTTCGACAAGTCCTATACCAAGGATGAGTTGGAAGACATGACCGCTCAAATGACTGAGCTTCGCAAGGAGTTGTTTGAGTATCGAATGGCGATGCGGAGCGGCCGAAGCGACGGTGCGAATTCCCAAACCTCCATCATGAATTTGGTTCGTACCCAGACTCGCATGGAGTCGCTTTCGAGCACTTTGGGGAGCGTCGATAAGGAGGGTAAGCCGCTTACTTTCTGCATGGGCGCTCAGGATCGTGAAGCCCCGCGCGATGTTCGCTTATTGGTTCGCGGGGAAATCGATCAGCAAGCTCAAGTGGTTCCTCGAGGCTTCCCGAAAGTGATATCCGAGGACGCCTCTCCTATCGCCAAGGATTCCAGTGGGCGCCTCGAACTGGCACGGTGGATCGCAAGCGAAAAACATCCGTTGACCGCGCGAGTGATGGCCAACCGAATCTGGCAACAAATGATCGGTAGCGGTATTGTTCGCTCGACAGAAGATTTTGGCTCAACGGGGCAGAGTCCGACTCACCCTGAATTGCTCGATCATCTCGCACTGAGATTGGTAGCCTCTCATTGGTCAATGAAGTCGTTGATTCGCGAGATCGCGATTTCGCGTGTGTACCGAATGAGCACACAGTTTGATACGACGCGCTTCGATAAAGATCCCGACAACAATCTGCTTTGGCGGGCGAACCCGCGACGGCTGGACGCGGAGGCGATTCGCGACAGCATGCTGTTCGTTAGTGGCAAACTGAACACAACCCGCCCTCGTGCATCGGAAGTGGCAAAAGCAGGTTACATGCAAGTGCGCGATGGTAGTCTGGTTAACATCGCACAATTCACGATGATGTCAGGCGAAGGTGATATGCGAGAATCACTCGCCAATCAAATGCGACAACGAGCAGCGGAGCGTATGTCGGATGCAATCGGTGATCGACTCGGTGATCGACTTGGTGGTGGAAGGTTCGATCGAAGCCGGCCCGGGTTTGTTCCGGGAATGATGGGAGGACCGGGATTTGGTCAGCGGTTTGGTCAAGGACCGGGGATGTTTGGAGGGTCTAGCGAGCCGGTCGACATGGTCGATGCGACTTACCGCAGTGTTTACCTACCAATCTTGAGAGACGAGTTGCCACGCGTTTTAGAGGTGTTTGACTTTGCAGAACCTAGCATGGTCATCGGTACGCGTGAGGCATCGAACACTCCCAACCAGGCACTTTTCATGCTGAATAATGAGTTGGTCCTGAAGCAAAGTGCGGCGATCGCAAACCGTATTATGGAGCGAACGGACTCCATGACCGAATCGGTCGAGGAGGCGTTCGTTTTGATTTACGGTCGCTTACCGACGACGTCAGAACTAAGTGCCGCTCGCGAGTTTGTGGATCAATACACTCCCGAATCGCGGAGTTCGCAGAAAACGTTCGTGACATTGAGTGGGTTATGCCAGTCGCTGCTAGCTTCTGCAGAATTTCGCTTTGTTGATTAGCTTTACGGCTTTGATGAGTTCGGTTGGTAGCTTTTTATGACGTGTCTGGTTTGTCTGCACTTCCGTTGGATCCGCACTGCACTTTGAATAGAGACCTAATCATGCAAACTCCCAATCATTCCTCGCGGCGTCAATGGCTTCGGACCACGTCAGCAGGGTTTGGCTATCTCGCGTTTGCGGGGCTCAGTTGCTTCGCGGCGGAACAAACCAAAATTGCGAGCAGTACCAATCCACTTGCCCCCAAGGCACCGCACTTTCCGGCAAAGGCAAAGCGGGTGATCTTTCTTTGCATGGCAGGTGCGCCATCGCATGTCGATACGTTTGACTACAAGCCAATGCTCAGTCGCGATCATGGAAAAAGTGGTCGATACGGCGGTCAACTTTTGGGTTCGCAGTGGGACTTTCATCAGCGCGGTGAAAGTGGACTTTGGGTCTCTGATCTCTTTCCCGAAGTCTCCAGCCATGCCGATGATCTGTGCTTGATTCGCTCGATGCATTGTGATCAACCGGTCCATCCAGCCGCGCAGACTCAAATGCACACCGGAACGGCCCAATTTGTGCGACCGTCTTTGGGCTCTTGGACTTTGTACGGATTGGGAACTGAGAACGACAGTATCCCAGGGTTTGTATCGTTGGCGCCGCCGCCGGGAACGTCTCGTAATTACGGCAGCGCGTTTTTGCCGGCAATTTATTCTGGAACTGCCGTTGGACGCGCCGGTCGTGGTGGCGGTGGAGGCATGCAAGGTGCCGCTCCGGGAGCTGCCATTGCCGATATCCGCAACCCGAGAATCAGCAAGACCCAGCAACGAACACAATTGGATCTGATCCAGTCACTCAATCGTGAAAAGCTTGCACACGACGAATATCATCCTGAAGTCGAAGGTGTGATCGAATCTTTCGAACTAGCGTTTCGCATGCAGGAGGCGATGCCTCAGTTGATGAGCACGGCTGACGAGTCGGCAGACACACTTGCGATGTACGGCGCCGATGGCGGCCCAACTGCTGGGTTTGGTCGCCAGTGCTTAATGGCAAGGCGATTCATTGAAGCTGGTGTTCGGTTCGTCGAAGTGACGCAGGGCGGCTGGGATCACCATCGTAACCTCAGCGTTGACCTCCCGAACAGTTGCAATCAGATCGACAAGCCAATCGCTGGGTTGCTTCAGGATCTTAAGCAGCGTGACCTTCTTAAAGAAACTTTAGTGATCTGGGGCGGTGAGTTTGGTCGGACCCCCGCAGCCCAAAACGGTGACGGTCGCGACCACAATAACAAAGGCTATACGACTTGGATGGCCGGAGGGGGCGTTAAAGGTGGCTTAAGCTTTGGTGCAACCGATGAGTATGGTTACGAAGCGGTTGAAGATAAATGCCATATACACGACTGGCATGCCACGATTCTGCATGTGATGGGGCTGGATCATGAGCGGTTGACCTACCGTTACGCCGGGCGTGATTTCCGCTTAACCGATGTTCATGGTAATGTGCAAAAGAAAATCATCGCTTAGAAGAGCGGCTTCATTCGCTTGTGATGACCGATGAATCGACAGGAGAGTAGGATTTATCCGACAATTGGGAATCGATCATCGAGGGCATCAGGAGGCTCTCGGCAGTGTAGTCTGGAATGGTCGTTTGCAATTCACGAAGTTCATGAGGTCGTACGCTGCAAACGTCGGGTAGCACGTGAGCGACGAGCGCTACGATGATTTCATTTCTCCGGGCCAGATCGCCCTTGCGGCGAAATAACTTGCCCAAGACAGGAATGTTTGAAAGCCCAGGAACCACGGCCAAATTATTGACGTTTTCTTCTTTGATCAGGCCACCGATCACCATGCCTCCACCGTTGGGCAGTAATACGGTTGTCGAAACCTCGGTGGTTTCTTCTTCGGGTAGACCGCTCGTTTGATTGATTTTCCCGCCAGAGACTTTCGGTAAAACGGTCATCAGGACCTGCCCGTCTTCAGCAATGATTGGCTGGACCGTAAGGACAATACCGACTTCGAGGAACTGAACGCTTTGTATCGTTGTCGTCTGAGTGGTGGTGGCGACGTTATAGCTAAGACGTTGTCCGATTTGAATCTTGGCTTCTTGATGATTCACGACTGTTAGCTTTGGCGAGGCAAGCGTTCGTGAATCCGTACGAGTGCGAATCAGTTCCAATAAGCCGCCTAAATCGTTGCCATTGACGCGAAAGGCGAGGCCTTGAGGAGAGGACTCATCTGCAAAACCTTTGCTGATGACCGTCACGTCCGCGCCGCCGACTCTCGCTAAGGTTCGGAGGTTGATGCCGTGCTTTTCCTCTTCTGACAACGCGATTTGGAGAACATGAGCCTCGATGAGCACTTGTCGTGGCGCTTGATCGACTTGAGCGATGTATTCGGCAATTCGTTCGATTGCTTCCGGGACATCTTCGACAACGAGCAGTTCGCGAGTCTTTCTAGTGTCGAGAATATCGGATTCCGTCACGAATGCTTTTCCTCCTGAGGTAAGCAATCCGTTTGCGACTGCTTCGACATCCGTCGCTGCTATAAAGTCGAGTGGAAAGACTCGCAACGTTCTGCCTTGAACTTCTCGTCCTAAATTGGCTGAGTTGGCAGTACTCGTGACGTAAAGGAGATTACCACTACGATGCCAGCGAAAACCGCTGACGTTTAAAATCGCGTCCAGTACTTCGTCCATGCGTGCGCTGCGAATGGATACGGTTACGGGGCCCTGAACGTCGGGACCGAGCACTAGGTTAAGTCCGTGATGGTCTGCGATCATCTGCAAGACGCGTGGTAGCGATGCCTCGGTTGCTACCAGCGATACATGATCAGTATCACCTTGCAGTTCGACTTCATCGGGTTCGGTCGGCCGGGGAATAGGTACCATGTCCTGTTCGCTTTCACCGGAGACCAATCGAACCATTGAAGGGTGATTTCCTTCCGCGAAGGCAGTCCAGTCCGCGCCAGACCTCGGAATCGGTTTAGCGGACGGTGATAATGGTGGCAGGCGATAGAGTTGCGGTGGACTCTGAGCCCCAGCATATGGCGCAGCAAACAACCACAGCAGCAAAACGCTCGTCGTTGTCTTGAGGTAGTCCATTCACGCCCTGCAGAGTCTTAGCTTGCAATTGGCAATCACTTTACTGCTCCAAATGAGCCGTAAGGATCGGTGCCAACCAACGGTGTCTTCGTTGGATATCGGCTGTGTTGGGAGATAACGCTAGAAATTGCTGGAACAGATTGCCCAAATGGACTCCTGTGCGCTTTTTTCGCGAATCGGCGAAGTGCTTTGCCGATTGGCTCAAGTCACCGTGCTGCTTCAACCGATACACGCGAGCCGGTCACGACGCCTGACGGGGTGGCAGCAATCAGTTTTTGCCCGTTAGGAAGAGCCTCGCCTTGGCGAACGATTCGATTTCCGATAATGGCGGCACCACGTCGCGAATTCAAATAGACGGCCTGAACCAAAACGGGCTCGGCAGGAGGGACAGGCATTGGGTTCGGACTGGGTACCACTCGGGCAACGTCGAGTGGATGGCGTTTAAGAATGTCTTCTATTTTCCGCGTGCGAAGAGTGGTTACTTCAAAGGTAGACTCGACCTTCGGAACCCATGCGACCGTCGGAGCGGCTACGGGAGCGACACCCGTCTCCGAAATCGCAGTTTCCTCGTTGGGTGCGCTGGAAGGCACTTCGGCCTCGCTGCCGGAAAACTGAACGTACACAACGACAATCAACGCCACTGAAAGTGCGGCAACGATCATCATTTTGGTTTGCTCGCTCGTTCCTTTTCGCGCTGGTGGACACTGTTGTTTTTGTGCTTGCTTACCCATTCTCAGTACCCTTCGCTGGGCTTTCAGTCACGGGGTTTTCGACTGGGGATACCGCCTGCATGGGCAAGGGAGAGCCGAACTCGCCGATGAGATAAGCGCTGATCGTCCGGTCACCGGCTTCTGGAACTCTCAACTGTAAAACGATTGCAAGCGGTCCCTGGTCGGGGTTGGTTTGGATCGTTATTTCACTTGCCCATATTGGCTGAGCAAGTTTAGGAAGTTGATCAAGAAAATTGCAAAGTGATTCGTAGGTGCCTTCCAGTTGCACCGATGCCGTATGAATTTTCACGCGAGAGCCCAGTTGGGTTTCACCGGGTCGGATCCCTGCGGTGACGAGGTCACAACGCTCGGCAAGATCTTGAATCACTGCCATCGTTTTCTGCCAATCGTACGTTCGCGGTACCCATTCAACCGCACGATGGGCCTCGTCGACCAGCTGGCGATTACGATTGCTTTGAAGCTCGAGCTCGTCCAGCCACGTCGATGCGTTCGAAACGAGTCGCTCGGCTTCTTCGACAGCCATGGGCAACGGCGTGGAAGGCGATGCCGATTCGTTTGGCTGCTGGCGTAGCCAATGCATCGTTGCGCAAAGCATGATGCATAGTGATCCACCGGCAATGTGAACACCTTTCAATACTCGAGGGTCTTTGCCGGCGATTTGCGCAAGGCGAGAATACCGACGTTTCATGGTAACATGACCTCGCTTCGAGGGGTCGCGACCAGCTCGGCATGCGTCACATCACCAATCTTGGTCAGCCCAACCGTTTGGGTGTTGCAAAAGCGATCTTCATCGGCGATGGCATCATGGGCGTTTACCGCGACACTGTCGTCCGCTGTCTCGACCGTCAGACGCATCGATGCCGTCGCGGTCTCCGTGTCCCCTGCGACTCGTTCTGTCGCCAATCGGAGGTGGAAATGTCGCGTGCGCAGTCCAAAGTCGCTGACGCTTTCGACAACGGCAGCCAAGCTCTGGAGTACCGAATCTCTTGGTCGAGCCGTTTGTACGGCAGCGATCATCTTGCTTAGCTGTTCGTTACTTTGCTGTAGTTTTAATGCCTGGATACGATTGTCTCTCACAGGGATAGCGGTCTGCATCAGAATATCCAGGCTCGCTTGGCTACACTGCCGATCGTGCCAACGTGAAACGCAGATTGCACCCAGTAGCACTGAGAGAGTAACCGCCGCGATCGTGTAATTCGCTAAAACACGCGAGGCCAATTGTCGCCGGTGAATCGAAAGGGGCATCAGGTCAAAACAATCTCGGGTTTTCATCGGACTCGGCCCCCTACCGACAATTGTTCGATGCCGACTTTGCTGCCACCAATTGCCAGTGCGAGTGACACGGTGTCTCCATTGCCATTGATACTTGGCAGCTTTGAATCACCGGTCTGTTGAAACTCACTCCAATTGCAGATGGAACGACCGATGAGAGCCTGGACTGCATCGCCTACCGATTGCATCGCCCCGTGGATCGATGTCATTGCACCGCAAATATAGATCGGTGCGGTCGAAACCATCGCTTCCTGTCCAAGTCGTTCTGCGTGCTGGAGAGTCAAGCCGATTTCATTTGCTAACTCGATTGCGCGCTCGGATAAGCGAGCATGCTTGCTCTCGTCGCCTTTTTCCATGGCTTGTGAAGATTGCAATGAATCGGCTTGACCTTTCGAAAGGCGAGGAGTCGTTTCAGTTAAGTCGAGCCTTACTTCACGGCAAAGGCGTATGCTTCGGTCTTGAACAAGCGTGATCAATGACCAGTCACGGTCCCAGACAACGATAACGGCATTAGGGATGGTCGCGCGTGTCATTAGCAAGTGAGTTCTTGCAATGGCGGCAGAGCGAGGGAGGACGCTTTGGCATCGATAGCCGTTGTCGCCAAGGATTGAAATGAGTGATTCAGTGAAATCTGCACGAACCCCGCAAAGCATCGACTTCTGCGAATTCACTTGCCATGAAGTGCACTGGACGGGGCCTCCTAATTCATCAGCGATTGATTTTTGTGCTTCATTGATTTGCGAGGTGGAAACGCACCGAAGAAACTGCGCCGAAGAGGGAATGGAAATGGAGGTCGCCATTCCTCCACGAGTAGCGCAACGAGGGAGTCTCGCCGCGATTACCTCGAGATAGTGCGAAGGTGCCGCGATGCATTTGGGGGCACGTTCGCGGAGTTGATGAAGAGTTTCGACCTTCACCTCTGGTGAATCGAGCGAACGACAGTGGGTCGTTATTCGAACGGTCGACAATCGGAGACCCTCGTCATCGAAATCAATACCCGTGCGGATTTCTGGCTTCGCCGCCATCCAGCGCCGTGAGTTGTTGGTAAGGCGATTGGGGGCCGCGACGAAGGGAGTAATTGCCATCAGACTTATTCGCGAGCAGATCGGGTACTGGTGGTTCCGAAAAGACGACATCGGCCCACGGCGAAAGTGACACAGTCATATAGGTCAGGAAAACTTCTCAGATGACTAAAATCACCCGCCGTTACCGAGAAAAATGGCTCCGAATACCACCGATGGCGACTAGAAGTTTTGCAGGGCACCTCCGTTCCATCCGCCGCAATCGCCCCATGCATGGAGGTGACGACGGCAAATCGGTAAACTATGCCACTGTTCGTTCGGGGGCTTCTCGAGTAGGACGGACTTTGGCAATGGCCGTTTTTTCTATTTCATTAACAAGCAGCGGAATGGAAGTCATCAAGAACGATACCCTTCGATTAAAGGCACGAGCCAGTCGCCGTTACCAGTGGCACTGGATGGATACCCAGGTAGCGGGAATGCCATGGCGAATAGCCACGCCCTCCGACCCTGATGGCATGTTGCTTGACGCGTGTCGTCGTCAGGACGAAGGCGAATCGGGCGTGATCGATCCTTTTTGGGCCGTTACTTGGCGAGCCGCTGATGGTATGGACCAGTTTCTGTCCAATCGATGCCTCACTGGGACAAGAGTTTTGGAACTGGGTTGTGGTACCGGAAGAGCAGGCCTCGCAGCGGCATTGAGAGGTGCAAATGTGACTCTCACGGATGGAGTTTGCGATCCGCTGCTGCTCGTTCGTTTGACAACTTACGGAGTCCGCGACCGATGTCATGTCAGACGATTGCGATTTGGAGACGATCGGCTTATCGACGAGCGATTTCCAATCATCATCGGAAGCGACATCACCTATCTGCGTGACCTGTGGCCGAAGCTAGATGTGTGTTTAAGGCAACACTTAGAGATCGCAGGTGAAGTACTGCTAAGCGACCCATTTCGTTCAATCGCAACCGAGTTCGGGCAATGGATTGTCAAGCGAAAATGGCATTGTGAGGAGCATCGCGTGGTTCTTCGCGACGAACCCAAACGCCCGATTCGAATCATACGTTTGACACGGTAGGCAAGGAGCCGGTAAGCCGCGAAAAATCTGTCCAGAAAACTTGCTTGTCTGCAGGTGATTCATTCACACCTTCGAATGCATGCGAGTCGAGTGCATGTTGCTCAATTAGCTCAGCGCCGATCTCGTAGCACCTTGGGCCTACTCGGCGCGCACGCACAATACGAAGACGCATCCAAAGCGTTGGTAATAACAGGCGGACAACCTCTTCTGGTAAAAGTTGAACCGGGGAAATGAATCCGCATCCTCGACGCGAGAAGTCATGCGTGTATACGCCCAAAGGGACCGAAGGCCTGGGCAGCGAAGGAATGGCGTGCTCAACGTGAAGCACTGAGAGCGTCCGTACCTTGATACGACGACTCTGGCGTTCGTCGTTTGGAAGAACGTTGCTTTCACCACTTTCCGCAAAATAGTTCGACCAGTCTGGAGGCAACTCGATGCTCCAGTCCAACCGATCGATTAGCGATTCAAGTCGTTTAGAATGATCGATTCCCAACATGAAAAAATCTCTGGGTCAAATGCGGTTCCGCGTTCTCGGGCAATGAGATCAAGTGCTTTTAGTTTCGGCATCGGGGTGCGATAGGGACGCTGGCTGGTCAGGGCCTCATACACGTCTACGACCGAGCAGATTTTCGACCAAATGTGGATTTCATCGCTGGCGCAGCCAACGGGGTAACCTTTCCCATCCAGGCGTTCATGATGCTGGTAGACCATCATGAGTTGGCCGTAGCTTAGTTCCGGACGGTTGGCTAAACGCCTGAATCCGATCAGTGGGTGTTTTTTTATCTCTCGAAATTCCGCTTCGTCGAGACGACCTGGTTTGCAAAGGATATCTTCACTGATTTCAAGTTTGCCAAGGTCATGAAGCAGACCGCCAGTGGTAATCTGCTGTACCTCGTCGACCGAGAAACCTAATTTGGTCGCGAGTATGGCGGCATAGAACGCGACGTTTGCAGAGTGCGTGAAGGTTGTATAGTCATGATGCAATACGTTGAACAAGTCAGATGCGGCAAATGCCTGGCTTGTGACTGTCTGAGCAACCACTTTGCCGAGATGACTCGCAGAATGGATGACCTGTCCGTTATCTTCGGCCGTGAGCGAACGTGAGAGAACGTCTCGGACCACTTCGTTCATCGCACCCAGTCGGGCCTGCATGGGAATGCGACCGTCTTCGATGGGCCCAGACGCCAATTGGCGCAGGTATTTTTGGTAGCGTCCCTGGGACTCGCGAGAGATGAAGAGTCGGTGGACTCCTCGATCCTTTAGACGCTTTAAGTCCCTAGCGGCCAATGGGTATTCTGCACCGCGGTACAGAATCAAGCGACCCGTATCTTGCTCCGCCTGAAATAAGTCGAGGCCGACTGTCGCACTAGGCAACAGCGTCGCAACACTTATTGGGATGTAGTCAGCTTCAGGCATGGACGTGAACCGAGTGTTCCGAAGGAATGGACCCCCAACCCTACGATGTAGTCAACGCCCCTTGCCGGCGACTCCCCCTTTTTGCGTCTAAATTCCGCTGGTCTTGATGCTCTAATCGTCACAAAGCAAACGGTTGGGGAAACCGTTACGGAGCGTACGCAAAGTGACTGGCTCGCCTCACCGCAAGGGGGGCGGCTTCAGCCGCGCCGGAGAGTTTTGCTACCCCGTTGCTTCGGTTGCCAGTGACCAAGAAGGCTCGAATCGAGCTATTCGGAAACCGTACCAACCTCAATCATGGCCGGTTGCGGGCTGCCTTCTCCTGGTAGCGGCATTGCCGGTGCAAGGAATTGCATTAATCCATCGTCGCTGGTTGGAGTCGTATCCTGCGGCTGGCTTGGGTCGAATGGCCCTATCGTAACAGGCCGCGGCATCTTCACCTCCTCGGGGTTCGATCTCGTATCGAGAAAGCGTCCCACTTCGTACGCATCGCGATAAGCGCCGCTCGCCCAAGGGCCTTCGGCCATCGACACATCGTTGTAAGCCAGCAGAGTGCCTTTTTGGCGATGGAAGTCGCGGATGGCGAGGTTGTAGTTCGTAAGCGACCGATAAAAACTCGCCTCGCTGATAACAACCTGTCGCTGCGCTTGAAGCAGGAAGTTGATGTTGTCGGTTCCGTCGCGATACCGTCGACGAAGTACATCAACTTGTCGCAAATCGGAGAGAAATCCGTTGTAGTTCGTTTCGAGCAAGCTGTGCGTCAACGAGATTTGTCTCGCCGCACTGGCCAGGTCATGACTTATCCGAAGTTCTGTCTCATCCAGAATGGCTCGTTCTCGACTGAGCGCCAGCCTTGCATTGGCAACCGCAGCACTCGCGGCACGAAGTCCGACAGGAAAGTTCAATTCCATCCCGGCTCGCCACTCTTGATAGTCGCCGCCGGTGATCTCGGATGCAAGATTATCGAGCGTTCCGTTGTCGCGATCCCCGATCAAATGGTCTCCCAATCCGCGCACTCGGTAGGTACCCAAGAAGTCGAGTTGAGGGCGACGATTGAGGCGAGCGGCAACTAATATCATTTCTCGCCGTTTGACATTGAATCGTTGGCGACGGATTTCAACACGCCGTTCAACGGCCTGTTGCAGTGCGCTGTCCCAGTCAAATAGCACGCGAACGTCGCTGGGCGGCGTTGTGGGGCGAATCAGTCGTCCATCAGCAGGAGGCATGCCGAGCAGGTAGCGCAAGCGTTGTTCGAATGCGTAAAGACCTTGAGTGCCCGATAGAGCGGCTTCTACTTGCGCCTGAAAGTTATAGAATTGGGACTGGGCTTGAGCCTCTTCGTCGCTTCGACCTGCACCCACTTGCAATCGAACTTGTTGATATTGGAAGGTTTGTAGCGCCGACTCACGTCCTTTCAATGTTGCTTCCAGAACACGATAGGATGTGCTCAAGTCCCAGTAGGCTTGCTCCACGTCACTTACCAATCGAATCACCGCAGCTTCGAAATCAGCAAGCGCAACGTCTTCATTTACTCGTGCGATCAGCACGCCGTTGTATTGGCCCACAAAGCCGCTAGGGCCCGCGATTCGGTTGTACGTCGTGCCGGCGCCTTGCATGAGCGGTTGACGCCATTCGGCCTCTACCCAGCCGGTAAAATCACTTGTGAACTGTCGGAACGGGCGATTGTTATTGTCGTAAGTCGCAATGTTTCGAAGCGCGAACCTAGCACCCTGTGCCGTTCGTTTGCTTAATTCGGTTTGATAGACGCCGGTCGTACCTTGTGAAACCGAAGGAGTGAAAGCCCCCCCAAGCCCAAGCCTTTGTACGTTGTTCGGTTGATCGATTTTTTGCCAGTAAAGTTGGCTTCCCCATTGAGCATCAAATGCCGACAACGCTGCATCAACACCAAGGTTTGGATCGGAATGGATGAGTGATGGGTCATAGATAGTTTGAGTGGCTTGAGGCGCCGTTACCACCGCTCCGCCAATGTCACGAAGGATTGGGCTTTGCCGTACCGCAAGGTTGATCGCTTCCGGAAGAGTCATCTCAATCGTTGGAAGCTCGGACGGGTCTTCGACGGATAAGGGAGCCGCCGTGGACCTTGCTGCAGCCAGCGGTTCGCTCATGGACTGAGCTACCTGCGGGTACTCGATCTGCATTCCAACGGAATCGTGGAAAGACTGACGGGTGTCATGGGGTCCGGGGCCCGGAAGAAACTTTTGAGTCAGGCCACATCCACTGAGTATCATCGAGCCAATCGTAACGGTCGAAATACCGAGATGATGGCGGCGGAAGAATCGAATGGGCATTGTGGTGTACAGCCAGCATGAACGCGTGCTTGATTGCGCCTTCTCAAACCGCAGCGACTTTGCAGCGAATCGTAGAGGACGACCGCGAGCCTCCGTGCCCACAGCACAATCCTCATCGGTCATACGTTCCTCATGACTAGATCGCCGCGATCCGGTTTTGAGGTGGTTGTCGAAGAGTGGGGCGATACAACCGTTACAGGACGACCTGAACCGGTGATCGACAAACGATGGCAGTGATTCGGATTTCTCGCAATCGCTTCCAAGTCGCTACGGTGTACGTCGCTTAGCCATCGCTAGCAATGTGGACGACAACCGAAAGTTCGAGCTAAACGCCAACGAATTGAACTGCGCTCCCGCATTGCTAGCAAGTTAAATCGCCACGCCGTTACGCGTTGGACATTGATCTTTGATTCGATTGGAAACGAGTCTGGCGGCGCTCGGCAAGGCGCGGTCACAAATCAGAAGGGAAGCAGAGTTTTACGAACTTAGCAGCTTCTCGACCCGCAAAAACCAAGTGCCTGAACTCCGTCAAAGCAGCCCGTCAAAGCGAGTTAACATGCCAAAGAGAGGATTCAGCGAGGGGCCGGGCATCGCGTGTCCGTACCATGCATCCCAACGGCGGCTAAGAGTCCCAAACTGCTTTCCGCAGCAGGAACTAGATTGACGTTTTTTCGATCCTTACTGTCATCGACTTACAGAATCGGTCGCATTGCAGCTTGATAGCAATCGACCCGCCTTACAACGCGAACACTTTTCAACACCAACGCGATTCAACACGAGCACCGCGCCATTTGACTGGCCGTTCATTCTCGATCGATCACGGGATGATGACGATGCCTTTCGCAACCGCGGATGCTTCGACGATTAAAGCGTTGCGGACGTACGGAGGACGTTGCACGTAGGGGTACACACAGCTTCCTGGACGGAAATAGCCTAACTGTGATTCGCATTCACAAGGTGGCCGTACGGTCATGACGTAGGGAAGCATGGGAACGGTTGCGAAAAAACGAGCACCGCTGACAAGTGGTTGGAGGCTTGGATAGCGTTCATGACCATGCCGCTCCAGCATCACATCTTCGAAGTATCGCGGATTGGAAAATGTATTTGCGGCAGCAAATTGGTAGGTCGACGCGTACCAGTTGGCTGCACGTTCGTATCCAGATTCGGGTAAATCTCCGGTTGGGGTGTCGGCATCGTCGCGGAATCGTGTGGGGGTGCTTCCGTTACCGATTTTCTCAACCTTGGTGGTCGCAGCCATTATCGGTGGCAGTGAAAGCGAACTATTGGCAACGGTGGGAAGTCGATCTGCCCCGCCGAAAATCGAAGCGCCGCCGAGTTTAACGACCGAATTCGAGTCGTTCCCCGTAGGCTGCGGTAGAGGAAGGGAACCCTCCTGCGCGATGACCGGGCGGCCAACAAGGCTGTAGGCGCAAAGGCATGCGCCTAGAAATGCGAAAGTCAGCCCCGAACGATATCTAAGAATGTTCATTGCAATCAATCCATTGACGCCGCTGTTCAACCTAAAGTCACCGCGAAGTGATCGATCCGAGTCTCAATCAGGCAAATTCCCGGTCGGCCCAGCAATCTATGGATGCAATAGGCAAATTGCGGGTGCGTACCTTACACGCAACCAATCGAGTCGCGGTACAACGTGCTCATCCTTGAACACTCCGCCCACCATGATCTTTGTCGGACGAATGGTAGCTCCCGCCTGATCAATCGCATCACCATGATGAAAGCCGCTACAGCCGTAAAAGTCGGTTACTTTTTCACGGATTTGGCAGGGGTGTCGGTTGCGTCACTTTTCGAATCAATGAGACCGATAAATTTGAGTGACGCGCTATTCATGCAATATCGCTTGCCGGTCGGTTGGGGCCCGTCATCGAAGACATGGCCCAGATGGGCGTTGCAGCGACTGCAATGCACTTCGGTGCGGCGAAACAGCAAATGCCAATCGCTTTTATAGGCAACCGCTGATTCCGAGGAGGGGCTCCAAAAACTGGGCCAACCGGTGCCCGAATCAAATTTTGTATCGCTGCTGAAAAGCTGTTGGTCGCAGACGATGCATCGATAGGAACCCTTTTTCTTGTTGTTCCAGTACTCGTTCTTGAATGCTGGTTCCGTCTCCTCGTTTTGCGTGACCTTGAACTGCATCGCGGTCAATCGTCGTCGCAATTCAGCTTTTGATTTGGGGACGTAAGGCGGCGAGTCCGACTTTGGGGCACCATCAGCCGCTTTTCCGGATTCGTTATTAGTGGAAGCCGATGTGGGTGCGGCAGACGATGCCGTTTCGTCTGCAATGAGCTTCGCCAAATATCCTCCACAAGCCAGAAGAAATGCAACGAAGCATGTTAAGAACCGAGACCGAGTCATGCTAACGCCTCCAACATGGTTTAATTGGCAAGTCACTAATCATTGTGGATCCGTACTTAAACAGGCGAACATCACCTAATGTTTCGAGCTGCTACGCCGGATATTCTCACGGAACGCATCGAATACGTCTCGGTGAACGGGGGGGGCGGGTTTCCGGCTGCCCGCGTCTTTGAGGTTTCGGAGTGTGTCATCTCGATCGCGAACACGCCCCATGGACTGATCATTTGGTTTGCGGATTCCAAGACTACGAAGAGCTTCCTCGATTTGTTGCGAGTCGGCTTGGGAATCTTCCTGGTTTTGACGGAGTCGACTCCACCGATCACTAAATGCCCGCAACTCGTCGGGCGTCCAGTCGAGTCGTTCCAACAATTCGGGGTCGGGCGTTTCTCGCTGACTGTCCAAATAATCGAGCACTAGGTCCGTCGCCTGTCGTGCATGTTCGACATCCACAGGATCCGGTGGCAATGGGTTTTCAGCTTCATCGGATGCCGTCGTGTCGTTGGCAGCCATTCCACCCGGTGTGCTTTTGGAAGCAGGAGTGCCCTGAGGTGAAGGAGTCCCCTGTGTTGAAGGATTGCCTTGAGGTGAAGGATTGCCCTGAGTCGGAGGACTGCCCTGTGTCGGAGGAGAGCCCTTGGATGGCTGATCGAAGTCATCGGTAGGATCTGCCGGTTGTCCCGACGGCTCATCCTGATCACTTGAAGGAGTCGATCGGTCTGATTGGGATGCATCTGAATCCGAGTCTCCGGAATTCGCCGTTTTTCCCTTGTCGGACTGGTCAGCTGTCAATGGAGAGGGCGTTTCAGTCCCGTTAGCCTCCCCTTCTTTTTTATTCGCTTCGTTGGAATTGCCTCTCTTTGTTCTGTCGGGCTTTGCCCGATCGACGTTTGGCAGTTCAGGTGATGCTGCGTCATCGCTATCGGATTCGTTGCCGATGCTGGGCTCGGTTCGATTGGACGAACTCTCGTTTGCCGAGCCATTTCCTGCCTGCTGTTGCTCATCACTCTTCGATCGCGAGGCGACTCCGTCTTGTTCAAGATTGGTCGGCTCAGCGGAAGCAACGTTTTGATTCGAAGAATCGTCGGAGTTTTCCTTGCCCTCTTCATCGCTTTGTGCACTCTCGCTCGATTGTCCTTTATCACTTTGACCCGACTGTTCGCCACCCGATTTACCTTCTCCCGGTTCATCAGTTGGTTCCTGCTTGGCGCCCTGAGCGTCATTCGACTGAGCGCTATTGCCCTGAGACTCGTTGCCATCCGGTGGAGGATTTTGTTCCGATCCGTCAGAATTCTCTTGTGTGCGATCGGCAGGCTTGCCATTGGGCTGTCGCTGCCCGCTTTTTCCACCGTCCTTGTTTCCACTTGGATCCTTGTTCCGACTTGGATCCTTGCTTTCGTTCAAATAGTCTCGAATCCGCTCGAACGCATCTCCATCGTGTTGGGGCTTTCCATTGGATCCATTGCTTGCTGAGGGTGCTTTGGAGGATGCTCCATCTCCAGCATTCGGTTCACCACTTGAAGCTGGACTTCCGTCGGTAGATGGCTCGATGGAATTTTCATCGGCATTCGTGGAAGTCGCTGAGTCACCGTTTTCTTGGGAAGGAGTCATTTCCGACTGCGCAGCGCCGTTGCCAGATGAATCTTCGTTTGCTTGGGGGGCGTCTGAACCCGAGCCATTTTTATCTGGCTGGTCGTTCCCACTTGGCCTCCCGGACGAAGAACCACCCGATGAACCACCCGATGAACCATCATTCGAATCGTTTTGATCGGAATCGGTACTGGGGGTTTCGTTCGCAGGGGCTCCTTTCCCGGAAGTTGCTCCGCTTTCCTGACCTTCGCCTTTCTGACCTTCCCCCTTCTGACCTTGGCCCGGTTGTCCCTGGCCCCCTTGTCCTTGGTCGCCTTTGTTGGCGGTACCATTTGCCGCTTGTCCGCCTTGACTTCCGTTTCCGCCTTGACCTTTTCCGCTTTCGCCTTGACTTCCGTCACTGTCGTCGGCATTAGACGAGCGGTCATCGGGTGATTCGTTTGTAGGATCCTTTGGCGGGCTTATTGGGGGAAGCGGTTTGTTCAGCGAGCGCTCCGTAATGGTGAATTCGACCGGATCGGATGCCGTTGTCAGCGGCGACGGCTTGCCGGCGTCGTCGTGACGATTGTCGATTGCCATAGCAATGACCTGAACCGTGTCACCGACGTGCAGGTTCATTGCTTCAGGCTTCAACTCCCATGTGGCTATCTGTCGGCCAGTGTCGCCAGTCACGGATGACCAAATGATTTCATTTGCAATCTTGTCGACGCCACGGAGTACTTTGATTTCAATGGCCTTTAATCCGTAGTCGGGATCGACGGCATTGACCTCAATCGTTTGGGACGCGTTGATAGGTGTTGAGGCGCCGGTTGTTTGGGGCGTGACAATGGACACTTCGGGCGCCAAGTCTGCGACGATTCGTACGGGATAAATAATGGGATCCGGGTTCTCGTTACCGGCGGAGTCCCAAACACGAATGCGATAAGAGTCGAACGCTACGGCGCCAACGGCTTGCTTGGGGAGACGCAACGGAAATGACGCCGCTAGTGTTAAACGGTCTTCAGCAATTCGCATGTCCAAGCTGCCCCCAGTAGCTTGAACCTTATTTCCAATGGATCGAGGATTGAACTCGATTTTCGCTTTGTCAATCTTGCGAGTGGACGTTGCATTGACAACGACAAGAGAGTTTTCCTCACCAACGACTGCACCGCCCGACGTCGATCGAGGCGGAATCCTTGTGTACTCAGGCGCGGTAAGGTCGATTCGGTTTACTGAGACCGAAGGAACGTCGCGGGTGGTAACCGCGTAAGGTCCGGCGACCGAGTCCCCAGCGACGATCCGGTAATGAGTGGGAAATTCAACGGTGATGGACGTCAAGTGACGCCCGGATTCTGTTTGGGGCGTCAAGGGTTGGGAGTTGGCAAAGCTGTTGCCAAATTCCACCCGAGGTGTCTCCGACGACCGACAACCATGAATCACTGCGGATACGTCAAACGGACGACCAGCCAAAACTTCGATATCGCCTGGAAGCACATCCAGGATTTCCACTCGACTCGGAGGCTTGGTGGCTGACAATGGCAATAGTAGTCGTTGAGCCGATTGGAACGTATTTTTTGGGCTCCAAAGCGAGTACGCCGTGGCAATCGCGATTGCTCCCGCGACGCCGAGCCACCACACAAAGTTGCCGGTGGCTTCGCTAGGGATTTCAATGTCGTGTCGCTGAAGTTGGGCTGCAGCTTTGACGCCAATGGACCGCACGACAACGCCCCGAACACCCTCGCGATTATGATCTTCGGCAAGGGACACGTAGCTGGTCAAGGAATGTCGTAGTTCGGGGAGGTCATGCTCCAAGCTCGATGCCGCGTACTCGGGTTGAATGTGCCTCGAAAGCAGCGGCCACACTCGTTTTACGATCCAAAAGACGATAGCGCCGATGAACCCAATCAGCACGAGGCTTCTTACGACTCGACCGGGCGACCAGATCCATTGGTCGACGACAGCCCACGCGGTGATTCCGAGCAAAATCGCTATGACCGGCAACAGCAAAGCCCGTGAGAATTCGGCTCGCCACAAAGCGGCTTGTGCGTCTGCAATTCGGCTCGCAATCACCAACTCGCTTGAACGCGGCCCTGATCCCGATGGAAGTGGACGCCCCGACTTGTTTTGATTCGGCAGTGTCGATGGTCGCGCGGGCGAGTATGTCGCCATGGTCGTCAGTTCGAAAAGTGGGTCGGCAGCTTGCACCGTTTGGCACGAAGACGTCTCAGGGCTCCATTATAGAACGCATGCAAGCAAAATGTTCGGCGCATTTTGGGTTTGATTTGCGCAAGTACACGAAAAAACCGCTCGGGTGATGAATAACCCGAGCGGTCGTCGTTTTTCGCACCGAATCCTAGCGAGTCGCCGAGCTAGCTATGGCTGGGAGTAGAGCTTCCCGTTGCAATCGCTTCCGGGGCGCTGTCACGTCCTCGGACTTCACCCTTGAAGTCGAGACGCATGATCTTGCCTTCCTCATTCTTGAAGACATCGATCACGATCGTATCTTTGCCTTCGAATGTACCCTGCAGAAGCTCTTCGCTGAGCGGATCTTCGATTCGCTGTTCCAATGCTCGGCGCAACGGCCGAGCGCCATAGTCAAGATTGCTGCCGTTCTTGATCAAGAACTCTTTCGCTTCGTCTGTCAACTCGATAGCGAGTCCTCGTTCGAGGAGCCGCTCGCGTACCTTCGCCAACTCGTAATCGATGACCAACTTCAAGTCTTCGATATTGAGGTGTCGGAAAATGATTGTGTCATCCAAGCGATTGAGAAACTCGGGCCGGAAGACTCGCTCAATTTGGTCCATGACACGAGACTTCATCGCCTCGTAGCTCGCATCGCCATCGGGTTTTTGGAATCCGAACGCCGACTCATTTTTAATCGCTTCGGCACCCGCATTGGTCGTCATGATGAGGATGGTATTGCGGAAGTCGATGTTTCGACCGAACGAGTCGGTGAGTCGCCCTTCCTCCATGACCTGAAGCATCATGTTGAAAACATCAGGGTGTGCTTTTTCGATTTCGTCGAATAGCACGACCGCATAGGGACGTCTACGGATTTTCTCAGTCAGCTGCCCGCCCTCTTCGTATCCGACGAATCCCGGAGGTGCACCGATCAATCGGCTAACGTTGTGTTTTTCCATGTACTCGCTCATGTCGATGTGAACGAGCGCGTCAGCATCACCGAACATGTATTCGGCGAGCGCCTTTGCGAGGAGTGTTTTGCCGACCCCGGTAGGGCCAGCGAAAATGAACGACCCGGTCGGTCGCTTTGGATCTTTCAATCCGCTGCGGCTTCGGCGAACAGCCTTCGCCACGGCGGATACGGCCGCAGCTTGGCTAACGACTCGCTTGTGAAGCTCGTCCTCCATCTTCATCAACCGCATGCTGTCTTCGGTGGAGAGGCGTGTCAGCGGAATTCCGGTCATTTTGCTGACCACTTCGGCGATCACTTCCTCATCGACGACGCCATCAGTCATCTGACTCTTCTCGCGCCACTCAAGGGTGATCTGGTCCTTTTTACGGCGAAGTTTTTCAGCCTGATCACGGAGGTTAGCCGCCTTTTCAAAGTCTTGATTCGCGACGGCGTCTTCCTTGTCCTTGTTGAGCTGTTCGACCTCAACATCGATTTCCTTAAGGTCCGGTGGACGACTCATGGTCCGCAAGCGAACTCGTGCACCGGCCTCATCGATCACGTCGATCGCCTTGTCGGGCAAGCAACGCGCTGTGATGTAACGTTCACTCATCTCGACAGCTGCCACCACCGCATCATCCGTAAATTGGACGCGATGGTGCTCTTCGTAGCGTTCTCGAAGGCCCTTGAGAATGTCGATCGTCTCCTGCTTGCTTGTCGGTTCGACGATGATCTCTTGAAAGCGTCTTGCGAGAGCATTGTCTTTCTCGATGTACTTTCGATACTCGTCCAAGGTGGTTGCACCGATGCACTGTATCTCACCTCGCGCTAATGCCGGCTTGAGTACGTTCGCGGCATCGATGGCGCCTTCGGCGCCACCTGCACCGACGAGAGTGTGCAATTCATCAATGAAGAGAATCGTGTTTTTGACGCGACGCACCTCAGTCATCACCGCTTTGATGCGTTCTTCAAATTGACCGCGGTATTTCGTACCGGCGACCATCATTGCCAAGTCGAGCACGACGATGCGCTTATCTGCCAAAATATCCGGCACTTCGCCAGCGATCACTTTTTGGGCAAAACCCTCAACGATTGCCGTCTTACCAACGCCGGCTTCGCCGAGCAGCACAGGATTATTCTTCGTGCGACGGCAGAGAATTTGAATCGCCCTCTCGATTTCGCGGGCGCGTCCGATGACAGGATCCAGTTCGCCTTTCTTGGCCAACTCCGTAAGGTCGCGACCAAAGCTATCCAGAGCAGGTGTTTTGCTTTTCCCACTCTTAGCGCTGCTTCCAGCGGCCCCACCCTCGCCGCCTTCCCCGGTGCGCCCGCCTCGCTCGCCGACCTCGGCACCTTCTAGGCCGTGGCCTAGTAGATTTAAGACTTCTTCGCGAACGTCTTCAAGCTTGAGCCCTAAGTTCATAAGGACTTGAGCGGCAACTCCTTCCTGCTCGCGCAGCAGACCGAGGAGAATGTGCTCCGTTCCCACGTAACTATGGTTGAGGTTGCGAGCCTCTTCCATCGAGTATTCAATGACTTTCTTCGCCCGCGGCGTCTGCGGGAGTTTACCAACGGTGACCATTTCTGGACCGCTTTGAACCAATTTTTCGACTTCGAGCCGAATCTTCCTCAGATCGACTTCAAGGTTCTTAAGAACATTGGCGGCTACACCGCTGCCCTCTTTTACCAAGCCGAGCAGAATATGTTCGGTGCCGATGTATTCGTGGTTGAATCGTTGAGCTTCCTGATTGGCCAATTGCATGACCTTCCGAGCTCGATCGGTGAAACGTTCGTACATGTCTGCTTCCTTCCCCCGGACTGCCGTTGTGGTGAGATACCGCTTGTATCATTCGTCGAGTCAATCTCGCGATCAAACTGAAGAGTCTTCAGAGAGCAAACTTTACGCCACTGACAACCAGAGTGCGGTCGTCAGTTAACGAAATCGGGGTCTGCGCATCGTGGATGCCTTCATTTCAATCATCGTCTTTTTCGATTCTATCGATTAGGCGAAAAAACGGGGATAGGAGCTTGCCCTAGGGAAGTCGCTTATTTGGCGTATCTGCCAATTAGGCAGAGGGCCAGGTTTAGCTAAACGCGAGTTAAATGTCATTCCGACAGACCGAAATCATTTTTTAAGCTGCGATTGCCGTTCTGCCATCTGGGGCGTTGGTTCCCGGAGAACCTAAATGGGATGCGTTTTTGTGGTTGGACACTTTGCGGACGTCCGTCGCGGATGCCCCTGAGGCCTCATCCCTATACGCCTGGTCCCGAATGAGTCTTTTTTCTTCTGCATCCACTTCAAGCCACCAGCGATCAGCCGCCTCGGTTAGCCGGAGGGTTTGGATGCAGGAGCGAGCCGCTTCGAGCTTTCCACAGTGACGATAGGCTGCGGTTAAAAGCAACAATGCCGGCGGGTCTCGCTCTTCAATCGACAAACAATCCATTAAAAGGGTCTCTGCCAACGCCCAATCGGACCTCAGATAGGCTTGGTGTGCCTCGACAAATCGATCCGGTTTACCGCTGTTTTTGCGAGGGTAAATGAGACCTGGAAGTGCCCGAATATTCCGGATCACCCCGTATAGCCAAGCAGCCATGCCCAACCAACAGCCTGCTTTTACTGCAGAAAGAAGCAGCCATTCCGGGTAAAGGAATCTCGCGATGAGGAGGAAGTTAACACTGACGCCGAAAAAAATCGCCGTCGGTAGTGCCGTGAGTCGACCTCGCCACCAAAGCTCCGGAAGACCGGGCCACAGGCAAGTTAAATACAGTCGGTTATTCAATACGGGCATCCCTTCCTCTTCGATTGAAGTCAGAGCGAAGCATAGATTTTCGAACCGCCCGGCCGCAACCTAGAAATCGGCAAACCGCTCCTTTGCGGATAAGGGCAGAATCGCCGCGAATGATCTTGTATCGGAACCGGGAATAAGCGAACAATCGCCAGCGCCGAGAGGGCGCTCCCAAAGGTCGCCCCGCAGTTCGCTACGTTTAGTCGTTCCCAATTCCTGTTAACGAATTTTGCCGTCCATGTCACAAACGATGGAAAACCCGTTTGCCGTCCAACCGCGTCGTCGTCCGGCACGATTGTGGAGTGGATTGAAAGGACTGGCGATGGTAGCGGGACTTTTCGCGGTGCTGATTCTTGCCCAGGCCCAGAGCCGCCGGTGGTTGTTGGAAAGTTGGGTTACCGGGTTCGCCGACCTCCCTGTTGCGCAACAGGTTGAACGATTGTTGCAAATCAACGCTCTTGGCGACATTGCTATCGAAACGGTTGCGAGACGATTAGCAGCTGGCGACGAAACGGTTGCGGCGACCGCGTACGAGCTGCTTCGCGATCATCAAAGCGAATGGTCAAGTCGTGACGATGCGGCTTTGGGACGAGCCCACACCAACATGATCCGAGGAATCAACGCAGTGGCGGCAGAACTCGACGCACAGCGCACCCGCTGGGCGATCGAATTGATTAATCAGTCGCTTTTGGAATGTGTCGATCGATCGATTCGCGAAACCGACGACGCTTATCGAGAAGCCAATCGCTTGCTTGCCGTTTTGAGCCCGCCCGCTCTTGAAACGGGCGTGGCACTTGCATCGGCGACGACCAACTCAGCAACAAGTGACGTTGATCCGACAACGTATCCTCGACTCGTGCCCCTTCCTGTTCGTGTCCAAGCGATCTCCGAGGAAACTGAGCCGATACCGGTTACTTCGCTGACATTGCTCGACAGTCCCTCATTAGAAAGCCCTCCCACCACCGCACAGCCGGTGGCAACGATGGCTACACCCGTGCCATCCCAGGGCGAGATCTCTGCATCCAATCGTGTACCCACGTTAAGTCCCACCGTCGTTGCGCTTCAGCCGCTTCGGCAACTCTCGCAATCCTCTCTTGAGTCATTCGATACGAAGTCGGTTATCGGACTCCTTGGTAGCGAGCAGGCTGACCTGCGTGATCAAGCTGTGGATGAATTGGTTCGCCGCGGATTGAGCAATGAAGAGATTCGTGTGGCCAACCAATTGGCTTCGCCCATTGTGGATGTTCGAATTGGGTTGCTCGAGTCGATTGCGAATCGTACTGATATCGACCCGCGGCCCTGGCTGCTATGGCTTGCAGAGGATTCGAATCGCGAGGTCAGACTTCGAGCGATCTCTTCCCTGGCGACGATGAACGATTCCGCCGTCAAGCAAAACCTTCGCAAGCGTCTGCCGAACGAACAAGACCCGATCGTGATCGCGCATCTCCGACGCGTTGTCGATGTTCGTTAAGTACCTTGCATGGCTGTCGATCTAAACGTAAACGCTCTATCACAATAAGCTTCCGTCATGAACCTTCGATTGTACCGCGCCGATGAAACGATTCATGCACAAGGTGTCGATTCAAGCGAATCTGCTCAAACCGAATCGTTGGTTGATCAATCGCCTCCCAGCGACATGAATACTCTTGGTCAGTTCATACCGCTGCACTACCACTACAACATGCTTCAAGATGAGCAGCGAGTCGGCGCGTTTCGAAGTGCGATTGAAGCCACCGTTCGACCAGGCATGCATGTTGTTGAGCTTGGAGGCGGAACGGGGATCTTGTCGTCTTTTGCGGCAGGTCGTGGCGCAAGCGTCACTTGCGTGGAAAGAAATCCAGAACTGGTTCGCTGCGCGACGAAGCTTATTGAACTCAATGGGCTTTCGGCGTCGATCGAGGTTGTGCATGCCGATGCGTGTGAGTTCATCCCCAACCGTCCTGTAGACGTCGTAATTTGTGAGATGATGCACGTCGGTTTTCTACGCGAGAAGCAGTTGCAAGTAATCCAGGCGTTCAAGCGAAATCATGGTCATGCGTTTGGTACAAGGCTGCCGCGATTTCTTCCCGAAGCGACGCTACTGACGTTCCAGCCGGTTCAGCATGCGTTTGACTTCTTCGGCTACTACGCGCCCGTTCCCTTATTCCAAGCTCCCCAGTCCAACGCACCTTCGACGTTTCCGCTCTCGTCGTTGATCAGTTACGGAAGCGTCATTTATGACGAGCCGTTCGGTGAGGCTTGTGGTTGGTCGGGGCCAATCCAAATCGAGCAGTCGGGGCAATTGTCCGCATTCCGTTTTGTGACACAAAACTTGATCGCCATCAATGCAGGCTCACCGACCCCCATCGAATGGCCAAATCAATTCTTGGTGCTGCCACTCGACTCGCCAATCGACGTCGTTGCGGGCGAGGAGATATTCGTCGAATTTGCTTACGAAGCTGGTGGCTCCATCGACTCATTGGCAAGCTCGATTCGCACCCAGACGATGCACGGGGCGTCGTTTCGAAAGGCGGCTTAAGCAAACGTAAATTGGGTTGCGGTCGGAACACTCAATCCCACCACCACTCAATCCCACCACCACTGCCCATCAGCAAGGCTTGTGGGGCCCGATTGTTCCTTAACCGTAGCCGTTTTTCCGTCAGTTTCTTTGACCAATCGCTCGCTGGTCAGCGCCTGGCGAGGTTGAAGGTTGACGCCACCACCAAGCGGCGTCATCAGGGTGCTGCCTTTCCAAATCGCATTCACCGCGGTTTCCACTTGCTGTGGTGCGGTATGGGTCTCGATCGCAAACTGAGCTTCGTCGCCAAAGACAGGCATACCCCAATCGGCTTGGCCGTAGAAATCTTGCTGCTGGATGTAAGCAGCGGCAATGGCAGCATCGATCATGTTTCGCATTTCCGCATAAACCGCAACTCGGTCTGCAATCAGTGAGTATTTCTTGGTGAACTCAAGGCAGAAAGCGGCGCTGGCGCGGTTACTTCGTCCAGAGACGACTCGCTGTCCTCCCGCACCGACTCGCTCGTTTTCACCGACAAGCTGGACACCTCGGTCGTTCAGTTTCATCGCCAATCCATCTTCACTGACCGCGACACCGTCGTAATTCGGAGTGAAGAACCAACGTTCCATTGCGTTCGAAGCGACTTGCGATGGGTTGGCGCGTTCGACGTAGCTGGACACAGCAACGGGCAATCGCTCGAGACCAATACCGATAAGCTTCATGCGATAGTCGGCTTCAACAAGGACGCGAGCAAAATTCGTTGAATGGGGGATACCCTTGATAGAAACGGTTTGCAGGCCGAGATTCTTTTTCAGCGACAGCGCTAATTCTTCCGCGTCGCCAGGCTGTAGATTGCCGCGAACAGCGGCCAGGAACTGCTGCATTCGCTGCAAGCCTTCGGGGGTCGGATCGATTGAAACGCTGATCACGCTCGTTGGCTTTTGGCCCGGTCCATAGGCACGTAGTGCAGTGACCATGTCTTCTAGCATCACAACTGGCTTTCCAGACTGCATCCCCACCATGCGACCCGCGGGATCCGCGACGACACCTTCTGCCGGACCGGCGATGACGATGTCTTTGGTATCCGGGTAAAAGAAGACATATTCAATGCGTGTGAGGCCCGCCATCGACAGCATTTCATCGCTGGGTGTTTTCCCGGCTTGGATCGCGTTGGCGACGGCCGCTTCGAGGCGATTCAGCGAAACTTTCCGTAACTTTGACGGGCTCATCGCCTCCGCGGCCGCGCCTTGCCTGGCAGCCATGAGACGCTGCTGAGCAACTCGCGGATCGAATTGCTTGACCCGCAGCACCCCGGTGGCATCGACCTCAACACCAGCGATCGGATTGACGAAGTTGTTGGTCGTGTTGTTATTTTGTGCTTGAGCGAGGGGTGCCAGCGAAAGCACGACCAATGCGACGAGCGACTGAGCGAAAAGGATGTGCAATTTCATTGCTGTGTTACTCGGCAAACCGAATGCGGCGATGGAGGAGCGAGGCGCGGAAAGCAATCCGCCAGTGCCTTTGAGAATAGTCACCATACTTGTTCAGTTCAACAAATTGCCGCACGAGACGGCTGAATTGTTGCAGTCTGGGATGGTTTTAACGAAGTTTTCGAAGTTTTTTGAGAATTTGCTGCGGTCAATTGCCCCTGCGGCGGGCCGCGCCGCTGGAAACTTGTGGCCGGGTCATCATCAATCGATAGCTCCCCAGCCCCAGTAAATCATCAAGGCGAGACCGCATTTCGGGGGTCACCTGGACTTGATATTTTCCGCTCTTGATGTGAATTACCTCGCCAGAGTCGACCCGCAGTGAGAACATGAGGTCTTGGTATCCCGGATAGCCGCGAACGATCTCACGCAACTTGGCAAATGTTTCGGCATCGTGCTGCGCTTCGTCGACCTCGACTCGAATGCCACGTGTGTATTTGGTGTCGAGTTGATCCAAGGGGATCAACTCGTCGATGAGCAAATTGGCTTCGTCGCCGCCCCGCCGTTCGCAAACTCCACGGGCCAGTACCACAGCATCAGGTTGTACCGCGTCGCCATGCTCAGCAAAATTCTTTGGCCAAAGTATGCAGCGAATCACACCTTGCATGTCCTCCAAATCGAAGTTCGCATACTTCGTTGGCATGCCAGGCTTGCCATTCTTGGTGTGAGAAAACTTGATCGCGCTGATCATGCCACCGATAAGTACTTCGGAGCGTTCCTTAACGTCGGCAAGCTGATCGATCGTATGCGACCGAAATGCGGACAACTTTGGCTCATGTTCGGCAAGAGGGTGGCTTGCAAGATAGAAACCAAGGACCTCTTTCTCGGCGAGTAGCTTTTCTTTTTCAGTCCACGGTGGAACGTCAGGGAGGGTGACACGTTTGCTTGCTGGTGTTGATTCGGCTTCGTCATCGAACATTCCAAAGAGGCTTACCTGCCCGCTCTTGCGATCAGCCATTGCTGCGGCGCCGACCTGGAGGGCACGGTCGATTGCGGCGCAAAGCTGTCCTCGCTCGCCGCCCAGGCTATCAAACGCGCCGGCTTTGACAAGCGTTTCAATCGTGGCACGGTTACAAGCCTGCATGTCGACTCGTTCACAGAACTCGAATAGGTCCGTGAACGGGCCTCCCTTGCGTCTTGCGGCAACAATCGCCTCGGCGGCCGAGCCACCACACGCTTTGATGGCAGACAATGCGAAAACTATCTTGCCATTGGCAACAGCGAAATCGACGTCGCTCTGATTTACATCGGCATTGACGATGGTAATCCCCATGCGAGCACAATCTTCCATGTGTTCGACCAAAGCATCCTTCCGTTTGAAATTTCTCCCGGTGATATCGCTGGAGAGCAAAGCTGCCATAAATTCGACCGGGTAGTGAGCCTTTAAATAGGCCGTCTGATAAGCCAACAACGCATAGGCGGTGCTATGGCTTTTGTTGAACCCGTACCCAGCAAATTTTTGAATCAAATTCCAAATGTCGTCCGCGTCTTCTTTTTTAAGGCCATTGGCGATGGAACCTTCAAGGAATTTCTCGCGATTCTGATTGATCAGCGATTCCTTTTTCTTGCTGATCGCTTTGATGACGGTGTACGCGGACGCAAGCGGGATTCCACCCAGGCGATTGAGGATGCGCATCACCTGCTCTTGGTAGACCATGATGGAGTTGGTCTCGCCAAGGATGTCTTTCAAAACCGGATGTTTATAATCGGGCTGTTGACGGCCGTGCTTGATATTGACGTAGTCATCGACCATGCCTCCTTCAAGCGGCCCTGGGCGATACAGCGCGTTGGTCGCGATGATGTCGTTGAAGCGATCAGGCTTCATCCGCAACAAGAGATCGCGAATGCCTCCCGACTCAAGCTGGAAAACACCTTTGGTTTCACCGCGTTGAAGAAGCGCGTAGGTCTTCTTGTCATCAAGTGGAAATTTGAGCGGATCGATTTTCTGTCCGGTGGTTTGCTCGATCAGCTCCACCGCTTTGCTGAGGATCGTTAAGTTTCGCAGGCCTAAGAAGTCCATCTTCAGCAGGCCCGCCGCTTCGACATCACCCATCGACCACTGCGTGATCACGTCTTGCTTACCCGAGACACGACAAAGTGGCACGTACTCGGTTAACGGTTTATCAGCGATCACCACTGCCGCCGCGTGCGTTCCAACGTTTCGTGCAAGGCCCTCGATTCGCATCGCGAGATCGATCAATTCGCGAATCTCTGGATCACCTTCATAGGTGCGTTTTAGGTCCTCACTTTCTTCCAACGCCTTGGGAAGTGTAATCTTGAGTTCATCAGGAACCATCTCCGTGATTTGATTGACCCTTGCCAAGGGAATACCCAGAGCGCGGCCTGTATCTTTGATGGCGGCGCGCGCAGCGAGCGTTCCGAACGTCCCAATTTGGCAAACGTTATCGTGGCCGTATTTCTCCTTCACATATTGGATGATTTCGCCACGGCGGTCCTTGTCGAAGTCGATATCGATATCTGGAGGCTCGATGCGGTTTTCATCGAGGAACCGCTCGAATAGTAGGTCGTATTGAAGCGGACAAACGTGTGACAAATAGAGCGCATAACAGACAAGAGCGCCGACGCCACTTCCTCTAGCAGTTGCCCAAATACCTCGATTGCGCGCGTGATTGACGAAGTCCCAAACGATCAAGAAATAGGTCGGAAAACCAAGCTTATCGATCACGCCTAATTCACGCTCGAGTCGCGCGATGACTTCGTCGCTTAACTTGCCATCCACGATGCGGTTCGCATCGCCATCGTATCGCTCGAAAAGTCCCTTGATGCAAAGTTGCCTCAGATAATCGATCGGCTTTTGTTGCTCAGGACATTCAAATCCTGGGAAGTAGTGTTTACCAAGCTGTAGATCGATATCCACAGAGTTAGCGATCTCTTGGGTTCTCGCGACAGCGTCTTCGAGTCCAGGAAACTTCTCATACATCTGCTCAGGACTTCGCAAGAAGTACTGGTTGCCATCCATTTTCATACGGGAAGTATCTGTACGAAACTTACCGGTACTAATGCAGAGCATGATGTCTTGGGCGACGGCATCTCCCTCGTCGACATAATGCGTGTCGCTTGTGGTGACGACAGGCAGCCCAAGGCGTTTTGCGATCTCAACGGCTCCTTCAAGCTGCATCCGTTGGATTTCGACACCGTTGTTCATCACTTCGACGAAGTATCGATCACCGAAAACTTTATGGAACCAACCTGCAACATCTCTCGCTTCCTTTTCCGCTTCCGAGGTATCGATCCCTTTCAAGACCGCGCGGCTAAATTCGCTGCTGACACATCCAGACAAACAGATGATGCCTTCGCTATGAGCCTTGAGAATTTCTTTATCGATCCGCGGCTTGAAATAAAACCCTTCGAGACTCGCAGCCGAAGCAAGCTTGACTAGGTTTCGAAATCCGGTTCGATTTTGAGCCAATAGCGTCAAGTGGTAACTGGCTTCTTTGCTAGAACCTGCATTGCCCCGTTCATGACGACTGCCAGGAGCGATATAGGCTTCGTAACCAATAATCGGATTGATGCCTGCGTCTTTCGACTTGCGATAAAACTCGAGCGCGCCGTGCAGATTGCCGTGGTCGGTTAACGCCAACGAGTTCATCCCATGTTCTTTGCAGCGTTTCACCAGCCGACCAATGTCGCTTGCCCCGTCGAGGAGGCTGAAGTGGCTGTGGCAATGCAAATGAACAAACGGTCGTTCAGACATCAAGAATCATTCCGTTGAAGAAGTCGCGAGATCGATCAAGGATCGGCAATTTGTCGAACCAGCAGCCCGAGTCGTGCTTGGACGTCAAGTAACTGCTGCCATCCTTCCATGCCCAGTTTGACCTGGCCGGCTGAGTCGTCAATCTTGGCGCCCTCGATCAGCCGATGCAACCGGGCTTGAAGATACTCGAGGATCTCGCACAACTGAGCAGCCTGTCCTGGAGAAAGCCGATCGGGAAGAGAAGGCGGTTCGGTCATGGAGAGCACGCCGTGCCGCGGGCGCGGACTGTCGGGCTGGCCCCCTTTCAACTCCATCAAAAGCGAACTGTCGTGTCCGGCTAATTCGTGCGAAAGGGTCGCTCCCTCCCCATTTGCGCCCGCCGTCATCGCAGCCATTCTAGCGGCAATTTGTTGCTCCGTTCCAAGCAGCATCAAGGTCCGACCAACCGTGATCAGGTCGCCATGGCGAAGAATCTTGAGCTGGCATTCATCGCCATTCACCTTTGTGCCATTGGTACTATCCAGATCCGTTAGCACCAGCCGCTCGTTATCGCGTTGAATCTTAAAATGGCAGCGACTAACCCGCTCATCATTGAGCTGGATCGAATTGCCTTCCTCGCGACCGATCGTCAGCGGCGGCGCGAGTTCGTGAAAAACTTTTCCACGATCAGCGCCATGAAGTATTTTGATCGTAACGCCGCCGCTCATGCGGTGCTCCGCCGTGAAGACAAGTAGGTTGCATCGGAGTCCACTGTTGGATCTGCCATGACCCGCTTCGTCCCCGCCCTGTAGTTCAAAGTGTACTTCAGAAAGTATAGCGAGCGCATACGGCGAGGCGAGAATGTTGGCTTGGTCTGGTAACTTCGGGTCGGGTAACTTCGGGTCGGGAAACTTCGGGTCGGGAAACTTCGGGTCTGGTAACTTCGCGTCAGGAAACTTCGCAGATCATGCACTTAAGGTAATCGGTTTCTGGGCAAGAAGCCGAAATGGGGTGGTCGGGGGACGCACCCCTGGTCTCCAAAATGGAGATGCTGCGGCCGCGCCGGCGCGCGACAGAACAGAGCATGTTCAAGAAATCGCTGCGGGAAACTCTTCCCGAGCAACTGCAAGTTACCAACAACCCACCCTGGGGAAGCAGATCCACCGCGGAACTGTTCAGCCGCTGGTAAGCCCGCAATGCCGATTCAATCTGGTGCCGAGACCCGGCAAATCGGGGAGGGTCAAGGACGACGCAATCATACTTTTCACCCTCTGCTGCCGCTTTTTCAAGGTACTCAAAACAATCAGCCTTGATGAATCGCATGTTACTAATCTCGTTACGAAGCGCATTGGCAGCCGCCTGTTCAAGGGCCTTTTCGCTCCCGTCAATCCCAACCACCTCAGAAGCGCCCGCGGCAGCGGCAACCAAACCAAAGCCACCCGCGTAACAACAAACATCCAGTACCCGCCGTCCCTTTAGATATGTCGCCGCAGCAGCGTGGTTGGTACGTTGGTCGAGATAGGTTCCCGTCTTTTGACCGGCTAGTAAGTCCACGCTCCAAGACAATCCGTTTTGCCGGAACAGCACAGGACCTTCAGGAGCCGTTCCCGCAATCCACGTATCGGTTTCTTCCATCCCTTCGTGAGAGGCTGTTTTCTCGTCGATACGGAGGCAAATCCCGATGGGAGACAAGACGTCGGTTAGGTGCGAAAGGATGCAATCGCGAAAGGTATTCATCGCGCCGGCGGTGATCTGAACGCTCAAATATCCCGAATATCGATCGACTACCAATCCGCTCAAACCGTCCGATTCACTAAATACCAGACGCTCCGCTGCTTCGGGATCCATTGGGCCAGTAAAACGTCTCCGCGCGATCGCGCGATCAATCCGCGTCGTAATGAAGCGTTCGTCGATCGTCTCCTCGCGGTCCCAAGAATAGAGCCGGAGCCGTAAACGGCTATTGGGGTTGACCAGGCCACGGGCGATCCAGGCGCCGTCGGGGCCGCGCAGGTCGACCAATTCACCAACCCTTAAGTTCGCGCCATCGTCTGCGAGAGAACCGATATGAACCCACGGATGACGTGCTAAAAACGGAAACTGCCGCGAAGGCTTGACGGAGAGAGACGGCAGTGTGGGGGGTGAGTCTGGCACGTTAATGGAGCGACTTGCGGTCTAAGCGGGATTTCAAACGGTCAAGGAGAGAATTCAAAGCGAAGCATGGAGTTGCCACAGATTGTGTCACGCGGACGCCTCAGGCAGTCTACGCCCGACGAGGCGATTCGCCGAGGTGGCAATCCGAAGCGGCTAATTGACAGCCTAACTTCACAACCGTAGCCTTCCATGTTGCTTCAGAGTGCATGATGAGTTTAACGCTTTCGTAAGACGGTGAACCTTTCTGGTCGATTTTGCGTCGGCTCTTGGAAAGCAGTGTCTTGGTGCTGATGGCATCGCATAACGATTGCCGATAAGCCACCAGTCCGGTGGTGGACCCGTTCATCCACTCAATCACCTACAACGATATTTTTTGAAAGGTTATGCGATGACGCACGTCGTTACTGAACCGTGCTCGGGTTGCAAATACACAGATTGCGTGGTGGTTTGCCCCGTGGAATGTTTCTACGAAGGCGAATTGATGGTGTACATCCATCCAGAAGAGTGCATCGATTGCGAGGCATGCGTTCCGGAGTGCCCAGTCGAAGCGATTTTCCATGAGGACAATGTCCCCGAGGAATGGAAAAAGTACGTGGAAATCAACGCGGAAAACTCTGAAAAATGCGACAGCATTACGGAAAAAAAGACACCGCTTGCAGATCAGTGATCGTTTGATCGAAATGCCGTCTCAACGTTCAGCATCCACAAACCAATGATTCTCGCCTAAGGAGGCCCTTCGGTTTAGCCGGCGGGCCTCTTCCCTTTTGCGGCTATTGCTCTTCAGGTGTCTCTTACGCCGATCCGCAGTTATTTATTTTGACGCCCGATTTTTGGGATCCGACGCAACCCGTGTTGCGTTCTGCGGGTCCCCAACCGCCCAAACCATGGCCGTACAGTTTTCCTGGTCGCTAAAATCTGCGCAATCTGCTTGAACGCTAGGCGCAGAACGTTATCTTTAGGCCGTTGTCGTGTTGACCATCGGGGGGCGACTGGCAAGAACAATTCCACATCAGGAGGGGTGAAATCCCATGAGGCATCTTCGAGTTCTTTCTGGCGTCGCTACAGTTTGTGCGGCGTTCATTGTCAATCAGCCGGCCCAGGCCGGATTTGGCCTTCTTCATCGCGCCCATGGAAGTAACGGTGCCGCCGGCGGCGCAAGTTATGGCGGATCCAGTGGCGGGGGGTACGGTTCGTCTGGAAGTTATGCGGTCGCAAGCGTTAGCTACGGCTCGTCCGGCGGATACGGTTCATCCGGCGGCGGATACGGGTCGTCGGGTGGCAATGCTTCTTCGGGCGGTTATGGTTCAAGCGGCCAAACTCATGTCGGTCCACTCAAGCGACTGGCAGCCAAGATTCATGCTCACCACGCCGCTCGCGTTGCCTCCCGTGGAAGCAGTGGCGGTTACGGGAGCAGTGGTTCGGTAGCCGTTCACCAGCCAGCCTATGGCAGCTCCGGCGGAAGCGTTTACTCCGGCGGAAGCTCGGGTGGTGCGGCCGTTTCAACCTACTCGGGTTACTCGGGTGGCAGCTCGGGATCGACCGCCGTTTATTCATCGGCGTCACCTGCAATGCCCATGATGTCGCATGAAACGATCATGGACGGCGGCTACCATTCAGGGGCAGATGCTGCTCAAACGGTTGACATCGCGGCCGACGCATCGATTGATGACGACGCTGCACTCCTGACCGTTTCGGTACCTGAGTCGGCCAAGGTGACTGTCAACGGTTTGTCGACATCAAGCAAGGGTTCGATTCGACAGTTCATGTCGAACGGATTGAAGGACGGCTTTGTATACACCTATGTCGTCAACGTGACTTTCGCAGACGCCGATAAGACCGAGAGCAAGACCATCAAGCTACGTGCCGGATCGGTTGAGCGCCTTGTTTTCAATGAACCAGCCAAAACCGAGAAGACGGTGTCGGCGCCAGCGGCTCCCGAGACGGTGGTTACCGTTCGCGTTCCAGCCGATGCAAAGGTTAACCTTGCCGGCAATGACACAAACGGCACGGGTCTAGTTCGTACATTCCGAACGCGTCAATTGGCCGATGGACAGAAGTGGGAGAACTACACCATTCGTGTCACATCAAACGTCGCTGGTACACCGGTTACGAAGGAAAGATCTTTGGATTTGAAGTCGGGTGCGAGCCATGACTTTACATTCGATTTCGATACCGCGTCGGTTGCAAGTCGCTAATCCTGGCGAGCAATTCCAGCAAGCATCGATTTCAAAAAAACAGAACGCGTCGCGGAGTGATCCACGACGCGTTTTTTTATTGAAGTACCGAGGGTCTTACTGCGTCAGGCCACGACGAATCAACAGGCCTTCGACTGATGGTCCCTGTCCGCGGAAGTCTTTGTATTGCAACATCACCTCGCGCGACCCACCTCGCGATAGAATCGTCGACTTGAACGATTCTCCATTTGCCCGAGTCAAGCCATCATTCGCATTCATGTAAGCGAATGCGTCTGCCGCGAGAACTTCACTCCAGAGATACGCATAGTAGCCGGCGGAGTATCCTCCCGACCAAATGTGCGCGAAGAAAGGCGACTTGTAACGGGGAGGTACGGCATGAAGTCTTACGCCATTCTTGTCGAGAGCATTGCTCTCGAACGCTTCGACTTGTTCGAGCGGTTTATCTGCAAATGCCGATGCTTCTTCGGTTGAAAGCGAGTGCCATTCCAAATCCAAAAGCGCCGATTCGAGGTACTCCAGAGTATCGAAACCTTGATTGAATTTCGCCGCTTTAATGCTTTTTTGAAGGAGTTCTTCGGGAATGACTTCGCCAGTTTGGAAGTGCTTGGCGTAATTGCGAAGTACCGTCGGATCAATCGCCCAATCTTCATGAAACGTCGAAGGAAACTCGACGAAGTCACGAGGCACACTGGTACCAGAAAGCGATGGGTAATTGACGGATGAAAATAGTCCATGAACGCCGTGCCCCATTTCGTGGAACATCGTCGTTACGTGGTCGAGACTGATCAACGCCGGTTGACCCTCGGCAGGTCTCGGAATGTTCATCACGTTGACGATTACGGGAAGTTGATGAAGAAGCTTCGACTGACTGACGATTGCATCCATCCATGCTCCGCCACGTTTTGAGTCTCGCTCATAGTAGTCGGCGTAGAACAAACCGATCGCCTCATTGGCTTCATTAAAGACTTCGAATACTCTCACCGTCGGATGGTAGACGGGAAAGTCCTTGCGTTCACGAAACTCAACGCCATAAAGCTGCTTCATGGTGTAGAAAACGCCATTTTGTAAAACGCTTTCGAGTTCGAAGTACGGCTTCACCTGGCTTTCGTCGACTTGATATTTCTCGGCTCGCACCTTCTCAGCGTAGTGTTCCCAGTCCCAAGGTGCGACCGGTTCTGCGACGCCATCCTGAACCATCTGTTTTTCGATGTCCGCTGCCTCAGCTTTTGCCTTCACGACCACTTGTTGGACGAGATCTCGAAGTAATGCAAATGCGGCGGTAGGATTCTCCGCCATTTGATTTTCGAGGGTATACGCTGCATGACTGGGGTAGCCAAGAAGCGATGCCCTTTCCGCGCGGAGTTTTGCGAGTTCCAACACCAAGGGGCGGTTATCGATCCCTGCATTTTGCCCTTGCCCACGATACGCCGAAGCTTCCCAGAGGCGTTTTCGGAGATCACGATTGCGGAGTGATGCCAGCGTCGGTTGGCGGGTGGTGTTGGTAATAAAAAGTAAGTACTTACCGTCGTGCCCTTTCTCCGTGGCAGCCTCTTTCGATGCGGTGATCTCAGCGTCCGATAAACCATCGAGTTCCTTTACATCGCTGACGAGAATCGAACGCTCTGCCGTGATGGCGAGCAGATTGGTTTGAAACTGAGTTGAAAGTGTTGAAATCCGCTCATTAATCGCTCTGACTTTCTGCTGTTGCTCGACGGTTAGCTTGGCTCCCGCTCTTACGAAGCTTTCGTACGTTTCGGTCAGCAAGCGGGTTTGTTCTTCATCCAATCCGAGACGGTCTTGGTTTTTCAATAACGTTTCGATGCGAACAAACAACTTGGGGTTGAGCAGAACGTCATCTGAATGTGCTGCAAGTCGAGGCGATACCCATTCCTCAATTTCCTGGATGGATGGATTCGTGTGTGCGCCGGATAAATGGAAGAATACGGATTGGACCCGTTTCAGGGTCGCGCCTGAACGCTCCATCGCGACCAAGGTGTTGTCGAACGTCGGCGGCGCATTGTCGTTGGCAATATTCATGATTTCCGCGAGTTGCTCCGCGATTCCTGCTTCGAAGGCAGGGCGAAAATCGGAGGGTTGAATAGCCGAAAAATCGGGTGCCGAGTAAGGAAGTTTGCTCGGACGAAGGAGCGAATTCTCTTTCACTTTGTGGGAAACCGGTTCATTGGAGGGAGGGGACTTCGCGTCGCGATCTTGGCCGTGGACACTCACGGTCAAGCAAAACAAGAAAACAGCGATGGCGAATGGAAACCGACGTAGTAAGGCAGCACCAGGCATAATGAAAACCGTAATGGAGTAGGTTTACTTGGACAGATGGACTTGGACAACGCACGGCCCTTGATGATACGCGATCGGCCCCGCGTCATGCTCGGCGTACTACGCGTTGAAAGCGGCCCTCTTGCCGCAAAATCGAGTCAAATGAACAGAATTCGGTCGTTGTGGGAAGCTAATTCTCGACTTTCACCGGAGCGGTGCTTAGTATCGAGTTTTTGCAACCGTGATTCCCTGCCCTTGCACGCCGCATGCCCGACTCTTCTGCTCCTCTGACCACCAAGAATTTACGGCGACCGGAAGGCGACCGGGCGTTTGATGCCGCGCCGTCTCGGCCTTCGGGACGTCGTGTGAAGATAGCAGTGAGCGTTGTCTTGCTCATTCATCTCTGGGGGGTGGTGGGGCGACCGTTTGAGTTTGCAACACAAGGTCCGTTTGGCAGCAGCCCCTCGGCAAGCACGTTCTACTCGCCCGTCCGTGCTTATAGCCAATTCATGTACCTCGATCATGGCTACGCATTCTTTGCCCCTGATCCTGGCCCAAGCCACTTCATTCAAGCTGCGATCACCGATGACGGCGGCACCCGGGTTGAAATGAAGTACCCCGACTTGGCCGAGCAACGGCCGAGACTACTGTACCACCGGCATTTCATGCTGGCAGAATTTCTCAACGATGTTCACTATCCTCCTGGCCCGCCGCCCGCCGAGATCGCTTCGGACGCGTCCGCCGCGGCTGAGTGGATGCGAACAAGAAAACGATTCGACGATGTGCGCGACTCGATTCTTCACCACCTCCGCGTTGAGTATCCAAGATGCGACGTCGCCATTCGCCGCGTCGAACATCGGCAGCCGGGTTTGCCAGAATTCTTTGAGGGCAAGGTCGGAACTCGCGACGAAAGGTTGCTGCGTGTACTGTTTGATACCTTCGATGGATCGCCATCAGTGGATGAGAGCCAAAGCTTGGAGGTGCCTCGCGAAACGGTAGCCCCACCGGATGCGGAGCCCGCTTCATGAGTAGCCAATCACTGATCGCAATTCCTCGACGCTATGCGAAAGGCTTGGTCGATGGTTGGGACCAATTCTGGTTTACACCGGAATCACCGCATGTGCTGGCGATCATTCGAATCGCAACCGGGTTGATGTTGTTGTATTCCCATCTTGTCGTTGCATCGCAACTAAATGCTTTCCTCGGTGATGATGCGTGGATCAATAATCGGACCATCGCAGCGATTCATGGAGGCGAGTACGGACCTGCTGACGCAGCGCGAAGTTACCTGTGGCATTTCAGTAATCCTCTGTTGCTTTGGGGACATCACTTACTGACGATTTTGGTCACTGCCTGTTTTGCGATTGGTCTGTTAACACGGATCACGGCACCACTGGCTTGGTGGCTACAAATCATGCTGGTCCATCGCATGACAGGAACCCTGTTCGGTCTCGACCAGATCACAACCATGTTGGCGATGTATTTGATGCTTTCAAGATGCGGATCGGTTTACTCAATTGACGCGATCCTTCGCCGTTTTTTGTTGAAAGAAGTCGCATCAAGCAAGCGATTGTCATGGCTCCTTCCCAGCGACGAGCCAAGCGTGGCAAATGGAATCGCAACCCGTTTGATTCAGATCCACTTGTGCGTCGTCTATCTGTTCGGTGGCCTTTGGAAGGCAAGAGGAACTGCATGGTGGGATGGCACCGCGATTTGGTTTGCAATCTCCAATGCGCAGTACCAGTCGATCGACGTCACATGGTTGGGACGATACCCGAGGGTGTTTTCTGCCTTGGCCCACCTTACCGTTTTCTGGGAAGTATTTTATTGCGCACTCGTTTGGCCGAAGATGACGCGACCCATTGTGCTGGGAATCGCCTTCATGGTCCACGCTGGCATCGCCTTGTTTTTGGGGATGATCACGTTTGGAACAATCATGATCGTTGCCAATGCGGCGTTTCTTGCACCCGCCGCATTGGTCAGGCCGCTCCTTGGTCGGCGCGATGATACTGCTCGCCAAAAATCTGGTTAATCGTTAACGCTGAACGTCGTTGAAGTGATTGACAAGGAAATGAATGATGCGAATCGCATGGCCCTTGCTACGGGAGTCAGTCGAGGGCGAAATTCGCAGTTCCAAACGATGAGGTGCATCGCTGAGGCCTGTTGCTAACATTTTTGCCCAAGGCAGATGCAGAGCTGGGCTCCACTGGGTAAACAATTCTTTCGTTTCCCACTCCCCTTCATCGATGCGAAATTCGATGTTGCCCGTATCGGGTCCTGACGCCACGAAAACGCCAATTCCATTCCCCGTGAATGGAAGTGTCAGCAGTGCACCTGGGCCTTCACCAATCAATGCAGGCACATTCACAAATCCCTCTCGCGTCCCTGCTTGATCGGTCGGACGCCACGCCCGATCGAGTGTCCAGCCGTTTCCAACGACCAGTTGTTTTGAGTCGACCAACTCAGCGGGATTGAGAAGACGGCCACCGAAGTAACTGGCTGGGTCCAATGGAGGAGGCAGGGTCATTTCAACGGAAGGTGCTTCGGAAAACGGTTCTTTCCATGCCGCTGCAAACAGTCTGTCCACTGCATGTGCATAAAGTTCATGCCCAAAGGGTGTCGGATGGAGATCCTTGAAATCGTGCTCCCAGGTAAACTCCGTTGCCTCGATCCGCTCGGTGACCTCGCGAGCCAAATTGATGGAAGGAATACGATAATGCTCAGCGACCCGTTCATGATTGGCGATCACCGAGGGAACTTCGCCGCGACGGATTTGAGAGATCTTACCGGGGTCGGCGAAGTGCAAGAGAACGATATCAAGATGAGGATTCGAAAGCTTTGCTTGTCGAACAATCCCTTCCATTCCGCGAATCTGTTCGATATCCGAAAAACCGTTTGTGTCATCGTTGACCGCGGCTTCTTCAAATAATAAGTCAACGGGACCATTTAGGAGCACATCTCGCTGAAATCGAAAGGCACCGGGAGTCGAACCAAGCGACGGGATGCCGGCATTGATGAAATCGAATTTCGTATTCGGGAATCGTTTCACCAAATTTGCGCAAACGATCGATCGCCAGCCCTCAGTCGCGGTGATGGAGCCGCCTAAGAATGCAACTCGACCAACCTTCTCGCGTTCGAATTTTGCGCGACAGTGTGTAAGGCCATCACGCAGAGCAAAGTAGTCGTAGCCAAAGGGTGTTGTCGCTTCGATAGTTTGCTCTGCCAACCCCGTGTGCATCAGCACAAAATTGACGATTCGCGTCGGATCCTGCAGGCTATGGGGATGATGGTTGCAATTGGGCTTAGCGATCAGGGTCATCGAGCCTCCCAGTGCCTTGTATCGCTGCTGAACGAGCAAAGAGTTTTCGTCCATGGGCACGACATCGTCGGTTGCTCCGCAGACATGTAGCAGTGGGATATTGGCTTGGGCCAAAGGTTCCAGGTTGTCGATCGGATTCAGTGGATACGCGATAGCCTCCTCTTCGCTTAGCCCGTAGACCGATTTCAGTCGTTCCCAATCGCCTGGAGAGCCCTTCGCCTTCCCTTTTCCCCCCGGCCAGCTTTTAAAATCGCAGACCGGCGCGTCGTTGTAGATGCAGGCGACCTTGGTTGGATTCCTCGCCGCCCAGTTAAAGGTAAACAAACCACCTCGACTAAAGCCTTCCAGTACGACCTTCGGCGATAATCCATATTCGGTCGTAACGTGCGAATACATCGCATCCATTGCTTCCATTGCCGCCGGAGCACCATAAAGGTTCTGAACATCAACGTAGGCGACATGAAATCCTTTGGCGAGCAATGCTAAATCCGCCTGCGGTTGATGACCGAAGAACTCGGTGCGCCAGATCCATGGTTTACCTTTACCTACTGTTTCAGGAACGATCACCCAAGCATTTCTGCCAGCTACTTGAAACTCAGATTTATTCCAACCGAGCCACGTTTCCGCCGACACGCCAACATTGATGTCGCACGCGACGATAAGAAGAAACAAAGCAAACGGGTGCCAAGATAGCTTCACAGGAATGTTTCCAGGTTGAGTGACTTCAGTGAGCGATCACACCGCACGTCATCACCGTGTGATGAACGCACGGTGATGACGCACGGTGATGACGCACGGTGATGGCGCACGGTGATGATTGGGGAGCCGCCGCATCTGGCTAATCTACGCGCCAAATTTGCCCATTCGCCCAGCATTGCTGAGCGCTAGAAGCATGAGGTACTTGGCCTCGAATTGGCCTAAGCCGCCGGTAATGCAAGTGGTTTCGTTGAATGCAACATGATGGTCGGGGCGGCAGCAATCACTTGCCAAAAGTGTTGGTACAGGATGCCACGAGTGACCTTTGAGGAAACTCGGCGTGCTATGGTCACCGGTTACAATCAGCACATCCGGCGACAACGCTTCGATACGAGGCATGATCGCATCGACCTGTTCAATGCGTTTGACTTTCTCGTCGAAGTTGCCGTCTTCACCGGTGCTATCGGTGTACTTAAAGTGAATGAAGAAGAAGTCATAATCGTTCCACGCCTTCTCAAGAACTTCGAGCTGTTCTTCCAGTGTGGAGGCTTCGCCAATGATCTTCATGCCGACCAAGTGGGCCAGTCCCTTGTACATTGGGTAGACCGCGATTGCTGCGGCTCGGAGCCCATAAACCTCCTCATAGCTGGGCATGTCAGGTTTCGCTGCGAATCCGCGCATCGTGTGGAAATTGGCTTTGGGCTGGTCCTTCAATAGCATGCCAGCTTGCCGAAGAAATTCTTTGGCAACCGCCGCCGTTTTCTGGCTTCCCGCGTCCCTTGCGATGGGATCGAGTGGGGGCACCCCAGTCGCCTGAGGGTCGGTGTCGTTCACGTCGCCACCAAGCCCTTCGCCGCGGAAAACGACGACAAAGCGGTGCTCTTTGACCGGTTCGACAAAGATCTCCACGCCGGGAATCTTGATCGCTCTCAGGCTGATCGCGATCGGTGCGCTTTCTTCGCTCGAGATACGTCCTGCGCGTCGGTCGGTAATTTTTCCATCCGGTCCCAACGTACAGAAGTTACAGCGGATCGCGACATCACCAGCCTGCAATGCGAATCCGATTCCGGTAGCCTCCAATGCCCCTCTGCCGATTTGATACTTCAAGGGATCGTAGCCGAACAATCCGAGATGCCCTGGCCCGCTGCCAGGGGCAATGCCAGGTTTGACGGGAATGCTTGCTCCCTGGACAGCTCGCGCAGCGATCCGATCCAAATTCGGAGTATTCGCCGTTTCGAGTTCTGTCTTGCCGCCTGGGGTCATCGGCAGCCCACCAAGGCCATCGGCAACGAACATGACGATCTTGGAATCGTTTTTAGCCACTAGGCTGCGTGTCAAATCGTGCATGTCCATCGGGTGAAGTCCAAATTCGAGGGTGAAGGTCAGCTGCGAGTCAGTGGCTACGCAGAAAATGGGCCCAGGGTAAGCGAAACGGATCGCAAGAACCGGGAACGAAAACGGAGGGTTTGATGAGCCGACGGTTTCGTCGACCGGCGTCACCAACGATTTCTGTTTTGTGTAGCAGATTCCAGCCGATGGACAAGTACGACAAGGTTGGCGGGAACATTCGCCGCCGAAACCGAATCCGATCGATGTTATTACCAACTCCCGGGATAGAAGGCCGCGAAGGACGCTACGAACTCGGGCGCCGATTCGTTACCCTTTGGTCGCAGGCTCACGTTGACTCCCTTGGAACATGTATCATCAAACCGCTACGTTTTGATCTGTCTGGAGCGATTCACGCAGAATATGGTGTGACGGAAGAACAGCTTCGGTCGCTCTATCCAAGGCTAGACGTTTTAAGACGCGAACTGGTTGAAATCGATTCAAAGCCATTGGGGGTCGATGCGCTCCCGAGCGATAACGAAGTCGCCAGTGCAAGGTTCTATGGATTGCCGAAGGAGTTTTTGGATGATTACAAGCATCGACGTGAAGCATCCGAACTGGGACGGGTTTTTAAGGTCGCCAATACACTCAAGGACGTTTTTGATGCGGTTGTCGTACTTGGTTGTGGAGGGGCATACATCGGTCCGTTCGCAATCATGGCTGCCTGTTGTGACCCCTATCACAACGAGTTAAGCCGAGCCGCTCGTGGTGGTAAGCCAAGGATATACTTTGACGGAAACGATTTTGATAATGATGCGTCCCGAGCACTATTGTCGCGTCTTGAGGCAGGTGGTTACGGTGATACCGATGTCGAACGACGCTGGGCCCTGATCGTTATCAGCGAATCCGGGGAAACGCTGGAGCCCGCGGTCGCGTTTCGTCAATTCACCGCAGCATTGCGCTCCAGCTTGCCGGGCACAGAATCTGACTATTTCCAAAGATTTTTGATTCCCATCACTGGCCCGACGGGCACGCTTCGCGCCATCGCCGAAGCGGTCGGATGTGAGGAGGTTTTCAATATTCCCAAGGGGGTCTCCGAGCGATTTGGCATCCTGTCATCCATTGGGCTTTTACCTGCGGCGATGCTCGGCCTGGACTGTATGAAACTACTTGAAGGTGCCGCTGCGATGAACGAACACTTCGAAAGCACGCCGCCAAGTGGCAACATGGTGCTCCAGTACGTTGCGGTCAATCACCTGCTTGAAAAACATCGAGGGCTATCACGCCGCGTACTGAATGTATGGAGTAAGGAGCTGGAGGCGTTTGGGAATTGGTACGATCAATTACTCGCTTCTTCTCTCGGAAAGCAGGGCTTCGGCGTGACGCCCTCGACGGTCGTCCACTCGCGTGATCTGCACGGGTGGCTTCAGCAAAACTGCCAAGGGCGACCCGACAAGGCATTTAATAATCTGATCGTCGAGCAATGCCGAACCGACCTATTGTCCGTTGGCCAGGGCATCTGCGAGCAGGATTCGCTTAGTGATTTAGCAGGCCAGACCGTCCCAGCTCTCCTGGCCGCCTCGATTCAAGAGACCAACCGTTCACTTCATGCGGCAGCCCGACCGACAACCGACCTCATTTTACCGACAATCGATACCTATGTCCTCGGCCAGTTATTTCAGATGCTGATGATAGCCACCGTGATTGAAGGTAAACTACTGGGCATCGATCCTTACGGCCAACTGGTGGCTGAGCGTTTCCGGTCTGATTTGAACCAATCTCTCTGTCGAAAATAAGCTGCTTATGTCATTGCTCGATACACTTTTCCTCGACCTTCGTGCACGCAAAAAAAAGGCGTTCTTGCCGTTCGTTACCGCCGGTGATCCCGACATGGAAACGACGGCAGAGATCATTTGTTCTTTGGCAAAGATTGGGGCAAGTGCCTGTGAGGTAGGCGTACCTTATAGCGATCCCATCGCCGATGGTCCGGTCATCCAGGCATCCTACCAGCGTTCGTTGGATCGAGGATTTAAGCTGTCACAGTTGTTCGAACTTGCCACACAAGTGGCACCTCAGGTTGCGATGCCACTGATCACGATGGCCAGCTATTCGATCATTCACCGAACAGGAATGCAGCGTTACGTTGACGCGGCAAAGCAATCAGGGTACTCGGGCGCAATCGTTCCGGATTTGCTTGTTGAGGAAGCCGAACCACTAGCAAAGATTTGCCGCAAGGCTGACTTTAGCTTGGTACAACTGGTTACACCGACCACGCCGCGCGAGCGCCAAGTCCGAATTGCTGAACTGTCCTCAGGATTTCTCTACTTCGTTTCCGTCACGGGAATTACGGGGGAACGAAGCGTGATATCCAGCTCGCTCTTAGACAATGTGGCCTGGTTGCGGGAGCGAACTGAATTGCCAATCTGCATCGGCTTTGGTGTCAGCAGTGCCGAAACTGCTGCGATGGTTGCGCCCGTTGCGGATGGCGTGATCGTTGGCTCGGCGATCGTGCGCCGAATCGCAGCCGCCCCCAATCGCGCCGCAGCAGTCGTCGACGTTACCAATTTTGCACAAGAAATTATCGATGCGATTGCCTGAGCGTGATTGGGCTGCGTTGAACCATCTCGGGAACTGATGTTGCTGTATCTGTCCTCGCGCAGGCTTCAATGTCGGCCCGGTAGCCTGCCTCCACAAGATTGCGGCCGCCGCGTGACTGACACAAAACGTCGGTAAGGCCTGCATGATCATGCCGAATCTGGAGCCAACTTTTGCTCCAGGTTTCCGCGACCGCGCACAGGGAAGTGGTCAATGCGGCCTGTTGGAAAAGTAGCGTTGCCAACGCGCCAGCAAAGTAAAGGTCTTCTTCCGTTTCTTCACCATCGGTTCCTGCGCAAACGATGACAATTTGATTCTCGTATCGCAAGCTCGTCGCTAATGCTGAGAGATTCAGAAAGCTCCCCACAAGCACACGACGCGCGGCGCTTGCCACGGCGAGAGCTCGTGTGCCGTTTGTCGTTGTCATCGCCAACGTCCTGCCGCTAACTTCCGCCTTTGTGTAATCCGCCGGTGAGTTTCCCATGTCGAAACCCGCGATTGGTTTGCAGAATCGTTCGCCACAGAGCAACGGCCTCGGTAAAGTCCTCGCCGCAAAACCTCGGGCTTGGTCGATTTCAGCGAACGCAACAACCTCTGCTGCCCCCTGCTCCAGCGCCGTAACCATCACGGACGTCGCTCGGAGAATGTCGACCACCACGGCTGTGACGTGATCATCGATCGGCAAGGCCGAGGGGAGTGTTGCGACGGAGACGTGCATCAACTTTATTTTTCGAAGGAGAATCGTGATGTTTTTTCGCGTTGCCTTCAACGCATCGCGCGATGGCAAACTAAGAACCTTTCCGAAAACCATTCGCTGCTTTGACGCTCGCCGCGGTTCTCTTCGGTTTTCGGATAGGTTCTAAATGGCAGGCGACGGGCCCGCGTATTGGGGCCCGCGTATTGACGCTAGCATTCGATGGTAGCGACATGCGGGATGCTCCGACATGGGGTGGAATCAATCAGTCGCACCGGTCTCGCCAGGGCCTTGCGAGGTCACTATGAAGCGGCCGATGGCCCGATGGTACCCTAGTTTCTCTTGACCAGCGGTTCTCGATTGAGCTAGACCCATGGAAACGCAGTTCTAGTATTTCTCCTTCCGGCTTGGTCGATGGCCATCAGTCCGCCTCCCACTTATGTTCGCCGTCCTGAACGTTGGGACCAACCGATGGATGCGTCGATGACCGACGCGGACGTCGCATGGCTGCGCTCACGGCAGCCGTTCGCGTCGCTGGACTCTGCCGCGTTCCCTCGGTCAACGCCACTTGATGGTGTGTTGCGTAACGATTGCCGATTGATCCGATGCGAGCCCGGGGAAATCATTGTTCGCGAAGGTGACTACGGAAGTAGCGCGTTCATCGTGCTGGCCGGTAGCGTTAGTGTCTTCGTTTCGCAGCTTTCGCCCGAGAGTCTCGGCCGCACGGAAGTCAAGACGAAGTCTTGGGCGCAGTCACTTCAAGCGTGGTGGGCGACCAGTAGGCATGCCGAAGTTCGAACGGCCGAACAAGTTGCCATCAGTAGCGGACCAAAAATAGGTCAAGTTGACGATCGTCCCGCGATTTTTATGCAAGATTTTTCCGCGATGATTCGGCAGAGCGAGACGGTCAGTCTTGGACCCAGTGAATTGTTCGGCGAAGTGGCGGCTATGTACCGTACGCCTCGTCCCGCGACCGTGGTGGCGGAGGTCGAAGCAACGCTTGTCGAAGTTCGCTGGCAGGGCCTTCGTCTGTTACGGAAAGACAAACGATTTGCGGATCAACTGGAGGATCACTACCGAAAGAATTGGTTGCGAATCCACTTGCGGGAGTTGTCGTTACTCCGATATGTACCTGACGACAGCATGGATCGGGTCGTCAAGGCAACCGCTCTGCGATCGTTCGGTCGAATTGAATGGAACAATGACTTTCGCCGTACACAGAAACTCACTTCTCGTGAACAGATCGAGAACGAGCCGATCGTCGCGAGTGAAGGTCAATTTCCAACTGACCTGATTATCGTTCGAAGCGGGTTTGCCAGAGCCAGTCGATCCTATGGGACCGGCCATCAGACAACGGCATACCTTGGGGCGGGGCATGTCTTCGGCCTGGCAGAAGCCGCGCATTGTGCATTTCGGCCAGAGAATATGCCGGCAATGGTTCTGCAGCAGTCGCTTCGGGCCGTCGGTTTTGTGGATACGCTCCATATCCCCATTGAGGTCGTCGTTGAACATGTACTACCACATGTACGCCGGAGTGAGCTACCTACGGAGGTTCGACATCTCGCGGAGGCTCGTTTGGGCCTAAACGGTGACCGGCGACGGATAGACAGATCCGCGGAGCATGAAGCAAGTCGCTACAAAGCAAATGATATTCGTGTTTTGATGGGCAATACGAGCGATCACACCGGTCGACTTGAGTTCTTGGTGGAAAATCGCCTTTTCAACGGCGCGCAGGCGATGGTGATTGACCTGCATCGCTGTACTCGATGCGATGAATGTGTGAAGGCATGCGCAAGCACACACGACGGAAATCCTCGATTCGTTCGCGATGGATTGCAGTATGGTCCGTTGCAATTTGTTCAAGCGTGCATGCAATGTAGCGATCCCGTTTGCATGGTTGGGTGTCCGACAGGTGCGATTCATCGACACACCGAGACAGGTGTGATTCAGATTCAAGAATCGATCTGTGTGGGATGTGGCGTATGCTCGTCCTCTTGTCCGTATCAGAATATTCGGATGACGCCTGTGAACGATCTGAAAGGCAATCCCTACCGCGATAGCAGGTCGGGTTTGCCCATCCTGAAGGCGACAAAGTGCGATATGTGTCAAAGTCAGCCAACCGGTCCAGCGTGTGTTTCCTCATGTCCTCACGATGCACTTGTCAGGATCGATCTCACTCGTTCGGAGCCTCTTGAGCGATGGCTAGAGAAGCGCTAAGGGAACCATCCATGGAGATCGTTCGTTACGACACAATGAAGCTGTCGATTCGTCAGCGGCGAGTGGTTGCGTTGGTAGTCGTGATTTCGGCGCTCATGGTATGGCTCGCTGGTGCCCATTGGATTGACACTACCCTTGGAAGGCCGGAAGTCTATTCGGGCGCTACCCTCCTAGCGTGCCTTGTCGGTCTGATGGCAATCGGAATGAGAAAACGGCTCGTTGTGTTACCACTCTGGTCCGTAAGCACTTGGGTCCAGGTCCATATTTATACGGGATTGTTCGCTTGCATCGTTTTTGCCTTTCACGTTCCAGCGATCGTTGCTAACGGAGTCTTTGAGGGCGGGCTGTCCATCATGTTTTTGGTCGTTGCCGCTAGTGGCGTTTATGGGGTGTTCCTGAGTCGAACAGTGCCGAAACGGCTGACTGCCCTGTCGTCGCAACCAAGGTTTGATCGAATCCAATGGCATCGTAATCAACTCGCAGTTGCCGCATCCGACATTATTGGTGAGCTTGCCGATACTCCCGATCGATCGGTGGTGGTTTCGTTTTTTGACCAATCATTGCAGCCCTATTTCGCATCTTCCTTGTCGACTCGGTATCTATTGTTTCCAAGTACTAGCTACCGACGAAAATTGCTCGCTGAACTGATGGAGCTTGATCGTTATCTGAATAGCGAGGTTCAGTTAGCAGCAAAACGCCTTGCGGCATTGATCCGTCACCGTGATGACCTGGACTACCAAAACGCATTGCAGTTTCGGTTAAGGGCATGGGTAGTCATCCACGGATCCTTGTCAGTACTTTTGATCGTCTGGTCCTTGGTGCATGCCTATCTCGCGATCTGGATGCATGGACGATGATAAAGAAATGGCGAATCGAGAGCAGACGGTGTTCCGATGCGGCGTGATGATTTTGAGTTGCCCGTTGCGCCTGCAACGGACCGACCATCGGACCGCTACCAATGCGGTTTCTCCTGTACCGATGTTGGGCGCACCGCCCTTTCATGTCCACTGGGGCCAACGGCGGCTGGTGCGTGCCGACACGAAAAGACTTTATGCCGACCGGTCGCGTCCACATCGCTGCGATCGCAGAGATGGGCTACTGCGGTAGTCGTTGTCGGCTTCATGATTTTGATCGTCGGAGTCTACGAATACGGTACAGGATTTTATAAACCAGGCCCGTTGTCGGCGCCTCACTCGCAAATCTTGGCCGGCAAGATGGGTGGTGCATCATGCGCCGCTTGCCATCCTCAAGCAACTACATCACTTTTTGGCTGGTTTCTTACGGGGCATGATGCAGCGGCCCTATCTCAAAGCGATGCCTGCATGGATTGTCACCATAACGAACTACGCCAGGAGACTGCACGTAACGCGCATAACTTGACGGCGGAACAATTGAGTGGCATGAATCATGGTGTCAATCAGACGCGACCGGTAAGCTGGAACGAATGGATGTTGCGCCCTGCGTTTGCTCTCGATGATGTCGCCTGTGCGACTTGCCATCAGGAACATGGCGGAGCCGATGCACGCCTTACTTCACTGTCCGATGCTCAGTGCCAAACCTGTCACTCCGATCGATTTACAAGTTTTGCCACCGATCATCCCGCGTGGGACCAATGGCCGTACTCGAAGACTGAGTCGATAGCCTTTGATCATGGAACGCATGCGAAGCGTCATTTTACGGCTTCAAAGGACGAGTCTGGAAATGCTAAGCCGTTTCGATGCCTCGATTGTCATGAAAAAAAGGTGAACGGGGAGTTCTCGCGAGTCACCGGATATCAAGCGTGCGCAGACTGCCACGATAAGTCGCTGAACCAACAGGTTGGCGAAAGGCTCGACCTGTTTACATTGCCCTCACTCATTCAGCCGCGCCGCGAAAGAGTGGGCGATTGGCCTGCCGCAGCGACGGGATTCTACGATGGGAAAGTCGGGCCACTGGCGAGATGGTTACTCAATTCGGATCCGACGATTCGTCAAGCGATTGCAACCCTTCCTGCTGAGGGAGATTATTCCCGTATGGATCTGAACAATGCATCTCAGCGCGATGCCGCCGAAACTGTTGCCATCGCGATAGCCAATTTTATCGACTCAATGGGTAGCAAAGGTCCGATCGTTGCCGCGACTGAATTCAGTGGCGAGAACCAGGCGATGAACCGGATTCTTAAGGGACTCTCGCCGCAGCTCCTTTCGGAGTCGTCCTATCGATGGCACCGCAAAGTGATAGATGTTGGCATGGTTGGCCCAAAGCAAGACTGGGTTCGACCGACGATTCGCGCCGCTGCAGTTCGAACTAAAGATAATGACGACGAGTTACTGTTGGACGAAGATGATCCCGATGGACTGCTGCAGGAAGATGGAAATTCGCAGGAAGATCCATTGCTGCCTTCTCCACTGACGCCAAACGGTACTTTGCCGGGTGATTCTCAAGGCGAACTTGGTGACGCGACCGCGCTAGGAATGAAACCAAATCTTGACTTTGATCCTGTGACGATGTTGCCACATGGCGGTTGGTTTGCCAACGATACTCGTATGTCGATCAGTTACCGAGGGTATGGCCACGCAGACCCTGTGCTTCAGGCTGCGATCGAGTTGGTTGCTGGATTGCCTGAATCCGATTCGATTCGCCGGGAGTTATTAGGAAGCAATCCTGCGGCTGCTTGCATGGTATGTCACCCAGGGGCGACCCGCGTCGGAGCGGCTACGTGGAAGGTAACTCCCTCGAGTCATCGACCGCGAGGCGCATTCACCAAGTTCTCTCACTCTCCGCACATGACATTGCCAGTGCTGAGCGATTGCGTTCAGTGCCATTCACTTGAAGACCGTGACGCAGCTCCTCCATCGACGGGTCTTGTCACTTCGGTTGGGAACGCAAATGGCTTGAGCGGTGCTCACCATGATTTTGCACCGCTGCAAAAAATGATCTGCAGTGCATGTCATACGGCAATGTCCGCCGGTGACGAATGCGTTAAATGTCATCGGTACCACCCGTCACAGGAGCCTTTTTCCCACGACGTGCTGGACGGGGCCGCTAAGTGATTTATTCTCGTAACACCAGCAGCTACACTGTTGGACGTGTAGCCGCTGGCGGACGAAATCGATCAAACCGCTTGAGAAATTTCCATTTCCTTTGCGAGTCGCTTTCGAGCGACGTGCAGTCGTCGCTTTATCGTTCCAACCGGTGCAGCGAATGAATCGCTCATCTGCACCAGCGTTTGCCCGCTCAAGTAAAACGCCTGGAGCGTCTGGCGATCCAATTGCCCCAGTCGCGCCACGGCAGCACGAACATCGGCCGCTTCCTCCCGATCGATTGCACCGTCATCCGGCGAGTCGTAGCGAGAGTAGCAGGTGGCTTCAAGGACTGAAGGATCGCATGCGGTTGCCGCCACATGGCGAGTCATCCGATTGATCGCCATCCGATGCACGATTCGTCGTAGCCAGCCTCCAAATGCTTCCGGGACCCGCAACTGATCGATTTTTTGCAGGGCCTGAACGAAGACATCTTGAGCAAGTTCGTCAGCCTCATCCGCATTGCGAACACGCTGCATCGCAAGCGCAACGATCCCAGCTCGATAACGCTGGAACAATACACCGAACGCATCTCGATTTCCCGCTTGTGCAGCGCGAACCAAATCAACGACCGATGGTGTCTCGACGGGAATGGCGTCGCACGTAAAACCCTGAGTCGTCGCGTCAGGAGGCAATATTTCCAATTCGGTGTTCACGGTGTCAATTCACTTTCTTAGGGGCCCCACCGTTCGCGTTCGTCGGTTGTGCCGACAAGGCGTGCGGGGGAGCGATGCGGTGCTTTGGGGTCAGTGACGGACCGTGGTAGGAAGTGTCGTATTTTCGTTTTGGCCGTTCGCGGACAGCGCCGCCGAAGCCAGAGATCGAGGACAGTTCCAAACCAAAGTCAAGGTGTTCAGGTGCGATGCGTTTCGTCAAAGAATCGGGAAACAATTCTGAGTCGAGCCGACGTCGGCGAACGATTCTGCGCGGAGTGATTCGTCTAACCGAGCCATGTAGCCAGGACGACGAAAAGCCACAACGCGAAGCGTTAGCCTCTCATGCTGTCGTACGACATGGCTAAACCATGTCGACGATCGGGCATGAGGCAGCCGTGTTGCCAACGGTGGGTAATCTCATCCTGGGATGAAACCATCGCGTAGGCTAAGTTCGTAGCCGCAAAGCGGTCATACGCAAAACTCGAACACGCCAGATACCAGTCACTGCGCGTAAGCAGGCGCAGCTTCCCTGTCTGTGATTTCGATTCATGTCCCCGTTTGCCATGATTCACCGGGCAGAACGCGGCTACAAACTGCTCGACTGCGTTGCTCACGACGTTGGCCATGACGGCTACATTGCGATTGACGGCTGCGAAATTCAGTTGGAAACGCATCGTTACCTCCCGGTGTCCGGCTGAAGGACACTCGATCGCGTCGGTTTAGAACGCGTGGACAGGGCTAAGAAAAAAATCCCGGAACACCTTCCGGGTCACGGCAAGGATATTCCAACAAGCCACCGGAGACCAGTGAAAACTGGCCAACTTCCGGTAGACTCCCTTTAGACATCGGGTGATTTATAAGGTTCGCGGTACGCAGACATTTATTTTTTTAAATTTTCGGCTCCTGGACAGTCCTGCCGGGAGGCTACACAGAGATTCAGCGTGAGTCTAATTGCAAAGCGAGAGACTTCGCGATCGAAAACTTCACCGGCCATTATTTGAAAGCACGAGAATGGATATTCGCTCGCATTTCCGAGTCGCCGTTGAAACGATGTGGCGACCACTTCTTGATTCGATTATGCCGCCCGCTTGTGTATTATGCGGCGACTCGACTCGCGGTGAGACGCTATGTGAAAGCTGTCAGGTTCAGATTTCAGGGTCCTGGCCAAAAAATGCGGTTGCCTGCCGTTTCTGCGGTCTGCCACGCCCAGGGGAGGCTGCACTCCCTTTTGATCAGCGTTGCCAGGGATGCAAGGGAAAAGATTTTCACTTTGACGAAGTGGTCGCATTGGCGATCTACCAAGAAGCCGTTCGTGAAGCGGTTGTTGCGAGCAAGCTAGCACGACATGCGCCGCTTGCAGCCGCCCTAGGCGAGCAACTGGCCAAGCGTTTGATCGGAGCAATCCAAGACGGCGGCACTCCCGACCGCGTCACCTATGTCCCCACGCATTTTACGCGGCGATTTCAACGGCGAAGCACAGGAAGCGTCGCTGCCATGGCGACCGTCGTGGGGCAACGACTGGAGCGGCCTACCGAGTCGCTCCTCCATCTCACCCGACGAGTCAAAAAGCAGTCTTTGTTGCCGGATTCCCAACGCCCGGCAAATGTGCGGGGTGCGTTTGCGGTCAAACGTCGGTATCTTAGGAGTGCTCACAGTTTGCGTGATCAGCATATCTTGTTGATTGATGACGTGCTGACGACCGGTTCCACGGCGTCGGAGGTGTCGATGGTATTGAAGCAGAGCGGTGCGGCAAAGGTAACGTTGGCGGTGATTGCTCGCGCCGTGCGCCGTTAACTGGTCGTGTCCTGGGGCGGAGTTGACGGCATGGGTATTGCGACGTTGTGATTCCCACTGCCTTCCGAGACACTTAATGGGATGAGTTTCGATTGAACGACGATGGCAATGACAACTGATCGGCAACCGTGCCGACTCGTGCCGGAAGTGGTTCAGGACTCGACTACCGCGGTTAGCAAAACTATAGATGACCCTCTCAAAACCAACGAAGCCGAATCAATCCGTCGCCAAACAACAAGGGACATTTCGTGGTGCGATTCTGCGAGGATTGGGAGTCGTTCTTCCTCCACTTCTGACGCTTGTTGTTTTGATTTGGGCCTGGAACGCGATCGCAAATTACGTCCTCACTCCCATGGAGACGGGAGTACGCCACGTTTTGGTTTGGAGGTTCAGCAAGGTCTACCGAGAGACGCCAGAGGATGCGGTGCCGTTGAATGGGGACCGTCGCCTTGACGGTTTTACGTTCGATGGTGAAAGGTATGTTCCAGATCCCACCAAACGCCGCTTTTTGCCCGAATACGTCGTCCGGTATGTGGACGAAAACCTCGATCGGTATGGCCCATACGAATCGGCGCCGGCGACTGCGAACGCTTATTGGCACCGCTACGTGGAGCTTCGGTACCTTCCGAGGTCGTTCATTGTCCCGCTGTTTCTGTTGATTTTTTTGACCGTTTTATACTTCCTTGGCAGGCTCTTTGCCCACGGTTTGGGGCGGTGGTTTGTGACCAGCGCCGAGGCAGGCATCAATCGAATCCCGATTGTCAACAAGGTGTACGGGTCCGTGAAGCAGGTTACGGATTTTGCGTTCAACGAGCGTGAACTCGAGTTCAACAGCATTGTCGCGGTTGAATATCCCCGGAAAGGGATTTGGTCGATTGGGTTTGTTACTGGCAACGGGATGCCGCAGATGGCGGCAAGCGTGGGCGAACCGATACTTGCGGTCTTGATGCCAACTTCGCCAATGCCCATGACGGGATTCACGATTCAAGTGCGCAAAAGCGACACTCTCGACCTCGACATCACGCTGGACGAAGCGATTCAATTCATTGTCAGTTGTGGTGTCGTGGCGCCGGTTATCGACGCCAGGTCAATTGAATCGACAAAGATGGTTAAGGGGACTTCTTAACCAGTGACCAGTCACGACGTTGACGACTGCTAGGGATCCCCATTTTCTTTCGATACTTGGTAACGGTACGCCGGGCAACGGTCATCCCGCTTTTCTTCAGCTCGTCGACCAAGTGCTCATCGCTAAACGGATCGCTTTTGTCTTCCTTATCGATGACTTCTTGAAGTTTGATGCGAATGGTATCCCACGCGACATCGTCGCCGTCTTCCGTTTGGGTACCGCCGACAAAAAATTTCTTTAGCGGAATGATACCTCGTGGTGTTTGGATCCACTTATCATCCACTGCGCGGCTGACGGTCGTCACATGCACGCCGACCCGGTCAGCGATCTGCTGCATCTTTAACGGCTCGATCGCCTCTGGCCCTTCGTCAAGAAACTTTGTTTGGTGCTTGACGATTTCCCTTGCGACACTTGTAAGGGTGCTACGTCGCTGTTCGATCGAATCGATAAGCCATTGTGCGCTATTGATTTTCTTCTTAATGAATTCGCGTTCCTCCACGGTGCAATTCGGGTCTTGGAGGCGACGGCGATAGTATTCACTGATGTACAACGACGGAATGCGCTCGTCGTCTAACCGCACGTTGTATTGGCCTGACTCGTCTTGATCGATGATCACGTCCGGCGTGACGGTGGGCACATACGTCTTCATAAACGCCGCACCCGGTTTTGGGTTGAGCTTGTGAAGTTGTTCCCGCGTTGCTTGGATGGTTTCGATCGAAAACCCTGTCTTGCGCTGGATGATGGGCATCCGGTTTTCGGCGAGGTCTTCCAAGTGATGGGAAATTAGCTTCTTCATCTCCTCGTAATACGGCATCTCCGGTAAAAGCTGGAGAACCAGGCATTCACGAAGGTTCCTCGCGGCGATGCCAACCGGTTCAAGCGACTGAACCACTTTGAGTGCTTCACCCGCAGCAAATACGTCTTCAGGGGTGTGATTCGCCGGCAATAGATCGGATAAAGGGACTCTCAAATAACCGCCGTCGCGAGCGTCAAGCGTGCTGATGATTCGTTCGGCGAGTTGTTCGACGTTGTCGTCGATGTCCAGTTCAGCAAGCTGGTGCAGAAGATAATCATTGAGCGATTCGGGACGCATCTCCGCGTTGGACATGAGGTCGTGTTGGCGATCCGCGTCGTCTTGCATGCGGCCAGCCGATCGACGAAAGGAATCATCAAACGTGCTTGGTAGATCGTTGTCCATATTGAGCAGACGTTCGAAGTCGTCAGCATTGTCGTGCTCGTTATCGACTACCAATTCCTTTTCGTCTTCGGAGACGGCTTCAGTGCTATTTCGATCGTCTTCGCTCGACTCATCGGGAGCGTTTGGGTCGACGTCCAACTGTTCCAACAACGGATTTTCATTCATCTCTTGTTCGATTCGCTCCTGCAAAGCCAACAACGGCATCTGCAGAATCTCCATCGATTGGATCATCCGAGGTGAAAGTTTTTGCGTTTGGAGTTGGCGGGCTTCGAGGCCCATCGACATCCGCATGGAATCATTCTCTAAGAGTTACGTTGCTATCGATGTATGGCTTATGCAGCCCTGAAAGAACTAAAAGTTATCTAAAATCTGACCGATTCGACAAGGCAAGAACCTCACTACGCGGTCGCGACAGTTGTTCCTGTCTACCATTTTTGTCTGCCCTGGATGGCGTCGGCAAGGATCTCTTTATTCGCATACTCCAGGACGCTTCCGGCAGTGATGCCTCGTGCAAGCCGCGTGATTTGGAGAGGGTACTGACTCAATAAATTGGAAATGTAAAGGGCTGTCCCGTCACCTTCGACAGTTGGGTTTGTGGCCATGATCACCTCCACAAAGTTTCCGTTGTGAACCCGTTCTATCAACGGGTCAATCGTAAGTTGATCAGGGCCGATTCCGTCTAGGGGCGCGATCCGTCCCAACAATACATGATACAGTCCACGGTAGGCGCCCGACTGCTCTAAACTCATCAAATCTCGAGGTTGTTCAACAATACATAGTCGGCTTGCATCGCGACGTGGATCAGCGCAGATTTCGCAAAGGTCCGATTCCGCGAGATTAAAGCAATGCGAGCAATAGCGAACATTCTCCCGCACGCGACGAATCGCGTCCGATAACGCAATCGCATCGGAGTGCGGAACCCGCAGTAGATGAAAAGCCAAACGTTCAGCGCTTTTTTTTCCCACCCCCGGCAAACGACCCAGTTGCTTGACCAAATCGTTTACGCTCCCGCCAAAATCGGGCATTGGTATCAGGCCCCGCCAGTTAAGTTTGCGAGGATGCCGTCCAAGCCCGGTACGTTAATATTCATCTCACTCGCCATTCGAGATACCGCTGCGGTGTACCGCTGTTTAGCCTCGGCCCCTGCCTGATTGCACGCCTCGGTAATCCACTCTTCCAAAAGTGGGTTTTCGCGCGCACCGGGATCGATCGAGATCGCTTGCATTTGCCCAATGCCGTTGATCGTTACCTGGACCGCACCGCCTCCCGTGGTGGCGTGAACCCGCTCCAGCTTCAACCGTTCTGTCATCTCTTGCATCATGCCGGGAAGCTTTTGTGCATGGCCGAACAACGCAGCCATGTTTCCCAATCCGCCTAGCCCCTTGAACATCGATCGCTCCTCACTTTCACTACCAATCACGAAAAATACTGATCCAATCACTTACGAAGCGAAAGCAGAATCGCAAAGTCTCTCGCTGATGCCTTGCTGTGTCGCCATCATCTTACCGTGGCGTATCGATCCGAATGATTTCACCGTCGAATATTTCCATGCATCGCTTCACATAGTCATGTGCTTCCATTTCTCGGATCCGTTGCAGGCGAGTTTTGGCAACAGCAGTGGAGGGGGCTGCGTTGGGCCCAACTGATACTGAGGATGTCGCTGCTGGTGAGTAACGGGTGCCTTCTGACGATGCCGCAACCGCCGTCGTCGTCGTTGTCTGGCGAGTTGCAACTTGAGCTGCGCTTGAAGCCAGCGATGGGGGTGTCTCGGACGCACCAGCCAATGCCGGTGATGTCAACGGACGAGAGATGTCATGCCCCAGAGGTTTGGACGATTGTTTCGGATCGATGCGAGTGTCACTATCTGCTTGGGACTGCGACAGTCCGGGACTCATTGCATGCGACGCGGAGTCGTTCGGCACACGTAACGTTTGAGATGGCCTTACGGCTTCAACGTTTTTTTTTTCCGGTGCAGCGTCGGACACGCTAGGAAAACTGGGGGCGTTTGCTTGTGCAGGCGAAACGGGTCGAGCTGCAGGTTTGACTCCGCTCGGCGACGGGGACGACGAAGTGCCAGAGGCGATCGCGGTTGCCAAATCGGCGAGGGACTGCAGATCAGGCAGGTGGCAGATCTGGACCAGCGTCGCTTCCAGCAGCACACGTCCGTGGACCGTGTGGCGAATGCGAACGATCGTCTGGTCGATCATTCCAACGATTGCGAGCAAGCGTTCTAGTCCCCACGACGCACCAAGTCGTTTCAGCTCGTCATGCAGCGATTCGCCGGCATGTCGCTGCATCTCGGCTGGGCATCCGACGGCAACGGCAAGGATGTCTCGAAAGTATCCCAGTAGTTGTTCGGCCAACTGACCTGCCGCAATGCCTTCGGTGGCAGCTTGGTCGATCAGTCGCAATGCTTGGTAGGCGTCCCCTGCGGCAAGCGTAGACGCCAGCTCATGCAAGCGAGTATCGTCGGCAGTACCCAGCATCACGTGTACAGTCTGAGCATTGATGCCGCCGCTGCTAAAACTGATGACCTGTTCGAGAAGAGATTGGCTATCTCGCATCGACCCGTCGGCGCGACGAGCGATCAAGCGCAATGCTTCATCGTCAGCCTTCACCCCTTCAGAGGTGACGATCTCTCGCAGCCGCCCCATGATCTCTTCGGATTTGACCGGAGAAAAGTCGAACCGCTGACACCGGCTCAGAACCGTGATCGGTAGTTTTTCAGGATCGGTGGTGCAAAAAATAAATTTAACGTGGGGTGGCGGTTCTTCGAGTGTCTTAAGGAGTGCGTTGAATGCGGCTCCCGTTAACATGTGAACTTCGTCAATAATATAAATCTTGAACCTTGAACGGCTGGGCCGTACGCCGATGTTCGCGCGAAGACTGCGGATTTCATCGATTCCACGATTGCTTGCACCGTCAATTTCCAGAACATCGACGTCTTCCCCCGCATCGATCGCTTGTGCCACATCGCTGCTTCCGTCCGGGCTGCAGGTTGGGCCGCCTGGATCGTTTAAGGCTTTGGCGAAGATTCTCGCAGTGCTAGTTTTTCCTACTCCACGGGCGCCCGTGAACAGGTAGGCGTGCCCGACACGCCCCGTTTCAATCGCATTGCAAAGCGCTTGGCCGACATGCTGCTGCCCAACCAATTCGCCAAAGCTTTTCGGTCGATAGCGTCGGGCAACGACGACATATCGTTCATCGCTGGGCCGGGTCGAATCGTCGGTTGGCTGCATGGATGACTGCTTAGCCCGCAGTTATGCGGTTAAATGCGATTTTCAGAGAATGCTTCGGGCGGATCCGCTAAGGCATTTGCAAGCCCAAGTTCGATCGGCTCGCGATCAATTCCAGTAAAATACCGCAAACAGCAAAGATAGGGGTAACCCGAAGACCGACTACGCGGTGGAGGCGGCCCTCACACAAAGGTACCCCGCTTATGGCTGCTCCAGTTAAGGCCTGACCAGGTTCACGGCTCCCCATCGCAAGAGCCGCCACCACCACATAGTCTTCACCGAGAGCCTGGGCTCTCGGCGTTACCGAGTTCTTCTTCGATCGCCCTTAAGCGTACGCAAAACCGTCCAAACAGGAAAGCGGTCAAGCGATCAGCGTCTTCCACCGCGGCCCTGCGAGGGGCGAGGCGGACCGGAGCGGCGATGTCTTTCGATATTAGGTTCCACCAAAAGACTTACAGTATCGAGCCAAGTCGGCACATGGCGAGGCTTGGAGGAAACACCCGACTCTTCGCCGAGGGCCGAAATGACTTCGACTGAGTCCGTCTCCGCAGAAGCGGTTGGGGCGTCTCGACGCCCACCACGACCACGACCGCGACGGCGACCGCGACGCAGCCGCTGCGTTTCTTCATCATCTTCACGATCGTCGTCGGCAATCGGGTCGATCGCCTCGGGGCCTAATTCAGCGTCAAACGGCAGGTCCTCCGAAACGGGGGATCGCGGCTCGCGGACCGAATCTCCACCACGATCCGCTCCACCACGCCCTCGCCTCCCACGGCGACGGCGCGGTCGGCTTGGCCCATCGTCTGAGTCGGATTCGATTGCTGGTGGAAGCGATAGCTCCTCGTCAATCAGGTCATCAAAATCGAGGTCGTCGTCGATTTCTCGGGCAGCCGGTTCCGTTGGCCGCGAATGCTCGCGACGCGGACGCGACTCTCGATCGGGTCGAGGAACTGATTGCCCCTCGTTCTCGCGAACAGGTCGCGGCGCACGTGCACCTCGCGGTTCCCGTTCGGGGCGGGCCTCCGTGTCGGGACGGTTGCTACGTTCAGGGCGTGGTTCCCGTTCAGGGCGTGTTTCCTGTGCAGGGTGAGTGCCACGCTCCTGGCGCGGTGGACGATCCTGTCGAGGCGGGCGTTCGGCTTGTGGTTCGCGGCTCGATCGGACCTCGGGAGCATCGCCGGGCAATTGCTGCCTCTGGCCACGGCGTCCACGACGGCGGGAGTGACCGCTCGCTGGAAGGGAGTCATCTGCCCCCTGTTGCGTCTCGTCTCGAGTAATATCCTCGACCGGCTTTTCCGTCCGGGGGAGGTTTTCACGACGCGGTTCGCGTCCTCTATCAGCCTCGCCAAACGGCCGTCTCGGCTCGCGGCCAGACCGTTGGCCTTCGTCTCGCCTGCCGGATCGTTCCGCGGGACCACTTCGGGTTGGCTCGATACGTTCATCTGGTTCGTCAAGGTCCCAGCCAATAGGGGCCTCTAATCGGTCATCCGCTGGCGGAACGGCAGGTTCAAAGGATCGCTCGCGATCGCGACCTCTCCCACGAGCGCCCCCACGGCGGCCACGGCCGGCCGGGCGAGAGCCTTCTCGACGCGAGTCATCGCGATTCGCCGGCGAATCACCTTTACCCCTGACTGGTTCATCTTCGTCATCGATCAGGTCACCCCCATCGAGTAGATCGTCGTCGTCGAAATCATCTTCCAGGGTGACTTCTAGGTCGTCGTCAGTGTCAACACCCCAGTCAAGGATCCCATCAACGGTGTCGTCATCTTCAAGCAAATCGTCGTCTGGGCGACCAAATTCGCGACGCACCGGTTCGCGTTCGTTGCGGCGAGAGGAGCGATCGTCTTGCCGTGGAGGGCGTTTTTCGCGAGAGCGAGGTGTTGAGTCGCGTTCTTCAGGGCGTCTGGGCGAGTCATGTCTGCGCGGGGAGCTTGTCGGAGGGACCGGCGACGGGACGTTGACGGTCGGCTGTCTTAGATTTTTAGGCGGTTCGGGTGCGTTGATCTCTGCGGGCTCATCGTCCCCGTCGAGGTTATCAACCAAACCTGCACCAAATCCTCGCCCACTTCGGGTTCGCGGGCGAGTTTCGTCGTGGGCCATCGTCGGGCTGTTACCCAGTCCTGACGCACCAATCGCTTCGGCTGAGCGAGGGGCCTCGGACGTTTCGTCGCGAAGAGGGGCGTCGGATTCACTTGCCGTCTTGATGCCAAGCGCCCCGATCAACGAATCCCATGCCGATCTTTTTGCCGGTTTTTCGGGCGCCGGGGCGGGTGGCGGGACATCGAAGCCTGGAACCGTGGGCTCGGGTTTCCGGTCGACGATCGCGGCGAGGGGGTCATTGGGCGGCGTTTCTTCCGTCATTTTCGGTAGGAAAGGGGCCTCGACCTTTTTCTTAGTCGTTTCTTTCGCGACCGGCTCCGCAGGGCCAGGAGTGCCGAGGAGATTAGCGATTGACTTCCAGTGATCGGACATCATGAGCAAATACAATTATTTTCGAATATCGTCGCGCTTTACAGGGAGCGCAAACTATATGTATAGCCCTCAGGACAGTTTCTCCAAAGGCCGAAGCTATTTTTTTGTGCCGGCCTGACAGCCAACCTCCATACAGGCGGAGCCCGCATCGGCTCTGCAAACCATGACTTTGAAGCCATTTCGCCCACTTATTGTACTCGGTACCCGTCCTGAAGCGATCAAACTTGCCCCCGTGATCCTTGCCTGTCAGGCTCATCGCGACATTGAGCCAATCCTTTGTAGTACGGGGCAGCATCGCGAAATGCTTGACCAAGTCCTGGGCTATTTCGAGATTAAGCCTGACATCGACCTCGGTTTGATGAAGCCAGGTCAGACGCTTTCGGGTCTCACGGCAGCCTGTATTGAAGCGGTCGACCGTGTCGTGGTTGATAAACAGCCCGACGCGATTGTCGTTCAGGGTGATACAACGACGGTAATGGCCTCGGCCATTGTCGGCTTTTATCGACGAATCCCCATCGTGCATGTCGAGGCGGGTTTGCGAACCGGGGACTTGATGGCACCGTGGCCCGAAGAATTTAATCGCCGCGTCACCGGCATCGTTACGACGTTGCACTGCGCCCCGACGCAAGGATCTGCTGATGCACTGTCGCGAGAGGGCGTGCCCGCTTCTGCAATTAGAGTGACCGGAAATACTGTCATCGATGCGTTGCTGATGGCGGTCAAGCGGGAACGAGGTCGTGGCTCGCAGTGGGAAGCCCGCTATCCGATGATGAGCAAGGGACCCGTATTGCTCGTCACAGGGCATCGACGCGAGAACTTTGGCGATGGACTTGCCAACATGTGCGACGCACTTCGCGAGTTGGCAACCGTGCATCCGAAACTGCAGATCATTTACCCGGTGCACCTCAATCCCAATGTGAGCGGACCCGTTCGCGAACGTTTGTCCGGGTTGCCCAATCTCCATCTCATGCCGCCAGCCGATTACCCAGAGTTCGTCTGGCTGATGGATCAAGCAACGATTGTTTTGACGGACTCAGGAGGTGTACAAGAAGAAGCCCCGTCGCTTGGGCACCCGGTTTTGGTGACGCGTGACAAGACGGAGCGTCCTGAGGCGATCGCGGCCGGACTTGCCGAGTTGGTAGGTACCAATCGTCAAAAGATTGTTACGCGAGTCACTGAACTACTCGCTGCTCCCAAGTCGACTTCTCCGCTTCCGCCAAACCCGTATGGAGATGGTCAAGCTGCAAACCGAATCATCCAGTGGATGTTAGAAACTTGGCACTAAGGCAAGTTGTGTTAGACCGCTGAACACCAAGAAAGTTGTGTTCGTGCGTATTCGGTTCGTGACATCAAAATCGAGAAAGACGTTATGCAGTGAATGCTCGTATTGATTCACTGTGTTGATTCACTGCGTCAATTGCTAAGCGCTTAACGGACTTGACGCCGGATGTACCGAGACATTCGCCCAGTTTTGAAGTCGTTCGCACCTGTCATGCACACTGGGATGAAGCCAAGTGGAACGGTCGGAGCGTGACTCGGCGAGCGTGACCCGCCGAAGCGTTTGTCCATAGCGATCGGCCGCCATGGACTTTGTTAACGGTGGGTCCAGTTCGACGGGCAGTTGCATCGAAAGTTCGCAGGCGACTCGATCCGCATCGTACTCGGTAGCATGAGCAACGAGGCGGAGGGTGAGTAGTGTGAATGCGATCCCCAGTAGATTGGTACCGATCGCCGCCGCCGCAGAGTCAGGCATGAACGACGCAATCGTGGAAGCAAGAACCCAAGCAGGACCCATCGATACCACGCGTAGCCAAACGTGACCGCGGCGCACATGGGCAATTTCGTGAAGTAGCACCATCGCGATTTCGTTTTTCGAGAGATCGCGTAAAAGTCGGTCGGTAACAAGCAGACTTCGCAATCGCGGGATGAAACCCGCAACGACGGCATTGCATGATTTCATCTCGGTATGCCAAACGCGAACCGGCATGCGGCGGATCCCCGCGGTGCGAAGGATGTCGCACACCCATCCGAATTCGATCGAGTTGATTTCCTTTGTTTTCCAAAGGACGCGGACAAATAGCGGCACTAAGAATGGAACCGAGATCACTCCCACAATACCCATGAAGGCGGCTGAAGAGGCATTGTCTGTCCACGATGTCCATCGCATCAAATCAGTCGCGCCCAAAATCAATAATACGGGACCCACGATCCATCCGCCGCTGGACAGCATGGCGCGTAGCCACTGGTGAATCGCATCCCGTCCACGACATTCTGTATAGCCCATAGCGACGCCATATCGATGTTCACTCCACCAGACCGACGAAGTCAACGTGATGGCCGGAAACAGAAGCACGAAAGCCTGAAGCGTCATCGAAGACGCAAAGATAGGCCACGTTTGAACGGCGGGTGCCAAGCCAAAACCTACCAAGCAAACCGCGGCGACGATCAGTCCCATCCACCGCAGTATGTCAAGTTGACGCTCCAGCATTCGCGCTGCCTGAAGTGGGTCGAGGCCTTGATCGGCGGCGAGCTTCGTCAGGAACGTTGGCATTTGAACTAATAGGCACCAGACTAATAGCAATGCCAAGCTTGTCCCAACGCAGTGACTGAGTTCAGTCGACGCAGGAGGCAGCGATCCAAACGCAAGCGACGCAACGACAGAGATAAACCAGAAAAGTGTCATGGCTCGCAGTGTAAGTCATGATGCTGGCCGCGCGCGTGATGGATTATAGAATCTACCTGAGATACTACCCGAGTCGTCCGTTTGTACCGAATTTAGCGAGATGCCGGTTGCACGGGTTATTGGTCACGGGCATTGGCTGGGCAGAGAGGCGGGTGCCTTCGCAGCAAGGAGTTGTACCTCCCTTTCTAGTAAGCTTCAGGCTGCTTCCATGCGACCGCTAGGGTACGAAGAAGGATTCGAAGGTCAAGCCAAATCGACCAGTTGCGAATGTACTGGTGATCGAATTCAATCCGGCGTTGCATTTTATCAAGCGTATCGGTTTCGCCGCGGCACCCGCTCACCTGAGCGAGCCCAGTAATGCCAGGCTTAATCTTGTGGCGGAGCATGTATCCATGGATTTGCCCACGGTAAAACTCGTTGTGCGCTGTCGCATGTGGCCGGGGGCCGACTAAGGACATGTTTCCTTCGACGACATTGAAAAGTTGTGGTAACTCGTCAAGACTTGTTTTACGCAGAATCGCACCCAATGGCGTGATGCGAGGGTCGTTCTTCCTGGCTTGAACGACTGTTGGTCCGTTGTCGCACGTCGTCATCGAGCGGAATTTCCAAACTTGGATCTCTCGACCGTCGAGGCCATAGCGGCGCTGCCGAAAGAAAACAGGGCCAGGTGATGTCAACTTGATCGCGAGCGCGATAAACAGCATCGGGATCGAGATGACAACGAGTCCAACAGTACTGAGCGTTAGGTCAACCAGTCGCTTGCCAAAGCCATCGATCCCGCGTAACGGATTTTCAAAAATGCTAACCGCTGGCAAGCCGCCTACGGAATGCCAGCTTGAATGGAGTAACTCGAAAACAAAAAAATCGGGAACCAAGTAGACGGAAGCGGTGGAGTCACTGAGCTGATCCAGCAGTTCTCGAATCTGCTGTTCTGCGCGCATCGGCAGGGTAATGAGAACGGTATCGATTTTCCCCGCGCGAGCGTCGATGGTCAATTGTTCTAGGCTTCCAATCCATGGTTGTTTCGACTGGATGTCGTCTTGTGGAAAGACAGGATGGTTGTCGTAGTAACCGACTAATTGCCATGAAAGGCCTGTGTCACCTTGTAAGTTGGACTCAATCTGTCGACCCAAATCATTCAGTCCGGCGATCGCAACTTTGCGAATACCCACTCCTCGGCGGAGTAGTCCGCGTCGCAGGACTCGCGTCGACATGCGGCAAATACCGATCATCGCGGGGGTCAACAGGATCCAGGCGATGATCGCGGTTCGAGAATACAATTCGCTCGACCGAGTAATAAAGGCAAGTACGGCAAGCATGGCTACCGTGATCATCCAAGTGATCGCGACTGACGATACTTCGTCATCGACGTTGTCGATATGGTTGTTGCGGTAAAGTCCTGCGAATCGACCTGCGATCAGAAACAGGACCGTTGATACCAAACCCATCGCTAAAAGTGAATCGTCTAGCGCGAGGTTCGCTGCCAGTGTGGTGAAAGCCAAGGATGCAAGCACCGCGCATGAATCCATTGCCGGTTGGACAACGTCCCACCAGCCGCGATGGCCCTGGATCGATCGATTGGTAAACGGCACGAAACAGCTCGGATCATTCAAGTTCGGAACCTTCGTCGAGCTGCAGCCCACCGAAGGCGTGGTTGTGGTGCTTTGAAATACAGAAGCTCCAGCTATCGCCACGCAAGGAGACTCTAGCTTGCTTTCTCGTCCGTCCAGTCCATTCCAAGGTCCAACCAAACCGCCTGATGCGTCAATGCCCCACAGCTAATGCGTTCTACACCAGTTAGTGCGATCGCGCGAATCGTATCGATTTTGACGTTGCCACTGGCTTCAAGCTCAACGTTCGGCGCAATCTCGTTCCTCATCGATACCGCACGAATCAGTTGATCAAGCGAGAAGTTGTCAACCAACACAATATCGGGTTGTGCTGGCAAGACGTCGGCGAGCTGTTCCAGCGAATCGACCTCCACCTCCACGATGGATGGTGCCGCCATGGTTTCAGCTCGTCCATCGGCCCACGATCGAACGCGTTCGGCCGCGAAACGGGGCGACATGGCAACTCGCTTGCCAGCAATCGTACTACCGCCAAGGGCGAGGTGGTTGTCCTTCACAAGAAACCCGTCGAACAACCCAGTGCGATGATTGTGGCCACCGCCACATCGCACGGCGTATTTTTCCAATCTCCGGTATCCTGGCGTGGTCTTTCGAGTGTCGTAAAGCCGCGACTGTGTGTCAGAAATCTGCTCGGTAAACCGCTGTGTCAACGTGGCGATGCCGCATAGCCGGCTCATCAAGTTCAGTATGATGCGCTCGCAGGTAAGCAGGTCCCGAGCGTTTCCTGTTAACCGCAAAATGGGATGCCCTACCGGCAATTTCTCGCCATCGCAAAGCATGGTCTGTAATTCCAGGTCCGCGTCCATCTCATCGATGATCCACGGGACAGTTACCATGCCGGCGCAAACGCCCGGCTGACGGGGAACGACATCGCACCGCCCTCGTTTTGACGGGTCAATCAAGCAGACGGTCGTCCAGTCTACCGCGCGATCCAAATCTTCACGAACAGCCAATCGGATCAGCTGGCGACAATCGTCTTCAAGATGGGCGTCCGCGATGACGGGGTTGTAGTCTCGTTTGGTCAAGGTCGGTATCCGCTTGTGTAAAATCGATCAATTGCTAGCGTCATCGCTCAGGGAAATGCTCCGCAAGTCGCTTGTAATCCGCTCACGCCAGCGGAATACTACACTCTTGACCCCGAACTGAGCACGGCTCGTCCGGGTAAATTAGGATGTTACCAACAACGCCTTTGCAGTAGTTGTGGATTAGCTACCCATGGACTTGATCGCCTCCACATCCGCACTCGCCAACGATCCAAAAGGTCCAAGCGATTGCGATAATTCCGCATTGGCTGACGTCTCGCCAGCCAGCGACATCGCGTCAGTCAGCGTGCCTACTTATGACCTACCCACATTCAAGGTGCCGGCTGAAATCGCATCTCGCGGCAAGGTGACCGAAAAAACATGTCCGATGGTAGAACGCCTCGATATCCAGTGGCTTTTCGTCGCCATGGCGGTAGGTGTGGCACTGGTCGCAATCGCGCGCAATGCGTCCCAGCCCGCTCAATCCTCGACGGGTGGTTGGGAAGTCGGTGACCCATTGTTGAGAGTTGATCTGAACTCGGCCAGTGCAGAGGAGTTGGCATTGTTACCGGACGTTGGCCCAATACTCGCTTCAAGGATCGTGGCCACACGGGACGAGCGCGGGCATTTCGCATCGGTGGAAGATTTGAACAGGACCCCTGGTATTGGTCCGGAGCGACTCGCAAAGTTGCTACCTTTCGTCGAAGTAAAGCCGCGATTCTCCGATGCGTCAAACAAGCCTCAGCCAAATCGTTAAGCGGCGAACGCCGAGAGAACCTTGGTGATCATGAAGTGCCGCTGCAGCATGTCCCGTCCTAACATGTCTCGTCGCAGCCCGTGCCGTCGCAGCCCGTGCCGTCGCGGTACAATGAGCGATTACTTCGTTTTGCTACCCAAAGCTTTGCGCCGATCGTTACAACTGTGAACCACGAACTTCCTCCAGCCCAATTCAAGCTCAACCAACCTTTCTCGCCTTCGGGTGACCAGCCGGAGGCAATTCGCGCGCTGACCCGTGGCTTTCAAGCGGGTGAGCCCTACCAGGTACTTCTCGGTGCGACCGGCACCGGCAAAACCTTTACCATGGCCAACGTAATCGCACAGCTTGGCCGGCCTGCGTTGATACTCAGCCATAACAAAACTTTGGCTGCACAGCTCTACAGCGAATTTCGAGAGTTCTTTCCTGAAAACGCTGTCCATTATTTCGTCAGTTACTACGACTACTACCAGCCCGAAGCCTATATCCCTTCGCGGGACGTTTACATTGAGAAAGATTCTTCAATCAACGAGGAGATTGATCGTTTACGATTGGCGACGACCAGTTCGCTCGTCAGTCGCCGCGATGTGGTGATTGTCGCCTCGGTCAGTAGCATCTACGGGCTCGGCTCACCGGCCGAGTACAAGAAACTAGTGGTAAGCCTGCACCGAGGCGAGCGAACGCGTCGGGATCACTTGCTCTTAAAGTTGGTCGATGTTTTGTACGAGCGAAACGATATTCAATTTGAGAGAAGCAAGTTTCGTGTACGAGGAGACTGCGTCGAGATTTGGCCGAGCTATGAAGAATTTGCCTATCGTGTTGAAATGTGGGGCGACGAAATTGAACAGATCTCCATGATCAAGCCGCTCACGGGCGAAGTGATGCAAACACTCGATCATGTTTTTATCTATCCAGCAAAACACTTCGTTATGCCCGAGGAGCGAGTTCAGAGTGCGATTCGCGAGATTCGTGCTGAACTAGAACAGCAACTTGCAACGTTTCAATCGCAGGGGAAACTGCTCGAAGCCCAAAGGCTATCTGCTCGAACACGGTTCGATCTCGAGATGCTTCAGGAGGTTGGCCATTGTCCCGGGATAGAGAACTACAGTCGCCCGCTGTCAGGTCGCCCACCGGGCTCGACTCCCGATACGCTTTATGATTTCTTTCCAGACGATTTCATCACCTTCATCGACGAATCGCACGTCACGGTTTCGCAGGTGCGAGCCATGTATGCAGGAGATCGAAGCCGGAAAATGACGCTTGTTGATCACGGCTTTCGACTTCCAAGTGCCCTTGATAATCGCCCACTTCAGTTCGATGAATGGGAGGCAAAAAATGGGCAAGTCTGTTTCGTTTCGGCGACGCCTGCGGACTTTGAATTGACCAAAACCGGCGGTGAAGTCGTTGAACAGATCATTCGACCAACCGGCCTGCTCGATCCCGTGATCGAAGTGATTTCCGCGCGCGGCCAAGTGCAGCATCTTCTCGAACAAATACGTGAGAGGGCTGCGATCAACGAGCGAGTGCTTGTCACGGCTCTTACGAAACGCCTCGCAGAAGACCTCGCAACGTACATGCAGGAGAAAAACGTTCGCTGCAAGTGGCTACACAGTGAATTGGACGCATTCGAACGAGTTGAATTGCTGCAAGACCTCCGTCTAGGACGTTTCGACGCCTTGATTGGAGTCAACCTGCTCCGCGAAGGACTCGATTTACCTGAGGTTTCACTGGTGGCAATTCTCGATGCCGACAAAGAAGGGTTTCTGCGCAGCGAAACGAGCCTCATTCAAACTATTGGACGCGCGGCACGAAATGTGAATGCGAAGGTAATTCTTTATGCCGACAAAGTAACCGCCGCCATGCAAGGTGCTATCGACGAAACTCGACGTCGCCGCGCGATCCAAGAAGCCTACAACACCAAGCATGGCATCACACCTGAGACGATAAAGAAAACGATCCGAGCGGGAATCGAGGCAGAGGCTACCAAGCATCGAAAAGCCGAAGCCTCTGCCAAGGCAGCATCCAATGACGTTTACATCACCATTCAATACGTCGATGCTCTCGAACAGGAGATGCTGTCAGCAGCTGAGAATCTAGAATTTGAACGAGCCGCTGCCATTCGCGATCGCGTACTGCAATTGAAAGATCACATCGGCAAGCCATTAGCCGAAATTGAGTTCGGCGATCGCGGTGAAGCGGGAAGTTCGAATCAGCGAGGGCGAAAAAAAAAGGGCGTCGGCACTCGAAAGAAAGTGCCGCGCCCTAAGCAATCGTAATGTTATCGAAGGTCTAGCAGTCTCTCCCGCCGTCTTCATTGGCGAGTACGTGTACACGCCAGAAGAGATGCTACCGTCACCCCACGCCGCTGAAACAGTGCAAACCGAGTTTCAGTGGGTCAAGCTTTTTGCGTTCTCGACAAGTGGGATGCGAAAACGCTCCTCCCAACGGCCGGCTGCTCGCGAGGAAATCAGCCGATTCGTCAGTCATCACGCAGGGTGAATTATTCGGCAGCAGGTGCTTCGGCAGCAGGTGCTGGAGTTTCGGTCGGCGCTGGGGTTTCAGCTGTTGCTGTTACATTCGAGTCCGCAGCTACGGGAGCAGCCACGTCGGTGGAAGTCGAAGTCGAAGCCGGTGGTGGCTCGCAGCCCACGGTTGCGAAAGCAATCAACAACGCAGCAGCACTTTGGAACGTCTTTTTCATAATTCGGTCATTTCGTGAGGGAGAAAAAAATTGGGTCAACGGGTGCATGATAGAGACGAACGAAATCAATGCAATCGGGATCGGTGCTTTGTGCGACATATTGTCCTGTTCTCTAACGGCGACCCGCATCCTGCGACCAATACAATCCCTTTAATCGTAACCGGCGGCGTTAAAACCGCGAGTTTGTGTGCGGGAAAGCGGGTCTGGATTTAGCAACCGTCACTGCTCGGACGACAAGATCGCTGGTTACTGTTCGGTCCTTCGGCGATGATCTTGGGGAGCTTCCGGTGAAACGATTTCTATTTTTCTCAGCAACGCTCTTCGCCATGAACTTCATTGGTCAATTCGCTGTGGCGGACGATCCAGCTGTCGGGACAACCACCAGCCAGGCCGATAATGAATATCGCCTGACGGACGATCCCAGCTTCTCCGCCGGACCGAAGTCTCGTCCGTCGGCCATCGCCATGAGTCAGTTGCGACAGGAGCGGGCCACCTATCGATACAACCAAAGGGTGGCCCGGATTGAAGCCAATGCATGGATCGGATACGAGCCGCTTCGCCCAGGGTGGAGTTCGCTGCCGATGATGTCCAGCCGATATCCCGCCCGCCGTACCGTCGTGGTCCCCGTGTTCGTTGACTGAAATCACTAAGATTGGTGTTTTGGTTAAAGACCACCGTGCACCCAGGACGACAATAACTCAGGGGCGGGGGATGGTGCGCGCTGATAGGCTCGTTCATGTGCCGCGGTGCTTCCGTTATCGTCACGCTCTACCTCTCGCCGCTGCTTCTATTGGCTTGCTGCGGTTGCAGTCTGTTTCCGCAGGTGCGACATGAGCCGACGCTACATAACCCGTTTCCCCAGCTGAAACAGGTGGCAGTCCTGCCTTTCTACAATCAAAGCGAATCTCCCACGGTTGACGGAGAGGCGGTTGCGCTCGGCTACTACGCGGAATTGCAGGCGATCCCCGGATTCGAAGTGCTACCGATCGGCGTCGCCAGAAATCTTTGGCTGGAATTTGCGCGGACCTATGGCGAACCCCGTACCGGACAAGAGTTCCAGCGTCTGGCACAGTTCATGGGGGTCGAAGCCGTCGTCGTCGGGGCCGTCACCGATTTTGATGCCTATTACCCACCCCGCATGGCGATGACAGTCCATTGGTACGCGGCGAATCCGGGATTTCATCCTGTACCAGCCGGCTATGGATTGCCTTGGGGTACACGCGCGGAGAAACGAATTCCCCGACGTATCGTCGAAGAAGCAGAGTTTGAGCTGGCACGAGAGCAACTCGCAACGCAGACGCCGTTACCATTGCCGGTTCCCACCGACGAATCGTCAGTGGTCGCCGCCAGTGAAACTTCCCTTGCACCTGATCAAGATACCTCGCTCGATCAAGAGTCCGCGATTTCCGGGGTTAACTCCCCACCGGAAACATGGAGCGAAGACGAGATCGCTGAAATGAATGTGGTTGGGAGCGGAATTGAATCATTGGGGGCTCTGCCACCGCAGTGGCCCGATCCAACTGGCCTGATTCCCAATCCGCCAAGCCCCACCGCGCCGGTGCTGCTACCCCAAACCAAACCCGTTCTTACCCATACAAGAATCTATCGGGGCGACGACGCATACTTCACCGATCGGCTCTCTGACTTCGTTGGAAACGAGGATGACGCTCGAATCGGCGGATGGCAAAGTTACCTCAATCGGAGCGATGATTTTATTCGCTTCTGCTGCCACCTACATCTTGCTGAAATGTTGGAATCTAGGGGGGGAGCGGACCAAAGCGACCTCATCCTACGCTGGCCAATTGGCCGATACAAAAACTAGGAAAGCCGGGTAGTTGCCGGCGACTTAGTAAACAGCGTTGTATAAGCAAACGGGTCGACCCAGAATGGATACTGAGATCAACGTCTTGGCTCTGGTCAAAGGCGAAGAGCGTTTTATCTTCTTGTTCGACGACGCCAATCGCGACGAGACACTCAGGCAACTGGCGCGATTCGCCGCGGATCCCGAGTTGGATTTCTCGTGGTACGACGCAGCCATGCTAAGCCGCAAGATTCGCGATGCGGTACCGATGGAAGAGGACACTCCCTCCGTACCACGTTCCGAACAGATTCGACGCGCGCCCTTGCCTGATCGTCACTAGGCACCGGTTCATTCCCGCCAACGAAGTTCTCGAACCATGCGTAAAAGCGTTCCTCATTTTCTTCGTTTCCTGGCGACGGAACGCAACGCGTCGGACCTCACGATTAAGGCCTATCGAGAGGATCTTTTTGGCCTCATCGAATGGCTGGAAAGCACGACTGGTTCGGTTCCCAAGCCGGGCGAGCTGACGCCTCAGTCGTTACGAACCTATCAAGCAGCATTGCAAGAAGCTGGGTACGCTAGGGCGACCATTTCGCGAAAGCTCGCGTCGTTACGAAGTTTCTTTCGTTTCGCACAGCGTCAGGGCGTGGCGACACAGAATCCGGCGAAGCCGCTTCGTAATCCCCGCCGACAGCGGAAGCTGCCTCATGTTTTAACCACCGAAGAAGTCGGCCGCCTGCTCGGTGCCCCATCGCACCGTGACCCTGCGGGACTACGAGATCGTGCGATTCTTGAAACCATGTATAGCGCTGGGTTGCGAGTGAGCGAACTGGTCGGATTGTGTGACGGCGACCTGGATTTTGATGAGCAGATCGCCCGTGTTCGGGGTAAAGGTCGAAAGGAGCGGATCAGCCCACTAGGGTCATTCGCCATCGCAGCGATCCGCGAATATCAAACCGTCCGTGAGAGGCATCCGAAAGAGGAATCGCTCGGCCGAGTTGCCGCCGTCTTCGTGAATCGCTTCGGTAACCGTCTGACCACACGAAGCGTGGGCCGAATGTTGGAAAAGTACATTGGCGAGTCCCAATTGGATGGACGTACCAGCCCACACACACTGCGACATAGTTTTGCGACCCATCTCTTGGATCGTGGGGCCGATATTCGCAGTGTGCAGGAACTGCTCGGTCATAAAAGTTTGGCAACGACGCAGATATACACTCATGTCAGTGCTACAAACCTAAGGATGGTCTACGAAAAGGCTCATCCCAGAGCGAACTAGGATGGATTCGGACTTCAGGGCCACTTGGCGATTCGGGTACGAGAGGTGGCTCCCGTGGCCAGTAACATGGTTCTCTTTCGCAACGTGAACGACACCGCGTGAACTTGGCGTTTCCTGTTTTCAGTCGCACCAAATCGCCACGAATGTTAGCGATAGCGTGTAGCAAGCCATTCGGTAGAAACACCCACCCTGTGTAAAAGCAGTAGCGACCAGTTGAGTATCGTTTGGCGAATCACTCCACGTCGACGCCACCGCCTGGCGCTTGCTATCACGGGACCTTTGACTAACGCGGGCCATGAGTGCTTTCGGAGGCGTTGGGCAAGTCGTACATCTTCCATTAGCGGCACGTCTTCGAAACCACCCACGCAACGGTAGAGATCCGTGCGTACAAACATTGCCTGGTCGCCGTAGGGAAGGCCCAACAGTCGGACGCGTGCGGCATTGCCTTTTTCAATAACGCGATATCGGTACTCAGTCGCTTCGATCGATTGCGAAGTGGCACCCCAATGCTTTCCCCCGGCGAGTGCCAGCGCGATTCGTTCGAGTGTTCCGGGAGACAAATGGCAATCTCCGTGCAGGAAGACCATCGCATCGAGAGTACAAAGTGTTGCGCCCTTCGCGAGCTGTCGTCCTCGGCCTCGCTCGGAAGATACGACAACGGTTCCAGGATATCGATGAGCGATTTTGACTGAGTCGTCACTGCTGCCCCCGTCAACGATAATAATCTGACCGGCATCGCGAACCGATCGGATCGCTGTAGCAAGACGTTCCGCCTCATTGAAAACCGGAATGACGATGCATAGATCACTCGGTTTCACTCGAGCTGCACATCCCGATATCGAACGAAGGCAAAAGGACCTAGGATAAGCAGTGGAAGCCATGCAGCCATCGATGGCGACAGCAGATAGCCACTACCTCCCATACCGCTGGCGACTGTTTTCAGTCCGAAAAATGCAAGCACGATTCCCATTGCCTGGGCGACCACGCCGAACAATCGTTTGTCGCCGCGGTTCACAACCAGTGGCAAGCCGAGTAACACCATGCAGATGTCTAAGGGTGCACGAAGGAGGCGTTCGTGAAGCATGACTCTTAATGCATCGCTACTATGAACTGATGAGTTCCGAACACGTCTCACGAGTTCGGGCATTCCTGTCATTCGCGTGGAACGAGGGTTGTCGCGAAGTACTTCAGGATTCACCGTCGTTGCAACGAAGCATTCGCCTGATCGCAGCCATGATACGTCGCGCCGTGAGAAGAGAACGGGTCGCGATTTTTCGTTGCGGGAATGGGGGCTCGGCGATACCGAGTGCTCGTCTTCCGCGCTTGCCCGTTCTACGACGTCCGACGGTCGGTCAAGGATGGTGGGCGCACCGGGTGGCAGGGTGTCAATGTTCTTCGGGCGAGTCACGCCCGAAATCAAGTACCCGGAGAGCATTCCATCGGCAGGTTCGCGCCAGATTGCCTTGTCGCCTGAAATGATGTCGCCATACCCAGGGTAACTGGCATGGAGCCGGAACGTTGGCGATTGAATCATGGTGTCGCCTGCGACGAGTCCGGCTCCTTCGATCAATATCCCGGCTGCTCGATCGTATGACGGAAGCATAGCCTGGGCCTCTTCCGAACGAAGCTCTCCCGGCTTGGTTGTCAAAATGTCACGATACTTTGGGATGAGAAGTTCTCGATTGGCCAGCTGCAGTAACACGACAACAAGCGTCAACGCCATCATGGGACGAAGGATGCGTCCGTGATTGATGCCGGCGGCGAGTAACGCCGTCAATTCGCCACTGCGTCGCAACCAGCCGACGGTGAATAGCATGGCGACCAGTGTGATGATGGAACCTGTCCAGTCAAACAGCATCAACAGGTAGGGGCCGTAATAATTCGCGAGCGTAATCGCCATCGACCCGTCGCTTTGGCTTTGCTTAGCGAGGTCGTCGAGGTGATTAAATGCGTGGAAAACAACAAAGACGCCACCGAGGCTGCAGAAGCAGATCACGATGGTGCGTCCGAACAACGCGAAGATATAGCGATCGATTTTTGTCATGGATAAGTTCTGTCAAGCGATTGAACGCCTCGCTTATCGCGAATCTGTTCCGTTTCATCAATAGTGATCTGGCTTGGAGGCTTCCTGGGTCACCCGCCAGCAGTGGACCTGGACCGTAGGAGTTTAGGTGAGCAGGTGAGCAGGTGCCTCGTTGGACGGGGCGTCGAATGCGTTTGTGAACCGTTTGACATTGCGTCGGGTCTCCCTGACTCGCTACTTTTCCCCGACGATAAGCCCTGGCCCTCCCATCACCATGGGTTGGTTCCGAGCAAGAGATGTGGCACGCGTGGATGCGTACGAACGGAAAGAGCGAGGGAGTGATGATGACGAAAGTCGGTAACAATCTTTGTCTTGCAGTTGCGGTCGCGGTGGTATCAGTCGGCTGCAGAGCTGGCAATCCACTTGATCGAACGGTCAAAGTCACTCAGCAGCCTTCACTCGACGACTCGGAATTTCCGACACCTCAAACACGACTCTTGTCGGAACTGTCCTCGAAAGATGAAAAGACGCTTTATAAGAAGTCGTCGCCTCGCGAAGACTCGCTAAATTCGTCGCCTCATGAGACGGCGCGCAATACCAGTCGCAAGCCAGAAAATGCCGTCGCCAAGAGGTCATTAGAACATAAGTCCGATAGCAATAAGCTCGCAAAGTCCAGCAAGCAAAGTTCGAGTACTGCTCCCGCTGCAAATGTCTTGGCATCCAGCTTAGAGGACGTTGCCACCGGCGCGCCCGATGCGGAAGGATACACGGAACTTCTCGAAGCGTTCCGCGACAGCCCGCCAGAAGTCCAACAGCAGGCACTGCGTCAACTGATAGCCGTTTCCAGCCGAAATGCCGCCAAAACCAGTTCACCCAAGGGAATTCAAGAGGCGCTTCTTGCATCGATGCCTACGATGCCAGCGCTTCCTGACGATTCTCCTGAGTCGAATGAGTTCCCTGTCAAACTTGCCGGCGGATCTTCGCCTGAAAAAGTGGCTGGCAAGTTCGATGGTACCGAGTCAGACGATAACAAGAAGGATGATGACGAGTCGGCAAGCGGTGTCGTGGTGGCGGACTCAGACACGGCTCCCCAAACCAAAGCATCCGGAGTGCAATTGGCGGGAGCGCAATTGACGCTCGATCGCGAAGCGCTCAGTAAAGCAGCCCCGTCAAAGGACAACAGTAAAGCCGAGTTGGGAGATAATCTTAAGACGATTCCAGATGCGACGCTTTATGCCGAACTGATGAGTCGGATGGACGATGGGGTGCCCGGCGAATCGGATGCCGACCGATACCGTCGGCAAATCATCTCGCGACATCTGATGGTCTTTTCGGGAAACCCCGATGGTGCTGTAGCGCCGATTGATGGCATGGCTAAGTCGGAGCAAGAGTTTTTGAGGCATCAACTCCTCGGACTTTGGTCGATGGTGGATACGAGCGGCCATCCTGTCGCGGCAAGACGGTGGTCTTCGGCGTTACCGGAATTCAGGCAAGCCACACAGCAACTTGCCGCGTCGGCCGAGTCACTCGAAGTGAATTCACTCGCCTTTTGCAAAGAAATCCAGAGCTTCGGACAAGTCACTCGGTTTGACAACAACCGGTTTGAGGCCGGTCAAAAAGTGATCCTCTACTGCGAGATTGATAACTTTGTGGCCGAATCCACCGCGAGCGGTTTTGAGACTTTGTTACAAGGCAGCTACGAAGTCTTCAATGAGAAGGGGCAGAAAGTGGCGGGTCAGGTTCTACCGGCTGACAAGCAGATTTGTGCCAATTATCTGAGAGACTATTTCATCGCCTACCAAATGAGTCTGCCCAGCGGATTGGATTCAGGAACGTACCGGCTGGAGTTGACGATGGAGTGTCAAAAGGGGCAAAAGTACGGGCAGGCAAGCATCCCGCTCGAGATCGCGCGCTCTGGTTCGCCAACGTCGTCATCGAAATGATTGGCGTCTCCTGTTCGAATCGCATCGAGCTATCGATCGAGATGAGGCGACGGTTGTGTCGCCGTTGCGAATCGCAATCCGGCAAATACAAGTCGAAAGTAGTGGTAGCAATGCCACGATTGGGCTAGATCGCGTCGCCTCCTCGTTCACCGGTACGAATTCGGATGCAATCATCCATCGGCAACACAAAGATCTTCCCATCGCCGATCTCCCCGGCCTCGCCTGTACGTCCACCTTCAAGGATGGCATCGATGGTCGGCTGCACGAAGGGCTCATTGACGGCAATTTGAAGCTGCACCTTTCGCAGTAGGTTGACACTGAATTCGTGCCCGCGATAAACCCCTGTTTGTCCTTTTTGCCGGCCAAATCCCTGGCAATCCATCACCGTTAATCGGAATACCTCCACCTTAGTGAGGGCCTCTTTGACGGCTTCAAGCTTGTTTGGTTGGATGATGGCGATGATCAGTTTCACGGTTTAGCATGCCGCAATTTGCGGCCTTTTGGGCGAGTGTTGCAGTGGTGAGCGAGATGCGTTCGGCGCCCCTAGTTTATCCACCACTCATTCGTGTGGGTGAAGATAGCTGTTTTTGCGTTTCGGATGAACCCTTCGTTCTGTACCGCGAAGCTCGGAAACAATCGGCTCGCTCTAGAACTGGTCGAGGACGCCGGATTTCGCTGTACACCCACGTAGCTTGACACC
>JANOBM010000117.1:0-10766 GCA_031411655.1 Planctomycetaceae bacterium
ACTTCGTGAAGCACCATCTGGTAACGCCGCTTCTCGGGTGCGGCGACAACTGGTTGATACCCGCCCTCGATCAATCGGTAGTAAGGATAAAGCGTGTCGACGGTTTCAGTCGCATCGCCAACGATGATTAGAACTTTTCGCAGTGCCATGATTTCTTCTCGTAAGCCGTGGCTTTTCGACAGCAGACTGTCGCCACGTCAGGTTCAAATGATTGGATAAGGTTTGGCCAACGCGCATTCTCGATACCTGCTAACCAGCAGGTTACTCACGATCACTTATTCACGATTGAGTCAAGATACCCACGTGAGCGATTGATTTCTTCAGTAACTGCATCGGTGGTGTCCAATATAGGAACGCCACGCGGAAAAGGGTGCATGAAAATTTCCGTCCATCCTTGATAGTTGATGTCGCGAAGCGTCTGGACAATGGGACCAAAATCGAGGGTTCCGCGCCCTGGCAACTGCAACAACTCGTCCTGCTTATCAAGCTTCGTCATGCATCCTTTACCATGCTGCCAAGCATAAAACATGGAGATCTTGTCACCGAGTTCTCGAATGAGACCGCAGAGTTGAGGTACATCTTGGGGCAGGTGATACGGCGCAAAGGCAATCGACATCGCCGTCGAGTGCGAATACTCCGCAAGGTACCTCAGCGAATCCGGTGAATCGATCAAACTATTCGCATGGTTCTCAATTGAAATCGTGACACCGCATTCCTCAGCAACGGCAAGGTGAGGTTTCATCGTCTCAATGAATTCAAGCACCGCGTTTTTCAGTTCGGCGCCACTCCGCTTCACCGGCCCAACGGCTCCTGTCACAATCGTTTTGCAACCCAACCGTTGTGCAAGTTTCATCTCGTCGTGAAGTGCAAGCGGACCGAGTTTGTATTGTGTGATGCAGCCTAACTTCACATTGCTCGACTGCAGTAGCAGAGCGAATTGCTCCTCGCCCATTTCGTCGAGTTGCTCTCGTTGACTGCCGTGCACCATTGGCCAAATGTCGACAGCCGTTGCGCCGATCTTCGCCACTTCAGGAAGGATATCAGCGAGGTCGCCATATCCGTACATGCAGGACGCAAGGATATAGTTTAGGCGAAAAGCAGCAGTTTTTGCATCTTCCCCCCGCGCGGATGACCTTATTGCGGATGACCCCATCGCGAGCAGCGAAGAGGCGGCGGCGGACTTCATGATTTGGCGACGCGACATGGACATGGTCATACCGTTTCAAACCCCTTTCGCTGTTCTCGTTTTAACCAAGTATCAGCCTCTTTGTCATCCATGAATTGCTCGTTTACCGAGTCCCACTGGAGCGGTCGGCCAAGTCTCATCGAAATGTTCCCGAGATGGCAGGTGGAGACGGTTCGGTGCTGGCTTTCGACATCGGAAAGCGGCGTCTTCCTTGTCTCGACACAGTCGAAGAAGTTGCCCATGTGATTGATGATCGCATCGAGCTTGCCAGCACGCGCCGGTCGATCGAGGTTGTCATCGGCGTACACCTTCCAGTCCTCTCTGTTCAGAGGTTTCGACTTTAGCTCGTCGACGGGCAGACCGGAAATTTTACCGCGATTCACGAAAAGGCGCCCGGCATCACCGGTGAACAGAATTCCGTTGTCACCGGTATCCTTCACGGTCATGATGACGCCGTTGGGATACTGATACGTGACATCGTAGTCGACAGCCACGTTATAACCGTTCTCAACGTTTGGTAGCTTCGCGACGCCGTTGATTTCACTTGGTTCGGCATGGATGGCCCACTGTGCAATATCAATGTGGTGAGCACCCCAATCGGTCATTTGGCCGCCCGAGTACTCGTACCACCAGCGAAACGTATAGTGCGAGCGTTCTTCGATGTAGGGGAAATCAGGCGTTTGGCCCTGCCAAAGGTTCCAGTTCAAATGTGCCGGTGGAGTTCTTGGAACAAATGATCCGCTCGTTACGTTTTTGCCAAGTACCACGTCGACCCGCTGGAGCTTTCCAATCCGTCCACCGCGAACCATTTCGACCGCCAGGCGAAATCGATCGTCGCTTCGTTGCCATGAACCAACTTGCACAACGCGTCCGGTTTCTTTAACGACTTTCGACAAGAGCTTACCTTCATCAATGGTTAACGTTAGCGGCTTCTCGCAGTACACATCCTTTCCGGCGCGACATGCATCGATCACCATTTTCGTGTGCCAATGGTCAGGGCTACCGATCGTGACGACGTCGACGTCCTTTCGTTGCAATAGGTCCTGGTAATCTTCAAAGCTGTTAGGCGTGCTTCCAAACGAAGCCTTCGCCTGATCTCGGACGTTCCGGTCGACATCACACACCGCAACGATATCACCAAAAAGTTGCGCCTTGTGCGCGATAACGCTGCCTTGGTACCGCAAGCCGATCGCTCCGACGCCCAGTCGACTGATTGCGGATCGGCTATTCACCGAGTTTTCAGGACCGGGTGGCGCGGAGGACGATGTGTGGACACCGAATCTCATGGCAAGGGCGGCGCCACACGAAGCGGTCAAGAATTCTCGTCGCGGTAAGCCTCTGCGATTCATATGTCTATTCCGTGGAGGAAACCTCAAGGGATATCAACGATCCAAGCCGGGAATCATTAACCGAGTGGTTGCCGGCCAAAAACAGGCCAGTACCGCTCGCTTCGAAGCAAAATTATTGCCTAAACCAAAACCGACGTCGCTACGCATTTGCGTAAATGTTTTACGTTTTTACGTCATGGCGATCGCGTTGACTTGCGATAGGTTCCTGGTGGCACGCCATACTTCGATTTGAAACTGTGGGAGAAGTAATGGACTTGCGCAAAGGCAGTCCGTGTTGCGATCGCTTCAAGTGTGAGGTCCGTATCGCGAAGTAAATCGCGAGCGCGTTGCAGGCGAACACGATTGATTTCGGCCGTTGGCGATCTTCCCAGTAGCTCACGACAGCCTCGCTCTAACGAGCTTCGTGATAACGGCACAGATTGCAAGATATCACTCACCCGAAGGCCATCGCATGCATGCTTATGAATCATTCGGATGGCCTGTGATAACATCGGATCAGCCACGGCAACCGTGTCAGTCGATCGCCGAATGCATACTCCCTGAGGTTCCAACAGGATGGGGTGCGTTGGTTTTTTGCAACCTCGCATCAGTCGATCGAGCTGTTTTGCCGCTTCATATCCGATACGATCCCCACCCAATCGCACGCTTGTCATCGGTGGCGAGCTCATCTCACAAAGAGTTTGATCGTTTTCGACACCGATCACCGCGATCTCATCAGGCACCGATATCTTTGCGCGAAGACAAGCGTCAAGTAACCAAAACCCCAGCTGGTCGGTACATGCCATCACCGCGGCAGGTTTAGGGAGAGCTTTCAACCAAGTTACAAGATTGGCTTGCTGACGCTCCCATTGGTTCGGCCTTTCACTGTTAAACGATTGGTTTAGCGAAGGGCATTGGTATCCTTGGTCAGCAATCGCCTGAATAAAACTGTCGCGACGCTGTTCGAAAAAAGTTTCCGTCGTAAGGCCGTATACTCCGAAATTCCGAAATCCTAGATCTAAAAGATAATCGGCGCATAATCGCCCGATCGACTGGTTGTTGATTCCTACAAAAGGAAACGCGTGCACGAAACGAGTAGCGCGAAGTTCAACGGTGGGCACACCAACGGCTTTCACTGCGTTTGCCATCGTTTGACTGCCCGATCGTGCCAAGATTCCGTCGCCGTCCCAGTTCCTCAGCCAACTGGGTGGCCTGGACTCAAGATCGCGAACCTCCACGAAAACAGACCATGGTTTGTGTTCTGAGATATAACGCCGCACACCAAGCAAGATGTCGCGTCCGTAAGCCCGTGACGTTTCGATAAGCAGAGCGACGTGCTTCATGGAACAAAAAGTGGTTGGGGGAACCGGTGCGATTCACAAGGGCGTGCATGCATTCGATACACTTTGCAGAATAGCCTTATAAAGCACCATGTTCCGGAGGTTTAACGGGAATTCGATGCATGTCCACTTTGATCGCGTACGAAATGAACTGCCATCCCAACCATGGGTCGCACTCGTTTTGGTTTTATTCTTTGGGCTAACCGGATGGTTTAACAGCAAGTCTCCAGCGTCGGGAGCAGAACGCGAGGAACCTTCGCCGCCAAAGCTGAATGTAGTTTTTATTTTGGCCGACGATCTCGGTTGGGGCGAGCTGGGATGCTATGGTCAGACTAAAATACCGACTCCGAACATCGACCGCCTTGCCGCAGAGGGCATGAGATTTACTCAGCACTACAGCGGTGCTCCAGTCTGTGCGCCATCGCGTTGCGTGTTGATGACCGGGAAGCATCTTGGGCATGCGGAAATAAGAGGCAACCGCCAAGCGAAGTTAAACTTTCCCGAGTTCACCGAAGGACAACATCCCTTATCCGCAGCGTCTTTTACTGTTGCTCAAGCGTTTCAACAGGCTGGTTATACCACCGGCGCAATGGGCAAATGGGGGCTTGGGCCAGTCGGCAGCACAGGTGATCCAAACAAGAAAGGCTTCGACCTGTTCTTTGGCTACAACTGTCAAGCCGTAGCGCATAGTTACTACCCCGCATACCTCTGGCGAAACTCGGAGCGGGTCACCATCAATGTCGATCCGATTTCAGGACACCACAAGCCGGTCGACGGTGAAATCGTTGCGAGCCGATATCAAGGTCTTCAGTACGCCCCGTACTTGATGATCGCCGAAGCCGAACGATTCATCAAAGACAATCGTGAACGGCCGTTCTTTCTCTACCTTCCCTTCATCGAACCGCACGTTGCCATGCATCCACCTCAGGATTCGGTGGATCGATTTCCAACAGACTGGGACGAAGAAGCCTACCGAGGCGAAAGCGGATACCTGCCACACCCCAGGCCGCATGCTGGCTATGCGGCGATGATTTCGGATCTCGACAGCTACGTTGGCAAAGTGACCAAAGCGATTCACAAAGCGGGGTTGGAAGAAAGAACGTTGGTGGTCTTTACCAGCGACAATGGGACGACACATGAGGGCCCTAAGACCACACACTTTCACGTCGGTGGTGCCGATCCAACATTCTTCAATAGCACCGCAGGTTTGCGTGGATTCAAGGGAAGTGTCTACGAAGGCGGAATTCGAGTACCGATGATTTTGAAACTACCGGGTGCGATCAAGGCAGGGTCGGTTAATCATACGCCGAGCTATTTTGCCGACTGGTTTCCAACGCTTTGCAATGCAGCGAAAATAGAAATACCCAGCGGATTAGACGGAGAGAACCTTTGGCCAGTGATGACAAGCGAAGAAACGTTGAGTCAGCGAAACCCAATGATTTGGGTTTTTCCTGAGTACCGTGGGCAAGTGGCCGTTCGAATGGGCGACATGAAAGTATTGCGACGAGATCTGCAAACGAAGAAGCCTTCGGATTGGGAAGTCTATGACCTCAACGCCGACGCGGCCGAGCAGCATGATCTCGCTGGTTCACATCCAGGATTGATTCGCGATGTCGAAAAACTCCTAAGCCGTGAAGTGGATCTTAACTCGCAGTTTCCTCTTGTCATTCCAGGCGTCTCGGTTGCATCACCTTGAACCCTGGTTTTGAGTTAAGATATACCGCGACAGAGTCGGTGTTGCGGAAAAGGTGTCTGACCCCGATGGCCGGAACGCCCCTATGGGTGCTTCGCACCATCGGGGTCAGACACCTTTTCCAAAAACGCAAGAGTAAACCAGTCACGGTGTAGGATGCTGGCAGTGTGTTCTGCTTGCTCGCCTCTTCCTACGAAATGCTTTCCAGCCGTTCCGAATCCCACCCCAGCCTGTTTAATGGATCTGAATCGATGAGACACTCCATGATTCCCCGCCGTTCCTTTCTCGCCCAATCGTCCGCAATCGTCGCCGGCGCGATGGCCGCACCATCGATCCTTCGAGCCGAGACGCGACTGCAGCAATTGCAAGTCGCTTGCGTCGGCGTCAATGGAATGGGATGGTCCGATTTGTCGAGTGTGGGATCGCATGCGAAAGTAAAGTTTGTTGGCTTTTGCGACATCGATACGAACCGATTCGATCAAGTCGATGCCGCTTATCCGGGCGTAAAGCATTTCGCTGATTATCGTGAAATGTTCTCAGAGCTTGGCGACAAGATTGATGCGGTGATTGTTTCCACCCCCGATCACATGCATGCTTCGATCGGCATGATGGCGATGGAGAACGGCAAGCATCTCTATTGTCAGAAACCACTCACCCATACCCTTTGGGAATCACGACAGATGCGGCTGTTGGCGGCGAAGAACGACTTGACGACGCAGATGGGAAATCAAATTCATTCTGCCGCGGAGTATCGTTTGGGAGTGCGTTTGATCCACGATGGTGCGATCGGCAAAGTTCGCGAAGTTCACTCCTGGGTGGGCGTGCAGGGACGGCAATATAACCAGCGAACCGATCGTCCTGCGGAGGCTCCTGTACCAGGCAACGTCAACTGGGATCTATGGATTGGTGCCGCTCCGATGCGCCCCTTTGCCCCAGATGTTTACCATCCGTTCAAGTGGCGAGATTGGCAAGATTTTGGTTCGGGCGCTCTTGGCGACTTCGGATGTCATTTGCTTGATCCCGTCTTTGGAGCACTTGAGTTAACCGCTCCGACGAATGTGAAAGCGGAGCACGCGGGCACGAATCATGAAGTTTGGCCAGGTCCTGAAACGGTGACCTTCACGTTCCCAGGTACACAAAGAACGGCGGGGGATTCAATCCAAATCATCTGGCGTGACGGTGGCCTCAAGCCACCACGAGAACTAGCACAACTCCCAGAAGGCAAAGAATTGCCACCCAGCGGCTCGATCTTCATCGGCGAAAACGGCGTGATGCTACTTCCACACGTTGGCATGCCGTCGCTCTATCCCGAGAAGCAGTTCGCAAACTATGCAATGCCCGCCGTCGCTGGTACTAGCCATTGGCATGACTGGGTGGATGCGGTATTGGAAGGCAAGAAGACAACCGATGGCTTTGATTTTGCCGGTCCCGTTTCGGAAACGGTTCAGCTTGGAAACATTGCGGCCAAATTGCCTGGCAAAGAGATTGAATGGAATGCCGAGAAGCTTTTCATCGAAAACGATTCCGACGCAAACAAACTGCTCACGAAGGAATATCGAAAAGGCTTTGAAGTCCGAGCGGTTTAGCCGCTAGTTCACCGCAAGGCATACTACTTTTATTCCGGCACCACTTAACCATTCGACTTCAATACTTTGATGCGTTTTCAAAAATTACTGCGATCATTGCTTTTGCTTTTCCTAACCGGGTGTGGGCTACCATTTGGCACCGCAATAGCGCAGGTTCTCGACAAGCAAAAGCAACTTGAGTCACAATCGTTTTGGGACAATCAGGATTGGGACTGGTACAAGGAGAACATCCCCTTCTTCGAGTGTCCTGACGCTGATATCACAACGACTTACTACTATCGTTGGGAACTTCTGACCAAGCATCTGACGTATGGGTCACCTGATACGGGTTATCTTTTCACGGAGTTTATTGACCGTCCGTTTTGGTCGGGTGCGTATGGTGCGATCAGTTGCCCTGCTGGCCATCAATTGTACGAAGCGCGATGGCTGAGAAATACCCGAATCGCAAACGATTACAGTCGCTACTGGCTTAAGACCCCAGGTGCACAGCCACGAAATTACTCCACCTGGCTTGCTGACTCCGTTTGGGCAGTCAACCAAGTGCATCCCAATCCTGCTCATGCAACCGGATTGCTGAAAGATTTGGTTGCAAATTATGAAGGCTGGGAGCAAAGGCATTTTGTACCCGCGGTAGGATTGTTTTGGCAAAATGGCCATGACGATGGGATGGAATTTAATATCAACAGTCGTCAAACGAAAGATATCTTAAGGGGTGCTCCTGGGTATCGGCCCTCCTTCAATGCTTACATGTGGGCTGATGCGATGGCCATTGCACGCATTGCTGCAATCGCCGGTGACGTTGAAATCGAGAAGCGGTTTCGCTCCAAGGCGGATAGCCTGAAAGAACGAGTGCAAGCTTTGCTCTGGGACGACGACCGAACGTTCTTCTTTCCCATGTACAGGGACGACGAAGAACGCGACGGTCACAAGGTCAAGGCTGGAACGTTGACCTACCAAAGCGGCCAATACGCCGGCAGTCCTCACGGTCGAGAACTGATCGGCTATGTCCCTTGGCAATTCAACATGCTTGACCATGACAAAGGATATGAAGTCGCTTGGAAGTCATTGATGGACCGCGACCGATTCTTCGCGGACTACGGGCCGACGACCGTCGAACGCCACGACCCGATGTTTTTGCTTCAGCCATCTTGCTGTTGGTGGAGCGGCCAGTCTTGGCCGTACGCGACGACACAAACACTCAAAGGACTTGCAAATTTGCTTCAAAACACAAAGCAAGAGGCGATTTCCGCGGCTGACTACGTCACGCTGCTACAAGTCTACGCCCGTTCGCACCGCAAAGAAGGTCGACCTTATCTTGCAGAAGCGTTGCATCCAGACACCGGATCATTCGATGGCCATGATGGCTATAACCATAGCGAGCACTATTTTCATTCCGGCTACTGCGACTTGGTAATTAGCGGTCTCATCGGTGTGACCCCAGCCGACGATGAGCGATTGCATCTTAAGCCACTCGCGCCGGAAAGCTGGGACTATTTCGCAATCGATGACCTCGTCTATCGCAACCGGCGTGTGAGTGTTCTATGGGACAGAGCCGGAGTGCGTTACGGCTTTGGGTCTGGCCTAACGGTTCTTGTCGATGGTAAAAAAGTGCTCAACGTTCCGCGTCTAGAACCGATTGATGTTGAATTGCCACCGAGCTCAATTCCTACAACGGCGTCAAGCCAAACCGCTGTTAACTTTGCGGTGAACAACGATGGAACTTATTATCCAAGAGTCACCGCCTCGACGACTTCACCATCGACATCGATCGGCAAAATGAACGATGGCAATTACTGGTACCTTCAACATCCACCGAATCGTTGGACCAGCGCAGGTCTTTCAGAAGAGCACGATTGGGTCCAAGTTGATTTTGGTGCGATCCGTACGCTCGACGAGGTCAAGCTCTATTTCCTTGATGATTCAAAAATTGCGGGCTCCGACGTTGCTTGTCCTGCGTCTGTCGAACTGCAGGCCTGGATCGATAATCAGTGGCAGTTGGTTGGCAAGGCAGCGATTGATCAGCAACCGAATTCTAAATCATCAGTAGTGCTCCAAGGGCATCGGGCGACAGTCTTTCCGCTCGCGGACATCCAGACAACGAAGCTCACCGTAAAACTAACGCACCAGCCTGGGAAACGATCTGGCATGACCGAGATCGAGGCCTGGGGTGAAGCCAGTTTACCGCTCGCTCCGGTCCCACCGCCGGCTGGAAACCTTGCTTACAAAGTGAGTGAGAACGAATTCCCAGTCGCAACCGCATCGTTTTCAGATCGGTTTGGTGGCGATCCCAACAAAGCGATCGATGGAAAGACGGTTTTCTTGCCCACTCCCATGAATCGGTGGACGAGTTATGAATCCAAAAACGGAACCGATTGGCTAGAAATTGACTTTGGTAAAGATGTCGAATTCCGTCGCGTCGAATTGGCGATTTACGATGATCGCGGAGGCGTTCAACCGCCAGCAAGCTACATGATCCAAAGGTGGAGCGGAACCGAATGGACCGACGTCAGCGCGGTCGGAAGAACACCTGAAAAGCCCCAAGGTGGCCAATGGAATCAGGTGACGTTTGCCCCTGTGACTTCACGTAAAGTTCGAATCGTCTTCACGCACCAGGGTCAAGCACGCAGCGGAGTGACCGAAGTCATGGTGTGGAACGATTGACAATTTATAAATGGCAGATGTTAACGTAATCCCCATCGGCACTAACCGATTGCAAACGCTTTTAATGGAAGGCTCGGTGCGGAACTTCCCATCACCAGCGACTCAAGGTTTGTCCAGAAACCGACCCGCGGTGAATATCGCGGACCGTGTACCGAGGAGCGATGGACCGGCGACATTAATCGTCATGGCGACGGCTGCCATCGCCGGATATTCCGGCTGACCCCAGAAGAGCATGAAGCCAAAGAGTCCAACGATGGACCCAACGCCAGTGATGATCGCGTGGTGCCACTTGATTGCAACGGCGAAAGTCAGCAAAAAAGCCAAGAGCTGAAGGCACCACGGCCATCCGTGTGAAAATGGATCAGCGTCGCCAAAAATGAGTTTGGGTAGGATCAGGATGCCAGCGCCAACTATGAACACGGAGGTGGCAAACGAAAGAAGCCATTCGCGGAGCCGCGATTTTAAAGCAGGCTGCGTGTCGTTGACTTCGAGAGGACTCAATTCGGTTGCTTTCAATGAAAGTAGTCCTGACTCCACTATTTCCAGTAAACTTCATAACCGCCGGTCCGTCGATAGATATCGCCAATGCATTCTCAGAATCACTCGCGGCATCATTCAGAACAAGTTGGGCTTGTCATCGCAAATTATAGCCATGTGTTCCGGCGCGGAAACGCGAGTGTTGACTTTACCAATATCGGCACGTTGTCCTCAGCCTCACTCGTCACCTTCGGTGCTCACCGGTATTTACGGTACGTGTTCCAATACTTTAACAATTGCACAAAATGCAATTCGAAACGGTTGGCTGCTCGGACGATGAAACGACCGACCCCAAAACATTCGCATTTGTCGAACTGATGCACCCCTCCATACACATAAAGCATAATACGACGAGGAGATAGGGTGTCTTGTGTGCCGTGGCGCAAACTTCGGTTGTTGGCGAACGAATTGTGTTCAACGATCGGGAAAACCCAG
>JANOBM010000118.1:0-2037 GCA_031411655.1 Planctomycetaceae bacterium
CTCGATGTCGCGGTCGTGCACGCCGTTCCTTTGAATACCAACACACCCAATGGCGGCGTGACGGTACTGAAGGGCAATGGCTCTGGAACGCTTGTCAAGGAAGCTGCCTATTATCAGGTCGGTGCCTTGGCGATTGATGCCGTGACGGCTGATTTCAACGGGGATTCTCGCGCTGACGTGGCTGTCGCGAATTTCAATTCAAACTCGATATCGATTTTACTCGGCCAATCGAACGGCACATTCAGAGTCCAGACCTCCATATTAGGGACTGCAAGCGGTGCGTTTGATATTGCAGTCGCTGACGTAGACAACGATGGCGATGCGGATGTGTTTGCAAGTAATTTGAAGGACCGCAACATCTCGATCTTCCGCAATATCGGTCTCGACGCGGTGACAGGCGATGTGCGGTTTGAGCCACTGGAGAATGTTGGACTGGGGCAGTTTTCACTTGCGCAGCGAATGCCGCTTGTCGTAGCCAATTTCGATAACGACGTCTCCGGGCCGGCAGGCACCGGAACGGTTGACATCGTCACCATTCCCCAAGAAACCGATACATTGCATGTGCTAAAAAACCACTTGATTAACGGTAGTCACCGAGTCGCTCTGACCGGGCTGAACACGGTCTCAGGCAAGGATTTTATTATCAAACCGGCAATCTTGCCGCCGTCGTTCGCTACGATTGCGAATCCTCCTTCAATAGTCGAAGATGAAGACGAGCAATCGATCGATGTCTTAGGTGTGACCAAGGGTCGGGCGACCGGTCCTTCGTTGCAGTTCACTGCAACCAGCTCCAACACGTCACTCATCTCGAACCCCGTCGTTGATTTTGTCGATGGAAACTCGTATGCCACCATTCGTTACACCCCTGTCGCTGATGCAAACGGGACGGCGGTGATCAAGGTCCGCGCGGTCGACGCTGGTGCCGATCAGGTTTTTGGTGGCGCGAATAGCGATGATGGTATCTTTGAACGGTCCTTCTCCGTTACGGTCCTGCCGGTAAACGATCCGCCAACGATGACGGTCACTGCCGTGGCGACGGTTGCTCAAAATGGCGGTGCACAATCGATTACCAACTTCGTTACCGGCATCGGACGGGGTGGGGCGAGCGATGAAACCGGACAAACATTGTCCAGCTTCGGCGTCGTGGCTGACGCCACTTACTTCACCGTGCAGCCGGCGATCAGCAGCGTCGGGACGTTGACATTCACACCCAATTCTGCCAAGTCAGGACTGGTACCCGTAACGGTGACTCTATCGGACAACGGCGGCAAGGCTCGCGGTGGTAGTAACCTGACGACACGCCCCTTCTCCATCAATATTTTGCCGATCAGCGACGGCCCTGTATTCGCGATCGCATCCACATCGGCGAGTAAGTCCGAAGGCAATAGCGGTACGACGCCGTTTACTTTCACGGTCACTCGAAGCGGCTTGACGACCGGTAGTAGCACGGTGAACTACGCGGTCACCGGCAGCGCGACCAGTGGTGCTGCGGCTAGCGATTTCAGTGGTAACGTGCTTCCCAGTGGCACCGTGACCTTTGCCGCCGGAGAGACCAGCAAAGTCATCACGATCAATGTCGTAGGCGACACCACCGTGGAACCGAATGAAGGGCTCATCGTCACGCTCAGTACGCCCAGCGCCGGCACGATCACAACGGCGACTGCCAATGGAACGATCGTCAACGACGAGAGTGCTGCTCCGGTGATTGGATCGCTCGGCAGTACGGTTACCTACACCGAAAACGCTGGGAGAGTTTTGGTCTTCTCCACGGCTACGATCACCGACGCCGACACCACCTTGTTTACCAACGGCACGTTGACGATTACCAATACCAACGGGCAAGCAACCGACTCCTTGGCCATTGTTCCAACGTCGTTGGTGACGGTTTCTGGGTCGAATGTCCTGTACATGGGTACGGTGATTGGCAGCTTCACGGGTGGAACGGCAAAAACGCCGCTAGTGTTCACGTTCAACAATCAAACCAATGCCGCGCGGATGCAACTGGTGCTGCGAGCGATTGGCTTCTCCGATTCATCC
>JANOBM010000119.1:0-10817 GCA_031411655.1 Planctomycetaceae bacterium
ATTGCTTCGCCGGATGATTCACAAACGCTGATGATCGCCGCCGCGATGCAGCAGGCAATGGAGAATTACTGTGATGCAGCTGACTTAGGGGCCAAGGCGGCGGCGTCAGCAAATCCAAAGGAGGCAATGACAATACTGATTCGCGTTTTCGACTGGCACTTACGATGCTCTGACTTCACGGCGGCCGAGGTCGATCTGCGAAAGGCCATCGAACTAGACCCGACCCAACCGCAGCCGCATCGATTGCTGGCCCAACTTCTAAACGCTCAGGGACGACGTTACGAGGCAAGTGAGCACGTCAGAGAATTGATTCGCTTGAAGGTAGTCCAGCCGATCGAACTGCTGAGCCTCATCGACTTATCGGGTCCATTCTCATTAGTCTCATACGATGGAATCGTTGATCTTTCAAAAACGAGTTTATTGTCGCTTGGCGAAGCAAGGCGTCTGTATGTCGCACAGCGCGAAGCACCTGAAGTGGTGCTGAGTGTCGTGGCACGCGTGATCGAAAAGTTCCCTCAAAATACAGCCGCCATTGCCTTTCAAGGTCGTGTGTTAGCAGAAGCCGGTCGCTATGCCGAGTTTGACAATTGGCTTAAAAGTTTACCACCGGGCATTGAGTCCCAGCCGGAATACTGGAGTGGTCTTGGTACGTTTCTCTCTCAGCAGGATCGACATCGTGATGCCGTACGCGCCTTTGCTGAAGCCGTACGACTTGACCCAACGGATCGAACATCACTGCGTGGGATGGCGAACTCGCTTGAATTAGCAGGCATGGAAGCCAATGTACTCAAACTACGTCAACGATTAGCAGACCTTGACGAAATCTTCCGAGTGGCACGCGATGCGGACAGCGAACAAGCAAGGTGGATTTCCGAACGGCTGAACGAACTAGCGCGTCCTTGGGAATCGGCTGCTTGGTTGATGTATGCAGCTCAGAAAGGTGGTGACTTGCAAAGACAAATTCCGGAACTGAATCGACGAAGTCAAGCGATTACTGCATGGGAAAGCAACGCAACGCCCGATCAAATTCGAGATGCGAGCTTAAAGAGTTTATTAGGGTTCGACGCAAAACAGTTACCACTTCCAGATCTCAAGATTGCCTCAAACCTTCCACCGCAACCAACGGTGACCAAAGTAGAATCCAAAATTCGACTTGAAGATATCGCTGAAAGAGTCGGTATCAACACAACGTACCACGGTGGCTTTCCGCTAGACGGCAGCGACTTTTATTACTACCAATCCAACGGATCCGGGCTAGCAGCTTTCGACTATGACCTCGACGGACGCTGTGACTTGTATGTGGTGCAATCTGGCGGCAAGCCGAACGATCCAACCGATTCACCCGCGAACCAACTCTATCGATTGTTGCCCGATCAAAATTTCACCGAAGTCACCGAGTCAACGGGCACAGGCGATCGCAGCTTGGGGCAGGGCGCATGCGCAGGGGACATCAACCAGGACGGTTTCGTCGACTTGTTAGTCGCGAACATCGGGGTCAATGTCATCTATATCAACCAAGGCGATGGAACGTTTCGTCAAGCCAATCACTTGATTGCTCAGAATGTCGACAACTGGACATCTTGCTTAGGACTTGGTGACCTCGATGGTGATCATCTGCCTGAGATCGTTGAAGTGAACTACATCGACGATCCGCAGGCATATGTCATCAAGTGCACCAGCGAGAATCTCCCCTGCCAGCCACAACGATTTGCTGGCGCTGCGGATCGTGTGCATCGATGCAGAGATGACGGGACTTTCGTACCTTGGACGGAGGCGCGCGGTATTGAGAAACTTCGCCGGTATGGTTTCGGCTTGATCATCGCCAATTTCGATCGCCAGTACGGGAACGATGTTTTCATTGCGAATGATGTGTCGGTTAACGATTACTGGGTCAGTGTGCCAGCATCAAATCAGCGAAGCGAGAATGAGGCTAGCGGCCCAAAGTTTGCGATGGTCGAAGCCGCTGCGGTTCGCGGATGTAGTGTTGGTAGCGGTGGAGATATTCAAGCATGTATGGGCGTTGCTTCAGGCGATTTCAATCGCGACGGTACCCTCGACTTGCACGTCACGAATTTCATAAAGGAGCCCGTTAATCTATTCTTGCAAAGTCGCTCCGGATTTTTCACGGATCAAGCCTTTAAATACGGGTTGGCAGAGCCGTCCTTGGAAGTGTTGGGGTTTGGAACACAGAGCGAGGATTTTGATAACAGTGGCTGGCTAGACCTTGCAGTGCTCAACGGACACGTCTACGACCCACGTGATGACAAGGTTCCATTCCGAATGCGCCCTCAAATATTTCAAGGTTCTGCCAATGGATTTGCCTTACTCGAAGCCTCCGAAGTCGGTCCTTACTGGGAACGTGCACAAATCGCACGCACACTCGCAACGCTAGATTGGAATCGCGATGGTCGCATGGACCTCTTTGCCAATTCGTTCGACCAACCGATTGCGTTGCTTCAAAACAATTCGGCAGCGAAAAACTGGCTGCAATTAGAACTGGTTGGCACGGCCAGCGAACGCGACGCCATCGGTGCAGAAGTTCAAGTCAAGTCAAAGTCAGAAGCTTGGACCGCATGGCAGATTGGGGGCGACGGTTACATGTGCACCAACGAAGCGATTTTGCATTTCGGTATCGGCGATTCACAATCGATCGACAGTGTCGAGGTGGTTTGGCCAAGTGGGCAGCAAGAAATATTCCACGACGTAAAGCCGAACGAACGATACGTCATCGTCGAGGGAAAAGGCGAATTGTGGCGTAGGATGTAGCCGTCGCCTACTCGTCGCGCCGGTACACGTTGTCTTCTCCTTCGACAATCAAATAACGCTGATTGACGAGAAGACCAGCGAAACGTTGGCTAGTACCAGACGGCCACTGGACGACCACTTCATCGATCGCATCCAAATTGCCTATCCCAAAGTCTACTACTGGTTCGTTGCTACACAAAAAACCATCACCGCCCACTACCCAAGCGGTGAATGACTGGTCGCCGCAAGCGATCGCCACGGTAGCCCCGATCGCATCACGCTCGCTGGCCGTGCCAACCAGTTCCAGTTGCAAACCATTGCCGCCTGCAGTTTGATTTTCGAGAAGTGCAACGGGCAGGTCTAAGTGGTTGGTCACCAAATCAGGCTTAGAATCGTGATTCCAATCCAATAGTGCCATCGTCCGTCCCTGCGCTGCGACTGCCCAATAGTCCAGACCATCGGTCGCCGGTTCTTGCAATTGAAAGCCGAGATTACCGCCACGAAACAATTGAGGCCGCATTTCGAACGGCTGCCCTCGATGGCGAGTGAGGTGCCCGTTCAACACCGCCAGATCAAGCCAACCGTCACGGTCGAAGTCGGCAGCCTGCGTTCCCCACGCAACGGTTTTCAGTGACGGCTCAAACAACCCATGACTGGCAGTACCGTTTACAAACAAAGCCGACGATTGTTGAAGATAAAGATCGGCAGATTGATTCCAAAAATTGGTAACGTGCAAGTCGAGTCGCCCGTTGCGATCAAAGTCGCCATGGGCGATGCCCATGGAACCTTGCCTCTGTCCGACCAATCCGTCGGCACATCCGAATAGCTGGGCACTTTCCATAAGAACTCGGTTGCCTAAGTCATTACCTTCACGTAGGCCATCGCCCTTTCGTTCAACCCAGAAATGATTGAATTCCGTGTCGTTTGCAATGAACAACTCGTTTCCCGCGTTTAAATCAAAGTTGGTGAGGATCGCAGCGAATCCGTAGTTCGGTTTCGAATCCATTTCCTGGCAGCCACTCCAAGTCTCGATTCCACCGTCTGATTTCATTTGCCAAACGTGGTCCGATGCCGGTTCGAAGTCACTCGGGTTGCAACTGATTCGAGTTGCAGTGCAAGGAACCGTGAGTGCTTTAGGATCGTTGATGTAATTCACTTCGACAATTTCCGGTAGATGATCACCGCTTAAGTCCCCGCAGGCGATCGTCGTCGTCCAAGTCCCATTTTTTTCGGGCAGGGTCAACACACGACGATTGAAAGTTCCATCTCCTTGATTGAGATACAGAACATTGAGCCCCAGATTGGCAACAACCATATCAGCAAAGCCGTCTTGATTGATATCGGCAATCGCAACCCCCTGACCATATCCGGTGTCGCCCGTCTGGGTCGCATCGGTATCGCTTACAAATCGCTTACCGTCGATATTTCGAAATAACTGATTGGGCTTGGAGCCCGACGGATCAAAAGCTGGACCACCGCCCTGCGTGAAGTACAAGTCGAAGCAACCGTCTAAGTCATAATCGATAACGCCGATTCCACCGCCGGTCATTTGGTGAAGCAACCGACTATCGTCTTTTGGATCGTCGCCATTGTCGTATTGAAAATCTAAACCAACGCTTCCAGCGACGTTACGAAGTGCGATTGGTCCCCCCGAGATTCGAACATCCCTTGGAATCAACTTGTCGCTCAGGCCGACGCCGGCAACTCGCTCAAGATCGGGAATGGGAAACTGAGTGATGTCGATTCCACAGGTAACAAATCGCTCCGCGTCGAGTGCATCGCCCTGAGACCGCAGTGATTCTTCCTTCACTTTGAGTTTGGCGAGTGCGAGCTCACTCGCTCCATGCGTCTTTGCAGCGACTCGACGCCACGCGATCGCTTCCCACGGACGGCGCAGCTGATCAAGAATATCGGCGAGGCGTTCGAGATCCAACTTCGCCCCTGTTTCCAATCCGATACGTGTCGAAATGACGGTAGCCTCGTGCAATAGTTGGTACCGCTCTCTAAATCTCGACGCAGCGTCTGCATCGCCAAGGGCGTTCATCGAACGGGCAAGCGCAGAATACGAATGCAAATCGGTATCATCTCGCAACACCGCTTCGCCGAAACATCGAACCGCTTCGCGATGCTTGGCTTGTCGCTGCATCCAAAGCCCCAGCGCAAACCAGTACTCAGGTTCACGTTCAATCCCGGTGGGCAAATTCACCACCCACTTTCCCAATGCTTCATCCTCGTGAAGCTCGGAGTGAATCCGCCCGAGGAACGCAACGATTTGCGTTGACTCAGGGAACTTATTGGCCAACCGATCGGCCAACTCACGCGCGGACGGCAAATCCCCTTCGCTTTGCAAACGCTTTGCCTCGGCCAAAGCCGCTGGGATCAATTGGGTTTCAAAATCGGGCTTCGCTATGGTTTCATCGATGAATGCGTCGCCAAAAGTTGTCATGGCAAAGAGTTCTTTCTCGGTGACATCGCCACTTTTTGCCAATGCACGCAAATGAACGCTGGCTTCAATTCGTCTCCCCTGTAAGTTGAGCAACTTTGCCAACTGACGATGGGCACGGGTGACATGGGCCGGCAGGTCAAGCAGACGCTCCAGCTTTAATTGCGCCTGCTCGAACTCATTCTCCTCGGTCAACCATTGTGCTGCCAAAGAAAGTGCCGACGCTGTTATTTTTTCATCATCGGTAACGAGCGTGTCGAGGATTTCCACCGCGGACAACTTATTGCCTCCGGCGGCGGCACATCGGGCGGCAAGCAAGGTGACTTCGGGATTGTCGGGTTGGGCAATCAGCAGTGAGCGCACCTCGGATTCCGCACTGGCCGTGTCTCCTTGCGACAAAAAATCCTTCGCTGCTTCGATTCTTTCCTGTGGCGTTTTCTGCTTTGCGATATCGAGCTTCTTTCTCTGCTTTTGTCTACGCACCAAGTCTTCCACCGACGGCCCTGACTCGTCCCCACCACAGCCAGCCAACAAAAGGCACATCCCCAGCAGCACAACGATTCTGATCATCGAGAATCACCCAACTGAAAAGCCGAATCGGCGCCCTCCACAATCAGATAGTCGCCACCTGACTCAAGATCCTCACATTTTTGCGATAGCCCTGAAGGCCAAGTCACCAGTACTTCGGTCGCGACATCAACACCGCCAGTACCGATCACGAGCCGCCGTTGTTGGCTGCACATGTATCCGTCACCAGCAGTCAATTGCGTCGTGATTTTGCGCTGCCCGACCATCATCGAGACAACCGTGCCAATTGCATCTCGTGCACCTTTCGTCGCTTTCAACTCCAGACAAATTTGTCTTCCCATGCCTTTCGTTTGATTGATCAGTAAAGCAACGGGATCGTAAAGGTGAGTGATCGCCACATCGGTGCGACCATCGCGATCCGCATCGAGAGTTGCTAATGCCCGACCGAGGTGGTCAGTGGCGAAATAATCTCCTAGCGAAGCCCGATCATGTTCTACCCAATGTCCTTTCCCGTCCCGCTCAAATAGCTGTGGCGGCATTCGATAGCTCACGTCGTCGCGTTTCACATCATCGACATGTCCATTGGCCACAATCAGTTCTAGCGTCCCGTTGTTATCAAAGTCGCACCACTGGGTACCGAAACCAAGCAGCTTCATCGAAGGTTCGGCGAGGCCAACGGCAAACGACCGATCCGACCAAAAGCCAGAACCGACTTGCTCGTAATAAGTGTTGTGATCATCCGAAAAATGCGTCAAAAAGAAGTCGATATCACCGTCTTGGTCAGGATCCCCCGTAGCGATTCCCATCGAAGCCTGCGCTAAACCGCGACCGCTAACGCCAAGCCCGCGAACTGCACCTAACTCGGAAAGCCGAAAACCGTTGTTGCCGGCGCCGCTTGACCATAGGTGATTGACCGTCATGTCATTCGCAACGTAAACGTCCAACCCCTGACGCTCATCGAACGATCCGACTACCACTCCCAGCCCACGCCCCGGTGTCGTTTCATCCATCCATCGCGAACTGGCATCGATAAAAGTGCCATCCCCCACGCCTTGCCAGACACGATCGGGTTCGGCGTCAAACTTGAGCGGAGGACAAGTACCTAAGTGGCCTTGCTGATTGCGGCACGCGACCTCGAATGGCTCTGGCGAACGGCAATAATGTGCCTCATAAAGATCAGAAAAACCATCGCCATCGATATCCGCCATCGCAAGGGATGTCGTCCAGACCTCGCCGCTTAAACCTGCCGCACGAGCGACCTCCCGGAAAGTACCGTCCCCGTTATTTCGGTACAAACGATTGCGCCCGATGTTGGCATCAAAAATATCGGGGAAGCCGTCTTCATTGAAATCGCCGATCGCAATGCCCTGAGAAAAACCAGTATCGTCATAACTTGCTTGGCCGCTTGCGTCGATGAAATGGCCCTGGACGTTTCGGAACAATCGATTCGGTGAAGAATCGGATTGAAGGGCCTTTCCGTCCAACGTCGCGACGGCGATGTCGGGCCAGCCATCCAAGTCGTAATCAATTACCCCCACACCGCCACCGACGCTCTGATGGATCCAGTGGCCCTCCTTGGTGGCTTCCTCGGCGATTTCACAAGTGTGCACCCAGCCACGTTGTCGAGCTTGGTCTTCAAAGGAAAAAACACCTTTAGCCATACCGCTCGCCTCCGCCTCCGAAGGCGCATTTGCTTTGACAGTCCACTCCATCAAAGGCAGATCGGAAAGATCGATTTGCTGACCGATCGTCATTTCGGATAACTGCCAGGGTGCATCCACTTTCAGTTGAGAACGAATGGCAAGGTACTTGTCTCGAATGCCAGTGACGGGTTCTTTTGGCAGACTAACGGCGAGCCGGGCCCACGCTTCCCCTTCCCAAATACGTCCCAAACTCATCATTGCATCGGCGACTCGCATAGCAGCCCGTTGCGAAGCACTCTTGCGTTCGAAATGAGTCATCATCGCGTCACGCAATTCACTATGCTTTGTGATTTGATCGGCGATGACTTTCGCTGCATCCTGTCGGCCGATCTGGTTCAAGCTAAACGCCAAACTAGTAAGTACCTCAGGCTGGCCGATAGGATCGAGTCGAAGCGCCTCCCATAACGCCCTTGCCGCCTGGTCATGGTGCCCTTGTTTTTGAGCCCAAAGTCCCGCGGTAACCCAGTACTCGGGCGATCGCTCTGCCGCGACCGGTGCGGATTGCTTCCACTTCACAAGCCGTTCAAAGTCATTGACCTCGACCGCTGCCCGGCCAAGAAGCGTGTAGGCAGGCACGAAATCGGGGTACGCTTGGACAATCGGCTCGAGTCGCTTAACGACATCGTTCCACCTCATCTCGATTGCGTCCAAACGAGCCAAGCTATACTCCGGTCGACGCTCCGTCGGGAACCGCGCAAGCAACTTGGAACACATCTCAGCATCGGGTTCGGCGCGATCGGGATCCGCCATGAGAATCAAAGATTCAGGGTCGCCCTTGCCGTGCTGGGCAAGCCAGCGAAGAGTCGGCAGCGCGATCCTTGGCAACCCAATTGCTGCCGATAGACCGACCAAGTCGTATCTCGCTTGCAATTGGTTCGGATATCTTTCAATCGATTCCGTAAGTACGTCCAGGGCGTCAAAAGGCAAGCCGGCGGCCAGCGACTCATGGGAGAGTTTTTCGAAAAGTCGCTGCGGCGGTAAGTCGAACAAGGCGATCGACTCCCGATACATCTCGACGGAAGTATTCCGATCGCCGCGCTGTGCGGCAACGTCTCCCAAAAGTTCCATGGCCTGTTCGTCTTGAGGGTCGCGAAGCAGTTGCTTACGCAGGTCATCCTCGGCCTTGCCAAGATCCTTCCTCGCGAGCGACCGGCGGGCCGATTCCAAAAGGTCCGGCGCGACGGGTTCGACCGCATCGACGGTGGTTGGCGTGGTTGCTTCGCGAGGCGGCGCGGGAGCGGCGACGTCGTCATGACACCCGGACAAGGATAAAACAGCCATGACGAAACCCGTCGAGCCGATAACGTCCCAACAGAACTTTCGTGCTGAACGGACGAAACCGCGTTGGGTGCAACGAGAAAAGCTATCGAACAAGTGACGACTCGGGGTTACAAATCCCACAGCAGCGAAGAAAAGCCACCCAGACCAATCTCCCAGGTGGCGAGAAACATTCGGGCATCCTAAAGAACACTTGAAGTTCACCCCGACTTCTGTATCCTAGCAAATGCGGTGGCGATAAGAAGATTTCGATGAAATAAGTTTTTGTCGTCCGCAATCCACTCGACGAATTCGGCAATTAGCCCCGGTTCGGCGTTTGAATTCGAAGCGACTTCACACTCACTCACTCTGGGAAATTTGACATGCGCCGTTATGCGTTCTCTTGCCTGTTTTTCATCGCTGCAATCTCGAACTTCTCCGGCTGCGGCGGTGGCACCAATTCGGAAGCCAAGTTTGAAGGCGCGCCACCTGTATCGGCAGAAGAGCAAGCAGCGGCCGACGACTACAACAAGCAGATGATGGAAAATCAGAAGAAGATGCAGTCACAAGGCAACTGATTTCTTGTTTCCCCTTCGTCATCCGGTAGCGACTGCGGTCGTTTTGCGTCGATGTCGAACTCGTGCTTTTTACAGCCGCCCAAGGATTTGTAGCGGCTACTTTTGGCGGAATCATACCGCCGTTGTGCGTTGATCAGTTCCGACTCATTGACGTCAGGATTCGGCAATTGCTTTGAGCGATGATGCCTTGAACGCAGATCAGTTGAACGCTGCTGCCGTGTGCGCCGGCTACGGCGGGTGCGTGAGACAAGCGAAATTCGCTGATTTTCCTGCGAGTGAGTCAACAATCGTTTGACATTGGTTGGCCGTTACTCTATCGTCGTCTACTGCACTCTTAGGCTTTCTGGCAAAACGCTTGGCGATGCCGAGTTTCTAACACGCCTGCCTAATCTCATGGTGTTTTGGAGATTCTTTTTACCCCAAAATCCTTTTTTTAGGAAAATGCTTCATGAAGATGTTCTCCAATCGCCGTCACGGTTTTACGCTGGTCGAATTGCTGGTGGTGATCGCCATCATCGGCGTCATGGTCGGGCTGCTGCTTCCGGCTGTCCAGGCAGCCCGCGAGGCCGCCCGAAGAATGAGTTGTGGCAATAACTTCAAGCAAATTGGCTTGGGTTTGCACAACTATCACGCTGCTTACAACAAGCTGCCGATGCAGTCCGGCGGCACCCCGAATCTCGGACAACCCGCCGAACGTCACAATAATCTCCAACTCAGCTTCCTTGTCGGACTCACGCCGTTCGTCGAACAACAGGCGCTGTGGGAGCAAATTTCCAGCCCTTTTGGAAAGACTCGAACCAATGCAACGATGACCCCTCCCTTCGCAGCGATGGGGCCTGTGCCTTGGCACGGCGACTACCAACCTTGGCTGACTCAGGTACCGGGGTACCGTTGCCCGAGCGATCCGACAACGCCCAACGCTACCAACGTTGCCTTCACGAATTATGCAGCCTGCACGGGCGATGCATTCTTCGAAGTGCTCCACGGTGGGATTGAGGACAATGGAAATCCAAACGGCGACGGTACTTGGGGCGAAGAAGCTTCAAGGAAGTGGCATCGCGGCGTGTTTTACGCTCGTCACTTTACCGGGTTCCGCGACATCCTAGACGGCACCGCCAATACGATCATGAATGGTGAGATCGTTGTTGGAACGGCCGACAATGAAATTTTCGCAACCGTGCTCGACGCACCTGACAACATCGCCGATCTTCCGATAAGCACCTGGAAAGGCCCTACATACGTCGATCCGCTGCGACCCAAGTTTTGGGCCCCGGGCGCTCCAGTCGATACGAACCTGCCTCACGGTCGCGGTCGTCGTTGGCCGGACGGGCGTCCGCAGTACTCGACGTTTAACACCATCATGCCGCCGAACTCGATTAATGCGGTACAGTGGGAAGGCCGTTTCGGTATCTTGAGCGCGGCAAGCCGACATCAGGGCGGTGCGCATATCTTGATGGCGGACGGTGCGGTCAAGTTCATTACCGATTCGATCGAATCCGGAAACCAAAACGCCGTTGCATTCGGACGCGATAATGGCCAAGGGGTGAATTATGGTGCCGGTCG
>JANOBM010000120.1:0-3293 GCA_031411655.1 Planctomycetaceae bacterium
CGTCAAGCCGAAAGCCTATCGCGAGCGGCCCAAACCAAAGACCGCCGCGCCCGCCGCCGCCAGCTAGCCAAACGCTAGCCGCACCGAACGCTTACGACTAAGCTTCAATCGATCACAACCTAAAGCAGGGAAGCATAAATGTCAGTAAGTCGATTCGCGGCGCATCACCGTTTCAGCAACAAAGTCTGGGATGTAGGGATCAAGGAAACCCGGAACCCAGCTCACTGTCGTGGGATCGATGCGAACGCGAACGGTTACATACGATCCGGGTGCAGCGGTTGATAGCGTGGACGGAATGAGCTCAATGGTTGCGTTATTGATAGCGAGCAATTGCAAAGACTCTTGTACCTTGCTAGTTACCGCCGAAGAGCTCGCGTTTGGAAGCACAGCTAATCGAGCCCCTTCGCGTGTTGCTTGGATGGCTTGGCTCTTGACCATCATATAACGGCCGACCTCTACCATCCCAAATGTGAAAACCATCATTACGGGCGCGATCATCGCAAACTCAACCGCTGCAACGCCGCGTCTGGCGAGATACTTTGCTCGCGAAACTTTGAAGATCGAAGTGGTGTCCAGATCAGTAGTTTTTTGCTTTAATACCATTTTGTTTACTCAACAATCATAACAGGTGAAACGAGATAGTCGCTTGTAAACCCACCTTGAGTTGAAAGGATCGCATATCGGGCGATCATTTTGGCAGGTTGAATGGTGACACGTTTCGTCGACATTGAACCGGTAAGCTTCACGTCGAGAATTCGTACGCCCTCGAAGCGAACAATCGTATACATTGCGTTGTTTCCATTACCCGAAACGCTGGTGTAAATCGGGATCATTCTCTTTTGACCGATGATCGAAGCTAGATCGTCTTTGATGCCGGCGCTGATGCCCGTATCACCATTGAGGGTCAACACTCCGTTTTGATCAAACTCCAGAGGCTTACCGAGATCAATAAAATCTTGCCTGGAAATTCCATATCGAATTTGGCGAGAGAGGTCTGCGGTGCTGTTGTTTTGCCCACCGATATCAACCGTCCCGCGGTTCCCTGGTGATCCGGTCCCCTGAGGATAAAGGTTGCACTCGTAAAACCCGTCGCTTCCACTGGTCACTTGGTTTTGAGCGTAACGAAAGTTATCGGTTGTGCTGCCTGCGACAACACTTTGCCATGTTGCCAAGTCAAGCGCGAGAGGAAGGATCTGAACGGTTTCGGTACTTGTCGCAGGAGTATAAAAACCCTTCACATTGTTAATCATGGCAGCGACAGAGTGCTGCTGCAGCGACTGACTATTGCGATTGGTGAGCGCTCCAAAGAAAAGTGGAACTTCGCCGTTCAGGCCTGACTGGCGGGCCACACGTACGCGAACAGCGTTAGCGCCATTGGTCAAGGATGTGCTAAATTGACCTCCATTCGCGAAACTGTAGTTCCCGATCGCTAGGTCGTTGCTCGTGCTTCCGATGCTTGGCGCCGTATGATTGACTGAATTCAACGCGGCAGCGCCAGCCGCTGCATTGCGTACGGGTCCGTCCGCTGTCGCATACGCAGGGCTGTTATTTTGTTGTTCAAAAAGCTCCCAACATGCAGCCATGGCAGCCGCATCGGCGCTGCGCCGGAGTTCCGCCTGCGATACGACAATAAAACCGAAATCCAGCGAGACGGCGAGCAATACAATGAGCGAACTGGCGAGGAAAAGTCCCAAAACAACGGCGGAGCCTCGGCGAGTCCGTCGCTGGATGGCTCTTAGCTTAGGTGAGCATTGCATTTTCTGACTCGGGTTAGGTTGTTGGACCAATAGTGGGTTCGGAAACACGATTCACTCCAGACGTGAATTGATTGACATGAATAAAAAGAAACGTAGCGGAATCGGTAATGTGTCATCCCCAAACAATTGTTTGAACCGCAGGCACGTTATGTCACCGTTCGACCAGACGATTGACTTCGGTTGTTTCGACTTCGCCGTTGCGATAATAAGCGCGAACGGTTTTGAGCTCGAGCGTTAGCACGCGGTTCCCTCCGTAGCCAACATCCAGATCGGCAATGCTTTTCTCAGCCTGGTATGCGTTCAAAGATGACACATCGCCAGCCGGCATTTGAACAAGGTATTCGGGTCCGCCAAACGCGCCCCAGTCACTGCAATATCCGTTCTTAACCGCGAAGAACAATTTCTGGTCGACTATTGCGATCATATTCGTCCACGTGATCGTATCCGTATCGACACTTAACCCTTGACGCGTCCCGCTTCTTGCCTCGTCGTAATAGGCCTCGTTCAGTACTGCTGCCACATGAAACCCACCGGAGGAGTATTCACTTTCAATGGCATGATTCAATTGCAGTTGAAAGTAGGCCGCATCGTTTTGCGGATCGGGTTTCATGAAAAAAGTGACTTGGGGCGAATTTTGAAGTGCCGAAGGTTCCTTCAATTTCATCTCCCAATCTTCCTCGATGCGATAAATACCGCTCTCGGATTCATCCCCGACCGCACCATTGGTCACTGACGCCGCACAGGCCAAAACAATGGTGATCCGGCTCAGGGTGACAAGCCACCAGCGACGGTTGAGTGCTTTCAACATGGGGTCGACTCGGTTGAATAGATGAGATGGACGAGTGCATTAAATGGCAATCGCAAGTGTTGCCGAACCAGTTTTGCAGCAAGTGACTTATTCGAAATAAGACTGGCGATTGAATGCCTGATAAGGCTCAGGAATTTTCGTGCTGCGTCGCAGTTTGCGTTGTGCACTAGACATTCGTGAGTTCAATTTGAAACCTACGTCTGAAAACAGTGGTGAATCGCGAAAACGGAAGGAGTAGGCTGTTTAAATCAAATTTCAAAAATGAAATCCGCGCGACTATCCTAATTTTTCCGATTGTGACACGGAGCGATTGTGGTCGAGTTCGCACCGCCGCGATATCGATTGAGATTTGTAGGGGGATTCGCATGGTTCGAATGCAAATCCGTACAACGTCAAACCGATTTTGCGCGCCTGCGAATCCGCTCTAATGCCTCGAAGGTGCAGTCGGTGTGGACTCGAATGAGTCTTTCGACCTATTTTTTGGCAAAGAAGATAAAGTGCCACCGCGATTCTGCGGCGCGAGTTGTATGCGCACCACCTGCATGCAAGTTATGCTTTTGGCATCGATGATGGGCAAAGTACGACTGACTATTGGGGATGGCAATGCGTTTCAAGCGAATGTTGATCGTCGCCTTTTCGTTCTGTTTTATTGCCGTCCTTGTGTTTGCTTTCCTAAATTGGCGTGCTGCGAACGCGGTGAAAAGCCGACTGTCAGTCCTGCGGGAGGC
>JANOBM010000121.1:0-1551 GCA_031411655.1 Planctomycetaceae bacterium
GTGCTGAATAGCCCTACCGGAGACGCAATTCGTGAAGTTGCGTTGGTGGAGCGGACCACCGTTGTCGGAGGAGTGACTTTGAATGCGGGCGATTTTCTGCTGATTCAATCCAGCGGAACTTATGACAAAGACGTCTGGCGATTTCAAGCAACGAGCGTCGGGAACGGTGCGACCTCGGGCACCATGACGGAACTGATCGACGGAGCGGACTTGGGAAATACTCAGCAGGTGGGTGGCCTGGCACTCATCCAGAGGACTACGACCCTCGGCGGCGTCACGCTACAGGCGGGGCAGCTAGTGATGAGTGTCCGTTCGAATGGTAATGTCGGGAGCAACAATCTCAGTGTGACTGAATTCGATATGTTCGTTCTGAACGTTACGACGGCCGGAACAAACACAGTAGCTAATGCCACGCTGTTGTTTCAGGGAGCAGACGTCGGACTCGCGTCCGGCGGGGAACAGCTTCATGGACTGGCGCTGGTGGTGACCAATTATGCGCCAGAACTGGCTGGAGCCATCGCGTTTGGTTCGATCGGCGAGGACGATGTCTCCAACAATGGCTCGTTGGTTTCCGCTCTGATCGCCGGACAAGTGAGCGATTTGGACGCCGGTGCCTCCAGCGGAATTGCTGTTGTTGCCGTCGACAACACGAACGGTGTCTGGCAGTTCAGTCAGAACAACGGCAGCAATTGGACGAATTTCGGAGCCGTATCTTCCTCCACGGCGCGTTTGCTGGCCAGCGATGCAAACACCCGAATTCGATTCGTCCCCAGTTCCGACTGGAATGGAACCGCGTCCATCACGCTACGGGCTTGGGACCAGACCGAGGGCACGGCCGGCGGTACATTCAACATCACATCCACTGGCGGTACAACCGCTTTTAGTAGTGCAAGTGCATTGAGCAGCGTCACCGTGAACGCTGTCAACGATGCACCGGTACTGGATAACACTGGCAACATGTCATTCACTTCGATCACCGAAGATCAAACCAGCAACAGTGGTCAGACAGTCGCCTCGATTATTCTCTCCGCCGGTGGCGACCGCATTACCGATGTTGACACTGGCGCGGTGGAAGGCATCGCGATTACGGCGACGACTAACGGCAACGGCTCGTGGGAGTATTCCGTTGATGGCGGATCTACTTGGAATGCTGTCGGCACAGTAACGAATAGCTCGGCATTGCTCTTGCGAAGCACCGATCTGGTCCGCTTTGTCCCCAACGGTCAAAACGCTACGACCGGTGACATCACCTTCCGAGCCTGGGATCAATCCTCCGGTACGTTCGGTACGAAAGTCGACGCGTCGACCAACGGCTCGACCACTGCGTTTAGCACGGCCACGGAAGTCGCTTCGATTACGGTGACCGCCGTAAATGATGCCCCGACCATAACCAATGCTTACACCCATACACTTACAACGACCAATGAGAACACGACTTCGACTGGCACCCTGGCCTCAGCCATCCTAACCGGTTCCACTTGGGCCGATTTTGATACAAGTCCATCCAGCGGCTTGGCGATCACTTCGGTCACTGGCAATGGCACATGGCAG
>JANOBM010000122.1:0-67664 GCA_031411655.1 Planctomycetaceae bacterium
GGCATTTCTATATCGCGGTAGAGCGTTCCCAATCCGATCATGTCCAACTGCTCATGGACCAGGGGAGCAATCCGAATCGGTATATCAACGTCTTCACAAGCGTATGCAGAGATCTTGTCGAGTGGCACTTGATCCATCGTGATTTGGTTTTTGCCACTACCAATCAACGATTGAATCGTCGTTGTGTTATGACCCAGGTAACGCTCCGATAAGTCATCGAGCGTATGATTGCGGCGCCCTGGGTGGAGCAGATAGTCTGCGACCATCGTATCGGTTTGAAGACCATGGACGGCCGAACCAGCAGAACGGAGTACGACCACATCGAACTTCAGGTTCTGGCCAATCTTCGCGATACGAGCGTCCTCGAAAATTGGACGTAATCGTTCGATGACCGCTGACTGGTCCAAGGAGGGTTCTCCAAGCGGTGAGCGAATGGCAATGTAGGCCGCCGATTCGGGTTGCCAGGCAATCGAAATGCCTACAAGATCGCATCCTCGCGCATCGGTCCCCGTCGTTTCAGTATCAATCGCGATTGCCTTTGCCCCACAAAGTCGATCGACAAGTGAATCGAGGGCGTTGATGTCCACGATCGTTTCGTAGCTGGTGTTCCATTCGCGTGGAACAACACTCGAAACGGGAGCCGAAACGCCACGATCCCGACCCACTGTTGAAGTTTCGACCGTTGAGTATGCCGAGGAACGTTCCTCAGAGACTTGGCCAGACCATTCGGCGACGCGAGCTTTAAGCCGCCGAAAACCAAATTGATCAAGCATCGAGGCAAGTCGTGGGTGGTCAGCGACCATTCGCGAGCGACTCCAGGGCGCTGAGCCCGGCACATCTTCGCGAAGCTTCACTAATTGGCGACTTAGCAATGCTCGCTCGCGGCCCGACTTCAAATTCTCTTTGCGTTTCGCACCCGCGACCGAATCGGCATTATCAAGGATGGAATCGAGAGTATCGAATTGATTTAACAATTGACATGCGATCTTTGGACCAATCAACGGGATACCAGGAACGTTATCAACCGGATCGCCGACCAAGGACTGATAGTCCACGACCTGCTCCGGCCGAATCCCCCAGTCATCAAGCAATTCTTGGCGCCCCATCTCGACGTCACGTCGAATGTTGTAAAGCCGAACGCGATCGGTAATCAATTGGCGGCAGTCCTTGTCGCTCGTGACGATCAGACATTTGCCTCCTGCCAAATCGACTTGTTTACTGACCGTTGCCAAAATGTCATCCGCCTCAAAACCTGGACGCTCCATGATTCCAATGCCCAACGCATCGATGGCAATTCGAATCAGCGGAATCTGCTGCCGCAGTTCATCGGGCATCGATTCGCGATGCGCCTTGTATTGATCGTACAACTCGTTGCGAAAGGTGATCTCACTAAGGTCAAAGGCACAGATGATATAGTCAGGTGATTTACGTCGGATGAGTTCGAGCATGTCGCCAATGAATCCGTGGACCGTTGATACCGGAAGTCCAGTTGGACTCGTCATCGGTGGCAGCGCATGGAACAACTGATAAATCAACGAATGGGAATCGACCAGGACGACCAATTTGCCCTCTAGTGAAGGGACCGTTTCTTCGGCACATGGATGCACCGTTAGGTCAAGCGTTTCGCAACTTGGCGTCAGTTGTTCCACGGTCTGTGTGATCGGGGCGCTGCGCGGCGACGATGTTGGCGCGGCTGTCGGAGACTTTTCTACAGGGGCATCTGAGACATCGGATGCGTTTGAAAGCGGCACATTGACGGGCGAAGACCCATCCTCCCCGACCACGCTTGGGGGGGAAGACGGAAGGGTGTCGTCCGATTCAAAGCCCACGAAACTTAATTGGCTTGACGCATCTCCCCCAATCCTGGAGTGCTTTCGGTTGGGATTATTCTGTTTTGACATATTAAAAAATCCTGGCAAATGGCCATGCCAACCGCTATAGTCGGACAAATGGCGCCATTAGCAGTTGGTTTTTCTCGCCAGAGCGGTGGAAAATTAGCGTGCGGTAAATAGAGTGGTGGTTCGGCGGCAGCCTTGCCAGCCCCCGGCAGTCGGTTCCACCGGGCTAAACGCTGTCTGCGCATGGGCCGGGTTAGGCATTTTCGCACGGACTTTTCTGGTCGTTCGGTTAGTCATTCAGGACGTTTCGACATGGTTGCACGTGATGATTCGGTGATCCGCGGTAGTTTGATCGCATCACTGATTTTCCTAGTTCTATCGCTCGCGCTAAATTTTTTCTTTTGGCGATGGGGGAATGTCCAGTCACTGGAAATCGAGCGAGCGAGCACGCAACTTGCTAATGCGAACGATGCACTCCGCAAAAAGACAAGCCAAGCTGACCTGATGAAGGCGATGCTTGGCGTGGGTGAAGTGACCGAAGCCAACTTCCAGGTTTTACGAGAATCCGTCGGTGGCGACGCCGAGATGGAAGCAATCGAGCAACGCTTTGTTCAGGACATGGCTTACTTCGGACCAGAAGTCGATCCTTCCAACCGAAACTATCCGGCTCTTCCCGAATTCCTTGTCAATGCGATTCGCGATCGGAATGACCAATACGGGAAGGCCATCCAAGAAGCAACCACCATTCGCACCCAGGCCGACAGCGATGTGAACAACGCAAGGAAAGCGCAAACCGAAGCCGAGCAAAACCGCGACAACGCATTGACGAAGCTCGAAAAAGCGAACGCAGAGTTCACGGAAGACCGTGATAAAATGAAGAAGACCGGGGAGGAGATGAAGGATAGCCTGAACAAGACGACAGGTGACTTCCAGAAGTTTCGTAAGGTCGCGCTGGATGAAAAGAATAAGTTAAGTGCCGAAACCACATCGCTCAAAAGTACTATCGAAAATCAAAGACAGGAGCTCAATCGACTTCGTAGCGATCGCTTTGAAACGGTGCAAGGCGAGATCACCTACGTCGTTCCTCGAGGCGAATTGGTGCTGATCAATCTTGGGAGTGCTGACGCACTGCGTGCAGGCGTTCAGTTCGGCGTTATCGCCGCCGAAGAAATCAACCTCCAAGATGCACCGGTCAAAGCGACGATTGAGGTCGTCAAGGTGCTCAACGCGAATTCCTCTCAGGCCCGTGTGATTGGTGCCCCTTCCTACCGAAACCCGCTCATTGCTGGCGACAAAATCTATTCTCCATTCTGGGCCCCTGGTCGTAAGGTTCGTATCGCGTTGGCCGGCGAAATCGATATCGATGGCGATGGTCGAAGCGACGTTGATCAATTGCGTTCGATGATTGAGCTAGCCGGAGCTGAGGTCGCGGCCGTGATCACCGAATCGGGCAGTATCGAGGGAACGCTCGATTCGAGCGTGCGATTTCTCGTTGTCGGTGAGCAGCCAGACGTGGCGGGAAACGCAAGCGTTGCCGACGATGAGTCGAAGGCGGCACTGGTGGCGAAGCTCGGTCAAATCAAGGCAATGGCCACGGAACAAGGTGTGACGGTGATTCCGGGATGGAAACTACAGGCATACCTCAAGACGATTAACGACTCGGTTACAACGCCCTTAGGTTCTGCCGTTCGCGGAGAAGACTTCCCACCGGAAGAGGCAAGAGGACTAAATGGACGAGACACGCAGTCCGTTCTTCCAGAAATCTATCGTAAACAGGTCGACGGTCAGTAACTCTGCTTTGTAGCAAGGATGCACCGAGTTGCGGGACTTCAACACTGCCCCACGACGCATAAGAATCGCTCAGCAACTCGGCATCGAGTTGCCTGAGCGGTTTGTTCTTGACGATCGTCCCTGGCATGTTGTCGTCAGTAGTCGCTTAGGAAGGAACCTTATCGGCCGCCATGCGGACCTCGCCGTCCTTCGTCGTTTTATCGAGCAGGCGGTCGCGCGAAACGATCAAGTCGCTATTGTCCATGGCACCGCTTCTGAACCGTGGTGCTCGCGCGCTGCCCAACTACTTCAAATCGAACCGGTACGACTCTTCTGCAACGATGGATCCGTAGCGGCGAGTAAGACTCGCCACGAGCCCATTTGGCAGCCGCTCCAAACACCAACTTCCGTTTGTCGCGATACGGTGGCAATACAGCTTGCGGACCGAGTGGATGCCACTTTCGTTCGCCCCGGTGGAACCATCTTCAGACTTCTCGAGCAGCGGATTGCAAGTGAACCACCAGGCTTAGCTCCATCAGTGCAGGTTGCCGTTACGTCTTACAATCAGACGGTCGCTCAGGATTTGATAAAGCGAGGTGCAATTGGTTATTGGTCGCCAATTCAAACCCGAGCGGTCAGATGGATGGATGAAGGAGATGAGGCGACGAACCCGCCCCACGCCACTAAAGTGCTAGAGTCTCTTACTCAAACGCCTGATCGCTGGCTCGTTCATTCCACTCGTGGGCGATCGGGGCCATGGCCAGGACAATCGCTACAGCAGTTCTACGATTGGCTCCTCATGTCTTCTCCTACCATCGAGAATTCCACTCCGCTGGATACACTTACGCACATCATTAAGCAACGTCGCTTGATTGGCTCACATCAAACCACTTCGTGTAAGACGTCAGTGGTTTGTTTCTCTGGACTCCCACTCATGCAGTGGCTTTGTCGCCGCGCATTTCGGCCGCATCTAGGGCGATGGGATGCGGAGCCCTTTGGAATCGCAGTCCGGCGAGATGCAGCCGAACGGCTAGGATGTCGCCCCGTCATCTACGGCGACCAATCAACCTTAGCAACTGTTTCGCAAAGTGATAGATGGAGATTCCAAGCAGCTGGCAAAACTTTTGATTGGACAAGTGAACACGAGTGGCGATGCCCGAGTCCCGTCGATTTAACGGATTTTGCCGCTGACGAAGTTGCAGTATTCGTCCAAGATCCAATCCATTTCTCAGCTGTTTCCGAATCACCTTGGCCGGTTGTTGCCGTCTCTTCCATGGCCACCCACTCTGCGGAAGACGCAGTGTCAAATCGGACAAGCTCCAAATAGCAGGGGGCTCACAGGTCGTGAACCACTTGCCCTGCGATGGATGCTTTCTAAGTGGTATAATCGGGAAACAGATTTCACACCGCGAACGTTCTGTATCGAGATGAGCGCTTCTTCCATGCCACATACGTCCACCACCGCCAATCCGTTTCCGCTTGCTCCCTATAAGACGGCACCTGCTGGCGACTTGGCCCTTCGTATCGAAGCAGTTCGTCGCTCGATGGGCAATCGTTTGATGATCCTTGGGCATCATTACCAACAAGATGAGGTCATCGAACACTCCGACCTAAGAGGTGACAGCTACCAACTCAGCCGGATGGCAGCGGATAGCGAGACTTGTGAAGCGATTGTTTTTTGCGGCGTTCACTTCATGGCCGAAACCGCGGACATCCTTGCCAATCGACCCGAAACGGTCGTTCAGCGAAGTGGGCGGCGTGTCACCGTTGTACTGCCTGACTTAGCTGCAGGCTGCTCCATGGCAGACATGGCGGCCATTAATCAAGTCGAAGCTGCCTGGGCGGATATGGGAGAAGTGATCGACACCGAGCGAGTCATCCCCGTCACGTACATCAATAGTGCCGCAAGCCTCAAGGCGTTCTGCGGCAGACATGGCGGTATCGTCTGCACCAGTAGCAACGCTCGCGCAGTTCTCGAATGGGCGTTCCAGCGTGGCGATCGAGTCTTCTTTTTTCCCGATCAGCATTTGGGTAGGAACACAGCGCTAAGGATGCAAATTTCGCCTGAACAAATGCCGGTTTGGGATCCCTACCAACTAGAGCTTGGTGGAAACACGGAAGCGGCCCTGAAGCAAAGTCGTGTAATCCTTTGGAAAGGGCATTGCAGCGTTCACCAAATGTTTCGTCCCGAGCACGTAGCTCAATTCCGTGACAAGCACCCCGGAATCAAGATCCTCGTTCATCCGGAATGCCCCCGTGAAGTCAACGATATTGCGGATATCTCAGGTAGCACCGGAAAAATCATCCAAACCGTTCGCGATAGCCCCGCCGGGACCAAGTGGGCGATTGGGACCGAGCTTCACTTGGTTAATCGACTCAAGGCCGAACACCCTGAACAGGAAATATACTTTCTGAGCCCTGTCGTCTGTATGTGTGCAACCATGTACCGCATCGACTTACCACACCTTTGCTGGAGCCTGGAAAACTTGGAAGCGGGGCACCCGGTAAACGTCATCGAAGTCGACCCTGAGGTTTCCCGGTGGAGTCTTGTGGCGCTCGAACGAATGCTCGCGGTAAAATGAAAGCTGACCAGTTGATGGGATTTTATGGTTCCATGGGTTAGAATGGTGCTCCCGCACCGTCGCAAGCCACGCCGCTCGAAGGACCCACCTAGCCATGCTGCTCGTTCGCCTTATTACGCTATTTGCTCTCACGGCTGCGACCACATGCTGCCTCAGTCGATCCCTGGCAGCTGACGTCGACTTTGCTCGTGAAATCAAGCCGATCCTATCGAATCGTTGTTTCTTTTGTCATGGTCCTGACCCTGCCGAACGACAGGGAGGGGACAATGGCTTGCGATTGGATCAACGAGAGGGTGCGACCGAAGATCTCGGCGGCCGCTTCGCGATCGTTCCCGGCGATTTGGAACACAGCGGTTTAGTCGAGCGAGTGCTTTCAACCGATCCCGATTCAGTCATGCCTCCGCCCGAAAGCGGACACAAGTTGACGTCCCACGAAATCGATCTACTGAAGCGATGGGTTGAGCAGGGAGCTCACTACTCCGATCACTGGAGCTATGTTCGTCCCATCCGTCCGCAGCTCCCTATCGTCAAAGCAGTCCATTGGCCTCGGAACGAAATCGATCACTTCATTCTTTCAAGATTGGAGCAAGAAGGCCTTTCGCCCACGGAAGCCGCGGATCGATCTTCGCTCATTCGAAGAGTCACGCTTGACCTCACCGGATTGCCACCATCCATTGCGGATGTAGACGAATATTTCGCCGACACGAGCGATTCAGCGTACGAAAACCTTGTCGATCGCCTGCTTCAACGCAAGTCCTTCGGTGAACATTGGGCAAGACAATGGCTCGATCTGGCTCGGTACGCTGACTCTGCGGGCTACGCCGACGATCCGATTCGCACCATTTGGCTCTACCGTGATTACGTGATCGATGCGCTGAATGCGAACAAGCCGTTCGATCAATTCACAATCGAACAAATCGCTGGCGACCTCCTCCCAAATCCCACCGACCAGCAGATGATTGCAACCGCTTTTCATCGAAACACGCTAACCAATAGCGAAGGTGGGACAAACGATGAGGAGTTCCGCAATGCTGCGATCATCGATCGGGTCAACACGACGTTCGCTGTATGGATGGGAACGACGATGGCATGCGCTCAATGCCACACGCACAAGTTTGATCCCATCACCCAGGAAGAGTATTTCAAGGTCTTCGCGATCTTCAATAACACGGCCGACATGGACCAGCGGGACGAGTCACCGCTATTGTCGGTCTACACACACGATCAACAGCGCCAACGTGCGGCTTTCGAAGAGGAGTTAGCACAACTCAAGGGTGTTACGAATCAAGAAACTCCGGAGCTTGTGGCATCGCAAAAGAAATGGGAATCGGAGTTCCCGGTATCACTTGCCTGGCAAAACATTACCCCGACTGAAGTCAGCTCTCAGGCAGGAAGCAATGTCGTTATCACGGATGAGTACGTTGACGTGGTTGGAGGACCTGACACGGATACTTACACCGTCAATCTTCCACTTCCTGCGGGCCCACTCCGCGCCTTGCAACTAGAAACGTTGACAAACGATGCTTTGCCGCATCATGGTCCTGGCCATGGGGGCGGCAATTTTGTCATCACTAGCGTCCGCGGAACCATCTCACCGCCAGAGGATTCCACCGTCATTGGACGCTATGTTCGGATCGAGATCCCAGGACCACAAAAGATCCTCTCGTTAGCTGAGGTTCAACTTTTCCAAGGCACCGAAAACATTGCACCCAAGGGAGAGGCTTCACAAAGTTCAACCGGATTCGCGGGTCCCGCCAATCTTGCGATTGACGGCAATACCGACGGTCAATACATGATTGCGAAATCAACAACCCATACGGAGACATCCGATAATCCCTGGTGGGAAATTGACCTAAAGTTTCCCCAGGCAGTCGATCGTATGATCATCTGGAATCGGACCGATGAGGGAACGATCGACCGGCTTACCAATTTTCATGTGACGCTTCTGGACGAAGCCCGAAAACCGGTGTGGCAAGAGACGATTGTGGAAGCGCCTCGCCCCAGTCGAGAGCTTTCGCTAAGCGGACCGCGTTCCATTGCTTTCACCCAGGCATTCGCTGACTTCAGCCAACCCGGTTTTGACGCCGCTTCGGTCCTGCTGAATACCGATCCGAAGTCAAAGGGTTGGGCGGTTGGCGGCGCAGTTGGCCAAGCCCATCACTTGATTCTATTGGCGGAAACTGCCATCGACTGCAAAGCGAACAGCCGACTTAGCCTTACCATTGAGCAAGCGTCTCAACATGCGAAACACACTCTCGGTCGATTTAGAATTTCACTTACTGGCGAAGATCGCGCCGACGCGTGGGTAAAGACCCCGGCACCCGTGATCGACGCACTTGTGATATTCGGTCCCGAAAGAACCGATGCGCAGAGGAATACGATCGCTGAGTATTATCGATCGATCGCACCTGAGCTTGCTCCGTCGCGCATGCGGATCGCGGAACTTGAGAAATTGCTCACCGACCTGAAGCCGGTAACGGTGCCGGTGATGCGGGAACTTCCTGAAGGTCAGCGCCGTGTGACTAAAATCCAGGTGCGAGGTAACTTCATGAATCTTGGAGACACCGTGGAACCTGGGACGCCAGTGGCGTTCCCGCCAATGAAAAATGCGAGTACCGCAAACCGACTCGCTTTCGCGCATTGGCTTGTCGACGAGGCGAATCCGCTGACTGCCCGTGTGATCGCCAATCGATATTGGGAGCGATTGTTTGGCATCGGCCTAGTGCCCACTAGCGAAGATTTCGGTTCGCAAGGAGAGTTGCCATCGCACCCTGAGTTGCTCGATTGGCTAGCAACCGAACTGGTTCGCTTGAAGTGGGACACCAAGGCGTTTATCAAGACACTTGTGATGTCTGCAGCCTATCGCCAAGCTTCGAAAGCAAACTTGGACTCCTACGAACGCGATCCCGATAATCGTCTGGTGGCCCGCGGCCCGCGGTCACGTCTGACCGCAGAAACGATTCGCGACCAAGCCCTTGCGGTCAGTGGACTGATGAGTGCGAAGCTCTTTGGCCCACCGGTAAACCCTCCGCAGCCTGCAACCGGACTGAACGCCGCGTTTGGAAGTGGGATCGACTGGCAAACAAGCATGGGTGAAGACCGATATCGAAGAGCCTTGTATACCGCTTGGCGACGCTCCAATCCATATCCGTCCATGACAACCTTTGACGCGCCCAATCGAGAGGTCTGTACGATCCGACGAAGTCGATCCAATACGCCGCTGCAAGCCCTCGTCACCTTAAACGACCCTGTCTTCATGGAAGCTTCTCAAGCATTAGCGCGCCGCATGCTCCGCGAAGCGGGAAACCAGACAGAAGCGAGAGTCGAATACGGCTTTAAGCTGTGTTTGTCACGATCTGCCAAACCGGAGGAACTCAAGCGGCTTACCGAGATGTTCGAAACCGTTAGGCAAGAGTTCGTGCAAAAACCAGGTGAAGCCCTCAAGCTTGCCACCGATCCGCTCGGCCCGCTGCCGGAATCCGTCGATGCAGTAGAACTGGCAGCGTGGACAACGGTGGCAAACGTCTTACTCAATCTCGATGAAACATTGATGCCTCGCTAACCATGCGTAGATAGTTGTAGCTCTAGTACCGAACCCATCGACCCAATGATAGTGAAATCAATGAACCCTTTTATCGAACAGCTACAACTGCGTACTCGCCGAAACTTTCTGCAACAAACCGGCCTCGGACTTGGTGGCATCGCGTTGTCTTCATTGATGGCAAAAGAGGGCATTGCAGTAACAGCGGGCGTCGAGAACCCACTCGCCCCTAAAGCATCACACTTCCCGGCTAAAGCACGCAGGATCATCTACCTTCATTTGACGGGGTCGCCACCGCATCTCGACCTTTATGACTACAAACCTGAGCTCGTCAAACACGATGGCGAAGACTGTCCCGAGTCTTTCCTCAAGGGCAAGCGATTCGCATTCACAACAGGAACGCCGAAACTGCTCGGAACCCGGCGAACGTTTAAGCAGTGCGGCAAAAATGGCATGTGGCTTTCTGATGCGATCCCGCACATCCAAGAAGTGGCCGATGAGATCTGCATGATCAACTCCATGACCACCGACCAGTTCAATCATGCGCCTGCCGAGCTGCTGCTGCTTACTGGTTCGGCTCAGTCTGGTCGCCCGTCAATGGGCTCGTGGGTGACCTATGGGCTGGGCTCAGAAAACGAAAACCTTCCAGGGTTCGTCGTCTTGATCTCCAGCGGTGTCCAACCAAACGGTGGCAAAAACTCTTTCGGAAATGGATTTCTCCCGTCTGTTTTCCAAGGAGTCCAATGCCGCTCCAAGGGAGATCCCGTGCTCTACGCATCAGACCCACCGGGAATGGATCGAACCCTGCGCCGTAAAACCCTAGACGCCATTCGCGACTTGAATTCGCTTCAAGCCGAGGAGCTCGGACACCCAGAAACTCGCACGCGAATCGCTCAGTACGAATTGGCATTCCGAATGCAGACATCTGTCCCCGAGGTAATGGACATTACCCGCGAATCGGCATTGACGCTCGAACAATACGGTGCGAAGCCGGGCGAGGCGAGTTTTGCGAACAACTGCTTGCTCGCCAGGAGACTCGTCGAACAGGGCGTACGATTTGTTCAACTCTTTGATTGGGGATGGGATTTTCACGGTACTGGTCCCGCGGAAGACATCCGGGACGGGTTGACGAAAAAGTGCGAAACCATGGATCGCCCCATCGCAGCGCTGATCAGAGACCTCAGGCAACGCGGATTGCTGGAAGATACCCTCATCATCTGCGGCGGCGAGTTTGGCAGGACACCCTTTCGCGAAGGTCGCACGGCATCAGGAGATGTGTTAGGTCGCGACCACTACCCAGACTGCTATTCGATGTGGATGGCCGGCGGCGGAATGAAGGGTGGTCACACGCATGGCCAATCCGATGAACTCGGGTTCTCCATCGCCAAAGACAAAGTTCATATCCACGATCTGCAGGCGACGATATTGCACGCACTAGGATTTGACCATAAGCATTTGACCTACCGCTTCCAAGGACGAGACTATCGGCTCACCGATGTACACGGCGATGTGGTGCACGATCTGATTGGCTAGAAAATCGCTCCCGAGCATTGCATAGCCGCGACCTTCGGCACGCATGCCCCTAACGAAAACGCGAAGGCGTCAAAAGTGTTTGAGTGGCATCGGCGGTAGCTTTGGATTTCGTTTCGTTCGCAAGCTCAAAGCCGCCGATGCTGCCTTGTAATTCTTGTGCAGCCGATCTGCGACCGGTTCGACAGCGGCGGCCAGTTCGCTCTGCTTGGCGTTCGGCTTCAGTTCCACGGCGATGACGTGATCAACTTCGAAGTCGTCGTAGTGCCCCGCTGCATCGAGTTTGGCTCGCAGGTTGAAGACCAGATCTGGGTCGGTCACGTCCACAAGCACTGCCGTCGTGTGATACGTCTTGAACGCTGCCAAAACCTCTTCGGGGTCGTTCACGAAGTCCAGCACGTAGGTCGTGTCTTTGCCGGGATACGCTCGGTTTAGTCGCGACAGCGTTTGTACGGCCTGAATGCCTGCCAGTCGTTTATCGACGTACATGCCACACAGTAGCGGTTGATCAAAGCCCGTCTGGAACTTGTTTGCCACCAGCAGGATTTGATACTCGTCGGTTTTAAAGGCTTCGCGGATGTCGCGACCTCGCAGGTCCGAGTTCAGCGCTGGGCTATTCTCGGTGAACGGGTCGGTGCCGGATTCCGAGTCTTTCACTTCGCCCGAGAACGCCGCGATCGTTCGCATGGCATAACCGCGAGCCTTGATGTACTTGTCGATCGCAAGTTGCCAGCGCACCGATTTTTGACGGCTGCTGACGACGACCATCGCTTTGGCTTTGCCGCCAAGCAACGGAGAAACGTGTTAGCGAAAGTGTTCGACAACGATCTCGACCTTCTTGGCAATGTTGTAAGGATGCAGGCGAACCCAGCCCATGATCCACTTCATCGCCGCACTGCGATCAACTTCGGTATCGGTAATCTCGGTGAGCGGCATGGCGCTAGCTGCCGGTTCGTCATCGCTGCGGAAACCGCGGCTAGCGCCTTGCGGCTCAATTGACTGCGCAAGCTTGAACGCGAGCTTGTAGGTCGTGTAGTTCTGGAGCACGTCCAGAATGAAACCTTCCTCGATCGCCTGCCGCATGGAATAGACATGAAACGGAGCGGGGATGTTGTCTTTCGCGATCTTGCGAGACGGATCAGGCAACGTGCCGAAGAGTTCCATCGTCTTGGTCTTCGGTGTTGCAGTGAACGCGACAAACGTGAGCCCCGCGTCGCTGGCCCGTGAAGACATTTGCGCCGCCAGCACGTCATCCATGCTGACTTCGCCACCATCGCCCAGTTCTTGGAGCTCCTCTGCCGGCAGAACGGCCTTGGGCTTGGAAGCGGCTTCGCCAGTCTGTGAACTGGGAGCTTCATCGGCGATCACCGCGAACCGCTTCCCAGCAGTTGCCGCCAATTCACGCACCGCTTTCAATGCGAACGGAAACGTCTGGATGGTGCAGACCACGATCTTCTTGTCGCCTGAAAGTGCTGCGGCCAGTTCACTACTTTTGCTGCTGCTCTCGCCTTTGATTACGGCCACGACCCCCGTCGTACGCTCGAAATCGAAAATCGCGTCTTGCAACTGCGTGTCGATTACGTTGCGACCGAGACAACTACCAAGTCTAAGGGTTTCTCGTTTATCCTGAACGGCACGGCGCTAGCCGCCGGTTCCTCCTGTGCTGGGTAGCGCTCACGGAACCCGCCGCTAGCGCGTTGCGGCTCATTGAAATGCAGGTCGGCCAGAAAGTGCGCTGTCCAGGCGATTGAATTCGTCTTGCCGGAGCCCGCTGAAAGCTTAATCAGGTACTTGTGCCCTGGACTATCGATCAGCACCGCCGATAGAAGTTTGCGAGTCGCGTCGAGTCGGTGGTACCGGGGAAAGATAATCTTTTTGAGTTGCTTCTTGTCGTCCTTCTGCGCCACCAGATAGCGACCGAAAATTTCTAACCAGCTTTCCCGTTCCCAAACTTGCTCCCACAGGTATGCGGTGCGATGGCCACGAGGATTCAGCGGATTACCCTTCGCGCCGTTGTCGCCTTGATTGAAAGGCAGAAACACGGTGTCCGTGCTTTCCAGCTTCGTCGCCATGTGGACTTCGCGATTGCTGACCGCGAAATGCACCAGTGCGCCGCTGGGGAACGACAGCAAAGGTTCGGCGGCCTGCCCCTTTGGTCTCAGATTTCGATCGAAGCGATACTGGTCGATCGCATCACCGATGCTTTGGGTGAAGACTGTTCTGAGTTCGACGGTCGCAACCGGCAATCCGTTCAGGAATAACACGAAGTCGATACTGTTTTGGTTGTGCTGGGAATAATGCACCTACCGAACAACGCGCAGCTGGTTGGCACCGTAGCGAGCAAGAACGTCAGGGTTGATGCCGAGGGCAGGCTTGAACTGCGCCAGCGGCAGCTTGCCCTTCAATCCAAGCATCTCGATTCCATGACGCAGCACATCCAGTGTGCCACACTGGTTCAGCGAATCACGCAAGCGACCGAGCAGCGTCTCGGTGGCGTTTGCACCGTGGTTCTTGACGATGGCGTCCCAGGCTTGGGGCTGAGTGGCCTGGACCCACACCAGCACATCGTCCGGAAGTAAAGCCCTCGCCCGGTCGTAGCCGTCATCGTTTGGTAAATACAGCCAGCCGTTGGCGGCGAGATGCTCGCAGATCTCGGTCTCGAAGTTGATCTCTTGGTGCAGGCTCATCAAGACTCCCAGTCTTCGCATACCCGTCCCGGAAGGGGTGAGAACTCGGAAAGGTTGTGAGTCACCAAAATCAGTTGGTCCGCTTTAGCGATGACAGCGATCGGTAAATCGAACGATCCTATCGGACGTCCTTGTCGTTCTGGTTCAGCACGGATTTCGCCAAAGTGCTCGGCAGCGGCAAGATCAAAATCAAACAAACGGAAGCAGGCAATGAACTGGCCAAGTTTAGTCAGCGTTTCTTGCTTCTTATTCGACTTCGCAGCCCCGTAAAGCAGCGCGCCGACCACAATTGAGCAAAGGCATTTATCTTGGGTCGCAACGGAGTCGAATCGCGGCACCAATGTATCGCTTCGCCCCTGAAGGAATCGGATACAAACATTTGTATCCAACAAGTACATCAAGGCAGTTCCAGTCGCGATTCGAATTCGCCTTGGTCTTTGTACTTCGGGTATCTCGGAAAGCTCATGGGCGTTTCTCCGTGAGCGACACGGCGCTCGCCGCCCTCGGTGCGGCATGAATGCGATTCAGTCCCAACGGGACGGCATGTTGTAACCACGGGCGCGCGCCCGTGGCTACAACATGCCGCCACTCCGTGGCTGAAGCACGGTCTGAAGACTGAAGTCAGCTAAGAGAGCCCAGGAGCAGCCCAGTCTCCAGTTCACGCTCATGGAAGTGTTGTTCCAACGTCTGCCGGGCGTACCAGAGTCGCGTCGGCAAGTCCTTGATTTTCTGCATCAGGACAATGTTATGACTCCAACTTAATTGCAGAAAAAGGACATCATCCTGGTGATTGACTGTCCAATCCGGCATTTGGCGCACAGGTTGTGCGCTGATTTCCTGCCCGTCGGGCAAACCGGCGTGTGACGTTTCTTTGGCTGCGAATTGGCGCACGGACGGTGCGCCAATTCCGGAAAATGCCAGGTACTCGTTCCAAAAGCGTACCATCCGTTTCAGATTCGCTGGTGAAAATCCCTTTTTTTCAGGTAGCTCATTCTTCAGATCAGGGGCTAGACGGGGAATCACTTTCGCGCCCCAGCCTTCACGTTGCTGGCGTGACGCAATCATGCGACCCACGTTCCAATACATCAGAATCATCGCCGCATTGGCTGACAGAATCGCCCGTTGCTGAGCGTGTCGAACTCGCTCCTTGATGTCCGCCAGCAATTGAAAGTAGAGAGTCAGATCGCTGTTGCTCATTTCGTTAGCCCTCCGATCATCTTCAAAATGCGATCGGTGATACCTTTCAACTCAGCGTTGATCTCGGCCAATTCTCTCGGTGGTTTGAAAACGTAGAAGTGACGGTTGAACGGGATCTCGTAGCCGACTTTTGTCTTTTCGTGGTCGATCCACGCATCGGGCGAGTGCGGCAATACTTCACGTTTGAAGTAGCTCTCGACGTCTTCGCTGCGCGGCACGTTCTGGGTGTCTCGCAGGTTGGCGTCCGCTTGTGGCTTGCCTTTCAGCTTGCCCTTGGTCGCGACGACGATCTCGCCGGACTTATCGCGAAGTGGGCGTTCGACGGTGATGGTGCGGTAACCAAAAGCCTTGTCGTTGAAGATGCAGCGGATGGGGACCACTGGGGAACCCGCGGATAGCGCCTTGCGGCTCACAGGCTTGCGCGACTCTGGATCGATGGAGACGTCCTTGCATTCGCCGAAGAGGCGAGTGATTTCCTCGATGTGCTGCGGGCTTAATTCCTTGCGTTTGCTGCCGAGGCTTTTTCGCATCTTCTGCCAGTAGCTGCTGGCGTCGATCAGTTGCAGTTTGCCTTTACGGTGCGCTGGCTTGCGGTTGCTGACGATCCAGATGTAAGTGCTGATGCCGGTGTTGTAGAACATGTCGGTGGGCAGACCGATGATCGCTTCGACCCAATCGTTTTCCAGCACATAGCGGCGGATTTCGCTCTCGTCTGAACCCGCACCGCCGGTGAACAGCGGCGAGCCATTCACGACGATGCCAAAGCGGCTGCCGCCATCGACGGCAGGTCGCATCTTGGAAATCAAGTGCATCAGGAACAGTAGCGAGCCATCGCTGACGCGGGGCAGCCCTGGACCGAAGCGTCCATTAAAACCCTGCTGCTCGAATTCCTTTCGGATGAAGGCTTCGATCTTTTTCCATTCGACTCCGAAGGGAGGATTGCTCAGGCTGTATTCAAACCGCTTGCCGGGAAGTCCGTCGCTGGACAGCGTGTTGCTAAGGATGATGTTGGCCACGTCCTGGCCTTTGATCAGCATGTCGGCTTTGCAGATCGCATACGACTCGGCGTTGAGTTCCTGGCCATACATCACCAGCCGGGCATCCGGATTGAGTGTGGTCAGCTGCTCATCGGCTACTGACAGCATTCCACCTGTTCCGGCTGTGGGGTCGTACATCGATCGCACTACTCCGGGTTTGGTCAGCGCGTCATCGTCTTCGATGAAGAGCAGGTTGACCATCAGCTTAATGACATCGCGCGGCGTGAAGTGTTCCCCGGCTGTTTCGTTCGATAGTTCGGCGAACTTGCGGATCAGTTCTTCAAAGACGGTACCCATCTGCGCATTGCTGACGACGTCTGGATGCAGGTCGATACCGGTAAATTTTTCCGTGATCAGGTACAGCAGTCCCGCTTTGCTCAGCCGTTCAAGCTGTGTTTGGAAGTCGAAGCATTCAAAGGATGTCCCGCACGGCAGGGGAGAAAGCCTGTATGTAGGCAAAGAGGTTTTATGGCCTCGGAGCGTGGTACGAAAAGCGGAATCGTGGGGACCCGCAACCATCGCGCACGGAAACGAAAGAACCCCGGCAAACACGGGTGAAAACATGGTTTCGTCCGTACTTACCGGGGTTCTCAGAGCGGAGGACACGGGACTCGAACCCGCAGCCCCTTACGGGGTACCTCAGTTCCAGTGAGGCCGCTCACCAACTCGCTTATCCTCCGAACTCGACGACCCTATGATCGTCTTGTTTTGCAAACTGCCGTCAAGTCAACTTGGCTCCGCTGATCAGTTTAATGAATTCTTTATTGCTCTCAAACCGCCCTAGCTGTTTTGTCAACTGTTCCATCGCATCGACGTGATGCATTGTACTAAGTGTACGACGCAGCATGGTAACCGATTCAAGAGTTTCCTCATCAAGCAACAACTCTTCACGGCGTGTACCACTTTGGCTGATATCGATTGCCGGCCAAACACGTCGATCAGCGAGACGCTTATCGAGTACAAGCTCCATATTTCCGGTTCCTTTGAACTCTTGGAAAATGGCTTCGTCCATTCGACTGTTGGTGTCGACAAGTGCGGTGCCGACAATTGTCAGAGAACCACCTTCTTGAAACGCACGCGCCGTAGCGAAAAGTTTCTTAGGGATGTCCATCGCCTTGATGTCGAGGCCTCCGGTCATGGTTGCGCGTCCACGTCCGGTCTGGCCCACCCATTTGTTAAAGGCACGTGCCAATCGCGTGATCGAATCAAGCATGAGAAACACATCTTGCCCCATTTCGGCAAGACGTTTCGCGCGATCAATCACCAACTGACTGAGCCGAACGTGGCTATCGACATCCATATCGAGACTGCTGGCAATCACCTCTCCGCCAAGAACGTTGCGCTTCATGTCGGTGACTTCTTCGGGTCGCTCATCGATCAGCAGCACAATCAACTTAACCGTCGGATGATTCTTTGCGATACCCGTGGCGATGTCCTGAAGCATGATCGTTTTCCCACTGCGAGGTGGAGCCACGATCAACGCCCTTTGACCCTTACCCAAAGGAGCGAGAAGATCGATTACACGGTTGGTAATCGGTTTTTGTCCAACCTCCAGCTTAAGCCATTGCTCAGGATTGATGGGGGTCAGCGTATCGAAGGCCTTCACCTCGAGGTATGCCTCCGGTGCCATCCCATCGACATCCACGAGTTCCCGAACACGAGGACCTTGCTGGCGACGCGCCTGCTGCACCATCGCTCGAAGCTTAACGCCCTGACGAAGTCCGTAACGCTCGATCATCGTTCCGGGAACAAATGGATCGGTTCGTTCGCGACTGTAATTGTTTTCCTCGGTACGTAAAAAACCGTAGCCATTGGGGTGCAATTCAAGGATACCGATGCCTTCTTCTAACGGCACATCGGGACTGATCGGGGGACCGGAATCATCGTTGAGTTCGTCAACGCCTTCGCCATTGGGAGATGCACCGGTTGCATTGGGATTGGGGCCGCGCCGTCGGCGTCGAACGCGAGGCTTGCCGGTTCCGGTTGGGGCGCCGTTTCCGGCGTAGGAACCATTGTTTGGAGAGCTGTTACTGCGGCCGCGAAAAGGCCGTTTCTTATTGACCATAGTTGATCCGAAGATGCGAGAACGTTTCTTGCCAAACGGACAAGCTTCGCTCGACAGGGATAGAGGCACCGCAACCATTCAGGACCGAAGGCCCCACTGGAAAGAAACCGATTTGACGCCGCGGTGAAATGCGCAAACGCGATTCGAAGTTCACTTCAATTTCCAACTACTCATACCCATCAAAACCATGTCCCAGGATCATGCCGTCGGTCATTTTTTGAGCAACTGCTGCGAGCCTTAGACCGGACTAGAATTAGAAAGTCAAAAGTCTCTGATTAACGAAATGTTGACCCTCTTAGGCATCAACACTGGGCATTTTGACCGTTCCGATAACGAGCACCATGCTTCGCCCGGATACGGCAATTCATTTCAATCTCCATCTCATCAATCGGGAGGCCTAAGCAACTCTCCACGATCGACTTATCGACGCTCGACTGATGATCTCAAACATCACCAGCTTGGTCGGGGCTCTGCGACAGCAACCCAAGATTGCCCGCAGAATATCGACCAATTTGCAGTCACCGGCTTCTCAATCCGCATCCAAGCGGGGAAAAGTAAACCCGAGTAACGCTCATTGAGAACAATCGAGTCGTCGCAAACACGGCGAGAACTCGAATTCAACTTCCTATCTATTTGAGTCTGTTTCAAGTTGCGCCGACAGACGCACATGATTGCCAGATTCTCTTTTGCCGCAAGGGGACATTACTACTTTGTCCCGGGGCTGAATGTCTAATTTCCGGCGCGTACCGAGGACGCGGTTCTTCTTCTTTACCGGCTGAAGTATAGGTTATGCCGCCGTTGCGTCAAGATTGCTTCAAAAAATTTGCGTTGTTACTTATTTTCGCTTCGGCCTGTATGCTTTGGAGCGCAGATGTAATGGGACAGGGCGTAACGAGACGATACCTGAAGGGGCGAGGAACGTCGCTAGCCGGGAATGTCGAGAGACATGCTGACGCCTCTTCACTCACCGCGAAACTTGCGACATGAATCTCAATAATCCCGCTGTTTCCCCGGGACCATCGCCAACTGCGGCGATTCATGTTCACGGCCTAAACCATCATTTCGGTTCCGGTGAAGCTCGCAAACAGGTCCTCTTTGACAATGAGCTTGAGGTTCGTCCCGGTGAAATCGTGATCATGACCGGGCAAAGCGGATCTGGCAAAACGACCCTGCTTACCCTTATCGGAACCCTTCGTCGCGTTCAGTCAGGGAGTCTATGGGTCTTGGGCCAACCGCTGCATGCTGCTCCCGATGTCGCGCTGGTCCGACTTCGAAAACGTCTCGGCTTCATTTTTCAGGCACATAACTTGTTCAGTTCGCTCACGGCACAAGAAAATGTGCGCATGGCGTTGGAACTGCAGCCGGATCAAATGACCCGCGCGCAGGCCAACGAACGCGCAAAAGAGATGCTCGAAGCGGTTGGCCTTGGCGACCGTATTCACTATCGACCCGGTGGCCTTTCCGGTGGTCAGAAACAGCGGGTCGCCGTTGCGAGAGGCCTTGTTCATGAACCGCAGATTTTGTTGGCCGACGAACCCACCGCAGCTCTTGACGAAGAGGCGGGACGGAAAGTTGTCACGTTGTTTGAGAAGCAAGCCAAAGAACGTGGTACAGCGATCGTCATCGTGACCCACGATAATCGCATCCTCGACGTTGCCGATCGCATCGTCAAAATGGACTTTGGACGAATCGCCCGAGACACGAAGGTTCGCGAAACGTCGTTCATCGGTGAAATGCTCGTTCGCTGCAGCGTCTTTCGTGGTGTCACGGTAAGAACGCTCACCCGACTTGCTGAACGAATGAAACAGCAGTCACATCCAGCAGGAACCAGGATCATTCGACAAGGCAATCCGGGGCATCGCTTTTATTTGATCCGCGAAGGCGCCGCAGACGTCACTCGCGATCCGGGGAACGTCCACCTCGCGACACTTGGACCGGGTGACTTTTTCGGAGAAACGGCTTTGTTAACCGGTGAACCACGAAATGCTAACGTTGATGCAAAAACGGATATCACGGTCTACACGCTTGATGCTGAATCCTTCCGAGAAGCGATGGCAGAACGCGCTACCATGGACCAGGAGGTACGCAGCTCTTTGTTCGCCGACTGATGTGGCTTTATCGCGATGTACAGATCATCCCGTTCGATAGCGTCGCTCACTCCCGCGTGAGATTTGTCAGAATGCTGTGCTGCCGACCGCCGTCCTCTCAAACTCAAATCGCCACGTTTACCTGTAACGACGAACGAATGAACGAGCCCTGGAGCGGGCAACGACCAAGGTGGTGGCATCAAGGTGCTGGCATCAAGGTGCTGGCGGTAACCGCTCTGCTGGCTGGCCAGGCTTCAACCCCGCGGCGCGTGTCTTCACCACCCTTTCAACACCGGATAGCCCGCTGACGATTTCAAAGTCGTCCCCACTTCGGAACCCCAAAACGAGTGGCCGGTATTTAATCCTTCCGGATACCACTAGGCAGCATCTCGCTGTGTCTGCGTCCCGGACGATCGCCGAAACAGGAATAGTCAAAACATCCTTCCCTTGATCCATTCGAATCTGCACCGTCACATGCATTCCCGGGCGCAGCTCCTCCACTTCAAAGCTTGATATCGACTGGGTTGATCAACCGACCAGAACTTTCTGAGGCAAGGCATTTGGTCTGCTAAGTGGTGGAACGATACGAGTCGCTGCAGATATTGCCGAGGCCCATGCGGAAGTCGGTGCAAGGAAAAATCAAGTCGCTGCCGCCGAAGCGGCGAGCCAATTCGCAGAGTCATCCTACGGCCATAACCAAGATCGAATCCGAGACGGACAGGGACTTCCCATCGAAGTCTTACAATCCATTCAGGCTCTCGACCAAGCTCGACGACAATACGTACAAGTGATCGCCGATTACGATCGCCCCCTGTTTCGATTGCACCGCGCGATTGGCTGGCCAATAGAAAAAACTCCCGCGACCATGGGCGCGGGAGTAAATGAATAAACACCGCATCGACAACCCAGCGGTCCCTTGATTCACGACGAAGCGCAGAACCAGCCGTTGCACTACTTGGGAAGACGACCTGTTTCCACCACGGGAAAATCGCCCTTCAAGCCTTCGAACATGAAGGCGACCAAGTCTGCTTTTTCACCATCGGTGAGTTTTAGCGGTACCATTTTGTCGCTCAGCCATGGATTCTTATGGCCACCGATGTTGTACCATTCGATCACCTCTTCGAGCGTCTTCTGACTTCCATCATGCATGTACGGCGAAGACAGCGAAACGTTGCGCAACGTTGGAGTCTTGAAAGCACCACGATCCTTTTCAGCCTTCGTGATTTCATAACGACCAAGATCCGGTGTTTTCGCTTCCATGCCAACGCCAAGATTGTGGTATTGCTCATCGGCGAAGTTCGCGCCCGCATGGCAGACCGCACAATTTGCTTTACCAGCGAAGAGCGTCATCCCACGTTGAGCCGCCTCGCTCATTGAGTTCGCCCTTGTTGCTGACTTCAATGCCTCAAACTGCTCATACAACTCAGGGTCGTCCGTCTTCAACGCATCCAAATCTTCCAGGTCAGCAGCAAACAGCTTCTTGAAATTTCGCAGTTCGTTTTCGTAATCGTAAGGAGCCGGTCCCGTCACGATGACACGTTCAAAGGTTGCCAGCGCTTTACCCACATTCTCAATGGTGACCCCATCTTCAAAAATCGCATCGAACTGCTTTTTGTACCCCGCGATCGCCCCCAAGCTGGTCACGCAAGTCTCATGCGTATTACCCATTTCGATCGGATTTGCGATCGGACCCACGGCTTGGTCTTCAAGCGTTGAGGCTCGCCCATCCCAAAACTGCTCACGACTCAACAGTCGGTTGTAGCTTACCGGTGAATTCCGGCCGCCTTCTTTGCCTTGGATACCGACGCCAAATCTCGTATCTGCGCCGTAACCATGAGCAGGGTCATGACATGAAGCACAACTAACCGAAGCGTCTGATGATAATCGGGTGTCGAAGTAGAGCTGACGTCCTAGTTCGATCTTTGCTCGCGTAATCACATTGCCTTCGGGTACAAACACGTTTGCCTTGCCTGCTTCTAGCCCCTTGGGCAACGTGAATTCAAGCGGTGCATGATTCGAGGCGTCCTTCAGCCAGGCATCCAGTTCAGCGTCCGTAAGTGGTCCTTTGCCAGGCAGCCCGCTCGTCAGGCTCGCATCGCCAAGCTCGACGACCGAGGGTACACCGGCAACCCGGACCGGGGTCGCATCGGCGGCAAATAACGGCGAGTACGAAACGACACAAAACACAGCCGCGGGCAGGACACGGCAAGCAGCGATCCAACGAGTTCGAATACTCATCGAGGAAGATCTCCATTCTAAAAGGTGTAGGGGGAGTTCGATTATAGTCGCGTTGAGAAGGGGAGGGGCGAAACCGAATCGATCTCCCGGCGGAAATGGAGCCTTCCTTCTATTTGGGGGAAGACCAACCGGCCAGCCACTTTGCGATCCGCCTACCCGTGATACTCAGTGGAATTGCGGTCAATTCGGCCGCTGAAACGATTTGGTAGTCGGTAGCAGCGAGCGAAATGCCTTCTGCTTCAACCGGGTCGGTTAGATGCACGTCAAGAGAGATGCGAAACCGAGTCACCGCATGTTTTAATCCGATTAGTCGCTCATTGTGCGAAAGCTCGACACCCAATCGCCTCGATAAAGTCCTAGCGGCATCCGCAGGCTGGTGGGTTGTCTGATCTGTAACACGGGGAAAATCCCATAGTCCCGCCCACCGTTCACCTTTGGGAACGCGGCAGACGAGCCACCCATCTCGCCCTAAAACCGGCACGATAAATGCGAATTCACGCCGATCTTCGTAAACCATTTTGGTAACTTTGCCCGGTATCGAGTCTTGCAGCCCCAAACGCTTGGCTTCACAGAGACTTGCTACAGGACACTTGTCGCAAGCAGGCGCAATCGGTTTGCATAAGAGTGCACCCAGTTCCATCGCCGCCTGATTGAAACGCCCCGTACCCGTGCGCGGCAACATCGCCTCGGCTATTTTCCATAACTGCTCTACGCCTTCGCGACCTTTGACGTCCGACTGCATCGCAGTCCAGCGGCTAAAAACACGGACGGTATTGCCTTCGACAATCGGTAGCTTGGCGTCGGTCGAAATCGATAAGATTGCACCGGCGGTGTATCGCCCAATGCCAGGCAACGCCAGTACGCTCTTGAAATCCACTGGAAATACGCCATCGTGATTTTCAACGATCTGCATTGCCGCTTGATGCATCATGCGAGCGCGACGGTAATACCCTAGGCCCTCCCAAATCTTCATCAACTCACTCTCATCGGCGAGCGCGAGTGACTTTACGGTGGGAAACCGGGCGATAAATCGATTGAAGTAATCGACGACGGTGGCCACCTGGGTCTGCTGTAGCATGACCTCACTAACCCACACGTGGTACGGTGTTGGGTTAGCGCGCCAGGGCAGGTCCCTCGCGTTTCGGCGGAACCAGGTTGCGAGCCTTTGCCTGACCGAAGCTCGCCATAGGGCGTGATCAATCACCGAATTACCGATGTCACTCAATTGAAGTCCTACCGATTCTGCAATCTCGCCCCAACGATGGAGGCGCGTGACTCATTGCGTCAATACTCATTGCGTCAATACTCATAAGGTCAATCGGTTCTCGACATTCGCATGAGGGTAACCTTAACCTTCTTGACCTCACCGCGACGATCGACGGTGATATCGAGCTCATCGCCAGCGAGATGATCCCCTACCGTCGCCTGCAGGTCCTCGAATCTTTGGATGTTCGTGTCGCCGATAGCAGTAACGATGTCTCCTGGCTGCAAGCCCGCGGCCTCAGCAGCGCCACCTTGGATAAGGCTTTCAATCTGACACGCTTGGGCAAAGCTATTGCATTTAACGCCTAAGAATCCGCCCTGCTTGGCCACAATGCTCAAGCCTGGCATCGACTCGCGAAGACTCCTGATCGATTCTGCCGGAAGGTCAGTGCCCATCAGTACGAGTTGAACGCGGATCGGCAACTTCGAGATTCGCTCGGACTCTTTGGGGGTTAACGTAACGTATCGAAATTCTAACTCATCAACCCGAGGCATTTTCTCTAATACGCCCAGCACATCGCTTTCAAGTTTCGCTTCTCGGATCGCAAGCGTTCGCAGCATGGGTAGCTGCACAACAAAGCCGACTACCTCAGACGTCACCGCCTCTCCCTCGACGATCGCATAAGTCACATCCGTAAGCCATTTCAACCAGTGCAGCGACTCCACATCGCCGTTCCATGATGAGTCGATCCAGACGACGTTGTCATTCACCGACCGTGCGTCAATCACAAATTCGCGATAACCGAGTTTCAATCCAGCGGCGGAAAGTCGCCGAAATGCCTCCATTTCACGGGAGCGATGGATCTCGTCCATGGCAACCTTTGCACGCATGGATGCGCTCCCGCTACCCGCTTCCAACAGTCGCGTCAGCGCACCAAACGCACCCATTTCGTCGTTTGGTTTTTGCTTCAATGCGAGTGTCTCCAACAGTGATACGGCTCGTTCAGTTACCTCCAACTGCCCTTGAGTAGCGATTTCCGCGAGCGGTTCGACGGCCGCGTCGCCGGCCTGGAGCAAACGCATGGATGCCGATTGACGCCTTAAGAATTGATCGCTCCCAAGCTGCTCCACCCAGTAGGAAACCGGTTTTGAATCAGTCGTTTTCGTTTCGTCCGAAGCGGTTCCGGCAGGATCGTCGACTCCCGGCGGCGGGGCACTGGGCAAGGAGGCATTTGGCAACTCGGCCTCGTCAGGCTCATCGCCGGTTGTATTTTCGATCGACAGCGTTAATGCGACGAAAATGCCCAATACGCTTATCAGCGCGGAGCCGCTGCGATACCAAGGTGACAATGAAAATGGCATGTTTCGACCAAGATGAAGCAATGAGGTGACGCTTTAACTTGCGCCTAGTGTAACGAGTTCTTACCTTTCGAGCGAAGAACCTGGCATGCAACGTCACCGTTGCATGCTGGCAAGTCAATGTACGGGTCGCTGATCTCGTAGCCGCTGATCTCGTAGCCGCTGATCTCGTGGCCGCTGATCTCGTGGCCGCCGGTCTATAGCTGCCGGCGTCCCGAACGAAACGGACTAGCCGGCGGCGGCGTGACGTTGTCTCAAAGCATCGACAAAAACGGCGGTGATGATGATGACCCCCAACAAGACGTCTTGAACCTGGTTTTCCAACCCCAACGCAGTGCTACCTTGGTTGATCACTGCAATGATTAATACACCGCACAAAGTGCCAAGTACCGACCCTCGTCCACCGCTCAGCGATCCTCCACCGATGACGACCGCGGCAATGATTTGCAACTCCAAGCCCATTCCCGCGGTAGCATCGCCTTTACCCAATCGAGCAAGGTCCACGACACCTGCCAAACCGACAAACGCGCCAGCCAATGTGTAGATGGCGAGTTTTACTTTCGTAACGGCGATGCCACATAGTCGCGCCGTCGGCTCGCTCGATCCGATCGCAAAAACATAACGACCGAAAACGGTTCGATAAAGTACAACCGTGACGACGAGCGCCAACACAATCACCATCCACACGCCCCAGCCAAAGTTGGGCAGGATAGGCCATGCGATCCACATGGGGTCAGGAAACTGGGTCACCATCGATTCCAACCAAGGTGGTATCGAGCCATCGGGTGGGCGAATCGTGCCGCCATCCTCCGCGATCCATTTGCCGATGCCGAGAAAAACTGTCATCGTGCCAAGCGTAATGATAAACGGCACCAGGCGAAGGACACTTACTAGCGTCCCATTGACCAATCCACAGGCAGCTCCACAAAGCACCGACATCGCAATCGAAGGTATCATCCCCCAACCCGCTCGAAGACCGACCGCGGCGACACACCCGGACAACGCGGCAGCCGTGCCAACCGACAAATCGATGCCACCTGAAATAATGATCATGGTCATGCCTAACGCCGCGATTGCGACTTTCACGCTCTGGACGCCGACCAATCGAGCCGATCCCACGCTATTAAAATTCCCAACTCCTCCCTGATAGGCATCGGCAATCGAAAAAAAAGCGACGACGCACAACAAAGCGGCGAGGGGGCCGGCAAGGCCTGCAGCTTGCCGAAATAGACGTGTCACCCGCTCGATCGGCGTAGGCGAATTGATTGGTTGCGAAGTCTTGTCGCGATCACTCGTTGCAGCGTTCATCAAAGGCCCATCGGGATGCGAAGTCGGTCAACGGAACGCGAGAAAGTGAAGAGACGCAAGGAAGAGTAGAAAAAGGCGACCCGATTACGATTCAAAGGCGAGGCTGCCCCGGGATTACTTCGCCGCTGAGCCATTTTCGAACCTGGGCAATCGACTTCGCGCGAGCCTCTGTCGCGTCTGCTACGAAGCCGGCATTATCGATGATGAAACCGACCTTAGGATGCAACTCGCCTTGCGTCATCCCAATCTCCTGAAGTGGTACATGATAAATCACCGCAATCGATGCCAATGCGACATCACCGAGCGTGACATCGAGTGGTTCGCCGTCGACGGTAATCGGCGCTCTTGTATTGGCGGGCCGCTTGTCCTCGATAAATTTTGCAAGCGATTCCGCATCTGCCTTGGTTCCGAACCGCGAGATCGCTTGCATCGCGGTCTGTAGCGTCTCCACATCGCTTGTTTCGCCAAGGGTGCGCACGCCTAACGTCGATGCCGCATCCAAGTCCCACTGCATGGAATAGTAAAGAACATCGCTGCGGTTTTCAATTCGACTCCGTTTGACCCACTGGTTCATCAGGCCGGATACAGGAATGCGAAGCAAGGCATCGCGACGGATTGTCTCCATGTGCTTTTGCATGACCGACACCAATGTCGCCTCGTAGCCACCGGAAATGGCAACTCCCGGATCCACCAGCGGAAGCAAAAGTGCAACTCCGTCCGCCAACGTTGGGAACTGGTGACGCTGAAACATGTTGGTTTGAATCTTAGTGGCCGCCTGATCGAGTGCAACGTTTCGGTCTCGAGTCGAGCCGTCGAGCGACGCAACCAGTTCGGGGTGGATTCGCAAGATCTGAACGAACAATTCGCGTATCGCTGGCGAGTCACCAAGGGTCGCCTGTACCGTCAGCCAACCCTCAAAGTCACCACCAAAGTCTTTCCCAGCCAAAAACGCGGTGACTCGCGCTTCAAAGTTTCCGCTGGTCAAGCGGGCGAGGGTGGTCGAGGCTCGTAACATCAGTTCCGCATCGCCACCTTGCTCCATGGCGGCGCGTAGATACGGCACCATCGGCATGCCGATTCGCAAGATCTCGCCAGTCGCTTTTTCGCGCTGGGCAAAGGTCGCAGCACCGAGCTGAGAGACCAGTTCGACAGCTGCGGCATCGGCATCCGAAACGGTAGGAGTCTCATCCTGTGCGGATGGCTGGGTGTCAGAGGGGGGCACGTCACCGGCCTCGGAAGCACCGGCCTCGGAAACACCGGCCTCGGAAACATCATCCTGGGTGATATCGGGCGTGGCAGCATCGGGCGTGGTTGCATCGGGTGGCTGACCAACCGCCAAACGCGGCGAGAGTGCCGTCGAAAGCGACAAGCCAAGCAAGAATGCAAGCCACGGCTTTGTCCTTGCCGCCTGCAACGAAAAAACCGTTGGTCGTTCCACCGATTTGTAAGTCTTCACGAAACTCCCCCGAAGATCATTTCTCATTTCGGTTGCCACCGAACCGACGCACAGCTATTCTAGCGTGAAGTTACAGGGATTTGCGGCCGCTTGCAGCCTCCAACTGCTAAAGAGCCTCCGACCCCGATCGGCCCACGTCGCTGCAATCGCTCGCGGATCATCCATTCCCCGGCGTTTGCCGCCGGATTTCTTGGGCTGGCATCGGATTCGTCGTGAAATCTGGGCGTTGCCACCATTCCCGTGAACTGCCACCCATCCTTCCTTCGATTGATGGGCTGATCGATTCACCCAATTGTCCAAGGCAATGTTGTTCATGGCAACGGATACCAAGCCCAACCAATCCACGCGAGACTCGTCAATCGAGAGCCTATCGATGGCGAACCATTCGGCTCCGAACATGCCTCCTCAGAGCATGTCGACGCAAGGTATGTCCACGCAGTCGGTTCATGCAGGCGAACTTCGGCAGAAAGCAGAAGGCGCGATTTCAACACCGATGTACTGCACGTCAACTTTCACCTTCGAATCGACCGATTCGCTGTTGCGTTTCGTCGAGGGTGAAGAGGAGCGTGAAGAGTATGGCCGTTATGGCAATCCGAACGAGCGCTCTGCAGAACGGAAACTCGCGGCGCTCGAAGGTGCGGAGACCGCAATCCTGTACAGCAGTGGCATGGCTGCGATCGTCGGCTTGCTCATGTCGAAGCTTTCATCCGGTGATGAGATCATTTTCTTTGATCAGTGTTATCACCGTAGTCGCGAGTTCTGTTCGAAGCACTTGGCTCGGTTTGGTGTGATTACCCATCAGGTCAAAACTGGTGATTTCGCGGCGATGGAGGCGAAGATCAACCCACGTACCAAGATGCTGGTCAGTGAATCCCCAACCAATCCCCATCTCACGGTCATCGACCTGGAGCAGTTTGTTGCAGTCGGTAAAGCCAACGGCGTGGAAACACTCATCGATGCGACGCTTGCGACTCCATTCAATCTACGACCGATCGAACACGGCGTTGACTATGTTTTACACAGTGCGACCAAGTACCTTGGTGGCCATAATGATTTACTAGCTGGTGTGATTTGCGGCTCAAGCGAACAACTTGAATCGGTGCGCAACTTGCGCGGCATCCTCGGTAGCGTCAACTCACCTCATAACCTTTACCTGCTTGAACGCGGTCTCAAAACGTTCTCGCTGCGGATGGAACGTCACAACCAAAACGGTATGCGCATCGCTGAGTTCCTTGAATCGCATCCGCGAGTCGAACGCGTCTATTATCCTGGATTGCCATCGCATCCATCGCATTCTATCGCAGCGGCACAAATGAAAGGCTTTGGCGGCTTAATCACCTTCACCGTTCGCGATGCCGATTGGAAGGAAACATCCCGTGTGGTCGATGCGACGCGAATCGCGAGAATCGCCCCGAGTCTTGGCGGTGTCGAGTCGTTGATCGAACAACCGTTGGTGATGAGCTACTATCACTGCACGCCGGAGGACCGTGTGCGGTACGGTATCAGCGACAACATGATCCGTTTGTCTTGTGGGATCGAAGATACTGCCGACCTCATCGCTGATCTTGATCGGGCCTTGTCCCAATGAAATCGCAACTCCAGTCGTTCCGTACGCGGGCAATTCACGTCGGAAATGAGGTTGATCCAGCGACCGGTGCAGTGGTTCCACCCATTCACTTTGCCTCGACGTTTCGCCAGCCAGGCGCGGGGGAATGGGGAACGTTCGACTATTCGCGCAGCGGCAACCCAACTCGATCGGCGTTACAAGCGACACTTGCGTCCTTGGAAGGCGGGATCGGTTCACTCGCGTTTAGCACCGGAATGGCGGCCATCCATTGTGTCACGATGCTGCTTTCCCCGGGTGACGAGATCCTTGCAGCCAGCGATATTTATGGAGGTGCCTACCGCTTATTTCACAAGATCTGTGACCGGGCAGGAATCGGCGTCTCACTGGTCGACTTCACCGATCTTGATGCCGTTGCGGCCGCCATTCGCCCGGAAACCAAATTGCTCTGGGGTGAAACGATCGGTAACCCCAAGATGTCGATTCTCGACCTTCCGCGGTTAGCAAGTCTTGCAAAACAGTCCAACGTCTTGTTCGGAGTCGACAATACCTTCGGTACCCCAGCATTACTGAGGCCACTGGAACACGGGGTGGACATTGTTATGCACAGTGCCACGAAGTTCATCGGCGGCCACAGCGATTGCTTAGGCGGAACACTTGCGGTGAGCGATCAATCCCTGCTTGATCAGCTCTACTACATTCAAAACGCAACTGGCGCGGTGCTCGATCCAATGTCGTGTTTCCTTTTGGCGCGCGGCATCAAGACACTCGACCTACGCGTTCGTGCCCAATCACAGACGGCAATGCAATTGGCACTCTGGCTGCGTGAACACCCTCGTGTGAAACGTGTCCTTTATCCGGGACTTGATGAACATCCCGGACATGCACTTGCAGCCCAATTGATGGATGATCATTTTGGCGGAGTATTGACGTTTGAGCTCGATGGCAATAAGGCTCAAGCCGCCGAAGTTTGTGAGGCCACGAAACTATTCTGTCTCGCAGTAAGCTTGGGCGCAGTGGAATCGCTGATCGAACAACCTGCGAGCATGTCGCATGCCAGCTACGCGCCCGCAGACCGATTGAGGTTCGGCATCACGGACGGGTTGATTCGGCTCAGTGTCGGCTTGGAATCGTTTGAAGACCTGCGAGATGACCTGCAGATTGCGATGGGCCGTCGCGAACCTGCCTGAGGCGAAAAACCGATTATCGCGAGACGGCTAAAGACGCCGGCGGCAACCCTTTACCAAAAGCGATTCCACACTAGCTGTACTTGAGCGGCAAAATCACTTCGCCGTCTCGCCATGCTTCGATGAAACGGGGAAGACTAGGAAGTACATCGATCGCCTGGACGATCTCATGACGATCCATCCAATGGAATTCCGCGACTTCAGCCAAATCCGGGACCGGCACGGCCTCGTCATCCAAGTGGGCACACCAGAAAGCGAGCTTGGTACCCCAAGGAGTCACACTGCGCCAACAACAGCCGATCGGTCGGACTTCAATCGACAATTCTTCTTGCATTTCACGAACCAATGCTTGCTCCTCCGTCTCACCAAACTCAATGGTCCCACCGGGCAGACAGAGTTTGCCGGGCGCCGTGACATGGATGCTTCGACGGATCGTCAACAGCTTGTGTCCGCGCATCATCACCCCGACGACACCGCGTTTGCCCTTCGTGAATGGTTTTGGTGAAGTCATGGTCATCCGAGTGACGGTGGCCCGCCCCGCATTCGTGCGGGGGATACCGCGAAACGCTAGGTGAATGAGTAGGATCGAAGTTGCATCGGCCTCTTGTTTTTACAATTTAACGCGGTTCGAATCCTTTGCAGATACCGCTTGACAAGCCTTTGCCTCCGTAGCGGGCTGATTCATTTGTTCCAACGCGCCCCCCATCGTTCATGATCGACTTTTCAACTCCCGTCGCCGCCCAAGCATTGGACGTCGTCCATCGACTCCAAGAACGCGGGTTCGTTGCCTATTTCGCGGGGGGTTGCGTACGCGATGCCTTATTGGGGCGAGTTCCCAAGGACGTCGATGTTGCGACCGATGCGACGCCCGATGCCGTACGGGAACTATTTGGAAGACGCCGAACGCTTGCCTTTGGTGCTTCGTTCGGCGTCATCGGTGTCATGGGTCCTGCGTTGACCCCCACCGAAGTGGCGACGTTTCGTAGCGACGGCGAGTACTCCGACGGCCGACGGCCCGATTCCGTTCACTTCGGTTCTGCTGAACAAGACGCCCTCAGGCGAGACTTTACTATCAACGGAATGTTTTTCGATCCGATCAAAAAGCAGGTGATCGACTTCGTCGGCGGACAGCGCGATTTAGAAAACCAAATCATTCGCGCCATAGGCAATCCCGAGTTTCGATTCAGCGAAGACAAGCTGCGGGTGCTTCGCGCCGTTCGTTTTGCCGCTGTCTTGGCATTTGCCATTGAAGGCGAAACGGCGAATGCAATGGCACGGTTCGCTGCGGATGTGAGCATCGTCAGCGGCGAACGCATCGGCGCGGAATTGCGCCGAATGCTTGGAGGCCCAGGCACCGCGACCGCCTTGAAGTTGCTGGAGAAAACGGAGCTGTTGAAATGGATTTGGCCAACTCTTGCGTCCCGCTGTACCGACAACCATTCGTTTCGATCCGATATTCATCGACTCGCAACGGCGTCGTCCCAGGAAGCGTTTGTCCCCACCGTTGCCGCTATCGCCCTTCGAATCTCGCAAGAAACGTCACTACCCATTAGCGGCTTTTTAGGCGAAATCAGCGACCGATGGAAGTTGTCGTGCGAGGAACAGCGAGGAATCGAGCAGGGAGCAAAGTACCTCCAAACGGTGCTGCGAGCCGACGAGTTGCCATGGTCCGTCGTCCAGCCAGTCCTTGCTTCCCGAGATGGCCAAAAGGTTGTCGCGGCCGCAAGAATCTGGGTTTCGGCATTTAACGCGTCAGCTAGTGGGCTGCAGTTGTGCGAGGACCGCTTGGGTTGGCCGAGCGAACGCCTGGCCCCAATGACGCTCGTCACCGGCGACACACTCCGCGATCTCGGTCATGTCCCGGGCCCCGCATTCCGTGACGTTCTTGCAGAAGTTCGCAGGCAACAGCTTGATGGACGCATTAGCACTCCGGACCAAGCCATCTCACTAGCCAAAGAACTGCTGTCCATCGACGGGGCCCCATAAGCAGGCCTTCTCATCGACTCTCCCCTTGATAGATGCATAGGCGAAGCATCGGCACCACCTGGTCTACCACCTGACCACGTGGTCCCCGAACTTTGCTGCTAAACGTAGCTCCCTAAGTAGGGGCTCTCAAGAATGGAGCCCCCGAGTACGCGGAAACAACCATTTACTTGCCGCTTCCTTGAGCATCCGTACAAAAATGAGAATGATTCTCAGTAGAGGATTGCATTCGTGCTGGTTATTGGCAAGACTATGAGTGTTGAAAGACAGTGTTGAAAGACGATGGGCGCTTGATCGCGCCTCGCCCAAAAACTCTTTTGCCAACCAGCCGCCATGCTTCCCTCCCCTGACGACGAACCTGAAGACAGCGAGTTGTCTCGAGAGCAGCCGAGCTTGGCCCCAGGTGCGATGGGGGATGAAAAGGCACTATCAACGTCGGAAGGCCGACCCACGGGACTGCTTAGCAGTCAGGACGCCAACCCGGCGATAGGATCAACGGTGCCCAACCCTATCACGCATGCGCCCGGCATTACCGCCTCTGCAATCGGCGGTAACACGCCTGTGACCGGCGCGGGAACCGGCGTGCCGGAGGCAATGACGCTTCCAAAGATTGTCAAATTTGATTCGTTGGCGAGGTGCGGCGGTGAAATCTGGATTGAAAATGAGGGCCAGATCTACCGACTTCGAAAAACGCGGCAGGGCAAACTGATTCTCACCAAGTGAAATCAGTCGTCGGCGTGGAGAACACCCGTCAACTGCTTGATCGTGGTGGCCTCCAGGTCACTTACTGTTCCAAAACCCAAGACGCCACCGGAGGCCTTTGCCACTGCGGTCATCTTTTTCACAACGTCATCGATGTAGGTTCGCTTGGATGCTTCTGCCATCGTCGCCAGCAAACCGTGTGTGTAACGCTTCCAGGCATCCGAGAGTTCTTTCGTAGGACGAATTCGCAACCAGGAGGCAAGCAATTGATCGGCGATCGAATTCTCGTGAATTCCAAGTTTTCTCGCTTCGGCGACGATCGACGCGCGTTCATCGTCGCTCACGCCGCGATCGGCCCACGCCACCAGGACCATCGGCACCAGGGCCAAGGCTACCAAGCTCTCGATGGTCACGCCTTGGTGACCGAGTTCAGCTAACAACGTTGGATCGGTGATTCCTGCTTGATTCGCGAGTTGCTTGCGACTGGCCTCATCTTGAGCCTCCGCCCTCATTCGCTCGATCAAGGTCGCGTCGAGGTCGCGAAAAAAAGAATCTTCAAGCGCGCGTCCGCGTTGCGCGAGGGAATCGTGTTCGTTGGTCATGGTTGCAGCCTGATGAATTAATCGGATCGGACACCGAAATCCCGGGTCCCGGACGATTCAAAAACAATTGGGGTCGAGGCTTCGAATTGTATAAACAAAACGATCGTTGGCATACACGGTTTAGCGACGTGTTTTCTGCGAGACGATCTCGCACGGGTTGTGCGATGTGGCGCGCCTGCAAATGTAGAAAACGACGAATTCCTGGTGCCAACTGACGACTCAAAGCTCAAAAAGGGGATCTGACCGTCATTTGCACAGAAGGCAGGGACGCTGGGGTTGCGGTACAGCGATTGCGTTGGCATCTTTTGACAGTCGGCGACGGTGTTTCCGCGCGACCGAATGTCACCACTCCTCCAGGGAATATCCAATGAACAAGTGGGTCTTACTTTTTTGCGTTAGCGTCTTACCCCCCATTTCAGCGCAGGAGAAGGCTAACACCGTGGGCGATTCCTCTTTGAGTTCCACTGAAGGGACCGATGCGCCTATGAGCGTCTGGATGGCCAAGAAACTGAAGTACTCCGAGGAACTTCTCAAAGCGCTCACCTCGGGCGATTTTGAGGCGATCAAGCAGACTGGGGAGCGAATGCGGTTGATCGGTAAGGTCGAAGGCTTTGTGCGCAATCAAAATCCGGATTACGCCAACCATCTAAAAACATTTGATCTCGCGAACCGAGAACTCATTCGCCAAGCGAAGAGAGAAAACATTGAGGGTGCGTTGCTCGCGTTTCACCAGTTGACGTCATCGTGTGTCGCCTGCCACGTCGACCTTCGCGTGGCGGAATCCAAACCGCTTCATGTCGACCCGTAGTCATCGCCTTTTCGTCATCGTCTTTTCGTAGTCAACATCGACCCATCATCGTGCGGCCAAACGCAACCGTTTCCGAGATGGCTGCTTGTCGCAATGTCGGAGTGCGAGACGCTTACTTTGCAACCGGCGTTGCCTTTTCCTTGGCCTCTAGCTCGGACAGATAGACCCTGGCAATATCTGCCATGTAGTTGACTTGTTTGTAAGTCGTCGCGTCTCGCATCAGCCTCATGGCTTTAGTCTGATTCCCGACAGCGTCGGCATACAAACCAAGATAAAGATTGGCGTAGAATGTCGCGGTTTCGTGGGCGCTGGAGCCTTCGGTAAGCTGCTTGACCGCGTCGAGAACTCGTTGTTCGTTGCCATCGATCAAGAGACGTCTGATCTCATTCATGGGGACGCGAGTGTCGCCTGGAGCGGGAAGCACCAGCTTTTTGGCCTGGTCGATGTTGGCCATTTTCGCCACGCAAAGAAAATGCCAAGCGGCGTTTTCGACATCATTGGGGTTCGCGGCACGGTGCAATTCAAAAAGCTTGCGACCATCGTCATAACGTTCGGAGAGGGCCAACGCGATTCCGTACTGCCACAGATCGGGTTTATCTGCGGGGATCATCTCGATATAGCGCTCGAACTGTTTCGCTGCGGAACGGATCTTACCGGACCGCAAAAAGAGGTCGCCCGCCAGACGGACCGCGCGAGGGTCATTTTCGTAATGCATCAACAACTTGTCGGCCGCGTCACTTGCGGCCATCAGGTCCGTTTTTTCGAGCGAGCGAAGGCCTTGAACATGCAAGTCTGATATGGACGGAACGGCTTCCTTCTCCGGCACTGGCTGGGCGACAGGCGTTGGCTCTTCTTCTTGTGCCACGCAAACGCCGGCGAAAAACCCGGCGAAAAACAAGGCGCAGCAGGCAAAGTAGGCTGCGAACGGAAATTGACGGCTGAATCGCGACATGGCAGGGGTCCGCAGAGTCAAATGAGTGTGATGCGAATACGACGCAAACTTTTCAATGGCAATAGCTGGCAGCTTACACCGCCGACACGAAAGCGGAGTGACAACATTTTGCAGCGCCCAGTAATCTTTAATTTGGGGTAGGGGTTGTATCGACTGAATCGACCTTTCCGGGTTGGTTTCCCGTCAGACCGACTGTCGACAGCTTACTCGAGGGCCACGGCTTTACCTGACTTTGCGGAGTGATAGATCGCTTCGATCACCTCGACGCTGCGACGTCCTTGTACGCCGTCGATCAACGGATTGGAACCATTTTCGACCGAAGTGATGAAGTCATCAAAAAACATCGTGTGGCCGTGGTGCCCGATTGCTGCGGGATCTGCGGCCCCACCGCCCGTCTTGGTGCGATTAGTCATTTGCTCACGAATTAACGCATCCTCAGGCGTTTCGGATACAAACTGCCACTGTTTGAGATCTTCTTCTTCCAGGATCGCCATCCCACCACTTCCGCAAATCTCGATGCGTTTCAAGCTGCCGGGGAACGCAGTGGTGGTTGCTTCGATCACACCTAGCGCGCCGGATTTGAATTTCAAAGTCGCAACGGCAACGTCTTCGACTTCGATCCGCTCATGAGTCATCGTTGCGATTCGTCCGGTAATTTCCTCGACGTCGCCCATCAGCCACAGCAGCAAGTCAATCGAATGAATCGCTTGATTCATCAACGCTCCGCCTCCATCGAGAGCCCAGGTACCGCGCCAGGCACCGCTATCGTAATATTGCTGGGTGCGAAACCACTTCACATAGGCGTCACCCATCGTGACGGTGCCAAAACGACCCGCTTCCATGGCGGCTTTGAAAAGTTGCGACGCGCGGTGAAACCGACTTTGGAAGGTGACCCCCAATTTCACCCCAGCGCGATCTGTCGCGGCGATGATTTGGTCGCATCGCTGCGTGGTAATCTCTAGTGGTTTTTCAACCACGACGTGCTTTCCAGCCGCAGCGGCCGCGAGGGCTGGATCGAGATGCGCTCCGCTGGGCGAGCAAATACTGATCGCGTCGATCTGGGGATCGGCGAGCATTTCATCAAGGGAACCAAAAGCACGGCAGCCATGTTTTTCCGAAAATTGTTGTGCCCCCTCGAACGCTCGTCCGACGCAGCCGATTAATTGGCCCGATTTCGTGTCCGCTAGGGCCTTTGCGTGGAATCCAGCAATCATTCCACAACCGACAATTCCAAACCGGAGTGTCATTACATACCTTTCAAGCTATCGTTCGAGTTCGATTTCGCCGCGACACACTCAACGACTGACGAATCGAATCAAATCCACAATTTCAACTTCCAAAAAATCATTCTACGGTTTCTGTGCGGTTGCCAGGGTCGCTACGATGGCAATCATTCGAGGAGTCCTTTTTATAGCGACTCGCTGTACAACTTGTATTTGAGTCCGGAATCCCAAACGCGGCACCACCCCACCACGATCCTACGCGAATCAGGAGCAAGCGAACCGAGTGTCGAATCGTCCCCACCCCAGAACGTCGCTTCGCACGCTTGGAGACTTGCCACCGCTCATCGATTCAACGGTTGGTCTCGCCGCGATCGTCGCGTCGTGGAAACCCTCTGAGTCGCTTGCGTTTGATGGTGTTTTCGGTGGCATACGATCGCTCTTGGCCGCGATGCTCGCCCGCCACACTTCGCATGTCCTGGTCTTGGTCCCACAGGCTGTCGACGCCGATATTGTTAGCGGCGATTGCATCGCGATGGGCGTTGCTGATTCTCTTGCGCTACCGCTCAGCGCAACCGACGGGACACCAGACTCCATACGTGACGCTGATTACGCCGAACGGTTGCAGGTTCTTCAGCGTCTTCGAGGACGACAAGCAAACGAACCTCAGCCACTGATCATCACGGCTTACATCGGCGCCGCGATGCAATTGGTGCCCACGCCACAGTCGGTAGCCAATGCAACTCGAACGATTGCCGTGGGGGATCGAATCGATGACACGGCGCTACGCCACTGGCTTGCCGAAGCCGGCTTTCATGCGACCACTGCCGTGCAGCTTCCGGGCGAATTCAGTCAACGCGGCGGCATTCTAGATATTTTCTCTCCCGATCAACCTTCACCGATCCGTATTGAGCTGTTTGACGATGAGATCGAGTCGATTCGGCGATTTGATCCTGCTAGTCAACGGAGTATCGAGCCGCTGCGCACCGTCGAAATCGCGGCAGTTGGCGGCGGCCGTGAAAGCCTCGGACCATTATCGGACTACCTTCCAAGCGATACGATCGTGGTTCTGGTCGACCCCGCCGATTGCAAAAAATCGGCCGAAAGTTTGTTCGCAAGACTCGCGGACACCGCTCAATTCATCGCGTTTGATGACCTATTAAAAACCTTTGCTGGCAGACGAATTGCTACGGCTGCGACCTTGGGTGAAACGACCGGTGATGTCTGCGTCGATCTTCGGACGACTTCCGTCGAGAGCTTCGTCGGCGCCATCGATCAAACTCGCAGCCGCGTTGACTCCATTGCCGCCGGCTATGACGTGTTTGTTGTCGGTGACACGCCCGCCGATGGTGAGCGACTAACCGAACTACTCGCCGACACCGATGCGTGTCGAAGCGGCCGCTTGCATTTGGCCGTAGCAGGATTGAGTGGTGGGTTTAGGCTGACCGACGCGGAGGTATTGGTCCTCACCGGTGCCGAGTTGTTTCATCGCAGCCCTATCCGACGTGGGCGAAGTCGATCGCGCGGCAAGCCGATTGACAGTCTTACTCAGCTTGAGCCGGGCGACCTTGTTGTGCACTTGTCGTACGGCATCGGTTTGTACCGAGGTCTAAAGCACATTGAAAAAAATGGTCAGCAACAGGAACACCTTGCGATCGAGTTCGATGAGGGTACGACAATCTATGTACCCGCGTCGCGGATCGGCTTAGTCCAACGCTATGTAGGTGGTGGTGGCAGCCGTCCTCGACTTGCCAAAATTGGTGGTCAGGCGTGGGGTAAGGCGAGAAAAGCGGCAGAATCCGCGGTCACCGATATGGCATCTGAGCTTTTGGAACTTCAAGCTCAACGGGCCAGCAAAGTTGGTATCGCTTTCGACGCAGACAATCATTGGCAACACCAGTTCGACGCCAGCTTTCCCTATGTGCCGACGCGAGACCAGGTCACCGCGATCGATGCCAGCAAGGACGACATGGAACGTCCCCGGCCGATGGACCGACTGATCTGTGGCGACGTCGGTTACGGAAAAACGGAGGTTGCCATGCGAGCGGCCTTCAAAGCGGTCGTCAGTGGTTACCAAGTCGCTGTGCTTGTGCCGACCACGGTGCTCGCCGAACAGCACTTCCACAGTTTCACTCAAAGGATGGCGGAGTTTCCGGTTGAGATCGCCAAGCTCAGCCGATTTGCAAGCGTCGCGGAGCAAAAGGAAACCGTTCGTCGACTGCGTTCAGGCAAGGTCGACATCGTCGTCGGAACGCATCGTCTGGCAAGTAAAGATGTCGACTTTTCAAACCTTGGCTTGGTGATTGTTGACGAAGAGCAGCGATTTGGCGTGGAGGTAAAAGAACGTTTGAAGTCGCTCCATCGAAACGTCGACGTGATGACATTGTCCGCTACACCGATTCCACGCACGTTGCACATGGCTTTGGTGGGCGTGCGAGACATCAGCAACCTTGAAACACCGCCCGAAGAAAGAATGGCGGTGGAAACACGTGTCGGACGCTGGGATGACAAAGTGCTGCGTTCCGCCATTGTTCGAGAGCTAAATCGCGGGGGACAAATCTTTTTCGTGCATAACCGAATTGGCGACATGCACGCGGTGGCGGACAGGATTAAGAAGGTTGTTCCAGAAATTCGACTTTCGATCGGGCATGGCCAGATGGACGAAGGCGATCTTGAACAAGTCATGGTTGACTTCGTCGAACATAAGTTTGACCTTCTCTTGGCGACGACGATTATCGAGAGCGGACTCGACATCCCCAATGCCAATACCATCTTCATCGATGACGCGGACCATTATGGATTGAGCGAGCTGCATCAACTTCGTGGCCGTGTGGGACGATACAAGCATCAAGCCTACTGTTACCTGATGGTCGCGCCCCATAAACATTTGACGCCAGAGGCCTCCAAACGGCTGCGCGCTATTGAGGAATTTAGCCAAATGGGAGCTGGCTTCGCGATCTCGATGCGAGATCTCGAAATCCGCGGCGCTGGCAATCTGCTGGGAACTCAGCAAAGTGGCCATATCGCTGCTATCGGCTACGAACTGTACTGCCACCTTCTCGAAGATGCCGTCCGTCGCGCTCAGAATCTTCCGCCTAAAATCTCGGCTGAAGTCGACATCGATCTGCCTATCGAAGCGTTTTTGCCGCCTGAGTACGTTGCCGACTTGCGGCACAAAATTGACCTCTACCGACGCATCGCCAAAATCGACCATGCGGACCAGATCATCGAGATCACCAACGAATTGGTCGATCGCTTTGGCGCTTTACCTGCACCAGCCACTCGAATGTTAAAGATCGCAGAAATGCGACTCGATGCCGCGCTTTGGCAAATCGCGGCCATCACGAGCGACCCTCGATTCATGGTATTGCACTACAGTGATCGGCGGCGCATTGAATCGCTCGCCAAACGATCCCCGGTTCCGGTTCGGATTGTTGACGAACGCAAGGCGTATGTTCCCATTGATGCCAAAGGCGTTCACGCTCAGTTGCCCACCCGCAATACAGCGGGATTGCCGAACGACATCGACCCGTTTGGCTTGCCTGACGGTCAAGCATGGCTCGACCTTGCCAATCTTGTTTTCAACGGCATCAAAAAGCCACATGCAGAAGCGTCGACAAAAACCGCTAGCGTCAATCAACACGCTTCTACAAAGGAACCATCCGTTGCACCCAAACCGATGGGGCGTCAAACATCGAAACCGCTTCCTCCGCCTCCTAAGGCTCGGTATCGCCACGAAAAAAAATCGGAAGGTGCGCCTCCGCTTGCTTCACTGCTTCGGGGCCTCACCAGTCGGTCAAAGGACCCGTTGGATGAGTCGTGAAATACTGATGTTGAACGTCGAAAAAACGATCGGTCATCCCAGCGAGGTAATCACCCACACTCCGTTGGACGCCAACCTCTGTCGCCCGTGTTCGAAAGCGTAGGGGAAGTCGATCGGGACGTTCCATCAAGCCGACAAGAAGCTCATGCAACCGGCTACTAGCCGCTTCGCGAACTTTGACCAGTCGGGCATGTCGGTAAACCGCATCAAACAAGAACGCTTCTAACTCGGCACGTTCCTCTGCGATCTCAGGTGAGTGCTTAATTCGAATGCCCGCAGCCCGAATGTCATCAGCCGTCCTACCATCGACCGCGCGAAGCGTCTCGGTCGCAGACTCCAAAAGGTCACCGATCTGCAGGTCGACCAACTCATGTACAAGTGCCTGGCGGGTACGACTGGGCGGTAAGACACCGTAACGACGTCGAACTTGCTCGGCGGCCCGCGCGATTAACCTTAGTCGCAAACATTCCGAGTACTCAATCATCCCCATCTGCAATGCATCGTCGACGTCATGAGCGTCGTAGGCAATCGAGTCCGCCAAGTCGACGATTTGTACTTCAAACAGGGGCGATCTCCCGACGGCTGCGGCGGCTTTGTGAGCGCGAGTGTCCTGTCCCGCCAACACTTCCAACGATAAATTCAAGCCGGGAAAATCAGTGTATCGCTGTTCCAGTTCGGTCACGATCGTAATCGCGAACTGATTGTGTGAAAAACCGCCCCACGGTTGAAGCGTCTCCGCGAGCACATCCTCTCCACAATGTCCAAATGGAGGATGCCCGATATCATGAACCAACGCGAGAGTCTCGGTCAAATCCTCATTCAATTGCAACGTTCTGGCGATGGTTCGTGCAACCGATGCGACTTCGAAGGTATGCGTCAATCTCGTACGGTGATACTCACCCATCTCACCGGTGAACACTTGCATCTTCCCTGATAACCTGCGAAAAGCCGATGAATGCAACACACGATCGCGATCTCGAGCAAACGGTCCACGATAATCGTGTGCCGGCTCAGGCCGCATCCGACCGCGACTATCACGACTGTGCATTGCATAACTGGCAAGCAATAAATGCTCTCGATCATCAACTCGACGAAGATCAATCATCCAATTCCGATCCTCGTTGGCAGAAAACACGGCTCGAGCCACGGTAAAACCTTCAGGCGATGGGGGCAGCAACGGGAAAACGGCCGGGACCTAGCCCAATCGCCCGCTCACCATCCAGTGTAGAAAAAACTAAGACCCCAACGCAAACCTTCCTTTTGAAGCTCCTGTGCCTCCCGCATTCCCCCAACAATCGGTCATCGTTCGCGCGCCAGCGAAGCTCAACTTGTCTCTCGAACTGCTTCGGCGACGAGAGGACGGCTATCACGAAATCGATACGGTGATGGTGCCGATCAATTGCTTCGACACGATTTTGATCCGCCGAGCGAATCACGATGGTATTCGAATCGATACGAAGTGGTGGCCGAACGAACAAGCTTGGCTCAGTGAATTGGGCGACCCCGAGTCCAGATCATTGCTTGACATACCCGCGGACAGCCGAAATTTGATCCATCGAGCCATCACGGCAACATCGGCACTAGCAAACGACCCGCAGCGGGCTCCCGTGGGAATTCCTGACGGATTTGAGGTACGGGTGCGCAAGCGGATTCCAGCGGGGGCAGGAATGGGAGGTGCAAGCAGCGACGCGGCGGCCGCCATTCGGGCAACTGCATGGCTCATGGGCCTGAGTTCCCAAGATCCACGGCTTTGGCAGGTTGCCGAAACGATTGGTAGTGACGTTCCCTTTTTCCTGGGCGACCGGAATACGCAATCCGGCGATCGACACCGGCCGCCGACGGTGCTCGCGGCACGAGCCCAAGGCCGCGGGGAAATCATTACACCCGTATGCCTAGGAAAAGCCCTCCGGTTTATTGTCATTTTTCCCGCGACGGCACTATCAACGCCGCTGGTTTATCGCCATGCGAAGATACCCGCTGCGCCACAGCCCTCGGACGGGCTATTGGAAGCGATGAAAAACGGGGCCCCGGAGCTCATCGGACACGAGATGCAAAACCGGCTTTCCGAGCCAGCGGTAGTATTGTCCGCATTGGTTGCCGATTTACTCCGTCTGATGTGGCGGAGCGGGCTCCCACACTGTCAACTAACGGGCAGTGGGTCGGCCTGCTTTTCGCTTCTCGGTGAAAATGACGATATAACCTTATTGATAAAAAACGTTCGCCGTACACTCGCTAGCGCTGATCTGAAGTCCCACATTATCGCTGCTCGTACCACCACCGTTCCGCAACGCCTGTTTTTCAAAGAGACCGTTTATTAACTGAGGCATGGTTCCGATAGAAAATGAATGCAGCAAAGGCCGCCAAGACGCTGAGCAAGTCTCAGCAGTGAATCTTCTTTTGGCGAACTTCGCTCCATCAAAACCTAGAAAAGCTAAGTGTCCCATTACTAGATCATTTCCCATTGGATTTTGAGTTCTGCCTTCTGCAACCGGTTAGGGAGAGTCGGCCGTGCAAGTCACTGAAGTCCGCATCAAATTGATGGAGCAAAGCGAAGATCGCTTGCGTGCGTTTTGTAGCGTTACGCTTGACGATGCCTTTGTCGTTCGCGACCTGAAGATCATTGATGGCGCCGGAGGCCCTTTTGTCGCGATGCCCAGTCGCAAGTTATCGGGACATTGCCCACGATGCGGCTACAAGAATCACCTTCGAGCGGCTTACTGCAACCAATGTGGCGTTAAATTGAGAGTTGCCGCCTCGATCGACTCGCCACAAAAGCTTTACGCCGACGTGGCTCATCCAATCAACAGCGAATGTCGTGAGATGATCTCGATCGCAGTGCTCGCCGAGTTTGCGGCGGAGCTAAAACGAGCGTCCGAACCGGGTTACCGTTCACGCTATGATGACGATTTCGAAGCGATCTCAGAATCCGATGAAAGATTCACAAGAGTTGACTTGAAAGAATCGAGCCTTTCGTCACCACTGACCGACGTTTCGCAGGGATCGGGGGCAAACCTCCCAGGCCCGCCAACACCACATTTAGATCACCCCTCAAACGAAACCAACGCACCAGCGTCGGAGACTTCCAAGGAGTCTTTTGGAGAGGGGATTTTTTAGAACGGAGTTTTGATTGCGGCGCACCAACCCATCCCGCTTGCTCTCCCATTTATTTGCTCATTCTGCTGTCATCTCCCTTTAAGTCAACGATCCGACTGCTCATTGGCCGTGGTAGAGGGAACGGTGCCTTGGCCGACAAATCCGACGTTCTGCTTGCAATCACATCGATGCGAATCTGCCCCGGTCCATCAATTTGTACACCCGAAGCACGTTCCGTTGGCTCTAACGATTTCATCGCACCGCGACTGAGCCGAGCGACAACAGTATCGCTCCTTTCCGCATCGGCCTTCATCGCAAGCGAGTAGCCCTCGTCGTTAGGAGTCAAAACAACGTCATCGCTACCTGTGGCACCAAGTTCGGATCGATCGTCCACTGCGGCGTTTCCGTCATCATCGACGGCCGCGACACCTGGCATCCGATCATTCCCTGCGGTGATGAACACGATCGCCTCTGGATCCCAGACCGAAATGTGTAGTTCGACGGGTCCGTCATCAATCCGTTCCAATGATTCACAGTCCGACTTCAATAACTTTTCGGTCGTCAATCCGCCTCGCAAGCGGCGTTCACCATCCCTGCAAATCGATGCTAGGGGAGCCTGATCGGTCCCGAAGAAATCAATGCGATCTTTTTTAACCTTCACGGAATGGACCGAATCGTTGATGACCCCCAGCCAAGAGAGGTGAGGCACTTTTTGGCTGACGTTTTGCTGACGTGTCCGTCCAGCAAGTAGTATTGAACCGACTCGAAGACCACAGCCGATCGCGATGACAACAAACAACGCACCGATGACGATCCGATCGCCTCGTCCTTGGGGTTGCATGATGTCAAACTCCACTGGTTGTCGTCGCTAGGACGTTGCGATTGCGCGAGATGAAATTCCGTGCTTAATGCTGTTATCGCAAGCGATGGCTGTCGTGACAGCGGGGCTTTGTCATTTTTAAGGAATGCGACCTGCGCTGTGACAAGAGACAAGTGACAAGCGACAAGTGAACTCGCCACACACAAGCAAAATGACTACGCAACTCCGTTTCAACCGGGAGTGACGGAAAAAGGCTTCCGTCAAACTTCACAGAGACACGTTCACCCGCGGCACCTAAGCTGCATCACGCCTGGACTCTCGTGATGATAGGCTGAGGCGAGGCCGTTGCCGAGGCGAGGCTAATTCTTCGGCGGACTCGTTTCGGTGGAGGTGAACATCCATCTGCGGGAACGGAATCTGGATTCCAGACGCATCGAGTCGGCGTTTGATTTCCTGGGTAAGAAGCTCCGTCACGAGGAAAAAGTCGGCCGTGGCGACCCAAAATCGCACCTTCCACTGTACGGAACTGTCTGCAAGCGTTCCCAAGATAATCGCATATCCACGCCCTTCGCCATCGATCAATTTATGACGAAGACTTTCAGCGGCGGCCGTTAACGCTTCACGAGTAGAATCCAAACTTGCGGAGTAGGCGACCCCGACAATCACCTCCACTCGCCGGTGCTTGTGATAGCTGACGTTTTCGATGGTTCCACCGGATATTGAACTATTGGGAATGATCAAACGTCGGTTGTCGGGTGTATCAAGAGTGGTGGTAAACAAGTCGATTTCATTGACTTTGCCCATCACTCCAGCGGCGTTGATCAAATCACCCACTTTGAACGGCCGAAAAACTAGCAGCAGGACACCGGCGGAAAAGTTACTTAGCGTTCCCTGAAAGGCGAGTCCGATCGCAAAACCGGCAGCCGCCAAAATCGTTGCAGCGCCGTTATTTTTAATGCCTATCTAATTGCAAACGACTCCGACCACGGACAGCAAGACCGTGTAAAAAGTTACACGACCGATGAATTTACCAAGCGTCTCGTCAATGCGTTTGCAGATCGGCCCGCTAATGGTTCTGGCAACGAATTTTGCGACCAGGTATCCAATAAAAACGGCAATCAGAGCAACAGTCGCGGGCAGCAGGTACTTCGTCGCAATATCCAGTAGAACCGTCGGGTCTCCACTCATGAGGCGATTGAACGACTCGCGCGCGGTCTCGCCGACGACGGCAAGACCCCGATCGACCGTTTGTTCGATGTTTGGCTGGTCCGGCATGCTCTTCACTCGACAGAACTGAAAGATGGGAAGTCCGGGTGGGAAATAACCTGTACCCGGTGCCAAGGTAAAGAGCAGTCCGCATTCCGCTTGTCGAGCCAGACGTCACTTGGCCTGAAAGCGTCGATTGATTCGACGATTCTACGATTCGGCGTTGAGCTTCGATGGATTGATCGACCGCAACGTGATAACTTCTCGCTTGCCTTGCGAGAGTTTTTTCACCGGCCCTTCCTCCCCATTCATGCTGGAAACCACGACGTGACCAACCCACCGCAGACCCCGCACGCCGGCCTGATGACTGAAAACGGCCATTCGAACCCAGATCACGACCAGCCTCAGGCAATGTTATTTGGGCATCCGACGGCCCTCTACACCTTATTTTTCGCCGAGATGTGGGAACGGTTTTCGTACTATGGAATGCGAGCATTGCTCGTGTTTTACATGATCAAAGGTTTCTTGAAGTACGACGACCCGCGGGCGTACAGCGTGTACGGTGCGTATACAGCTTTGGTCTATATGACGCCTTTTTTCGGCGGGCTTCTCGCAGACCGCTTGCTGGGCTCACGACGAGCCGTAGTGGTGGGGGGGCTATTGATGGCCGCCGGGCATTTGCTGATGACCGTCGAGACCGCGTCGGCCTTCTACTTTGCCTTAGCCTTGCTGATCGTCGGAAACGGCTTCTTCAAACCAAATATCTCAACGATCGTCGGAAGCCTCTACACAAAACTTGGCTCAAAGCGCGACGGTGGTTTCACGATTTTCTACATGGGGATCAATCTTGGTGCGTCCATGAGCCCACTGCTTTGCGGCTACATCGGCGAGACCTACGGATGGCATTACGGCTTTGGGTTAGCAACGATCGGAATGCTAACGGGATTGGCAGTGTTTGTGATGCCTAACGCAATCACAAAAATACTCATTGGGATCGGCGCGATCGCGGCCGCGATCGGATTGCTCTTCTTTGGTCCCGCCGACCCGTTTTCGTATTCGGTAAATGTAATCGTTGCCGTAGCGATCGCGTCGGCAGGCGTTATCGCCGTTACCGCGATCGGGCGCGGCGGACTTCCGGAAAGTGCGGGCAGGCGACCAGGATACGACCCAACCCGTCCAACCGTTTTTGCCGGCATCAACGAGGGCTTTGTCTATCTGGGAACCGCCGTCGCGGTCCCACTCATCGCGTTATTGGTCTCTGGCTTTTCAATTCTGACGGCCGACGGCATGCCAGCCCAAGTGGTACCGGAAAGCGTCGTCGAATCGTTTGCGAAAAGCGATTCCGGGATCATGAAGTTGCTCGCCGTACCGATTGGAGAAATCAGCAAACCAGCTGGACTGGTTTTGACCATCACGGGGATTCTGGCTTTTGGATACCTGATTATCGAAACGTTCCGACTGGACTTGGTTGCGAAACACCGCATGTTTGTAGTGCTGATCCTCACATTTTTTGCAATGTTGTTTTTCTCGTTTTTTGAGCAGGCAGGGAGTTCCGTCAATAACTTTACCGACCGGAACGTCGATCGCATTCTTGTCGGTGAGCCGGTCACGGCAGCGCAGGTCGGGCAAACGATCACGATCGAGCCGACTCAGGAACAGCTTGGGTATCAGTTTGGGGGAAAAGTCTTCACGCTCAGCGACTTAGATGGTCTGAGGGAGGCCAACAGCGAGACCGGGAAACCGCTTACCGTCCAGTGGCCCGTGGTTGATAGCAATGTGGGAATGAATGTCGCGTCACGAGAACGAGAAATGCCGGCAAGTATTTTTCAGGCCGTCAACCCGCTGTTTATTCTGATTTTCGGACTCGCGTTCTCCGCGCTGTGGACTTGGATGGGCTCAGGCGGTTTTGAGCCGAGTACAGCGACGAAGTTTGCGTTCGGGCTGATACAACTTGGGCTCGGATTCGGCTCTTTTTGGCTAGGCGCGGAGTCCGCTAATGAGAGAGGCATGGTCGGATTGCAATGGCTGATGCTTGGATACCTTTTCCAGACATCGGGCGAGCTTTGCCTTTCCCCCGTCGGACTGGCGATGATCGTGAAACTCTCTCCCCTTCGTCTGGTGAGCACGGTGATGGGAGGATGGTTCTTGGCGACTGCGTTTTCACAATACCTTGCTGCGATTATTTCACAGTTCACAGGCGTCAGCCATGGAGGAGAAGAAGCGGCATCGATTCCTGCGCCGATCGCATCGGTGGACGTCTATGGCGGCGTTTTTGGGTCGATTGCGCTCGCCGCAATCGCGTCTGGAATCATTTGCCTCGCACTTTCACCGATTTTGACTCGGTGGATGCATGAGGAAGAGCCTGCGGGGAACGAAACTGCGTGACCCGCACCGTTAAATCGCCTGGTGATTAGCGCTCAGATTGTCGCAAAAGGGGTTTCCGGCGACCGGCTACGACGTTAGACTACGCGGCCCAGTTGGCTAAATCCACGCCGCTGGGTCGAACACCAATCACTGCTTTTGACTGAGAATTTGCCGAAATGTACGCCATCATTGTAGACGGCGGTCGCCAGTACCGCGTCGAACCAGGCATGGAACTTAATCTTGATTATCGCGACCTGCCCGCAGGCGAGAGCATCACGCTTAGCAAAGTTCTTTGTGTAGGCGGCGAGTCCGGCCTTAAATTGGGCACACCGACGCTTGACGGCGCAACGGTCACGGCATCCGTTATTGGTATTCGCCAAGACAAAAAGATCTACGTCCAAAAGTTTCGCCGCCGTAAAAACTTCGACAAGCGAACCGGTCATCGCCAAATGCACACGCGAGTTCGAATCGAGTCGATTGCTGGCGCCTAGCACTGATAGGACTCGACTATGCCGGGGCTGAAGCTGGATGACTACCAACTCGGCGCCGCTTTGGGAATCGGTACTGTCGGAACGATCTATTCTGCGATAGAGACGGCTACCGGCAAGGTGGTCGCCATCAAACGCTTACATCCCACAGTGAGTCGCGATCCGCTCATCGGGGCTCGGTTTCGCCGCGAGATGACGATTCTGGAACGACTGCGTCATCCAAATATCATCGCTTACTACGGTGGTGGAAAGGATTCCGACGGCAATCTTTTTTATGCGATGGAATTGGTCGATGGCGGATCGATCCGAGAACTCATCTCATCACTCGGTGGGTTGCCGTGGCAAGTGGTCGTTAACTGTGGGAGACAGATCTGCTCTGCACTCCAATGTGCGCACAATCACGGAATCATCCACCGGGATCTCAAACCTGGCAATCTTTTTCTCACTCGCGATGGCGTAGTTAAGCTCGGAGATTTTGGTATCGCACGCGACGTGGGTGCTTCCGATTTGACCGGCGAAGGCCTTACGGTAGGAACCCATGCCTACATGGCACCTGAACAAATCACCGGCGACGCTTCTATTTCTGGAAAGGCGGATTTGTACGCACTGGGGTGCTGCTTGTTCGAAATGCTTACAGGTCGCAAACCTTATGTGGCGGAAACATTTCCACAACTTTTTGAACAACACCTTCACGCCGCTCCGCCAAAGGCAAGTGATTTTGCCCCCGGATGCCCTCCTGAGCTTGATGAAATCATCATCGAACTGCTCGCGAAAAATCCCGAGGATCGCCCGTTCAATGCCCGTGGTGTGCAGGGAAAGATGTTGCAAATCATTGAAAAATACAACCTCCTAGAGCCTAACACCGAGTTGAAGCGAGAAACGCCCAGTCGGGACGTATCGGCTGGGCAGGTATCCGACATCGGCCATCGCATGCTTCGAAGACAAATCGAGGCCCGACTGGGTGGGCCAACGCGTTCCGGTGTCAGTTGGACCAAGATGGCGGTCGTTATCGGACTGCTCGCCGTGCTTCTGGCGGTCGTAATGCTAATGCAACGACAGGCTCCATGACTTTTGTGGATCATTTACGGCCTTTTCCGCACCTGAGGGCTGGACGATGAATCACCTTGCACCTATCAATTCTTACGTTCCATTCGCTTACCACCGCCTTCCACCTCCATCATCGATCGAACTACTGTCCCAATCGGAGGGACTTTTGCCCTGCAGCGCCTCGTTGGCGTTGTTCACGGCGTTCGCAATACGATCTTTGGTATGCAGACACACAAGGAATCACTCCGATGCCCGCTATGCTCCGACCCTACCGTTCCGTCCACCGTTTTTTTCTAGGCCTGACGCTCGCCGTTTCGCCGTTTGCAACCTCGGATTTCGTCATGGCTCAAGAACCGGCTGCGGCCGCACCTGCAAAGGCGGAAGCTGCGCCTCCAAAGGATGATATTGGTTACTTCCTTGGCATGTCCGTAGGCCAACAATTGGCCCAGCAGGGATTTGAAGCCAAGGACTTCACCGCCGAAGGACTTGCGGCCGGATTGGTCGATGCCCTTTCCGGCGGCGAACCGAAACTGTCGAGCGAACAATTCCAGGCCGTCGCTCAGAAGATCGAAGCCACCCTTCGCGCTCGTCAGCAAGAGGCAATGGAAGTGACCAAAAAGCAGGGCGTCGTCAACCTCGAGAAAAGCAAACTTTTTCTCGAAGAGAACGCCAAAAAAGAGGGGGTCAAGCAATTGGCTAGCGGCCTACAGTACAAGGTGGTGACCGCAGGCCTTGGCAAGTCACCCACCGCTGAAAACACAGTTAAAGTTCACTACACCGGTACGCTTATCAACGGGCGAACGTTTGATAGTTCCGTTGAACGCGGTGAACCAGCAACCTTCGGAGTCGGACAGGTGATTCCTGGTTGGCGACAAGCTCTGCAAGAAATGAAGGTCGGCGACAAGTGGATGCTTTACATTCCTCCACAGCTTGCCTACGGCGCACAGGGTTCGCCAGGCCGCGGCCCCGACGAAGGAATTGGTCCTAACGAAACACTGATTTTTGAAGTCGAATTGCTTGAGATAGTGGAGTAGCCTAGCGGCCTAGTGGTTATTCTTGAGCGGGCGGTTGTGCAAGCGACTGCCCGCTTTCGTTTTCGGTGTCCCAAACAGACAACCTTTCGGTTTCCAATCACACTTTCCTGTTTCTTAGAACGCGTATTTGGTGCTCATAATGAAAATAAAACAACGCTTGCTCCGGGTGAAATCCGCAACGCTGATGTCCGCCGTCTCCGTGTTGCTTGCTGCCCATTGCGTCGCCGAGCCCCCTCGCCAGCCGACGATCAATCTTGCCCAACCAACTGCTGACTTGAACACCAGCCCGATCGATGTGTCAGTCGTCGAAGCCTATCCGAACTTGCACATCGATCGCCCAATCGTCATCACCGGCGCGGGCGATGGATCGAAGCGATTGTTTGTCGCCTCGCAGCAGGGACCGATCTACTGGATTGACCAGAACGATTCAAAGGTTGAAGAACCCAATCTGTTCATGGATATCTCGGATCGCGTCAGCTACAAAGATCACGAAAACGAAGAAGGTCTTTTGGGGCTGACCTTCCATCCCAAGTTTGAAGAGAATGGCTTTTTCTACATCTATTACACAACCAAACAACGACCTCACGTATCGGTCCTCAGCCGGTTTACTGCGACAGGTCGGGACCATCGGGTTGCGGATCCCAACAGCGAATTGGAGCTGATGCGAATCCCACAGCCTTTCTGGAATCACAATGGCGGAACCATCGTCTTCGGGCCGGATGGTTTTCTTTATGTCGCCTTGGGGGATGGTGGCAAAGGAAATGATCCACTGCAAAGCGGCCAAGACGTGAGCAAACTGTTAGGTTCCATTTTACGAATCGACGTCGATCACAAATCTGACGGCTTTAATTATAAGATTCCGGACGACAACCCGTTTGCAAATAATCCCAACGCATGGCCTGAGATTTATGCATACGGTGTACGCAACATTTGGCGAATGTCGTTTGATCCCAAGACGAACGATCTTTATGCAGCAGACGTCGGCCAAAATGATTGGGAAGAAGTGAACATCGTCACCCTGGGCGGTAACTACGGATGGAGCCTTCGCGAAGGCGCTCACTCGTTTACCCTCGATGGCAATAAAGGTTCCGAAGCCCGCCCAGAATTAATCGATCCGCTTATCGAGTATCCGCATACCGATGACTGGGGCAAGTCGATTACCGGCGGCGCTGTTTATCGCGGCAAGAGGACCCCGATGCTCGATGGCTATTATCTGTACGGCGACTATGTCAGTGGACGGCTTTGGGCGATGAAATTCGATCCGAAAACGAAAACTGTTGTCGAAAATCGATCGATCGCCTGGAATCAATTGCCAGTCTTCACGTTCGGCCAAACGGACGATGGTGAAGTCTTAATGAGCACGATGATGTCGGGTGGGAAGATCTTCCGATTCGACGCAAAGAAGTAGCCAGTCTCCAAGACGCTTAACCCAGGGAGCTAAATGAGTGCTCCCCATTTAGCGATTGTTCAAGAGAAAAGGTTGCAGTAATGCTGCGACCTTCCGGAAGGTTTTATTCTCTTCTTAATTCCCCTGAAGAGCCTCGCATTGTAAAGTCTTTTTCCACCGGTATGACTCCGCTTTGAGGGGCGATCAGAGTATCCAAAAAGGCCAGCATCGCTTGCTGCTCTTCAAATGGAAGCGAGAAGAAACGATTGCGAGTTCGCTGCGATTCTCCATCATGCATCGCAATCGCTTCAAGGATGGACTCCGCTCGCCCATCATGCATGTAGGGTGCCGAATCGCTGAGGCCCCAAAGCGGTGCGGTCCGCCACTCCTGAGTGATATTGGTCGGAATCACGGTGGATGTCGCCATTCTTTGTAGTACGACCTTCGATGCAACTTCCGGTGTATGGGGTTGACCTGGTATTGCAATCGTCTTGACGATGACATCGTCCCGGTCAATCTTCACCGGCTCCCTTACTGTGCGTGACGACCGCGTGGGCATTTCAAATCGAACCTCTCGCACAGGATTCCTGCCGGGCGAGGCGAGAGAAAACGCTGTCGACTGCCCCGAGTAGCTGTTTGTCGACCGGATGGCACTGACTGCGGCAACCTGCTCATACTGAATCGTCGTTTCTTTTCGATAGGGAGGCGCGGTGTTGTAGTCCTGCAGTGCCGGGCCCATGTCGTGCAGTAAAAGGTCGCTGTATAGGCCGCTCGCGGGACCAAGGTCGGGCACGTGGCAAACGGCGCAGCCGATAGTGTTAAACCGTTTTTCTCCTAGCGCCACTTCCATCGCATGCTCCTGCTCGATTGCCGGTCGCCGAACCGGAGGAGGTAAGGCCGCGATGAAGGAGGACATGGCCATGATCGAATGATTATCGATGTCAACTCGAGTGTTTTCATAACTAGGTTGCATCCTATCTTTTGGTTGTGGTACCGATTTCGATTGCAGGCCAAGTTCGTTGACACAAGCGTTCTCAGTAAACTCGATGAGATTCGCAAAATTTGCCCGCCATCCAAAGCGACCGATTCTTCCATCGACAAGGATTGCAGGGCGACCGTGAATCTCGGGGTGCGGCTGTTGAGCCTTCACCTGTTGGAGGATGACAGATTCAGGGACTAAGTCGATTAGCCCGGCACCGAAAAGCGCTGTCGTGTTGCGGGCAAAAACGTGGGCTGTGACGACGACGGAACCCGTCGCGTCTCCAAATGTACGAGGCTCTGCCTCCGCATGGACCGTATCACTGCTGACCATACGGTCGTCCGCCCATGCGGGATTAAAAGTCACCATGGTCTGCTTGCGTACTCGGTCGTACTCTGGCGAACCACCGCGCCGATGGACAGCAAATGTATTTTTTACTTGGTCATCCGAACTGATTACTCCGGGCAGCAACGTGCCAAGAGCTAGAACGACTGACTCACCGCCAATTGGCTGCTTAACAACCAGTGACTGGATCGAAAAAGTCCTTGCGTTGAAGCGATGGTCGCCAGCGCCTCCCACTCCACCCAAACGATGGCACGCAACACAGGAGACGTGGTTAAACACGGGCCCCAGACCGTCGCCATTTAGTCCCAGAGGAGTTGGCGCGAATTCATTAGTGAATAACTGTTTTCCTAAAGCGACCAGTTCAGGCGATGCTCCATAAGCATTTCCATCTAACAAGAAAAAAACTCCCACCAGGGCAACCTTGATCCACTCAGCGAATCGACGACGAGAATGCGCCAAGTAAATCCCCGAATGAACCTCCGAGTAAATCATCGAATGCACCTTGCCTGAATTCGCTTAAGGGCGTCTATAAAACGTCCCTCTGACTCTTGGTAGAAAAACTGTGCCTTCGCGTGTTGAGCATCTAATAACACCCACTTGGGCGGCGGATTGGAATCATGAAACCAATCGATGGATTTCTCCTTGCCTTTTGAAAGTATCGCGGCAAGTTCAGCAAAGTTAACGGCACGATGCTCCACGCCCGCGAGTGATTCTTCAATCTGTGTCCGCTGGCGGGTTTCACGGCGCTCAAGAACGTCGGATGCTGCATTGGAAACAAGATGATTCGGTTGAACTGCTATACAATCCACGAAGGGGGTTTCGTGTAAGACCTCCAAAGCGACGGGGCCCTGGGGAAGCACTTGGTCGTACCAATGGTGAAGGTCTGACAACTCAACTCGCCAAGGCTGCGCCCCCCAGACGACTGTAGCCAACTCGGGCCAGACCTGATCAACCGTTTTACCGGTTACACAAGGCAACATAGCATCACACCAGTAGCGACAAGCTTCGGCGTGCTGCTGCACGGCGGCGAGTCGTCCATTTTCAATGGGCAATGAGAGCAAGAAACGCTCGGCCAAGTCTTTCTGCAATGCGGGGTTCAAACGCTCAGCAGCAAGGACGATGTTCACATCGTGCTGGATCGAATCGAGCAGAGGACGATAGTGCCGAATCGTTCGAGATTGAATGGCTGTTCTCAAGGACTGAATACCTGCAACTTCCTTGGCGGCCTCATTTTCATCCGTGGAGCCTTCCGGCTCACGGTGTTTGCCAAGCTCAGTAACAATGGATTGTTCATCGGCTTGTTCAAGGAGCGTTAAAAATTGTTCTGCGTTCGTCATTCCCACACAAAACGCAAATACGCGGTCCGCCTCATCACAAAAAAACAGTAACGCACGCCGCGGTCCGACCTTGGGGCGATTTTGGAACATTATTCTCGGCGCGCCTGCAAAAACGCTGCGTATTTGAAGAGACGTGCGTGGGCGTAAATCGCGACACGCTCGAATCACCTTCGCAAGCGATGAACCACACCATGGAGATGCGCTCGTTGATAAAAAATCGTCATCGGTTACGACAACAACCTTCGTAACAGCAGAACATGCAAGCATTGGAGAAGGGCAGGAATGCGAAGCGGCTGCCAAACTTGCGTCAACCGCGCCTACCTCACCGGAATAAACGGTAAAGGCTAACGCCAGCAAACATGCCCAGGCAATCGAACGTGCACGAAAGGCGCGGACAATGGGGACCGATGATGTTATTCTGAAGTCCGGACGAAGATGAGATTGCCGTGTCATGAAAGAAGCCAACTTATTCGCTAGCTACGAAATGGGAATCGGACTCCCAAAACGGTCGACACCAACATTCTATTGGGGAAAGATCTCAGCGGCAATGCAGACTTCTCTCCGCCGAATCCGACAACGAAAATACTAGATCTTTGCACCGCAAACCGTCCTACTTTGGGAACAAGCCACATGTTGGCAAAATTGAAAAGCGATTCGGCAAGCAATGCGTGTATTCGATTGCTCGCCTCAGCTTGTTTTGCGGTGTTCTCGGTGTTTAACCACTGCGACGCACAAGTCATTGCGCCGGGCCTCGATCAAGCTCCCTCCAACAGTTACCCCAACGCGCAGTATTACCTGGCGCTAGAGATCTATCGCGAAGGCGACCTCGGAACCGCCGCGGAAGCATTTGACTCGGCACTCGGTCAATGCCGCAAAGACATCAATGGCCGATGGATCGACGCTATTCCAGTTCACGCGATGTTGGCCGAGTGCTTTTATCAAGCGGGGGATCTCGCGGCAGCATCCGAACAGATTGACATGGCGTTGGCGCTGGCAATTCGAAATCGCGGCTGGCTGAGCGCACTGGAATGGCAAGATTCGACGGTGGCAGCGATCATGACTCCTGACCCGGCATCGGCTTGGGCGGGAACGAATCTTCCGGCGATTGTGCCGCTGAGTGACAAGGTCAAGATGGGCACCGGCAACGCGGATGTTGCTGGCCAGATCCAACGAGGTGGCGTCTTTGAATCGTTTCGATTGACGTCAATTGATGCCGTCGAGATCATGCGAGGCATTTCCATCGCATCCTACCGAAGACGCGTGATTTATGGCCAGCTTTCGAATCAAACGGAGATCGTCGCCCAATCGCTCGATGCAACAAAGATCCCCAGCGGCTTGCAGTTGCCAATACCACGAGCCTTGATTGTCGCAATGCGAGGTTGTGAGCGATTTGGCGGCGGCGAAGATGCCGAAACGATTGTCGACGTTGGCAAGGCTGCGTTCATCGGCAATGCTGCGCATCCGCTTTCAGCCATGCTTTTGCTTTCTGGCGCAAGAGCAGTCGCCATGACAGACAAATATGTCGACGCGGTTCCGATGGCGATGCAGGCTGCGATCACTGCATCGGCACTGCGTCAGCCGGAATGGGTGGGTGAGGCCATGTTGGTTGCCGCAGGCTGCCTCGACAACAAGAGCGCTGGTGCATTTCTTGCTAGTGCTAACAATGCCGCCGGAATGCATTTGAGGCGAGGTCGCGTTGCAAGTGTTGGGGCACTATTGGCTGCTTGCGAGGCGTCCCTGCTCGTAGGCGATACCGGCGCGGCTCAAGTTGCACTGACCCAGGCCGCATCACTCCTTCAGCGGCGCGACATGCAACAGCCTCGTTTAGCCGCTCATGGTGAGTACTTGGCGGCAAGGGCTGCGGCGCAAACCGGGGCCTCCTTCGGTCTGTCCGAACCATCATTGATCGACCAATCACTGGCGAGGATGTTTACGTTCACAGCAGGAAATGGTCCTAAACTTGGCCGCGGCGGGGCCAATAATCGACGCCCCAATGGCAATACGCCGGCAACGCCGCGACTCTTCCAACTCGGTTTGGTCACCGCCGGTGCGCGAAGTCGGGGCGTTGGTGGCAAGGTGGTTGACGAAAAGGTCAATCTTTATGCAGCAGACCCTACCGACGCGGTTTGGCGAGCCGATCCCGTGGACGCGATCGCCTACCAAGTTTTTGATCGCTCCCAATCCGTTGCTGCGCAGCTTGTTTCCGCGATCAAGCGTAACGCAACCAACGAGCTATTGGCTTTGGTGGACAAACTTCACCGCCAGAGATTCTTGGCGACGCAGTCACTCGGTGGACGTGTACTCCAGGCCAGACGACTCGCGGCCACTGAAAATGCGTTACTCACCGAACCGGTGGCAGCTGCGATGGCAAAACCCCCTGCAACGCTGACTGAAATGGTCAACATCTTGGCAATGCCTTTGCCACTACCAGGATCGCCGGAGTTAGCTGCTCGAGGTGAAAGACTTGAGTCCTTGGCAGCGTTGCTCGCCTTACAACGCGGTGAGTTACCAGGCGCTTCCCCGCCAGCGATAGTCGGCCCGTCAGACCTTCAGCGCTTGCCAAAGAATACGGCATTGTTGACGTTCGCAGAGTTGGACGGAACCACGATCGCAGTCCTTTTTGCAAAGGAAAAAATCAAGACTTGGAATGTGACGCCGACAAAGGCAGTGGCAGGTGAAATCGTAAAGCTCCTTCGAGAATTAGGAGTGTCGTCCAATCGGTCTGCCGAACGCCTGGGAGATGAAACGGTTTGGAAGAAGCAATCGGCGGCTTTAAGGCGAAAGCTGATCCCCGATAGCTACCTGGAAGACCTTGAGTCATCGGAAAACCTTGTTGTTGTCCCCGATGGAGTGCTGTGGTACTTGCCGTTCGAACTTCTACTGCTGGGGGACGAGAATGCCGATTCGCTCGGTGATCGAATGCTGATTCGTTACTCCCCGACACCCGGGCTTGCCGTCCATCCGGTGGCGTTCCCCAATTTTGACCGCCCGACAGGCTTGGTATCGCAACTTTTTTTTGCCCCGCGCGATCCCGAGGCCAACACACAAATGATGGCTCAGGTACGCGATGCGTTGAAGGCGTCGACCACACTTCCAACCGATCCGCCAGTAATCGGAGCATTACTCGGTGAATCCATCGGCCCCTTGGCAGTGTTTGGCATTGTCAGTCCCAACCCGGCGAATCCATTCGCTTTTTCCCCTACCATCTATGACGCTGCGGACCCGTTTGGTTCGCTCGCTGCTTGGGGCCGCTTCCCCTCGCGAGTACCACGAAGTGTCTTCCTACCCGGTTTCCGAACCGCGGCGACATCGCCGACGCTTGGTGATGGCAGAGAGATTTTCTTGACCCTTACGGCGCTGCACTGTTCCGGTGTTCGCGACGTAATGCTCAGCCGCTGGGCCGTCGGTGGTGAATCGACGTCGCTGTTGATGAAAGAATTCCTCCAAGAGCTGTCGTTTGAAGGCATCCAACCCGCGTGGAGAAGGGCAATCCAAGCGCTTCGAGAGTCCCCCTTGAACCCCGACGCCGAACCGCTCTTAGGCGCAAAGGACAAGGAACGCGAAGAGTTGACCGGAGATCACCCTTTGTTTTGGTCGGGCTATATCATCGATACGCCTCCTGAGATGGTGAAAAAGTGACGATGGATCGCAAGCAAGGTGCCGCGTTCACCCCTAAAGCAAGGGTGATTGCTACTAGACGCAACCGTGACTAGAGTCTGATGAGGTCCAAGAAGGAACGCTTTCGATCTGCAACCTGCTTATTCACATCCTCTTCTTCTGGAGTTCCCCATGACAAGATTCGTGGGTTCCATGGCATTGATTGCGATATTCGTAGCCAATGATTGGTCGGTAGACGTCGTCCAAGCACAACCGCCGCTCCCGACCCAAGCTGCACTCATGCAACTGGCTCCGCCGGCTATCGCTTGGCACCATGACTTGGCAAGCGGATGGCGAGAATCCAAACGCACAGGCCGCCCCATGGTCATTTTCATTACCTCCCCTCGCTGCCGATACTGCGATGCGATGAAGGCCGGGACGTGGCGCGACGTTGGGATCGAGAACCGCGTGGGTAGTGAGTTTATCGCTGTCCAATTGACCCCCGAGCACAACCCCATCGAGCTCAGTCGCATTTCAGTGGATGTTTATCCAACCACGCTGATTGCCTTGCCCCAGGGAAAAGTCATTGACCATCGCAAGGGGTTTCAGCCCCCAGCGCTCTTACACAACCTCCTTAATCGTGCAACTCGGGGCTGACTGCCGGAATCCAGCCCTTTTGGTCATTGGCACGATTTACAGTGACCTCGAAGCAATACTTCGGTCACCTCCCCAACGCTTTCGCTCAACTTTCGGCTACCCGTTGTTAACTGGTCCGCCTTGAGGCACGTTACGCTCCCGCAATCAACGCAAATGAAGTGCGGGTGCAATTTCTCATGACCATGTCGTGGATCGACTGCTTCAAAACGCCATACGTGGTCGCCGAGTTCGGTACGCCGGAGCAGCCCGCGATCCGTCAAATCATTGAGATTTCGAAATGCGGTGGTTTTGTCAAAACCGAAAGCCGCAAGATGCTCTGCCAATTCTGCATGGGTCAGCGGCGCCTTCGAGGCCCGGAGGGCCAACAAAGTTGCAATCCTTGGGGGAGTCGCCCGGAATCCCGCTGCACGAATGTCCTCGCGAGCTTGGTCGCGCAGCGATTTTTCGCGTGCCTCATCGTTTCGCAAAGGTGTAATGACTTGTCTCCGGTCACAGCACAAACGACAAAGCGCACGGACTGACGCGAGCGTCCCTCAAGAGTGACAAGTATAACTCCAGCCCTAACGATGCGTTATCCCGGCACCACGAAGCCCTTGGACTGCCACTCATAATCGATCGGGGAACGAACTGGCCCTGATTCCCCGTGCTCCGGTTGCGATATACTTCAGTCGTCCGTTGATCATTAGGATTCGCCCACCAGGGCACCATTTCGAAGGAGGCTTTTACTGTGAGTCAATCAAGCATGAAATTCGCGGATCGACGAAAAATCGCGATTGTCGCTCTATCCCTCGTGTGCTGGGTGGCCCAACAAGAAATCGCGTCTGCGCAGAATGGAAGATTCCTACAGGGTATCTACCAAACAATCGTGGAGGCACAGGCGGAGCGAGATCGGTTAGAAGCGTTGAGTCGGGCCCAGGCAGGACCGTCTCTGGCACCGCCTCGTAATGGCACGCCCCAAAGCCCGTCGGTACCAGCACCGCCACCTTCCAATCCGGCTGTTACGGCCAATTGGTTTCTCGATTCCGTTACCGTTCTACGACAAAACGTAAGCCGCCTGGCGCCCGAGTTGCGACGTTATGCTCCGACCACTCCCGCCGTCCGTGAAGCCCTCAATGAAGTGTATCAAATTGAAGCAGAAACCAACTCCCTCTACAGCCGAGTGAGAAACGGTGAGTCAATCGCTTCGACGTCGTTTGCTTACCAAGAGGTTGATACTCGTTGGCGTGACGTGGCCTATCGTATCCGAGCAGGAGGACGATTGGATCCAAACCTTGCGGTGTTGATCGACGCAGTCGATGAGAGTTTCCGCCAGATCGATCGAAAACTCGGCGTGTCGCAGCCGATTGATCGTGTTCGCCTACGAGATTTAATGATCGTCACACTTACCTACATGGATGCCATGTTCGATGACATCCGTTTGACGCCCAGCGCTTTCACTACGTCGGAATCTCTGATCCGGGAAGGACGAATCTTGCGTGAGCGATTACGCTTGGAGTCATATAAGATCGATCGAGCCGACTACAACACGGTCGTCGGTAGCTACACCGAGTTCGTTCAGCAGTGGCGCACGTATGCTGCAAAGCTCTATAAGCTAAACGATCCACATGTAAACCAACGACTCGACTCCATTCGAAAACAGGGCGAGGAAGTCTACGCGACTCTTCGTATTCCCGTAGCGAATGATCGAGGCCAGGTTCTGTTTGCATGCCAACGCCTCTCGGCAGGCTTGGTTTCGTTGCACGATCAAATGGCTCGATGGGGAACCGGTCGTTTGCCGGCGGATCAGTTACGATTTGCTGAGACCGTCCGGACGCTGATCGACCGAGGCCGTCAACTTGAGACCGAAGCAGCCCGTAATGGTGCTTCGCGGTCTGCAGCCTCGCTATTCACCACCATGGATGCGGCGTGGGTAAGCGGCTTGCGATCGATGAAAGCAGTGGACCCTCGAAGTGGGCTGCAACAACTGCTGGTGCAGGTCGATGCGTTGTTCGGGGAAGTGCGCAATTTGCTTGGCGCAACACCATGGCAGGGCCAAAGCGAACTGCTTAGCGCCGCCGCGTCCTTGGAGGTTGCTGCGGACGACTTTAACATCGATGCGCAGCGATACAAGCGCTACCTAGTGCCCACTGAATTTCGCGATCAATTTGCTTCGGCCAGCGATGCGTTTTACCACGTTTCTACCGACTTGCACCGCGCACTTGAAGCCAACGACAACTTGCAAGAAGCTACACGCCAGGCTGAACTCATGGTTCAGCATTGGCAGACGTTGACTCCGCTGGTCAATGAACTTGTGCAGCGGGGCTTAGCCCCAAATCGCGCTGATCCGTTATTTGAGGGCTATCGACAAATGCAACCCCTGGTCGCACAGGTCGCTTCAACCCTATTGAACTGAATTAGGCTACGAGACTAGTGACGTGACCATTCGACCCACGGCCACGTCAGTCTCTCGTTATCCACGTCCACCTTCGTATTCTTTCACGACGATCCACATGACGATTCAACGCAACCCCACTCGCCCAGTGTCGATTGGGTCCATCACCATTGGCGCTGGCAACCCGATTGCTATCCAGAGCATGACAGCGACAAAGACGCAAAATGTCGATGCAACGATTGCCCAGGCAGAGGCGCTTCGGGAAGCAGGCGCGGGGGTGGTACGAATTGCCGTCGACAGTGAAAAGGACGCGGAGGCCCTCGCAGAAATCCGCAAAGGAACCACTGCCAACCTAGCCGTCGATCTCCAGGAAAATTTTCGCCTTGCGGAGTTAGTCGCGCCACACGTCAACAAAATTCGGTACAACCCCGGTCACCTGTATCACCACCAGAAAGACCGACCCTGGCAAGAGAAAGTCAAATTCATCATTGAACAGGCCGTCGAACATGACTGCGCCGTGCGAATCGGCGTTAATTGTGGAAGCGTCGATCCTGCCAAGCGAGATCAACACGCGCCTACCGATTCGATCAGTCCCATGCTTGAAAGCGCCATCGAGCATTGTGAATTTGTCGAGTCGCTCGGATTCATCCGATTCGCAGTCTCCCTCAAGGATAGCGATCCGTCAAAAGTCATCGAAGTCAATCGACGATTCGCAGCGCTTCGTCCCGACATTCCACTCCACCTCGGTGTGACCGAAGCAGGTCTTCCTCCTGATGGCATCATCAAGACGAGGATCGCGTTTGAGCAATTGATCGGTACCGGCATCGGCGACACGATTCGGGTCTCGTTGACGGTGCCTAATCACCGCAAACCCGAAGAGATCGTGGCGGGCGCAGAGATTTTGCGTGACATCGCCGAAGGGCGAGTTCGCTCGGTCGTAAGGTTTCAGGAAAGCGGCCTAAATATCATCAGCTGCCCTAGTTGCTCGCGAGTTGAAAACGAGGCATTCGTCGACCTCGCTCAAAGCGTCAAGGAAATGACCCGGTACGCACAGCAATACGACTTGACGATCGCTGTAATGGGTTGTCGGGTCAACGGCCCAGGTGAAACCGACGACGCCGACCTCGGCCTATGGTGCGGACCTACACGGGTCAATCTCAAGCGAGGCACGGAGGTCGTCGGCGCGTTCCCTTACGATGAGATTCTGCCGATGCTGCAGGCAGAGTTAAATTCGCTCATCGAGAAAAAGAAAACCTAATTAGTCGGCAATGCCCGTAACTATGGAGAGGGCGTGGCGCTTCGTTAGAAAGAAGAAATCCGCGTGCATCGGGGCACGCGGGTCTTCGTCAGATTTAACCGTGGTCATGATTGACCGAAAAACTCATTCACCCCGCTCGTCGGCGGCGGAGTAAAGTCGGTAGCCACGCTGCGTCTCAATCTCGTCAACGACCTCGAGACCACCTGCGGGGTCAAACATCAAGAACATTCCAGGCTCTGTCTGATCTTCCGCTGGTGAGATTTGCAATGGTTTTCCACCTGACAAGTCGAGTACAACATTCGACGTGTTTAGCGTCATTTCCGGAGACTTTTTGATTTCAAAGGTGATGGGATCAGGGATATCAAAAGTGCCTGTCTTCGCCACGACTGACCCCTTCGATACATCGACGAACACCGGAATTCTGACGCCATACTGAGGATCCCATTTCGCTACGACCACCTTCCCTCTGGGCGGCTTGCTCTGGAACTCGACAATCGTTGACGCCTCGCCTGGGTATGCCTTCGAAATTCCTGGATCCACAGAACCAGCAAAGGATTCATAGGGACCAGGCAACGAAATCACTGGGCTCGGAGCGCTGTAGTCGCTCCACTTGGTAAAGTTGCGTTTCTTCGTTGCAGTCGCTTCCGCCGTTAGCTTTTCTACCCGCTTGTAGACATCCGCCGACAGCGTACTGTTTTTTGGCTGCGACATTGGGTTTGACGGAAAGTTGGGGTCCTCGACTGCGATGCGAATCCGATAAACGTATTTACGACCAGGTTTTGGCGCACCTGGGTCAGTGCCTGAGAAGTCTGCAAAATCATAAAAGCGGATCAGCTTGAATTCGGGCTGATCGACCTTGCTCATTCCAGCGCCCATGTTAAATCCACCATACCCGCCATAACCGCCGGTATCCATTCCAGCCATTCCGCCGAAACCTCCCTCCATCCCCATCGCCGCTCCGCCAGTTCTTCCGCGGGCGGCAAAGGGATCATCGGCAGCATCGGGAAGAACCGGACCGGCCGGGACAGCATCTTCAACGACTGGATTCAAACTTGTGCCGGGTAACGGCTCATCTCCCACCGGTATCTTGGGATGCACTGCAAACCACCCGTAGTGATCCAATAGAACAGGAGGAATGGCAGCAGTCAGTTCCGGATCACGATATTTTCCGGCAACGATTTCCTTTGCCATCCCCGACCAAACTTTGAGCAGCAGTTGTTGGAAGTACCTTGAATTGCCTCGGGCCGTCCAGTCGGCGTCAACAAGCTGATCCACCGGTTTTGCCGTCACATCCGCTCGCTGCAATTGAAATCCCAGATAAAACGGTTGATCGCGTTGCATAACGTAGCCGTCTGCTTGCGACAACGCTTCCTCATAGGCCGCGTAGATCTGCTTCTGTGGCATCAATGCAACGCCAGCAATAAACTGAGCCAACATCGGCTCATCTTTACCCGTCGAGGTTGGTCGGAAACCCTGATCATACAGCTTTGAATCCAGCTTTCGTCCTGCCTTGGCGGTCGTCATACCTCCGGGACCGGACGTACCGCCGGGACCTGCCATACCTCCACCAGGCCCTGACATGCCGCCTGGCATTCCCGATCCGCCGTACCCCTCCATGCCCATGCCACCCATGCCAGAGCCGCCCATGCCACCCATGCCAGAGCCGCCCATGCCCTCCATGCCCATGCCACCCATCCCTCCGTAGCCACCTTCACCGCCCATCATCATCTTATTCATACGCTCTTCGCGTTTACTCGGTCGCTTTTCTTTCTTCTCGACCTTTTCGACTTCGTCAGCGGGCTCAAGCAACTTCAATGCGTACTCGCCAGTGGACTTCTTCGCGATTGACGCAATCACGCCAGTCACTTGCAGTTCCACCGGAACAGGAAGCTTTGGATCGGACCGTTTGAGGCTAGAGTCGACTTCCTTAAACTCCCACGGTACACGAAGCGAGTAGGTATTCGAATTGACCTGTTTCATCGACTCGTTGGTCTTAGCGACGATGTCGTATTTTGTGATTCGCTGCTCCTGTGACGCAAGCGTTGTCCAGTGGTCATCGTCGATTGAAACCTTGACTTGATTGGCCTGCTGTTCCATCGCCTCTGGTTTATGTTTTTTCATGATATCCGGCTTTTGCACGCCTTGATAAATCAAGAAGGCGGACAATAGCGTCAGCACACCGAAAACAAACTTCTCGACATGCCGGAACATAAAGTCCTTCATTGCATCGGGATTCATTGTCGATTCCTTGGAATAGCTCGTAACGGGGCGGCGATGGTGGAACGCACACGTTCAATGTATGCGATATCGATCAAAAACATTCAGCCAACAACTAACAAAGTAACACGAATTCGCTCGAAGCATGTCGTCGAGGAAGGATGTAAACGCCACTGGCAGCAGGGGGAGCAGCCGCATCGGTCACGGGTGCCGGAACCTCAGGTGCTGCAGGCGGCGCACCGGCACTAGGCGCCGGGACAACTGCTGGTGGAACAACTGCTGGTGGGACAATTCCGTTAGGCGGTGTCGCAACGCCTGCCGCCGGGCTTGCCGGCGGAGCCGATGCATCGGCGGGAGGCACAGAAACATCCGCGGCTGGTACCGCCGCATCAGCTGGAGGCACCGAGCCATCGGCGGCGGGCGCTGGCAATGCCTCCGTGGCAACCGGCGCCGCTACAGCAGCGGGCTCAGCTACTTTTGAGCCGTCAACCATCGCGGTGCCATCGATGACCGTATTCTCGTCTACTTTCTCAACACCCAGTTTTTCGGCCATCGGTGGATTGTAGATATAAATGATCCCATAGATCTCGACGTCAAGATCCAGCGGAAACTGCTCCTTACCGGCACCCATTTCAGGCGCACCGCCCATGCCGCCCATGCCGCCCATGCCACCCATGCCCGATGGATCTTCACCGCCACTCATCGAAGCGCCTGCACCGCTGGTTTCCATGCCGCCGCCCATGCCACCCATACCACCACCTGTGGCTGCCGATGTTCCAGGAGGAAGAATGCGGGTCTGCTTGACTTCAACCATTAGAGGAGCGCTCCCGCATGCGGCAATCAGCTCAGGCACAGCGCGTTGATCCATCTTGAAGCTCATCATGACAGGAATGCGTTTTGCGACGGCCATAAACGCATCCGCTGGCGCGTTGCTGGACAAGGCTGAACGCAGCTGCGCGGCAGTCAACGGCTTACCGGCAGGATCGACATATCGGTTATCTCCCGGATCGACGGCGACCGCGCTGGCGCCTCCCATCCCACCCATGCCGTCCATACCCGGCGACATGCCTCCCGACATACCCGACATCTCCATGGGACCACCGCTCATCCCCATGCCTTCCATCCCCATCGCTGAGTCATTGGACGGCTTGGAGATCGTTCCCGCAGTATTCGAAACCGAGCGACCGATTGAAATTCGATTGATCTCATGAATTTTGGCCTGGAATCGTTGGCCGGCGTCACCATTGACCGTTGCGATAATCTGCATTAGTTGGCGTAGAATCCAGAGATTTTCTTGCGAGTAGAGCACCTCTAGCGTTGTCGGTTGTCCACCGCGCCAGGGAAACAAATCGGCAAGCAGGGTTTCTTGGCTTCCGGTTTCCCATTTCACGAGCGGCCCCTCATCGACAGGCGCACCGGTCATCCCCTGCATGCTTGCCCCGTATCCGGCACCACCGCCCATGCCACCACCTGCACCGCCCATGCCACCGCCCGCACCGCCCATGCCACCGCCGCCTGCGGCGCGATCGAACTCCGCAGTCCACTTGGTCCGTGCGATTTCGGCGATACCCGGCAGAACGGTACCGATGTAATACTGGTAACGCGCCAAATAAGTGGTCTCTTTTTCGGCGTCTAGCGTGGGAAAAGGAACCTTGAGTTCGATGGGAGTCAGGTCTCGGAACTCGCGGACGAAATCCTCCTGAAGCTCAGCAACAGGCCAAACCAGAATGTTTTGTTGTCGGTTATAGATGCTGGTCCACGCATCGAGAACCTCTTGTTCGCGACCCTTGATCAGCTTTTCCATTTCCGCATGGGTTTTTGGGTTCGGGTGCTCATTTAGCTTCATGCTAACGCTGCTGATGCTCGAGGCGTTCCCTTCGATCTTGCCGCTTGCCGACTGATATTCGGCAATGAGCTTCCCGCTGGCCATCCACCAGACCCCAACTGACGCGAGCAATACCAAGGCGGTCGCGATCCAAAACCAGTACACCAAGACCGGGGCAAGCTGTTCCTTCAGTTTATCCATGATTCGTCACCGCTGGGTTTGGGAGTAACCGTTTTGATTGTTTCGGAAGTTTTGACCACAGGAATGCCCTGCGGAGAGAAATCACACAGCCGGCGACACGTCACGGCGTGACTGCAACTGCATTACTATCTTGAGGAGGAGCCGCCGGGTTTTGTTTTTCAGCGGCTTCTTTTTCTGCACGCGCTTTGAGACGCTCGGTAAGCGTCGTCTCCTGCCAAACCACTTGGACGACGAAGTTCAAACGAAGCACTTCGAGCGTTGGCGGTTCTAGCAATACTGCATCCGATACAGCCGCGCCGGCCGCCGGAACGGCGGCACCGGGTGCAGGAGCGGCTGGCCCAGAAGCAGTGGGAGTCGATGTTGCGACTCCACCTGTTGCGGCCGCCTTCGCTGCCATCGCAGCCGCGATGGCTTCGGGGTCGTAGTCGGGATTAGGGATGCGAACGAGGGTCGGCTTTCGATCATTGAGCATGAGGGGATATTTCAGCCCGATCTCTTCAGGCGTGAAGCTGATCATTGTCCCGTCGGTGTTGGGGAGTTCGATCGGCTTTTTCATTAAGTTCGTAATTAAGGTTTTACGCACATGATTACTACCTTCGCTGCCCATTCGCTTTGGGCTGTTGTAGTAATGGTAGCCTCGCAATTCAAAGACCCACCCAGGTCCTTTGGGGCCCGTATCGGTTGCCAGGGTTTCAGGAA
>JANOBM010000123.1:0-1540 GCA_031411655.1 Planctomycetaceae bacterium
GTCGGCCGCCTGAAGCAGGCCGGCTGGGCCCTCGCCGGGGCCGCAACGTTCGCGCGCCTGTACCTGCGTCCGGTCAAGCGCCACGACCTGCCGCAACAAATCCGCATGGCTCCCGCCTGGTGAGAGACGTCTGAGATGGAATTCCTGCTGCCGCCGCTCGTGGCGATGTTCATCTGGTGGTTCGGTACCGGCCTGGTGATGCTGCTCGACGGCCAGCCGCGGGCCACCTACCGCGTCAGCATCGGTATCTCGACCGTCATCGCAGCGGGTGCGCTTGTGTGCATCGCCCGGAGCGTCGACAACACCACGACGGCCGGCGCGTATGCGGCATTCACCTGCGCCGTGCTGGTGTGGGGATGGCACGAGCTCACCTTCCTGACGGGCTGGCTCACCGGCCCGCGCAAGTCTGCGTGCAGCGACCCGGCGCGCGGCACCACGCGTTTCGTCGAAGCGGTGCGCGTGATCCTCTGGCATGAAGCAGCGCTGCTGGCGATGCTGGCCACCATCGTCGCGCTCACCTGGGGCGGCAGCAACCCGGTGGCCGCCTGGACCTTCGGGCTGCTGTGGGTCATGCGCCTGTCGGCCAAGCTGAACCTGTTTCTGGGCGTGCGCAACCTCGGCGAGGAGTTCTTGCCGCTGCACCTGAAGTACCTGCGCAGCTACTTCGTGCAGCGCCGGATGAACGCGCTGCTGCCCTTCACCGTGGTCGGCGGCAGCCTGCTCGCGCTCGCGCTCGTGCTGCAGGCCATCGACAGCGACGGCGGCGCCCGCGTGGGCGCGTTGCTGGTGGCCTCGATGGCCGCGCTGGCCGTTGCCGAACACCTGATGCTGGTGCTGCCGTTGCCCCCGACGGCGCTGTGGCGGTGGGCGCTGCGCCAGCCGCCGGCCAAAACCATCGCGGCCGCACGATGAAGCCCGACCGACCCGAATTGCTGCTGCAGCGCCACACGCCGGCACCGGCCGATGGCCGCAACGCGATCGTGATCGGCAGCGGCTTCGGCGGCCTGGCCGCAGCGGTGCGGCTGTCATGCAAAGGCTGGCGCGTCACGGTGCTCGAGAAGCTCGACGCCCTTGGCGGCCGGGCCCGCGTGCACCGCCAGGACGGCTACACCTACGACGCCGGCCCGACCATCATCACCGCGCCCTTCATGCTCGAAGAGCTGTGGACGCTGTGCGGCCGGCGCCTGGCCGACGACGTGACGCTGAAAGCGCTCGACCCGTTCTACCGCATCCGTTTCGACGACGGCACGCACTTCGACTACAGCAGCGACCCGGCCGCGATGCGCGCCGAGATCGCGCGCATCGAACCGAACGACCTGCCGGGCTACGAACGCTTCATCGAAGAGGCCGAACTCTGCTACCGCCTGGGCTTCGAGAAGCTGGGCGGCATCGCCTACGAAAGCTTCACCGATCTGCTGGCCGCCACGCCCTACCTGTTGCGCATGCGCGGCTGGCGCAGCCTGCATGCGCTGGTCGCCACGCACATGAAGAGCCCGACGCTGCGCGCAGTGTTCAGCCTGCAGTCGCTCCTGATCGGGGG
>JANOBM010000124.1:0-130645 GCA_031411655.1 Planctomycetaceae bacterium
GACGGAGAAAAGATGCGTGCTGAAATCACACCAACCAGTCCGCCGATGGTTGCGCCGATTGCGGACGTGCATCAATGGCTTCAGATCGATCCCATTCAAAGTTATATCCTGCCGAAAAGTGAGTTAGACTTGAAGAAGGAAGGTCTGGGCCAGCCTGCCGTTAGTAAGGAAATCGAAGACATGAAAAAACAAATGGAATCAATGCAGAGCGAATTGCGAGAGCTGAAGGAGCTGATTGAGGAAGGAGACAAAGAGTAGCGTAGGCCTGCCTTGCACCAAGGATCGCTGGACACCGACATGCCAGACGAGCGGTGGCTATTCCGGTTTTTTGCATGAGCGGTATCGGTGGGTTGACGTCGTCTTCGTCCCCACTTTTGCGGCAAAGGGCGTCTGGGACTTGCGGAACGCACGGCAGCGGCTCGGAGAGTTGCCGTGCGAATTGCCTAAACGACTAACTCATTTTTTCACACCGACGATTTTTCACACCGACGATGACGCGTGGTATGATCGCAATCGGGTGTCGCTACAGGGGCGCAGCTACTGCCTCGATTGAATGTTGAGTCGACCTTCGCTTACCAATGATTAAAAACTGATGCACAGGCAACGTGATTTGTTCGGTGGTGTTTTGTTTCTTCTTGTTGCACTGAGCACGGTGCTGCCCAGCGATGCGGGTACTAGGACATGGGACGGCAAATTCGATACCAGCGAGATCGAAGTCACAGTCGTCTATTTCGTGCCCTCTGACCGTGAGCCCCTTCCCGATTGGCTTGATCGAGTGAGCTATTTCTGTCGGCGAATGGAGTGGTTCCACGAACGCGAATTCGAAGGTCAATCGAAGTTGGCCACTACTCTGCATACGGAGCCTTTTATTTCGTCGCTAACAACCCAAGCACTTCGAGTCGGTGACGCAAATGCGATTTATTTTCGCACGCTTCAAGAAGTCGACGAAGCTTTGAAGTTTGCCCGCGAGCCCAGCAAAAGCTTTCGGATACTGTTAGTGCTCAGTGATATCAATTGGCGGCCACTTGACGATTTCTATCGATTAAAACCGGAGGGTGGTGATCTGCTCTTTGAGGGGAATCTTTCTGCAGGCGAGCATTTCCCCGGGGCTGCATCCGGAGGCGCGCGAGCCGCTTACTTAAATGATCGAGGCGTCGGGTGGGGATTGGTGAGCGGTGATGGTTGGCGAGTGCCTTATCGAGGCTCAGATTGTGTCATCTACCACGAGGGGTGTGGGCATACCGTTGGACTGCCGCACCCGGAACCAGGCGATGGATCGGTGATGAGCATGGCGCAGTACAAGGGTTGGATTAACGAATCGTGGATCGATAAAGAGCAGAAAAGCCGTCTCGGCTGGAGCCCCACGGATTCAAACGCCGTTGTAGAGGCGAATCAAAAATCATTGTTCACAAGATTTCGTGCGTTGCCGGAACCAATTAGTCCAAAGCCGAATCAAGAAGTGAAGCTTCGGTTTGATTGGCCTGAGCATGCGGACGTGACTTCTCTCCGAGTTCGAATCCAGACAGCAATCGATGGGCCTTGGATTGACGTAGGCTCTGTTCACTCTCAAGTTCCGCTGGATGGGACGCCAGCGGGCTTGCCTCCCAGCGAAATCCTCATTGGTGCGTTTGATCGAGAAACACCGGTCAGTTATCGCGTTGACACAACCCTACGCAGCGGCGAATCGACGGAGCTATGGGGATATTTTCAAGTTCGCAAGAATCAGGAGAACAACCCGTTGCCGAGAAAGCTTTCCGCAGATCTTGACCTTGTGGAAAATCATCTGCAACCAATCACCAATCGGTTGCGATCGACTGGTGAACCGGTTGATTTGTTGAAGTCGATTGATCTTGCCAACGACTGGACAAGTGGTAAATGGATCCTCAGCGACGGCGTTCTCGAGAGTCCAAAGCAATATGGTGCGAAGCTTGAGTTACCTTATGCACCATCGGGTTCCTATCGATTGACAATGATTATTGAACCGTTGGACGAGCCCAATGCGTTAGTGGTGGGAAATTGCATAGGTAACCGTCGTTTTGTGACTTTATTTGGATACAAACAAGGCGATGCATACCTTAGCGCCATAGAAGACATTGACGGCCGGAACGTTGGCAACGAGACAACCTATGAAGGGCCACTGTTTCATAAAGATCAGATGTCGCAGGTGGTCGTGCAAGTCGCTAAGGATGGCGTTCAAATGTCAGTTGATGGCGACACTATCGTCCGTTGGTCTGGGGAACCAACTCGGCTGTCACTTAGCGACTACTGGGCGAGTCCAGACGCAAACTCTCTAATACTCGGTACGTACGATTGCCGTATTCGGTTTCATCGAGTCACTCTCGAAACGCTCAGTGATTGAGGGCATCGTTCGAGGTGAGGTTTCATCATTCGGTGACCAGTCGTGTATCCGCGGGCGTTGGCGCTAGCGATGGGGATGGACAACTTTGATAATAATGCCCGTCATGTCGTCACTCTGGTGGCTGTGATCGGAGAATGCCAACGCGGCGGATCGTAATGCGTGAAATATTTCGGCAGCCGATTGATGCCGATGGGAGGCGACTGACGTAACGATCCGTGAAATCCCAAACAGTTCCCCATCGCAGGACATGGCTTCCTTAAATCCGTCCGTTAGCATCAACAGGATGTCACCCTTATCGAGAGACACTTCTTCGGGCGGGCTGTAGGTGGCGTCATCCATCAAGCCCACCGGAATGCCGCTCGCTGCAATCAAGTGCTTTAATACGCCATCGGAGCCGACGACTAGCATTTGTTCCCCGGCCCCGGCATAAGTGATTTTCGATTGCCCCGCTTCCAACCGTGCCAACGAGAGAACTGCGAACTCTGCATTGGGCCCCTGGCGCCGGCAAACCATGCGGTTGCAAAATTCCAACACGGCACGTAAGTCGGGTTGGCGTTCGGCGAGCACCTCTAGATAAGCGGCGATGGATGCACTCAGGATCGCTGGTCCAAATCCCTTGCCACAAACGTCACCGACTTCCAATCCCAGCGAACCGTCTGGAAACTCTAGATAGCCAAACCAGTCACCGCACGTTTGTCTTGCAGGGTGAGATGCCCCAAAGATATCGAAGCCATCCAAACAAGGATGCGAAGACGGCAAAAGTGACTCTTGGACCAAGCGAGCAAAATGAATTTCACGATCCATTACTTGCTGTTCAGTCACATCGATTGCAACGCCAATCGTGCCCGAGTCGCAGTAGTTATCGACGTTTAATTGCTCCACGTTGACATGGAAGATCCGATCCTGCCATTCAAACTCAACCGTCGGTGCCTTGCCTGTAATAGCGGCTTGATGAGACTTTAGAACTTGATCCGCACCGAGTTTCCTACAAAAAAACTCAGACACAGAGTGGCCCACGACGTCCGGCGCCATAACGCCGAACCTTTGCAGGCCGGCACCAAAGATGCTTGAAATCTTGAGGTCTCGATTGGTGGTCCATACCATGGCGGGCACATGGCTCATCACCTGTCGAAAGTGTTGGTCCTGTTGCACCATTTCGGTACTGAATTGACATCGATCGATCGCGTACTGCATCACCCGCGCGATGGCAGCACCGGGAAAACTTCCTTTGACCATGTAGTCTTGCGCGCCGCGTTGCAAAGCCTCCGACGCGAGGGCTCCATCGTTCGTTCCCGTCATCACGACGATGGGAGTATTGGGAGCAGCGGAGATCATGCGGGAGCAAGTCTCAATCCCCTCACTGTCCGGAAGCCACAGGTCGAGTAGGATCACGTCAAAAGTCGCGCCCGCCACCTGTTCGATCGCTTCAGAAAGCGATTCGCTCGGACACAGCACGTAGTCGAAGCCTTCAACCTGACTCAGTGACCTAGTCACAAAGAAACGGTCTACCGCATTGTCCTCAACAAGTAGGATTCTCACGGTCGATACCAATTCTCGTTAATTCGGGGGTGTCGTTGAACCCCTCGGATTCTAATGATAACACTGCTGGTTTACAATCTTCGACTCAGCCCTGTCAAAGATTTTATCCAGTTTAGCAGTCCGGTTCACGCTGGTGGGCGATTGCTTGCCGCTCTGCGGTGCTTAACGAGGGAATTGGCTACACTGGACTGGGGTAGTGAGTCAGCACGTTCAGACGGTCACATGTGCCATGCAACACGCGACATGTAAAACGCGGGACGGTCATCCTTTGACGGGCGATGGTACAAAATGAATTCAACGAATGGATTGGAGCAGAACCCGACCGCTTTTTCGTTGAGCAAAGTTGCCGACCGTCTGAGGCATAGCCGGTTCCTCACTCCTTGGTTCCTCTCGCTCTTTTTCGCCGCAATTGTGGGAACGTTGTCGTACCTCTATTGGAGAGTTGAACGGCTTCAAGCGGAGTTGCCACTGCAAGGCTCTGAATTAACGACGATGATGGTTTCAGAAATGCGCAGGTTGTACTCGGACGAGGTCGTCGCTGGGGTGGCGCATGCCGATGTCGCGGTTTCGCATCAACCAGCAAAAGATGGAAAAAGCATTCCCTTGCCAGCAACCCTGACGATGAGTCTAGGCGAGAAGTTGCGAAAGATTCGTCCGGGCGTGGACTTGCGACTATTCAGTGAATACCCGTTTCCTTATCGAAAGAACGGAGGTCCCCAGGATGAATTTGAACGAAAAGCTCTTGTCGCGCTTCAGGCAAATCCGGGCGAACCGTTTTATCGCTTTGAAGACTATCGGGGGCGGGCTTCGCTTCGCTTTGCCGTCGCCGATCGAATGGAATCCAGCTGTGTGTCCTGTCACAATAGCCATCCCGATAGTCCCAAAAAAGACTGGAAAGTGGGTGACGTGCGGGGCGTGCTGGAGTTTATACGGCCCTTTGATCAAGCCGTGGCTGCAGAGCAAGCGGCGTTGTTTCGAGCCGTAATGGCAACCCTGCTGATGTTAGGGATCGGACTAGGGGTGCTCAGCCTAACGTTGTTTCATAACTCGCAACTTGCTCAAAAGTTTAGCGACCAAACCGCGAAATTGTTGGCGATTGAAGAGCGTTTCGAATTAGCGGTGAGTGGGTCGTCCGATGGGCTTTGGGATTGGAACGTACTGACCAACGAAGTTTATTTTGCACCCAGGATGAAAGAGCTAATGGGGTATCAAGATAACGAGTTGGCAAACGTTTTTGAAACCTTTGAAACTCGCCTGCACCCCGACGACCACGATTGGGTAATGCGGGCTGTTGACGAGCATTTAACGCATCGCAAACCGTACGATGTCGAATATAGGCTATTAACCAAGTCGGGGAAATTTCGTTGGTTTAGGGCGCGTGGCCAAGCGATATGGAATGAAGAGGGGAAAGCCACACGGATGGCGGGATCGGTAAGCGATGTTACCGAACAACGGCAGCTTCGCGAGCGATTCCAGCTTGCCGTGGAAGCGTCACCAGCGGCCCTTTTGATGGTGCGACACGACGGCACGATCTCGATGGCAAATTCACGTGCCTTGGCTTTGTTCGGATACGGCGAATCGGAGTTAGTGGGACAGTTGATTGAAGTGCTTGTCCCTGCTCGATTTCGGGAAGGGCATCCGCACAAAAGAGATGGCTTTTTTCAATCGCCAACGTCACGAGAGATGGGGGCCGAATTGGAGTTACTGGGCGTCCGTAAGGACGGCTCCGAGTTTCCCGTCAAAGTGGGGCTCAGTCCGGTGCAGATTGAAAATGATCCCGTTGTCATTTGTGGTGTGCTTGATATTTCCGCACAGAAACAGGCCATGAAGGCGATGCAGCAGGCCAAAGAAGCTGCCGAATCATCAAGTCGTGCGAAGAGTTCGTTTTTGGCAAATATGAGCCACGAGATCCGAACGCCGATGAATGGCATCATTGGCATGGCTCAACTTCTGGCACGTACCCCGTTGAAACCAAACCAGCGGGACTATTTATCGACGGTGGAGGAATCCGCTCATGTGTTGCTCCGACTACTCAATGACATTCTCGACTTTTCTAAAATCGAAGCCGGTAAGCTTGAGCTGGAAACAGTTGATTTTCGGCTCGCCGAGTGCGTGACCCGAGCATCGCAGATGCTCGTATTGCGAGCCGCTGAGAAAGGATTAGAAATCGCATGCCGTATCGCACCCGACATCCCAAGTCACTTACGCGGTGATCCGGGACGTCTACAACAGGTCCTGGTAAATCTATTAGGCAATGCGGTCAAATTCACGGAAGCAGGCGAGATTTATGTCAATGTAAATTTAGAGTCCAGTGTGAACGACTTCGTTCATTTGCACTTCACCGTAAGTGACACAGGGATCGGCATTCCTTCGGCAAAGCAGGAAGAGATCTTCCGTCCATTCGAGCAAGCTGAAGCTTCAACGACACGCCGCTTTGGCGGAACGGGACTCGGACTAACCATTTCGCGGCAACTTGTTGAATTGATGCATGGTCGATTGTGGGTGGAAAGTGAACCGGGCCGTGGGTCGACGTTTCACTTCACCGTCGCATTCCAACTCTCTGCGGAACAATTCAATCCTGAACCAGCTGAGTTAAACGAGTTGACCGATTTGCCGGTACTCGTGGTCGACGACAACTTTACCAATCGTCGTATCCTTGGTGAGATGCTTTCCTACTGGCACATGCAACCGGTGCTGGTCGACTCTGCGGCTGCAGCGCGCGCAGCATTGAAGAAAGCAGGCGAGGCCAAACGCCCCATTCGGTTGATCCTCCTCGATCACCACATGCCCGGGGAAGACGGTTTTCACTTCGCGGAAAGTGTTCACAACCTTCCACTCGTTGAAGAGTGTCCGATCATCATGATCTCATCAGGCTCGGCGCCTTTGGAGAGCGATTTATGTGAGAAGGTAGGAATTCGGCGTTTCATGACGAAACCTGTGATCGCATCGGAATTGCTCAACGAAGTACTTCGTCAGTTAGGGAAGGATTGCGCAACTGCCTCCAACTTATCGGCAACTACAGCGTCTTCTCCGCGGGTACCTCCCCGTCGTGTGCTGTTGGTGGAGGACAACGAAATCAATCGCCGAGTGGCTGTCGGTTTTCTGGATGCGCGCGGACACCAAGTCGTCATGGCCGAGAACGGTCAAGAAGCCGTCGATATTCTCAGTGAGCAAGAGTTTGATGTGGTGCTGATGGACATGCAAATGCCGGTGATGGATGGCTACGAAGCGACTGCCGCAATTCGTCAGCGCGAACGTCAAACCGGTGGCCACATTCCTATCGTCGCGATGACCGCGGAGGCTCTGAAGGGAGATCGAGAACGCTGTCTCTCCGTAGGGATGGACGACTATGTTTCCAAGCCGATTGCTCCGGCAGAAATGTATCGAGCTATCGAGCGGTTTCCAGCGCTCTGTTTAGCTTCAGTGCCCGTCGCGTCGGCTGCGTCGCAAACGGAATCGATTCCACTTCCATCACCGGTCGATGAAGCCTACATGGCAACGCAGATTCCAGGAGGAGAAGAGGGGATTCGCGAACTGGCGGCCATCTTTTGCCAAGAAGCACCACAGTTACTCGCTAACATGCATAGTGCTATCGAGGCCAGGGATGCAAAGGTTCTGCGAAGAGCCTCGCATACACTCAAAAGCTCATCCGCCTATTTTGGCGCCACGTTACTCTCGCAGGCGTCGCTCGCCTTAGAGGAATACGCGCGCGAGGAGAACTTCGAAAATGCTCAATCTGCACTGGCTACACTCGAGAACGAAATGTCCCGTGTGCTTGCGGCGCTGGAGGCGAGGTCAGGTAATTCGTAAATGAGATTGATGTTAAGTTTCCAACGCAGCGCATTGCTGGGATGTTTGACCTGCCTTTGCTCGTTTGCGGCGTTGGGCGGAGAGGACATCCTGTCAACCAATGTCACCTCCAGCATTCCCGTGGAGTCGAATTCGCCGAGCGTCTCCACCGCGTGGTACGCGCAGCCCTATGGTGTCGATCCGGCGATGGTGATTGATTTGGCTCTTGAAGCAAGCTGGCGTACTCATCAACTACAACCCACTGCACCGGCCGACGAACGCGTTTTCTTGCGAAGGATCTACTTGGATCTCATCGGCCGGATTCCTCGCCCCCAAGAAACGCAGTCATTCCTTGCGGATACGGACGTCAATAAGCGTATTCTGCGAATCGATGCTTTGCTTCAAAGCGAAGCGCACGCCGTGCATCTCTCAGAGGTCTTGGATGCGATCTTGATCGGCCGTACCGATACCGAACAACTCCGACGTAGAACGGCAGCAGGTTGGATCGACTATCTGAAGCGGGCGATTGACCAGAATCGACCTTGGAATGAAGTAGCGCGAGATGCGTTGCTTGCGCGTCCAAGTTCGCCAATCGATCAGGGGGCCAATTGGTATCTGTATGCGCGACGCGATAAGCCGCAAGAGATTGCGGAGGCCGTATCCAAAGATTTTTTCGGTGTCCGAATCGATTGCGCGCAGTGTCACGACCATCCGCTTGCTTCCGAAATCAAGCAGCAGCATTACTGGGGCCTCGTCGCGTTCTTCAACCGATCCAAGAATGTTGATACTCCTGAAGGACCAGCCGTTTCAGAGTCCGCGATCGGTGGGTTTTCGGAGTTTAGCAACCTGGAGGGTGATTCAACACCAAACGAACTCGTTTTCCTTGGCGATCGGCGTGTTGAAGAAACCAGACCAGCCTCCGGTGCGAAGGAGGAAGACCGAGACGAACTTTATGTTTCTAGCCCGGGTTCGACCGCGCGAGTCCCGAAATTTTCTAGGCGAGAACAATTTGTCGAGAGAGTTTTGGACGGCCACCCGCTGCTTGCAAAGGCAATGGTTAATCGGCTTTGGGCTTGGATGATGGGACGCGGCATCGTCCATCCGGTCGACGCCATCGACTCCTATCATGCTCCCAGTCATCCGGAATTGCTGGACTGGTTAGCCGGCGACTTTGCAGCGTCTGGTTACGACGTCCGCCGGTTGCTCCGGAGCCTCGCTCGCACTCGCGCCTATCAGCTTTCATCCAAAGAAGATGCCTTCGTGGACCCGCAGTGGTTCTCTGCTGCGATTGTCAAACCGCTTACTGCAGAAATGCTCCAACGTTCGATGCTTGTCGCCTTTGATCCTATTGAGCCGAGCCAATGGAACTCACTGGAGCAACGAGTGATGTTTTCCAATGCATTCCCGGACGTGATTGCTGAAGAGTCAATCTCCAATGTGACCCAAGGGCTGCTGCTGACAAACGGTGACTCGGTCAATGACCTCGTCTCGATTAAGCATTCCCATTTTTTACAGACATTGCGTGACAGTAAAAGCTCAGACGCGTCGCTCATTCGCCTATTGTTTGAGGCCCTGTTAAATAGACCGCCGGATGCGGAAGAACTCGTGCGTTGTGAGTCGTTTATTTCTAGTCGTCCGGAACGACGCGACCAAGCCATTGAGTCGGCGGCTTGGGCTATCGTGTCGAGTGCCGAATTTCGCTTCAATCATTGATCGCTTGAACTTGCAGGACAAGGCTTTAAGAGCATGGCTAGCGAAGTCAATAAAAAACAATTGAATAACACATGCGGGGGCATGGATCACAAGCTTCATCGACGCTTGTTTCTACAGGGAAGCTTTGCCGGCGCCGCTTCGGTTGCGAGTTTTCAAAGTTTATTCAGCGTCCCCGCTTTTGCAGAGTCGGCGCAAGCTCGTGGCAAACGATGTATCTTGCTTTGGCTCTGCGGAGCTCCAAGCCAATTTGAAACGTGGGACCCGAAACCGAAACGTCCAACCGGTGGACCGTTTTCATCCATACCGACGTCGTTACCAGGCGTTCACATCAGTGAACTGATGCCCAAAACGGCCAGTATCATGGACAAGCTAACCGTTGTTCGGTCGATGTCGACCGAACCGAGTGAACATTTTCAAGCGATCGATCTTTTGACTCGGGGTGAGCAACCTCGCCCTCCCTTCACTCGCCCCGTCATGGGGTCAGTACTCGCGAAGTACCTTGGTCAGTTGGATTGTCCCGTGCCTCAGTTCGTCCTGTTGGATCCATGCCCAGAAGGAAATGAGTTTCGAGCGTTCAAAGCATCCAACTGGGCCGGGTGGCTGGGAGCAGAGTATGGCCCAGTACGATTCGGCGGCCCCTATAAGCTTGAAAACGTTACGTATCCCAAAGGTTTAGACACCCAAGACCATAGTGATCGAGAAGCGTTAAGATCGTTTTTAAGCAAAAAATTTGCGAACGATCATAAGGCTGCTGCGGTCCAGTCATACAACTCGGTCTTCGAGCGAGTTCGTGGGTTGATGAAAGCGGCGCCGTTGTTTGATCTGAACTCGCTGCTGGAGGCCGATCGAGAACGATACGGACCAGGAACGTTTGGCATGCATGCCCTATTGGCGAGACACCTCATTGAGAATGGTTCGACGTTCGTCATGGTCGCCAATGGGATGCCTTGGGATTGTCATGTCCTGAATCATGAAACGCATCAGATGTTAGTACCTGAACTCGATCGAATCATTTTTCACTTAGTGAATGACCTGACCGATCGAAAGATGCTTGACGACACGCTTGTTTTGATCATGGGCGAATTTGGACGCACTCCCTGGCTCAATGAAGCTCGCGGTCGAGACCATTATCCAAAAGCGTGGAGTATGGCCATGGCAGGGTGCGGCTTGAAACCAGGTGTTGTTTATGGTGCGACCGATGAAAACGGCGTCGCCGTATCGGATCAACCATTAGATCAGCGAAGATTGTTTGCGACGATCTATAAGGCACTGGGCCTCGATCCTCACATGGCGTACGACCTTCCCGACTTCCCACCATTCAATCGCGTTGAACAAGATGCTGCGCCAGTCGATGAGTTACTGGCTTAGGTGAAAACGACTGGCGGAAACTAGAATGCCGATAGAGCTCGAGAAAATCGATCGAACCTCCTTCCCAATGGGGGTCATGGACCTGGCGGTCCAACGCGATGGGCGGGCCGCTTTCGTTGGATGCATGGATGGCATTTATCGCTGTGAGTTCCCGACAGAGGATAGTCCGCAAGATCAGGTGCCCTTGCCGATTTGCATCGGGCGTCATGGTAGTTATGTGTCAGGTGTTGCATTGCATCTGTCCAAGTCTTCATTGATTTCGGCATCCTATGACGGCACGATTCAGATCCGTAATCTTGCCGGCGATGATACCCATGCAAACGAGCTGAAGTCGGGTGAAGGCGTCCAATCGGTCGATGGGAACGAGATCGCCCCCTGGTTAAGCGAGCGTGTGCATGGTTTTTGGTCGTGGAAAATGGCTCTTTCGCCTGATGAACGCTGGATCGCTTCGGTAACCGGACAATACCTCGCAGGGGGCGAAGATTACGCTCCACTTCCATCGCCTGAACCAACGGTTAAGGTTTTCGAATCCGACACAGGACGGCTGGTCCATGCCTTTGATATGCTCCCCTCCGTGCAATGCGTTGCGTTCGATTCAAAATCACAGCATCTTGCTGCTGGAAACCTAATGGGTGATCTAGCGGTTTGGAATGTTATCAGTGGCGAGCAACGAGCGCAATGGCGAACACCGTCATTCACAAGCTGGGGCATCATCAAGAGTCACTGTTTCATTGGCGGGATTCATGCGATCGCATTTTCGCCGGACAATGCGTCCCTCTATGCTGCGGGGATGGGAGAAATGAGAGATCCCATGGCCGGGGATGGGAAGCAGCGTTGGCAGCGTTTTGATTGGCAAAAAACGCCTGTCGAGAAAATACAGGAGTCAGTCGCCGATCAGAGCGGAGAAGGGCTGATGGAATCGCTCGTTTTTGCCCCTGATGGACAACACTTTGTAATGGCTGGAAGGCTGCGCGGTGGCAATTGGAACGTCGCCATCTTCGCGACGGAAAGCGGGCAGTTGGTTGGACAAGCGAAGACTGGAATGCGAATCACAGCGACACAATTCAGTCACGATGGCCAGATTTTGTATTTGGCCGGTATGCAGGGGCAGCCCGAACCGAAGGACAATCAGTTCCCCAGCTTTGGCTACCTTGAACGCTATCGCGTTAAAACCACCGGGTGAACTAGATTTCGGTTTACCACCTCTCTGATGGATCCTTCCGCTTTTAGGTTGTCTATAAAAAGCCTACCGAGGCGGGAAAATAGTATTGCCGGCAATCGCCCAAGCCAAGCGTGTTTTAATCCCTAGCCAAAGAAGCTCTGTGCATGGAACTGCGATGATGCGCGAGGGGCGTACCTCCAACGTTCGTAGTAGCATCTGGACCGCATAGCGAAGATGCTTCCATCGATAAAGGCGATAGAGCTCGCGGAGATAGGCGTTCGCCTCGCGGCGCTGATGGATCGTACTTTTTGAACGCCCCGCGACTACACAAGATGCCACGGTGATCCGAGCATCTTCTAACTCAAGCATCCGTTTTAGCGAGTACTTACATCGAGCGATGACACCTAGATTATTTTCATTTTCCGCTTCAGTACGAAGCATCTTTAAGAACATTCCGTAGTGCCTCGCCTCATCTTGAGCAAGCGCCGAGAAAACGGTCCGAACGTTGGGGTCGGCTATACGGTCGGCAAGCACTCGATAGAGTGTGCTGGCGAGTGCTTCAACAACACATCGCGAGACCATTTCAGCTCCTACCGATCCTCTGACAGATACGCCAGTGGGCGTATGGTACGAAACCAATGACTCGTAATCGGTCATGAGGTTTTCAAACTGAAAATTTGGATCCGCGGACTCGCATACGGCTCGCAATACGTCACCGTGCTGGCACTCCTCCGAGTTCCACTGGTCAATCGCTTGATTCCAACCCGGATCACGTTGACTGAATATCGCTCGCAGGTAGGACGCGTAGTCGTCACATCGAGATTCAAGCAGGCAAACAGTCTTCGCAATATGAAGGATAGATGGATCGAGGCTGATGCTCGATAAATCGAAATCGGTAACTTTCCAGTGGTTCGGTATCGGCCTAATAAAAGATGTCATGCAGTTGCTTGTAAGTTTTCTGAAGTCGAAAAGCAACCTTGCCGTCGATAACAGGCTCAACGACGGATGTTTTCAACGCATTCCAGCCTTTAGTCTCAAGGCGAGGTTACAGCCTTGTTGAATTTGATCAGCACCAGGCGGTCACCACTCATCGTGCTAAATTCGGTGGGACGTCCTGCTTGGCTATGCGCATTTCGGAAACAAACTTCGAGCATTCCCTCTTTGAGTCTGTAAATACCGCGCACCGGCTTTTCCTCCTTGGGAGGCGTAAAATCCAGTTGCTTCGGATTCTTGCTTGAGTCAATCCGATAGGTGCAAGTCTCTTCACGTTCGTCTTGAAAGTTTCCTTTGATCAAGAGTTTGTCCTTGTCGAATGTAAAACGCATTTGTTTTACCGCCTCAGGTGGTGCCTCGTCGCCATCGGTTTGGATCGAAACCGCAACCCAAACACCCTGAAGCAGGGCCTTGTCAACGTCTTCAGCAGTGACATCGCTTACTAGCGTAAAGAGCAACAACGAAAACGACAGCGAGACCGCTTGAAAGTGCATTTTGAATTCTCGCGATGAAAACGAGGTACGAAGGAATCGAAACGCTTGGGCAAAATCAGTTTTTGCGAAGTGACGGAGGGTTGTCGAAAAATGGCTCGGGCAAAACAAGAAATCCAGTATGTGATTCAAGCGAGGATGATAATGTCATCGCTGTTGTGGTGGCCCTATTGTTTTTTGGGTCCCGCGTTCCATCCATCTACAACAAACTCGCCATGCACGCCACATTCAAACTGGAGTGGTTCTTGCAGACCGACAAGACGATTGGCTGGCCGGTTCCCAAGTTGTTCCACATCGGACACGTTTTTAAGTTCGTTGTTCTCGACCGTCGCCGCATAACTTTCCTTTGAACGAAAAAGTGGTCGAGTCTGCCCTTTGCACTCGATACGATTGTCTTTGAACGAAATCGTGCTGAAGTCACTCGCGCCGTTAAGCCCGAACAAACCATCCATGCGCGGAGTCGCTGTCGGTCGCGCGATGATGTGATTGTTGCGGACCTCCAAGTTGTTGAATACTTCGTTGATCCATATCACTCCGCGACCCGGATTGCTGACGAGGTTGTTATGGAAACTGGCCGGTCCGTTGGCCGCGACGTCTCCGAACGCTGAGATCAGATTCCCATGATCCTTTGCCAGATCAAAGTCAAAAAGATTATGGTCGATCTCTACACCGTTTCGGACAAATTCAAGCGAATAGCTGTCTTTCATCCAGTTGTGGTGGATGTGAAAAGTTCGACCGCTTTGTGGGACGACCCCGCCTGCGTACTTCGGAATAGAAATGGTGCCGTAGCAAACGTTGTGGTCAATCTCGTTGTCTTCGTCGTTCTCGAATGGGAACTCCATCGAGAAATTGGTTTCGATTGTATTGTGATGGATGTGACAACGTGTTCCCTGTCGGACCTTGATTCCGTAAAACTCTTCCGCAGGGCCTGTCTTGGTACGCACAAACCGGTTATCGAAAATCTCGCTGTCGCTCATCCAGATCGCGAAGATGCCTCCGCCGGTGATACCGCCGTTGATACCGGGCGCTCCACGATCCCAACGCCCGCCCGCATCGATGAATTCGCAATCGTGAATCCTTGCCCGCTTCATGCCAAACGTTCGTAAGCCCGACCACCTCGTTTGCGTCATCTTGACGTGGTGCAGGTGCAAGTCGGAGTGGAACCATCCGAAGATCGCACCGTGGAGCTGTGGGCCGCTTAGGGTCAGGTTGGAGATGGTGACGCCTGCCGTATCCCGCTGTAGTCGGATGAGATAAGCGTCGGTGTCCAAGCCCTCCAGTTTCATTTCCGGGTCGGGCAAGGATTGGGTGGACGGTTTCCAATCAGCGGTATGGGTGACAATGGTCTTGTCGATTCCCGCTCCTTTCAACGTCAGTCCCGCTTTCAAATCCAATGGTGTCGACAGTTTGTACGTGCCGACCGCCAATTCAATGGTTGTTCCTTCGGTCGAGTCCCGAACCGCCGCGACGAGCGAAGCAGTGTTATTCACGATGGTGTTCGCGCACGCGAGTGAGACAAATGTCGCTGAAACCAGAACACCAAACGAGCAGTTTACGGTTCGAATCATCATCGTTTTCCAGACTCCGGCTTTGAATGGCCCGACTGTATATTTGGATTGTTTCTAGACGACCACTTTTGCGATAGATGACACCGCTTTTGCAGGCGTTGATATTTTGTAGAAGTGGGTAATGGATCGGAATGGGGGACGATACGAGGCAAACGCCACACCGGTAACCAGCTAACGCTCGATATCGGCCCAGGGTGCTGCGAATTGATGAGTGCAAGACGGACATTTGACGTTTTTGCCGAGCGCTGTGCCGGCAAGTCGCAGTCGCTTGCCACACTTGGGACAAGAGGTCCGAAGCGTGTGGGCTTGCTTGAGCCACGAATCAATTTGTTTCACGTCGATGCCGGGAATACAGATGTCTGCCGGTGTTAATTGAGTCATCAATTTCTGGGTCAAAGGGACGATGCCTGCGATTCGATCGGCTAAGCGGCGGACGGAATCTTCAAAAGCATTTCTCGCAAGTCGACCATTGCCGAAGTGCCGATCGCGATCACGATAGGCTTGATCCAATGCCATCAGTAAACGGTGCCGACTTTCAGGAGGCAGTACGTAATCATTGCGTCGACAGAGAACCTCGAAGATTCTTCCCAGGTCAGCGGGCGCATAATCATCAAATTTGATGCGAGTATTGATGCGGGAACTGAGACCAGGATTGCTCTTGATCATTTGGTCCATCTCATCGGGATAGCCCGCAAGAATAACGACAAGTTGCTCGCGATCATCTTCCATTCTTTTGAGGAGAGATTGAATCGCTTCCCGTCCGAAGGCATCGTCACCCGAAGAGTCGACCAAACTATAGGCTTCGTCAATAAAGAGCACGCCACCCCGCGCCGAATCGCAAAGGGTTTGGGTCTTAACTGCCGTTTGACCGGCGTATTGTGCTACAAGACCACTACGATCCGTTTCGACCAAATGCCCGGACGAAAGGATGCCCATCGCACCGAGGATTTGTCCGACGATTCTCGCCACGGTTGTCTTGCCAGTGCCAGGATTTCCAACAAACGCCATGTGAAGACTGATTGGCATTGTCGTAAGGCCAGCCGATTGTCGTTGACGCTGGAGCTGAAGAAAATTCGAAACGGATCGGACCCGCTCCTTCACCGCTTCGATCCCGATCAGCGAATCAAGTTCCGCATAGGCATCGGCAAGACGCTCGTCGGCGCTTTTCTCAGGCAAGGTGACGACTGTCTTGTCAACGATCGCTTTGGATGACGTACCTCGCCCCGGCACGGAGACTGATTGACGCTCATGGCCCACGTTTTGACCGATCGGTTTGGTAGGAAAGCGATCTGCGGATTGGGTCAGCGAGTCGTTGTCCGTCGCCTTGGTTGAACCAATCGCCTTCGTTGAAGAGAGGCTGTACGTGAACGATTGGTCATCCGGATGGAAGATGGCGGCCAATTCGCTTTGAAGACTCCTTAATGTCTCGGTTTCGTCAGGGGTCGTCAGGCCGTCGCTCTTGATGATCAGGTTTGCAAGTCGAGCAACGATGGTCTCCACCTGGCCGACCATGTCACGCAGCGGCGCGTAGCGTACGAACGGTCCGAGAATCGCGGGCCACTGAAGCTGATCCGATTGTGCTAGCAATTGCTCGGAAGCTTCGCGAAGCTCGGCGCCGCGGAGGTGGGCGTCCCAGATGTGTTCGATGAGCAGAGCGCCGATGAACTTTTCCATCCGCGTCCATTTGCCGTCGCTGCGAATGGTTGTGGTGTAGACTTTGACCAACAATCCACGGTGCAAATCCTCCATCAATTGCGAAAAACCACTAGCTGACGACCCTAGAAGAGTGGGATGACGGCGAACCATTAACTCGGCGGAGGTTGCGTAAAGTTTGCGACAATCCCGCATCACTCGGCGGATGTGGGGCTCGATTTGGTCAGTTTCGAGTGATTCAAGCATCTTTAAGGTGAGTTCTTTTACAAATCGGTTACAAACCAAGCCCTTGGCGGAGACATGCGAAATGCGCCAGATCGGTATCGTAATGAGTCTGGTCTCCAACGTATCATTGGCAACCGCAAAATAAACTCTCGCGAGGTCACCTGGCTATGCCGTCGAGTCTTCATACCCCTACTGCTCACTCCACAACCACCCATTCGCCTGTCAGGCCGAAGGCGCATCCGGGAAGTGATTCGCATCACGCGCCCCATCACGCACCATCGGCACCTCATCCAGCAGGCAACCACGGCCCCACAGCGGACCACGGTCATAGCGAAAGCCCGTCCCACGCGCCCACGCGGCGGGTGCGCGATGGCAAGCCGATGGCTGTTTCGGTGGATCAACAGAATTTGGTGGTTCGGAAGGTATTGAACAACGCGAGCTGGTGGGCAATTGGCTGGCTGACGATGTTGCACTTGGTCGTGCTGGCTGCTCCTTTCACGTTCACTTGGACGGCATTAGCGGTTACGTTGTTTTTGCACTGGGTCACCGGCAGTCTTGGGATTTGCTTGGGGTACCATCGACTTTTGACACACGATGGGATGAAAACCTATCCGTGGGTTCGGAATGTGTTCGCCATGATTGGCACGCTTGCTGGTGAGGGGACACCGCTAGACTGGGTTGCGGACCACCGAAAGCATCACAAGCATAGCGATCAAGTGGGCGACCCTCATTCGCCGCATGACGGCCCGTGGTGGAGTCACATGTTATGGCTCGCCTTCCACACGCACAATGGAGACCGTCACGCGCATCTGTCTCACTGGGTGCCCGATCTTTACAAACTTCGATCGATGCGGATCATCGACAAGCTTTTCCTCCCCGTCCATATCGCAACCGGCTTCATTCTTTTTGGCCTTGGCTATGCGTTTAGTGGAATGGAGATGGCAATCTCTCTGGTCGTTTGGGCGATGTTTGTTCGGTTGGTTGCCGTCCTTCACACCACTTGGCTTGTGAACTCAGCGAGTCACATGTTTGGTTATCGCAACTATGAAACCACCGATGACAGCCGCAATAACTGGCTGGTTGCAATCATCGCTTACGGTGAAGGTTGGCACAACAATCATCATGCCTATCCACGCATGGCCAAGCACGGTCACAAGTGGTGGGAATTCGACATTACATGGATGGCAATCAAGTTGCTTAAGCGACTTGGGTTGGTCTGGGATGTCGTCGACTATCGAAATGCTGCGGAAAAGCGAGAACGCGCAGCCATGGAGATGGCGGGCGGCTAAGTTCGTCTAGACCATCTTGAACTTCAATGGATCCCCGGTTCAGCGCCGGGTGATCGTCCGGTGAGGAAATCGAAATCGCATCCTTGATTGGCTTGTTGGATGTGTTTGGAAAACAAATGGCCGTAGCCTCTTTCAAATTTTGGCTCTGACGGTTTCCATGCTGATCTCCTCGCCATGAGTTCGGCATCACTGACGTGGAGATGGATCGTCCGTTTCGGTACATCGATTTCGATCTCATCGCCATCCTTCACAAAGGCCAACGGGCCGCCGACAAAGCTCTCGGGCGCGACGTGCAGGATGCAGGTGCCGTAACTTGTACCGCTCATCCGCGCATCGGAAATTCGGACCATGTCTCGAACGCCCTCTCGGAGCAGTTTCTTTGGGATGGGGAGCATGCCCCATTCCGGAAAACCAGGAGCACCTAAGGGACCTGCATTCTGGAGTACCAAGACCGAATCGGCCGTGACGGGTAAATCGGGATCGTCGAGTCGAGCCCGCATGTCAGGGTAATCCTTAAACACGATCGCTCGACCCCGGTGGCGGGACAATTTGGGATCGGCCCCCAAGGGTTTTGTGACGCAGCCGTCCGGAGCAAGGTTGCCGCGTAGCACGCAGGTACCACCGCCGGGAGCGACCGGATGATTGACGGGACGAATCACATCGGGATCGATCGTCTCAGCGCTGGAGATTTGTTCTCCGAGGGTATTGCCAGAAACGGTGAGACAGTCGGTTGAAATCCGATTTCCCAGTTCTTTTAACAGCGCGGGGAGGCCACCGGCGTTGAAAAAATCCTCCATCAGAAATCGGCCTCCGGGACGCAAATCTCCTAGCACCGGGGTCAAACGCGACAGTTCATCGAAGTCGTCAAGCGAAAGCTTCAGGTCGGCGCGCCCGGCGAGCGCGATCAAATGGACGATCGCATTGGTGCTGCCCCCAACGGCAAGCGCCGTCGTGACGCCATTGAGGATCGCTTTTCGGGTCATGATCTTCGAAGGCTTTAAGTTTTCCCAGGCGATATCGACCGCGCGGCGTCCGGTCCGAACGGCCAATCGGCTGTGCTCCGCGAAGACCGACGGGATTGCCGCCGCGCCACTGAGTGTAAAGCCCATCGCTTCAGCGACGCACGCCATCGTACTTGCCGTGCCCATGGTCATGCATGTGCCGGCAGAACGAGCGATGCAGTTCTCGATTTCGTTCCACTCGCCGTCGCATATCAGGCCAGCGCCTCGCTGGTCCCAGTATTTCCAGGCGTCGCTGCCGCTACCTAAAGTCACATCGCGCCAACGGGCCTTTAGCATCGGGCCGGCCGGAAAGAAAATACTTGGTACGTCAGCGCTGATCGCCCCCATCAACATTGCTGGTACCGTTTTATCACAGCCGCCCATCAATACGGCTGCATCAATCGGATGACAGCGAAGAACCTCTTCGACTTCCATTGCAAGGAGATTGCGATAAAGCATGGTGGTTGGCTTCATCAGCATTTCGCCAAGGGACAGTACAGGCACCTCGACAGGAAATCCTCCGGATTGCAGGATGCCTCGACGCACCTCGGCGGCTCGATCGCGGAAGTGCGAATGGCAAGTGTTAAGCTCGCTCCAAGTGTTGAGAATGGCGATGACCGGACGATCTCGATAGTCGATGTCGTCGAAGCCCATTCCTTTCAATCGAGAACGATGTCCGAATGAACGCAGATCGTCAGGTGCAAACCAACGTGCCGAACGCAGTGCAGACGGGTTACGAGGCGGATGGGACGGTTCGTTCATCGGCTCAACTCTTCCATCAACTGGTTAAACATCCGTCGGTTGGAAATACGGTACTCTCTGCACTGCGACATGATTTCGGAACCGTTTGCTTCGTTCATCAAGCATGCGAGCAGTTCTAGGAATGCAGGATCATCGGGGATCTCATGGCGTCTTGGTGAAGCAAGCAAGCACAATTTGGATTCCACGTCCCGGAGTGTTCGATAATTGTTCATAAGTGCTGTCGCCATGACGGCATCGAGGAAACCGCCATCCGAGAGTCGTTGTAGTGCATCAAGGGTCCCGGGAACCAACAAGCTTGGATACTTTGCCGCATACTTGAGCTGCAGCGTTTGCGTGAGCAGTTCCACATCGACTGTACCGCCGGGTGCGCGTTTCAAGTTGTCGTCTGCTGCAGTGGTTTCCATAGAAAATCGTAGATCGCGAATTTGTGTCGCCATCGAGGGATACCATTCGGTGGATGCGAGCAGCTCTACAACCATTCGATTTACTCGTTCCCTTGCCGCCAGGGAGCCCGTGATGGCGCGAGCCTTGCACAAAGCGAGACGTTGTGAAAGCGTCGCTTCACCGCGCCGATAGAAGTTGTAGAACGAATCGATGGATGCCGCAGATACAGGTGACTCGCAGGTATTTCGGTGGATGTTGATGCTGGAGCCCAGTTCGAACAAGCGATCCGCGTATGCTTTGTGATTGATGCGTTTGTGGACGTCTTTAGCGAGTTCGGTGAAGAAGTTGGCGTTGGTTGTGGTTGTTCGGTGGCCGCCAACTCGGCGTCGCGTCATTCCATCACTGGTGTAAAGAAATAGGGTGTCAAAGTCGCTGAAGTAATTCGGTTCACGAGCCCCAAGCTTACCCAGGCCGAGCATGACCAATTCACTCTCGTCTTCCCCATTCGACATCGGATCGCCATAACGTTCCGTGAGACCTCGCATCGCACTTTCAGAAACGCGACGGAGCACGGACTCGGCACAGGACGCCAGTGCGGCATGTGTCGCTTCGACGGGATCTTTACCGAGAACATCGCGAACGCCGATTTGCAGGTGAGCGCCGATTTTGAAACTGGCCACGATTGAATCGACATCACTAGCGCTGCGACAAAGCTCTGCGGAAGAGGCTTCAAGCCAGCGGTCAGATGGCAGGCGGTCCAGCAATAACGAATCGATCAATTCGTCAATCATTCCGGGATTGCGAATTAGAATCCTTGCTAAATAGGGGCTGCAAGCGCAAATCCTTACCACCAGATGCATCGTTGGCGGGGCGACGCGGAACAGCTCCCAAAGCACGGATTTTGCACCTACCGAGTCACTCACCTCTACCAACGTCCCAAGCGTTGCGTGCGGATTGGGCGTTCGTCCGATTTCACTCAGGAGCTGTGGCGCGATTGCGGCCAAGTGGTGACGACACTTTCGGCTCGATAAAAAGGGCACTGGCTCTGTAGCCAGACGCTGGAAATCGTTCATCGCGAGGACGGGGTCGCTCATCCGATATTTAGACAGGGTTCGGCGAATAATGGATTCGTCAGGCTCCGGGTCAAGCAGTAGCTCTTCTTCGGCAGGCACGGGTGAGGAATCTCCAATCGCGTCGAGCAGCAGCCTGCGAATGGTTATGCGATTCAGCGAGACAGCATTTTCCAACGACTCACGCAAGCCCGCCAAGTCCCCGCGTCCTTGTGAATCGCGATGGCCAAGGTGCCATGCGATTCTTCGTTGCCGACGCTCCTGAGATAATTGTGCGCTCGAGGAAGGTGTTTCCTCCGTATCGGTTGATTCCAGTACGCAGCAGTGTTGGTGACGCTTGAGGAAAGTGTAATGATCCGATAGTAAGGTTGCTTCTTGCAGTGAAATGCAATTGGCCTGCCGAAGTAACTCGATCGCTTCGAGTGTGCCACGGACTCTCAATTGCGGTAAGTCGCCGCCATTGATCAACTGCAATAGAGCCACGATCGACTCAATGTCATTCAGGCCGCCTGGCCGACTTTTCGAGTCAGCCCCACCAATAGGCAAAATGTTTTCCGTATCACTGGTATGAGCTTCGCCGTTCGTCACCGGTTCTTCTACGCGTCGACCGAACTTCCTCGCAAGCGTGTGCAAGCCGCCCACATCTGCGGGCTCTAAATAACGTCGATAGACCCACGGTTCCATTAACGCCAGGTATTCATTACCGAGGGACATACTGCCTGCAACGCATCGGCTTTTCACATAAAGCAGGCGCTCCCAAGTGCGGCCCATCAATTGGTAGTGACGGTAAGCCTCGATGACCGTTGTGGCCAAGGAGCCACTCTCGGTTAGCGGATGATGGAGTGAAGCAATGTCGTAGATCCGCGAGGACTGATACTGTGGATGCGCGGAGCCAGACAATAAACTCTGGACTCCGTAGGCTAATTTGTCAAAGTACTCGTCGGCTGGAAGATTCACGTCGCCGTCTGTGGGACCGCATAAGTCACGCAGAAAAATAAGATCCAAAGGAGAATCATAGCCAAGCTCACTGCCACCCAATGGTCCAAGTGCAATGACGGCGAAGCGTCCCCGCTCTCCATTGGGTCGTAATGGCTCGCCGTAGCGAACGGCAAGGCGACGGCTTACTGCCTGAACGGCAGACTCAATGATGGCATCGGCGAGAACGGACAGTTGTGAGGCAACAACGCTCGGACCGGATTGTCCCACGAAGTCACCATATGCGATTCGCAACCGCTCGCGACGAAAGACTCCGCTAAGTACGTCACTAATCGCTTCATCCTGGCTTCCATGAGCAGCAAGGGTTTCCAATTCGGCGCTGATCTCGTCGACGAGCGTTTCACGGGACGCATCCGCCCCATCACTAGCCCTTACTAGATCTAACGATTCCGGCGCCGCAACAAGCCATTCACTTAGACGTTGTCCGGCTCCGAGCAAATGGAGCAGAGTTGAAAGCGCACGGTCGTCACGTTCAAACAGCGCGAGTAATGCGGTCGGACTCCGTGAGGCAGAGATGAACCGTTCCAGCGAACGCAAAGTGAAAGCTGGATCCGCTGATTTTGGCAGCAGTATTTCCAGTCTGCCATAGAGACGCCGGAACAAATCTACCGGAACCGGCATCGAACCTATGGAAGCTAGCGCGTCTCGCGCATCGTTGTCTGCTGAGAGGCCGACTGCCGCGAGTAGCTCGCCATCCAGATCGTCGTCCATCCGGTCGATTGACTCCACAAAGTTCATTTATGCGAGGTTGCTTTGGTTGGAGAGTATACCGCAATCAACCTAAACGTGCCTGGGGCTTGGGCACGCCATCAGGTTCGATGTCGGAATCACAAATACGAACCGCAATCCAGAAAAAGGTTTCACAGGACAAAATTGCAACCTAGGTTTCTCGTACTACCGCAGAGCATCACGATTTGCGGTACTTGTCCGCCACCGGTGTTGCCTTTTCGCCCGACAGATGTTGCCTTTCTGCAACACTCCAATGTTTCGTCAGTCCCGGTGATGCTTTTCTGTAACTCTAATCCTGATAACGGTTTGCGATGATTTACTCGCTCGCTTGTGTGGACTATGGCATTGCTCCTGCTTGGTCGGTCGTCTTACCTGATTTCACCGATCACCTGGACGATGAGGACACCTTGATGCCAAAAAAGACCAGCCGCCGCAGCCTTCGTGATGATGCCTTTGATGCAGAGGAATCGATTCACCGTCGCGGGCGGGTGATGGGACAATCCGAGGTGGATGGATTTCTCGAAGACGAACCCATCGACAGCGAGGACGATATCGACGCAAGCGAACTTCGACGGGATCTGGTTGGAGCCGATCCAACCGAAGATCCGATCCGAATGTACTTGATGCAGATGGGACAGATTCCTCTGTTGACTCGTGATCAAGAAGTGTCGGCAGCGAAACAAATCGAAAGAACGCGAGATCGTTATCGGCATTGGATGTTGGCTTCTGACTTCATGCTACGCGGTGCACTCCGGTTACTCGAACAAGTGCGTGATAAAAAGTTGCGACTCGATCGCACGATCGAAGTCAGCGTCACCAATGCCTCTGAAAAGAAGGCAATCATGTTGCGGATCGTTCCAAACGTCCGAACTCTCCGTCACCTCCTTTTGCAGAATAAGCAAGACTACCTCACTGCGGTAAATCCAAACCAGCCAATGCGGCTGCGCCGTGCGGCATGGCGCAATCTTGTCGTCCGTCGCAACAAGGCGGTCCGATTGGTTGAAGAAATGCATTTGCGAACGGGTAAGCTTCAACCGTTGTTTGAAAAGGTTAGGCGATCAAGCGAGCGGATGAATGAGATTCGCAGCACGCTCGCGAACCCGAACCTATTAGCGATGCCAGGGATGCCATCCCGTGACGAACTACGCCGTGAACTTTACCAGTTAATGCGAATGACGCTCGAAACACCGGCGACGGTTGCTCGGCGGATTTCAAAGACAGATACTTATCGCGATGATTACGACGCAGCGAAGCGTGTGTTGTCGGCCGGTAACCTGCGACTTGTTGTTTCGATTGCTAAAAAGTATCGCAATCGTGGCTTGTCTTTCCTCGACTTGATCCAAGAAGGCAACACGGGATTGATGCGCGCTGTCGACAAATTTGAGCATGCTCGCGGATACAAGTTCAGTACCTATGCGACATGGTGGATTCGCCAGGCCATTACCCGTGCAATTGCCGATCAAAGTAGAACCATCCGAATTCCTGTTCACATGATCGATACGATGAACAAGGTTCGTCAAATCGTTCGCGATCTGGTGCAGGAGAACGGTCGTGAACCGTCAGCAGAAGAGATCGCAGCCCGAGCTGGTTTGACACTCGACGATACTCGTATCGTCTTGAAAATGAGCCGCCAACCGCTTTCGTTGGATCAACCGCTCGGAGATAACGATGACAGCGTTTTTGGCGAATTCCTTGAAGACCATCGGGACAACGATCCGTTGATGGAATCCAATCGCGAAGCGTTGAAAATGCAAATTGAAAGTGCGATGGAAACTCTCAACTATCGCGAACGTGAAATTTTGAGGCTTCGCTATGGGCTCGCCGATGGCTACACGTATACCTTGGAAGAGGTTGGTAAGATTTTCCAGGTGACAAGAGAACGTGTACGCCAAATTGAAAGTAAGGCAGTGCGGAAACTGCAGCAGCCCTATCGAGCCAAGTCACTTGCCAGCTTTCTCGATGGGAGTGACTGGGTATTCGTTGAAGGTGCAACCGAAGGCGTCTGATCGGCTTACCGTCGCAATTTTTTTGTGAACCTTTTTTATGCGACTGAATGCGAGTCGCTATTTCGTAAAACGAGATTCACGCAAGCTGCTATTTGGGTAGGTAATTGAGGGTGTAGTAGGCGACCGGGTGAAGTAGTGATTCGCCATCGCCTGATTTGACGTCGCCGATGGAAAGTTCGTGAACGTGCCCAACGGTCATCTCCCCTAGCACTAGCCGAACGCTCATTGAATCGGCAGCGACTGTTGCCGACTTGATCGCAGGGCTTCGAGGATCAACTTCTGGACTGCCGTAATCACTTCGATAGATGTACGTATAGGTGTTGAGTTTGTACTGATCCGTTTTTGCGGCAGCCAGCCGATCGATCGGTTTGGTAAAGACAAGCTCGAATCCATCGGGCTTTGCCTTCATCTCTTTCACCTCAAACGGAACTTTGCCAGTCCAATCCAATCGTTCAATGGCAAATGGCGCCGCTCCCGTTGAGCCCCATCCCCGATTGGTACCGCCCACAAACATCGATCCACTGGGTGTCATTTCCAGACCTACGTTACCCGACGAGAACCCTTTGCGAAACGGAAAGCAGGCACCTTGGTAGTGCCCGTTGACCTTTTCTAGGAATACTCTCATGACGGTACTTTGCGCTTGATCAGCAACGAACAATTGATCTCTAAAGGGACCAAACTTTCCTTGCGTCGTATCGCAGGTAACTCCCGATGCCGATTGTCCCATTTTGCCGTACGGAAACATGACCGCAGTCGGTTCTAACTCCGGGATCCGCGTTGCTTCCACCATCATTCGGCTGTCGCTTTTAGGTTCGGTGGGGCGTTTGGGAAGCACCGGCTTGGCGAGATCAAACCACTGAAAACCGCCCGGATGCCCCATGAATTTGCCGGGGATCAAATGCTTTAAGCCACAGGTTCCATTCCATGGTCCTTGGTTGTCCGTATAGAAAACGTCGCCCGACGCATTCGCTCCTATACCTCCAGGCGACCGAATGCCACTAGCTGTTGGAATGACCCTTCCATCCGCGTTGATTCGCACGCACCAACCTCGATACGGCACGCTGCTTGAAAACGATCCTGTCAAACAAAGAACGACCCACAGGTTGTCTTCAGAATCAAACTTTGAGCCAAACGCGTATTCGTGGTAATCACCCGAAATGCCCCACCCGTCGGCAACCGTCTCAAACTCGTCGGCGACAAGGTCACCGTCGATGTCGCGGAGTCTCGTTACCTCAGGGCGCTGGGTCGCATACAACCATCCGTCCCGAAAAGCTAAGCTGAGCGGCTCGTGGAGACCTCTCGCATAAAGATGGAAGGACGAGGCCGAAACTTCCTTGGAAAGCGGTGAATCAATCATCCAAATGTCGCCGCGCCGGGTGCACACCGCCAACCTACCGTCTGGCATGAGTTGGAAACCAGCGGCTTCCAATACTTCATTGGCAGGCGTCTCGAATTTGGTGATCGTGTAATACGTCGCCTCGTCTTTTTCATTTGCAAGCACTTGCGTGCAAGCAGAAAGGGAGAGGACAAACAAATACAGGAAGGCAATGCCAACGCCGTAGCACCGACACCACTTAATAAGTTTCATCATGTCAATTCACTTTACCGTTGGTGGAATCTCATCGATGCAAATCGCGGTTTCGTGTTATCCAATCTTCGCGATCCGTCTGATCGGTCATGGGACGTTTACCAGCTCACTTCAAAAGAAACCGTCGCCTTCGATTCATTCGCATGGAGAGTCTTGGTCACTCGCAATTCTTGCGTATCGCCGAATGTCAGTAAGTCACCGTCGCTGTCAACTAATCGGACACGATAGCTGTCATTTACTGAATAAGTCGCATCATCGCCGAGCTTGATTCTGCCCGCAGCGACTAAGACGGAAACCTCCGACTGTCCCGATATTTGAAACTCCCGGAGAAACCTTCGTGGTCCGCTCGAACTATCCATTGGCGTGACCTTGTCTTCGACTTCGACAGCCGTCGTTCGGTACCGAAAAGTCGGTTTTCCGCTCTTGTCGAGCGAGTAGCCTAAAAACTTTGGGCTTTCGTCCTTTTTTTGAACCGTAGGCCATGCAGTGGTAGGGTCAACTAGAGTCGCTACCGGTGTCATGCGATCCAGAGTGATCACCGCATCACCCAAGGGCCCTTGGCTCCCTTCGCCTCGTCCTGACCAGTGTCGCGACGCATCGATGAACGCATTCTTCCAAACTTTTGATAGTGTCATTCGTTCAGCATCCCAGATCAAGTTGATCGCTTCGGGATAACCCACTGCGATTCCACGAGTGGAGACATCACTAAAAAAGTTACGATAGATGAGAGGGCGTTCGAGAGCCTTTAGCTCGATTGCGTCGGGTGATAAGCCCAGCGGTGGTCGGGCATCTTTTTCCTGCAACAGATAGGTCCACATCGCTTCGATCTGGTCCGCCGGGCGTCCGTCAGCGACCTTTATCAAAACCGACTTGCCGTCGGGGAAACTTGCAGGCATCCGAGTACCGGGACGGTAGGCTTGAGGATTGAGCAAGTAGCGTTCGAACCAGTCGCGCCGCAATCGCTTCGTCATCCTCAACATGTCGATGGCTTGAATCCCAGGAAGTCCGACGCCTGCAAACGTATGACATTTGATGCATGCCAGGCCATCATTGCCACAAAGTAAGCGACCATTGGCGAGGAGTTCATCCTTTTCGGATTCGATGGCACTCCCATCGTGCCCTTCGTCCCGGCGATCGATTCTGGCAATAGTGGCAGCAAGCCCGTTGGGAGTCGCATTACCAAATGCGGGCATGCGAGTCTTCATGTAGGGTCTTTCATCGGCACCATTCGCAATGACCTCGGCCAAATAGTCATCGTTAAGTTTGTCCCCCACACCATGGAGATTAGGCGGCAGTCGGCTTTCATCGCCCATCTCCGGCGTAGTGGTAGCGAAGTAAGCATTGCGTGCCGAGTCAGGCCCGCCAACGACTCCGCGCGCGTGGCAGGCGTAGCAATTCATGGTCAACATGAAATCATGCAATTGCGCCGCGTCATCAACCGTTGCCTCATCGGCAAGGTGTAGCGCGCTAGCGATCCGTTGCTTCTGAACGGCGGTCAAATCGTAATTTGGAACGCCGTTTGGCACCTTGTCTGCGAGGCAACCGGCATTGGATTGACAATCCTTCAGTGGTTTGACGACGATGGACTGATCCGCACCGGGAACAACGTCGGATCGACGATGGCAATTTGCGCATCCGTGAGAAATAAACAGGCCTTTGCCCTTGGTAACTAGCGACTCATCGGCGCGAAAAGCAGACGGCAACAAGTTCGTGGGCTTTCCTTCGCGCGACGCAGCGACCATCGCGACAAGCGAAGTTTTTCCCATGGATACACTTTCGAGCGACACGTTCAGGGCGCGTTGCCCACCGCCTTCGAAGTACAAGACACGAATCGGAATAACGCCCGCCTCCAAGGTGACACTTGCACTCTTTTCAGACTCGGGGTGAACCCCATCGTGGTCAATGATCGTTTTACCGTCAAGAACAAGTCTCGCACCGTCATCGCTGGACAGCCGAAACGTGTAGTTGCCCGGCTCTAGAATCTGAAGAAACGTGTCATAGGAAGCGGCAAACGTTCCTTCGATATCATCGATTTTAAATCCATCGATTTTGTCATCCTGCGCAGCCTTTAATGAATCAACATTCGGGAGTTTTTCCCACTTTCCGGGGTAAACACGCCGACGAACCATCTCGGCGCCCGGCACCAATACGATTTCTTTCAGAAGGAACGTTGCGATATCGCTCGCATCGCTCGCACCGCCCACGACTCTTGGCATTCGGCCACAAGGACGAACTTCGACGGGATTGAAAAGGAAACGTGTCAGCGAGCCAAGCGTGTACTTCGTCGTCAAATCACCGAGTGGTATCGACACGCTGGCGATTGCATTACCGTCCATAGGCGCGTGGCAGGCCACGCAACCGAGCGAATGATAGAGGTCTTTTCCTCGTTCTGCGGCCTCGCTGGTGCCCACGTGATCGCTATCCGTTGGCTTACCCGAAACCAGGAAGCTCGTGATTGCTGCGGCGGCGGACTGACGTTGTTCCTCAGAGAGTCCCTGCCAAACGTCCGGCATCGTCGTGCCCACCTTGGTGTGGCGCGGCGATGCGACATATCGCAATAAATGATCGTGCCGAACGCGCCTACCTACTTCATCAAGGTTAGGTCCTTGCGTGTAAGAGTTCGAGGTTCCGCCGAGATGACAAGCTTTGCAACCGAGTGACTCAATCAACAGTTTTCCGCCAATCAACTTCGGATCGGCATCGGCATAGAATCGATCATAACCGGCAACGATCGGCCGCCGAGATTCCTTGGCCAAGTCCCGAGGCACGAGCCAAATGTTGCGATAGCGAACGGGATTCCCATGGTCCTGGAGGTGAATCGGTCCTGCGTCCGGAGTCTCGGGGAGTGGAGCTGCAGTGGTTGGCGAGGGGATCGCAACACCGGTCTGCACCGGTACGCCATTGAGACTAACCGTGATCGTCGCGGGTGAGCTCTTGTTGCCTTTCTCATCGAAGGTGGCGGCGTTGAATTCGACATCGTAGGTTTGCCATGACAAAGGCGGCAAGCACATATTCAGATCGGGAGCACGGACGGAGTAGATACCACCTGATTCATTGTTCTTCCCCTCTAAACCAAAGGAGTCGAGCACCTGTGTTTCGTAACGACCTTGGTGATAGACGCCGCTATTACCTCGTCCTTGGCCCGATGCTGTCGGCATGAAAGGAGTTTGGAATTCCAGGTGCAAACGATAATTTCCGAATCGCAGTCGCGTGGTTGCACCCTGGAAAAGGAAGCCATCATCGGTGCGTTTCGCGCCGTCTTCCCAGTGCTCGGTCAGTGATTGTTGTGAACCATCGAAAAGGATGATTGCATCGGATGGCGGTACGGCTCCGAGCGTGGGGCTGGTCCTTTCAATTTTCGTCAGCTTCATTGACTCGACCAACTGAGCCACGGTGTCCGCGTCACCATCAAGCCGTCGAGGCGGAGTTCTATCCCATCCGGCTCCCGGTAGCCCCAACGCGTAGACCACAATTTCGAATTCTCCGTCACCCTTCGCAATCACTTGCAGTGAGTTTTGTTCGCCGACGTATTCACCTTGTACTGAAAAGTCAGGGTCTGCCGACGCCGCCGTAATGGAGTCGAATACCTGTGCGGGGGCCGAAGAGAGGGGCCCACAGATCGCTACACTAAGGATTGCGACAACCAAATCAATTCGCTTGAGCATGGTCGGCCAGAGAAGAAAAAGTGAGATTAACGAATAAACAACGGCAACACCGATTCGGAGCGACTACTAATCTTGGTCTTCCATTTCCCGAATGTAGGCGCGGAGACGCTCTAACTCGTCCTCGGTGCTTTTCAACTTCAGCATCGTTTCGACGCGCTTGAGCAAAGCGACTTTATTGATGGGCTTGCTCAAAAAGTCATCGGTGCCCGCTTCGACCGCTCGTTCGATGTCACCAAGTTCGTTGAGCGCCGTTACCATAAGAACCATCACTCGCCGATGCTTCGGGTCGTCTTTGAGTTTGCGACATACTTCGAAACCACTGAGCTTTGGCATCATCACGTCCAACAAGACGAGATCCGGCTTGAAGGATTCAACTTTATCGAGCGTGTCTTTGCCATCGACCGCCGACTCGATTTCACAGTCAAAGTTGACGAGGTAAGCTTCTAACAATTCGCGATTGGCAGAATTGTCATCTGCGATGAGGATTCGATGCTCAGGCATAAGGCGATCAACTGGTTTTACGTGGGACGGACGAAAAGACGTGGCGTGACCGGTGAAGTCCCGTCGACGCTACTCAAAAAACAGCGAACTACACTGTTGTTCGCTCCGCAGGAACGGGGAAGTGCGCACACAGTTCTCGGATTTCACCAGCGATTCGGGCCAAAACTTCAGAGTCATCACAATGAGTTAACGCTTCGTAGATCCACGCGCCGATCCGTTTCATTTCGCCTTGTCCCATGCCACGAGTGGTCAGTGCTGGGGTTCCAATCCGTACGCCCGATGGATCCATCGGCTTTCGCGTGTCAAAAGGGATCATATTCATATTGACGGTAATTCCACAGTGATCCAAAGCCGCCTCGGCTTTCTTTCCTCCAAGCCCAACCGTCGTCACGTCGACCAACATCAAATGATTGTCTGTTCCATTGCTGACCAGACGCAACCCTTTGGACATTAAGCTATCTGCAAGCGTCTTCGCGTTATCGATCACGTTTTGACCATAGACCTTGAATTCATCAGTCAATGCTTCGCCAAAGCAAACCGCCTTTGCTGCCACGATATGCATAAGCGGTCCACCCTGAAGTCCAGGGAAAACGCTTCGGTTAATATCTTTAAGCGAATCCTCACGGCAAAGGATCAATCCACTTCGTGGGCCACGTAGCGTTTTATGCGTTGTCGTAGTAACAAAATCCGCATAGGGTACCGGACTGTTGTGGACTCCCGCTGCGACTAGGCCTGCATAGTGTGCCATGTCAACCATTAGCTTCGCGCCAACTTCATTCGCAATTTCTGCAAACTTCGAATGCGGGATCTCGCGCGGGTAGGCACTTGCACCTGCCACGATTAACTTGGGCTTGTGCTCCCTAGCCAATTTGGCGATCTGATCGAAATCGAGTCGGTGGGTTGATTTGTCAACGCCGTAGCTGATGAAATTATAAAGGATGCCACTGATGTTCAACTTCATGCCATGCGTGAGGTGACCACCCTGCGCCAGATCCAATCCAAGGACCGTGTCACCCGGTTTAAGGCACGTCAAATAGACCGCCATATTGGCTTGTGATCCGCTATGTGGCTGAACGTTAGCGGCTTCGGCGCCAAATAGTTTTTTCGCACGATCGATAGCTAGTTGCTCGGCCACGTCAACGAATTGGCAACCGCCATAATAACGGCGACCTGGATAACCCTCCGCATACTTGTTCGTCAAGACACTGCCCGCAGCCTGCATCACAGCCAAGCTTGTGTAGTTTTCGCTGGCAATCATCTCCAGACCCTCCTGCTGGCGACGGGCTTCTGAGGTGATTACTTCCCAAATCGCGGGGTCTTGCTGCTCAAGCGGAGTCATGAGTTGTCGTATCTCGGGTTCGATGGGATGTGCAAAATGGAGGTGACCGCAAAAAAATCTCGGTGGGACTCGCCCCAACGGCCGAGCTTTACCGGATTTGATCAAGCCGATCGGCAAGGCTTTGTTTAGAAGTCTTAGCCAGTCATCCGGTCGGTTAGTCCTGGCCGACCGACGGTCTCAACGGCGGCAATTGTCAGCGGCGAAGGGCTAACCGTCAATGAGAACTAGGAGCTAACCGATGCAATCCCTTGCGCAGACCCCACCCGTCTCTTCCCCGGTTCGCCTGACCATCTCAGTCGCGTGGGGTTTTGGCTACCGGTGGTTTGTTGAGAGGCGGTGGCGCAACGGCGCTTTGGTGGTACAGGCAATTAGACCAATTTGGTCATTTTTTATTTGGCAAGGTCCAGCGGATACCAATTTGGGAGCGTTCCGCCGTCGCAGGCTTTGGTCGTTCGAGGGGAGCTTTGCAAATCACGATTCCCGGAAGGGCTCCCAGTCCCGATTCCCCGCCGAAAAGGAGGTTGTTTTTCCAGGAAATGGTCGCCTTCGGATCGACTAACTGAATCAATGGGCTACTTTTGGAACTCACGTAGTTATCGCGAAACTCACATTCGACTGGCGGTAATGTCGCCTCGACGTCTTTGTCGCCAAAACCGACAACGATGGAGTGTTTGCAATCGATTACGGTGTTGTTCTCGACGATTGCCCGTTTGACTTGGAAATAGCCGTTGAGGGGTGAGTTTTTGATCCCATTCATCAAGCAAATAGCGCTTCGTGTCTCGTCGCCAGCCAAGCCGACAAGATAATTGGCACGTACTTGGTGGTCTTCTCCAATCACGCGGACGCCTGCCGTTAGCGATCGATGATTGCCAATAAAAAGATTGGACTCCACCAGGCAACGGGCGCCATGTCGCAGGGTGAGTGAGCCCTGGCATTCGAAGAACGTATTTCCCCTGTAAATATTGTCGCAAGACTTATTGGAGATGCATTCGGCTTCCCCATCACACCGTTCAAACCAATTTTGCTCCACAAGGCATTGCCCGCTTTGCAGTGAGGTGTCACTGTCGCCCAAACGAATGATCTCGCCGCCGTTCTTACCGAGACGTGGTCGGTGACCAAAATAGTTTTTGACGATTCGGTGGGATGTGAATTCGGGATTTTTTGATTCTGGGAGCTGATCCGCAGTTTTATGATTGGAAAGCCATACAACCAGGAGAGTGCCTCGGCTTGTTTTACCCTCGAATCGGCACGATTCGACATGGTTGCGTTTGCCGTACAACGAAACCCACTTCCGTTCGCGTGAGTCTTCGGCTTTGGCACTCTGAGTGTCGGCTTTGGCACTCTGAGTGATAGCGCAATCTCGAAGCATGCAGTCTTCGGCGACTGTTTTTGAATCTTTGCGAAAGGCGATGACGTCAGCATCTTGGGGCGTGGCGTTATGAAACCACAGCCCTTCAACGATCAAGTGCCGGCCTGCGATTCTCAATCGGGAGTTGCCGGTGAATCGCACCTTCCCTGCGGTCTCTGCCCGTAGCAGGATCGGGCGATCCTGAGTTCCCGTACCAACAAAAAGCAGGTCGGCATCTTTCCATTCGCCCGATGAGAGCGTGATGGAATCACCTGGTTGGACGCGCCGAACGGCCGCATTCAATGCACTCACACTTTCAGCTCGAAATTCATGGGCCGTCACGTTCCGATGAAAGTAAAGGGTGAAAAAAAAGATGCCCGCGAAAGCGGCAAGCGAGGCCTTCATCGAGGGATCCTTTCCACAGGGACATCAACGTTCAGGAGATCGCTACCAAGAGTTTGGGTGCAACCGAATGTTCCTTTTTCGCTTAGGCGGTTGGAGCGTCGATCTCGTACAGAACAATCAGCATGATGTCGTTTCCGGAAAACGTGCTCATCGACTGACTGCTCGGGGCGCTGGAACTGATATTCCCCGTGACTGAGATCACTCTTGCCCCGCTCTTTCGCATCCACCGATTGATATCCTTTTCCATTTGATCGCGTTCGGTTTCGATGCACTTAAAAATTTTAACTTGTTGCATGACGCATCCTCTGAATGCCGGTTACTCGAGAGACTGATTGTCAACGACGACCAGTTGAACGGTTGCGGGTGCATTTTGATCGATAATCTTTCCAAGAATGACCACCGATTCACCCTCCGAGGGTTCATATCCGCTAGGCAGCTTTAGGACAAGCTTTGAAGGCCCGTTCCAAACAAGTGTCCAGTCTTCATTCTCACGAACCATCTTTCCAAAGGCGAGAAGTCCGGCATGAGGCCGATTGACATACTTGAGCCAATTGGGCCCCGCAACTTTCATCTCTGTCATCAGTCCTGCACCTTTGACTTTGCTCAGAATGTCGAGTGTCTCGGTTTGGTTAACGCCCTGGGGGATAAGACCGAGTGTCGACATCGCTGCGTAGAGAGTTGCTTTGCTTCTCTTCAATGCGGCGGCATCCTTCAAGTTTGCCTTGTCGTTGACAGCGTCCAAGGCCTCGCTGACCGCTTGAATCGCATCAGCCAGTTCTGCCGACGCTTTCGACGGCGAAGGTATTGGTGGCGAATCCGTCGGTTCTTTAGGAGCGTCTGCGCTGCCTGCAATGCTAGTCGCCGATTCTGTGTTTGACGGCGCGACGGCAGGCGCCGAACCGCTGTCCGAAGGCATTTCCACCTCCGATTTCTCCGGATTGTCTACCACCGCCATTTCGGCCGGCTTAGTCACTGCGGGCTCAATGACTGCGGGCTCAGTGACTGCGGGCTCTATAACTGCGGGCTCAATGACTGCGGGCTCGCGCTTTGTTGCTTTCTCGATGGGCGCGATCGCTACTTCGGCCGGTGCCGGCTTGGACGATTCGCGGACGACAGAGGGTGAAGCGTTCGCATCATTTCCACTTGTGGACGGCGGTTTCTTGGTACCGTTCTTTTCAACTGGGTCTGCCGTTAACACAGGCTTCACCGGTGCGGTATCGTCCGCATCGCTTGACTCGACGTTTGTGTTATCCGGTGATTGCCGGTCGCCGTCTCCCGGATCATTTGCGCCTGGGTTATTTCCCCCCGGATCATTTTCCCCCGTGTCATTTTCCCCCGGGTCATTCGACGAAGTGGCTACGTCGTCCGATCCTGTCGAGCTCATTCCGGAGAACGCTCCCGCTGGGAGGCCTTTGCCCTCGCGAGGCTTAAAGCTGCGATCTTTCGGTTCGCCGCTCAACTGCATCGGCGCGCCTGCTAACGGAGCGGCAGCTGGCCCACCATCGAATGGCCAAAAACCGAAGTTCGGTTCCTGTGTGAGGCCTGCGGCGGCCAATCCTTTGAGTGCCAACCCTGCGAGAGGCACCGCCATAGCGCCACCTAGTACAACGCCTATGAGCGACTTGATAGGCGAACTCTTTTTGCGGGCTCGAGGCTTGGCCGCTAGGTTTGCGTCGCCAAAATCGCTTCGCGTGACCGATGAAAGTGGTCGTGGTGCGACGGGCCCGGTGACAGGCGTGCCTTCGGGGTGTTCAACAGTGGTTTGATAGGGGTCACTGTAATCGTAATCTTCGTCATCATCTGAGGCCTCTTCGCTCGCTGATTCGGAGCTGAAGTCGTCTGAATCCGATACCAATGCTTCTGCGCCTGGCTCGTCGAGGTTTTCAAGTTGGTCTAAATCCAGTTCTTCGTCAGTCTCATTGATCGTGAATTCAGACTGCGCGTCGTCAGCGAGCGTGGTCTGGTCAGTTAACATCGTTTCGTTGGGATCGAAATCGTCCGTGGCCACTGGTTCGAGGCGTGAGGTCGGTTCGCGGAGAGGCAAAGTTTCTCTCGAGACGCCGGCGTGATCAAACTTCGAACGAGGTAACGCGGAGGACGAAGCGTATGCAACCGAAGCGGGCATCATCGATGCCAGCGCCGACGCGAGTTCGATCGGCTGGTCGTCGTCGTCGATCAATTGCACCATGGGGAGGAGGTTTTGAAAGACCTCTTGGAGCTTGAACGTTTCCGAGCACCAAGGGCAACGCATCCGAACGTTCGGCGGAAGCGGGGCGTCGGGGACGCGAAATGATTCCTCGCACCGCGGGCAAGCTACTGAGCTCATGGTTGAAACAATCTTGAGACGAGAACGAAATCACCGGCAATTACAGCAAGTCGCCATTATGCTCCGAAACTCGCTTCAAGTCATGCACCATTCGCCATGTTTCGCGGGTCTCACTATCAAAGATTGGCGTCAACCGAATAGCTGCTCGTATCGAGTTTCCAGTGACCGCAGCAGCGGCGACGCAGAAAGCGGCTTTTGGGTTGCTTTTTGCACGATTTCTTCGCCGGTGAGGCACCTTCCAAAGCGATGGACGTTGGCCGCAAGCCAAGCGAGTAGTTCACCAAAATTACCGCTAGACATCTGTTCGTCCAGCGTGCCGATTTGCTGCTTTGCCGTGGCAAATAGCTGTGCCGCCGCCAAATTGCCGAGCGTATAGGTTGGAAAGTATCCAAATAGCCCCGCGCTCCAGTGGACATCCTGGAGCACCCCGTCTGCCGCCGTAGGCGAAACGATCCCAAGACAATCTCGATAGGCATCATTCCATGCACCTGGAAGATCACCAACGACTAATTCTCCACCAATCAAGGCTCGTTCGAGTTCGAATCGAATGATGACGTGGAGATTGTAGGTAGCTTCATCCGCTTCGACTCGAATCAAGCTCGGCCTGACAGCGTTCACGGCAAAGTGAACATCCTCGACGGTGCAATCGGATAGAGCCGCCGGAAAGATTTCTTTCGCTTTTGGGAACAACCAAGTCCAGAACGCTTTGGATCGACCTACCTGATTTTCCCAAAGACGAGACTGCGATTCGTGAATGCCAAGTGAGGTGTAAGAACCCGGTGGCAGTCCGTACCAGTCCCTGGGAAGTCCTTGCTCGTACATCCCATGGCCCGCTTCGTGCATCGTGCCATAAAGGCCAGCGGGGAGCCAGTGACCATCGTATCTTGAAAGGATTCGGCAGTCGTCTGGGCCAAGACGAGTGCAAAAGGGATGTGACGTTTCGCTCAATCGACCTCGAGTGAAGTCGAATCCAATCGCCTCCGCGACATAGTGGCTCAACTTACGTTGACCATCGATCGGAAATTGGCGTTGCAGGAGGGACACTTTCGGTTGCTTGTTACTGCATTGTAATTTTGCCACTAAATGGACCAGCGGTCCACGCAGTTCTGCAAAAACTTCGCTAAGAGATTTAACACTGACGCCAGGCTCGTACTCATCAACTAACGCTCCATAAGCATCACCTCCATCAGCGAGCAGCGAACCGATCTCGCGTTTGAGCGAGACAATTTCGGTCAATTGCGGCTGGAAGGAAGCAAAACTGTCGGCCTTTCGTGCTACATCCCAGATTTGTTGGCCCTTGACCGTTGCCTCGGACATTCTTTTGACAAGATCAACTGGCAGTCGGCAGTTACGCTTCCAATCGCGGAGTAATTCTCGAACGGTCGTTGCTTCATGGGAATGCGGGTCTTGGTCGCCGATCGCTTGGCTCGCCGACTCAAGCCACTCGCCATAGCAAGGCTTCGTCAGATGCTCGTGGGTCATCGCTCGAAGCGTGGAGACTTGCTCGGCACGATAATCACCGGCAGCAATGGGCATTCCGGTGCGTTCGTCCCATTCCAAAGTGTCTGCAATCGACTGGAGCAATGCCGCATGCCGCGCGTGTTTGCAAATGGCTCGAAAAACCACTATCCATTGGTTCGGCATCACATCACTTCTTTGCACCTTTTTATGAATGCGAAGAATACCCGAGGCCCGGCCCACTCAAGCAGCCCGTTGGCAGTTGTCCGCCTTTGACATCGAACATCCCAGGGTAACGCGACGCCCACGATGCGTTGCCCGAAGGACAATACTGGCGGCCGTTGCTTTCGATCGCCATGACACCAGGGATATGAGCCGCCAACGAAGCGCTATGTAGTAGCGAGATCCCAATGCAGGTCAGGTCTTGGACACAAAGGAAGAGTTTTTCTTGCCTTGCGACTGCCGCCATCAACAACGCTTCCGCATGCCCCTTGCAGGCCTTGAGTGCGACGCCACTGTATCCCTGTTGAATCGCGAGACGCAAACTGGCCAGGTCGACCAGCGATTCGTCGATGACGACTGGCATTCGAGCCGCGACGGTATGCATCAAATTGTGAGGATGCTTCGCAAGATCGCGGTGAGTGGGCTGCTCGATGTATTGGATGGCACGCATCGATTCGGGCGAACGCGCTGTCAGCTCATCCATCAGCCGCAGAACATAGTCGGCCGACTCGCAGCGCTCATTGAAATCAAGTGAGTACGCCCAGTTTGTCGCAGGACAAGTCGACTGCGCAACACGATGAACGCCGAGAATTCGATTCACATCCCAGTCGAACTGATCACCAGCTAGTTTTATCTTGAGGTGGCTTAGCTCGTCGCGCTGAATCCACTGTGCAAGTGTTTCGGGTAATCCGTCAGCAATTGGTTGGCTGACCTCGCTGTCGTCAAGCGGGTCCAAAGCTCCGACCAAATGATAAAGCGGCATGGATGGCGCAGGGGTCGAAGCAATGTATTGATCAAGGAACTTACCCGAGTAATCTGGACCGAGGTAGGTCGATAAGTCCGTACTCACATGGTCTCGCCCCAAGAGCGAATAGCTGGAAGCCCCCAGAGCCTTTCCCTGGGCATCAAACAAGGACGCCTCGATCGGCGAAGATGCCAGCAGCACCGCCAATGGCGGGATCTGACCGGATAACGAAAACTCTGTCGCTAGCTCAAGTGAAAGTCGGACCCGGATTGCGTTCATCTGATGGCAAATCTCAAGCGGGTGACCGCTGAGTCGCTCCGAGACAATCGCGACTGCTAAGCGCTTCGCAAGCGTTGTCACGATGAGCAGTTTTTGCGAATCAGTAATGGAAGGATCGGGCCAAGCCCAAGCGACCCCCATTGTCATTGACCCAATACCGGCAGTCGACCCAACAGCACGGTGGCCACCGCGCAGTTCCCCCTCACACGTGACCGTAAGTGTGGACGCATCGGTCACTACTCGCCCACCGAACTTCATCGGTGTTCGATACTGAAAGCTCTCTGATTCGACATTTAGGTCAAATCGAATCAGGTCGGTAGCAAGCATTTGCTAAACCAAATTCTTGCGGACAGCCCAAACCGCTGCCTGAGTACGATCGGTGACGCCAATCTTGCGCAGGATATGTTGAACATGCTCCTTCACCGTTTCGTAACTGATCCCAAGCATCTTCGCGATTTCTTTGTTGGTCAGACCGAGCGCCATTTGACGCAGAACTTCGCTTTCGCGTTGGGTCAATGGAACTTCGATGTCTCCTGTCAAACGCGGCGCTGCAAGGGCGCCGGTCACTCTCCGGAGTTCCTCGCGCGTCCATGCCGATTCGCCCGATGCAGCCTTGCGAATCGAGTCGAGCAAGCGTTCACGGGGCGAATTTTTAAGGACGAAACCGGCCGCACCAAGTGCGACGGCCCGTGCGATATAAGTCGGATTGTCATATGCCGAAAAAATAACGATCGGCAATTCAGGGTAATCAAGCTTCAAACGTCCCAGGGTGTTCAGCCCATCACCGCCTTCCATGCGAACGTCCATGAGCACAACATCCGGTTTTCGGGCATTGACCGCCTTGATGGCTTCCGTTCCGGACGCGGCTTCACCAACGATGGTAATATCCGAATCCTGAAATGCGCTGCGTAACCCCAGAAGAACGACCTCGTGGTCATCCACTGCCAAAACCTTGATACCCATGTTTTTCTCGATTTCCGATGTTGATTTTTTTGCCATCTTTAATGCACCAGCACGGTACTTTTACAGGACCCAGCGAAAACCGCTAATGACCCGCCGCCTTAGCCCGTAAAGCCGGGTCAAATGACGTTCGATGTGTGGGAAGGGTAACGCTACCCTTCCGTGTAAGGATTAGACTCCGCGGATTGTATGGCGTTCCGCCGCCGCTGGCAAATGGTACAAATACCCATGAAGGTGGGGTTGTCCTTATCCGGTGAATTGCAGTTGTCTTAAACAAGCAAGTTAATAATTCTCCAATTGCTCCAGTAAAAAACCAAGCAAAAACGACGCCGACTCCCGCTGTCGGGTGTGGCGAGTCGTGCTTGTCAGCGAAATCCGCCGCGTCGCTACTTTGCTGCTGATGGCGTTTGCTGTTGAAAATGCCAAAAACACGATCCCATCCAATTGCGTTGGAGCCCCCGGTCCCAAGTGCCCTGTAATCGATAGACCGATGTCGGCCTCTGGCGTTCGCCGTAGCACCCCCAAGACCATTTCCTGAGCTACCTCCTGACTCACCGCCGTTTGGTTTTCGAGCGAACCACGGTTGACGCCTAGCCACTGGGCCTTTGTCTCGTCTCGATAAGTTACCGCCGAGCCGCAAAACCATTCAGAAGCACCGGGGATCGACGTGATCGTCGCGGCAACTAGTCCGCCCGTGCAGCTCTCCGCGCACACCAGTCGCACTCTTAGCTCTCGCATTTGAACCGCGACTTGCTTGGCGAGCGACTTAAGATTCTTCACGACACGCCTTATCGATTGCTTGATGACTGATCGCGACCATTAAACATCGAGCGGTTCTGGGTTCGCAAGATTTTTGGTCGCGTTGGCGGCTGCATCGGGGACGAGGTAAGCCTGATTCTCATGATCGAGCGTTGTCACACTAACGATGTTGGATCCTGGGAGGAACGAAGGCGGCACCCAAGTGTTCTGAGCATAGTTACAGTTGATTTGAACAGATACCTCTCTCGTCGTCGACGTGATGGTGCTAGGCGTGACGGTAACATTGCTGACGACGATCCCGTGGGCGCTAAGCAATTGATTGGCGCGTACTAGCACGTCGTTGCTCGTCGCACCAGCGATGACGCCGGTTCGCGCAGCTTCGTACGCGATCTGGTCAATCGCTTGTCGCACAAAAAGGTAACGAGACAATTCGATACACGCGAAGATAGTACTAAACATCACCATCGCGCAAATCGCGAACTCAACACTGTACGCACCACGCCGTCTGCGAGTAACGCGAGTAAAGTTCGAACGGCAGCTGGATGATTTAAACGTACGCATCATGATCACCGAGAATAAGGCAGACGAGGCGTTGGAATTAGCGAATAGTGAAAGTGGTTACGAGGCAATAGATTCTGAACTTACTGCGTTAATACCGCAGGTAACGTTTTTGCAATCTGGCTAAAGACAACGCTCAACTGTTGGGCAGTCGGAGCATGGTAGTGGTTGCCCCCACCAGTCGCTGCCACCTGCGCCATCAGCGCCTGGTCGGCTTGGTTGCTAAACGTGATCGTGTGAATCGTGATGTTCGCACTCGCAGCAGACTGCGCTACAGTTACGGGGCTGAGCCCTTGTGTAACGAGACCGTCGGTAAGCACGATCATCGTTTTCTTAGCCGTGATCCGTGCCTGGTTGCTGGTCAGAACACTTACGGCCGACTGCATTCCCGATGCGATATTCGTATTGCCGATGATCTCTTTGTTTCCAATGGCGGTCATCGAGCTGCGGATCGATGTGTAGTTGGTGGTCAGTTGGCTTTCGATCGTGCTGGCGTCGGAGTGGTACAAACCGAATGTGAAGTTACTGCTGTAGCTCACCAAGCCAACTTTGCATTGGAACGGTAGAGCACTGACTTCATCAAGAAATGAGTTGACGCTTGTTTTTAAAGCTGCCCAGCGGCTGAGCGTTGCATGTGGTGGGAGAAAGTAATACTGAATGATCGGCGTTGGAGTATTGCCCACGTGTGGATACGACCATTCGGTGTTGCTCAAGTCCCAAGCCATGGAGCCGCTACGGTCTACTACAAGGCAAAGGTCATGGTCGACACGTGTTGCTACGGACGTGTAGTCGAGCGAAAAAGTGTTGGGACTCAACGCAGTCAAAAAATATTGACCCGGTCCAGTGGTGGCGCCGCTTTGCATACGTGCCACCACACGAACCGCATTGAGCGGCTGCGAGTTGAGGTTAAATGTATAGCTGCCATTCGCATTGGGGGAACCATTTCCAAATTGCACATCGGCGTCACCGATTCGCATCTGGCTGCCAGAAACGTAATGGCTTTGTGCAATGTTTTTTGCTGCTGTCCTCGCTTGATCAACCGATTGCGATTGACCCAAAACCACGGCTCCGGCCTTGGCTGCGGCATCGGAAGCAAGACGAATCTCAGTTCTGGCCGTGGATAACTGCGTCAGATTGACGCAAAACGCGGCGACAAGCAGCATGGACATCAATGCCACCGCCGAGAGAACTACGATGCTTCCACGACGTCGTCGCTTTGTCGACACAGTTCGAATCCTTGTGTGTGAGCACTGTGCCTCGACGCAAAGCAACGGGGCATTGCCGGGACCGAATTTGGCTGCGGTTGAAGTCTTCATTATCTACGGCTTGATGAGATGGGTTGCTGATAAGTTGAATGATGAGGGCGTGGCATTATTCACGCAACATAAAGGCAGAGGCATTGATGGAGCCGCTGGGTGTCAGAACATAGGAAACAGGGGTGTTGCCTGCGATGGGGATTGTCACTTGAACAGTTAGTTGCCCCCCGGTGGGAAGCGTCGATAGGTTTCCATTCGATGCGGTGACAACCACTTGTCCGCCGCTGATGTTGCGTCCGGCAAGTAACGACATGCATCGTGCTTGTACTTGTGCGGTTGTCACCGTTCGGCGCGCTGCCAATCGCGCACCCTCGTACGACGCCACCGCAGCGGTTTGCCGCAGAAACAAGCGGTTGCAGATTTCCAGTGTACCGAACGCCATGGTCATCAATACCGGGAGCAAAATGGCAAGCTCAACGACTGCAGCCGCGCGGCGCCGAGGCGCTGATTGACTGCGGTGTAGCGGACGTTGATGGTCCGCACCAGCCGATCGAATTTGTTTCTTCATCGTTCTACTCCAGTCGTTACCCAGCCGTGTGGTCCTGGACAGCGTTCATCTATTTGGGGAGATCCGAAAAGTCTTCAAAAAGATTAGCTGCATTGGTCGCGCCGATATCTACTACGAACAAGCAGTCGTTGTAGTCCAAGTCACCACCGCCATAGAGATCCTCGAAACCGATCATGATGTAACGTGAATTGGGTAGCAAGAATGCGACGACATGTGGCGTCCCATCCACATTCAGAGCGGTGTTGTTGTACCAAGTGTTGAGCGGTGTTCTTGCACCGTCCGCGATCAGGAAGAAGTCCATTTGGATACCTGGTCCGCCTGCAGAGAGTTCCACAAAGTCGCCCACGACTAGTGGGGTCGCTTGTTTGCGAGTATTTGACGTGGTACTTGCGAATGAAGCATTCGGGAAAATCAAATACGGTTGTCCAGGATTCGCCTGCCCGGCAGGCGTGAAGTTGAAGCCCAACGAATTCCAATAACCCGCGCCTTCGTGCACGAAATAGACCCGAATGGGCAGGTCGGATGTCGAGCGAAGGAAAAGCTTTTTCGCGTCCAGTTTGTAGCCTGAAACGTTATTAAAAACGACCGATTCCGCGAGTGATTCATTGATCAATTGCTGGAAGATAGGCAGGAAATTCGATTGGAAAGCTGCTGCCCTTGAATCCGAGGCTTTGACTTGGACCGGCGCATAAACCGGTAAGTTGTAGGGACGAGCTGTTGATTGAACCGAAGCCGGCGTACCGCCAATCGCTGACATCGGGATCGCGATAGTCAGAAGCACAGCTAAAAAATAATTCGTAGAGTACCGCATCGCGAATACCTCAGGGTTGTTTTGGAAAAGTGGAAAAGTGGTCTCCCCCGAGACGTGAGGCACATTCGATTTCTCTTGCCTCTACGGAAAGCTAGCTCATGGAATTCAGGCAGGCTTACTTTTTTTTCTTTGTTCACACACTTTTTTCTGGGACGCTCTTTCGGCTTTCCCAACGCTGCATCGACTATGCTAATTTTGAAAGCTCAATGAATTGAGTGCGGTTTTGGCGGTGCACCTATCATAAATAGTTAAAACGCTGGATCGTTTTTGGGCGGTTTCCTTTTTGCTTCTCTTGATCGGCTGAGTGCTATGTTCCAAATAATCTCTCGCACCAAAGTTGTTTTTTTATCCTTACTTATGGCTTTCGTTCTTTCAGAACGATCCGCTGCGTTCGCTCAATTGCCCGCGTCTCCTTTGGTACCGATTGAGGCGGGCGATTCGCTTACACGAAAAGCATCGGACGCGGTCCGAAAGTCCGCCATTGCCTTTGCGAAAGATGCCTCGACCCACGGAGGATACGTTTATCGAGTATCACTGGATCGGAAGATACGAATGGGAGAGGGTTTCGCCGCCGAGACTGAGATTTGGGTTCAGCCGCCCGGTACGCCAACCGTTGGTAGTGCACTCCTTCGTGCCTACCAAATCACTGGTGAGCCCGCCATCTTGGAAGCCGCCATTGAAGCGGCGGAGGCGCTGATGCACGGTCAATTGGAATCAGGCGGTTGGAGTGATCGAGTCAATTTCGATCCCAAAGCAAAGAGCACCGGCTTTTACCGTAAAGGGTCTGGAAATCCGAAGGGACGCAATGTGTCCACCCTGGATGACGACAAAACACAATCGGCCATACGTTTTCTCACTCAAATGGACGATGCGCTCGACGGAAAAAATCGCGAGCTTCACGAAGCGGTTCTGCTGTCGCTCGATTCACTCCTCAGTGCTCAATTTGCTAACGGAGGGTTTCCGCAGGGTTGGGATCGGCCCGTCGAGAAGCATCCAGTTTCCAAAGCGTCGTTCCCTGCGTACGACTGGCGGACTGAGGGCAGGCTCAAGGATTATTGGAATTACGAAACGTTGAATGACGGATTAGCGGGCACGGTGAGCGAGACTCTTTGGTTGGCATGGGACACCTATCGTGATTCCCGTTATCGCGACGCGTTACTGCGATTCGGGGATTTTCTAATCCAGGCTCAGCTACCCGAACCACAACCTGGATGGGCGCAACAATACAATCACGACCTCGTTCCGATATGGGCGAGAAAGTTCGAGCCGCCGGCTGTCTCGGGGCGTGAGTCAGAAGACGTCATTGAAACTCTTTTATTCTTAGCCGGCAAAACCGAGGAGAGTCGTTTCCTTCGTCCGGTACCCGCAGCCATCGAATGGCTGAAGCGTTCCCGCTTGTCAGATGGACAGATAGCGAGATTCTACGAATTGAAGACCAACAAGCCGCTGTACTTTTTTCGTCGTGGTGACATCTACACCCTAACCTACGCCGATTCCGATTTGCCTACTCATTACAGTTTCAAGTCCAAGCCGAGGTATGAAAAACTTGCTAAGCGATATGAGCAACTGGTCGTTGGTAATTTGCACACCGAAGATAAATCGATGAGTTCGCTTCGTAAAGAGACTGAAGCAATCATCGCGACAATGAGTGAAACCGGCCATTGGTACACCGATGCCGATGGGAAGCCTTTGAATAATTCATTGAAACGCCCTGCATCCGAAGTTTTTCTGGACAGTGCGTTGTTCAGCAAAAATATCGAACGCCTATCGGAATTCATCAATATGGCCAGCGGCGCGCAAATAAAATAGTAAGGCATAGCGCTCGTACAGTCCTGGCAGTGGGGCAAGACCGATGGCTACAGGCTTCACAAGCAGACGTTCGAGTAGACGGACGAGTAGACGGACGCGTAGATGCATCCAATCTTATGATCGGCGAAAGGTGGTTGGCTTTCATAAGCGCAAAGACAACAGAAACTCTTAGGTGCGTCGCTGCTTTCCAAGATAAGGATGCATCGCCGCTTCTCGCGGCCGACGGTCAATGACGTTTGGTGCAAGCACCGTTTTAGGAAACGCTCGAATTCGAATCCGGGTTACTTGGCTATTCTGCGGTTTATATTGTCCAATGGAGTCGGTTGGAAACCGGTCTGGATTCGCTTGCGGCGCATCATTGCTTTCGGTGAATTCCCAGTTCATACTCATCAAACGTCAAGTCATTCGGAGTCGGTCCTTTTGAGCGAATCGGCGACTCGCCGACGGGATCCTCTTTCTTCTCCTCGGATGGTTTCCGCCAAATCCCAACTCTCTTTCCCTCCACTCATTTCCTACCAAAGTGCCCCGCGAGGCCCAACTATGAAAAACAAATTGACTTTCCTCGTATTCGCTCTTGCTTTGTCCGCATCGATGTCACTGCACGCTCAAGAGAAGGCGGCACCAGTGAGAATGGGATGCGGCGCCATGACCTTCGATACCGTCCCTGGTTGGGGCCTTCGACCAGACGGAAATTCGGCGATCGGCCCGACGCACGGATCGGTTGTAATCGATAAGGCAGGCAATATTTTTACAAGTGCCAATGCTGGAGTTTTCGTCTTTTCGCCCGAAGGTGTTGTGGTTCACTCGTACCTTGGTGAAGACTATTCCAATATTCATGACATGGAGATTCGCGACGAAGCCGACGGCGAGTTCATTTATGGTGCGCGTAACAACAACGCCGAAGGGATTAAGTTCAACAGCAAATCCGGCGAGATCGTCTTGAAGTTAACGCTCCCCAAAGAGGCGGGCTTGGGGGAGATACCGTTCAATCCAACGGCTATCACCGTCGCTCCTAATGGTGATATTTATTTGTCCAATGGGTATGGGAGCAACCACATTTTCAAATATGACAAATCTGGTAAATACGTGATGCACTTTGGCACGCAGGGTAACGGCTTAAAGGAATTCAATACCGCGCACGGCATGACACTTGACACTCGCTACGAGCCGCCGCGTTTGTTGATTTGTGATCGGAATCATCAGCCAAAGGGGCGGCTGGTGCACTATGATCTCGAGGGAAACTTCATCGACGAGGTCGTGACAGGTTTGGGTATGCCGACATCGGTTGCGATCCATGGCGATTTTGTTTCTGTCCCCGATCTCCAAGGGCGAGTGGTCATCCTTGACAAAAGCAACACCATCATCGCAGTACTCGGGCATAATCCAGACCCAGCGAAGGGCGGAAATTACAATATCCCGCAAGCAGAATGGGTCGAGGGCATTTTTAGTGGCACACATGGATCGTATTGGGATGCGGCAGGCAACCTCTACGTTCAAGATTGGAACGTCTCCGGGCGAATCATGAAGCTGGTACGGGTACACTAAGCGGTGAACCTCCCGTACGTTTTTGCGACAGCAGGCTCAGGCCATTGTGCGGTGGGTTGGGATCGTCAGGCGTAGCAGGTTCCTGATTGCAATGCCATTAAAACCAATTTGACGACACGAAGCATGAACGAATACCTCCGCATTTTATTTGCCTATTGGCTGTTGGCTCAATGCGTGGGTTGCGGTCCTGGTCCGACGATTTCTCCGATGCCTGACAGTCAAGTGGAAGTGACTCGGCGGATGGATGGCGAGGAATTTAAACTTGCGAGCGATGGAAACGTCTATCGTATGGTGGATGGGGGCAAGCGTTGGAGTTTTCATGCCGTCGCCTATGATCCTGTTGCTATGGCGAACGCATTTGTCGTCGAAGGGGACGAGGTGATTCGAGTTTCGCCGGATTCGGACAAGCGTTATCGAGTGTTGCGAAATTTCACGGAAACGTTTGAGGGGCTGGGTGAAGGCGTTTCCGGTTTGAGAAATCTTGTCGAAGAGACGCGCCAACGATGGGGTTCATTTACGCTTCAATCCTCAGCCACTCCGACGGTTGAGCAATACGTAGAGCTGCGCCAAAAGATCATCGCAGGCGAGTCCGATTTTCTTGACGCTGTTGTTGCGCCGACAAACGAGCAAGCTCACTCCGGCGAGTCGTCACTAAAGTGTGTCGCCGATGTAAAGTCAGGCGACATGATTACGACGAAGTCTTCTTTGTCCTCACCGCTTCTCTACTTCAAAAGCGGCGATGATTTTTGGTTCGAGGCCTATTACTTCGTCCAGGGCGCTCTGCCGATGACGCTGGTCGACTTGGAATGTGAATTTGCGGAGCAGCATCCGGGCATTCGATTGTGCATCTTCGAATCGGGTCAACTCGGAGTTGAGTTGAAGGCACTCGACAAGCCAAAGTATCGCCAAAGAGCAGGTAGCCAAGTTAAGTTTCCAACGGAACGCTGGGTGCGAGTCAAGGCTCACTTCGGACTATCGATCACAGACGGTGTCGTCGAGGTTTGGCAAGAAGATGCCAAGATTGTCAATGAAAAAGGAACCACGCTTCCCTTTCGGTCTGCGATCTATAGCAGTCTTGAAGTGGGCATTTCGGCGCATAGCTTTGGCGATCGACCGTGTACGCTTTACGTCGACGACGTTCGCGTCTCCGATGCGCCGCTACCTGACGGCGCACCAGAGGAATCGGTTGAGAAGAATTGAGCCTGCGAGATCAGCTTGCCGTCAACAACCAGGTCGGCTTACATACCGAGGTCACCGAACAGTGGCGTGCTCAGATATCGCTCGCCTAAGCTACACATGATCGTTACGATTCGTTTGCCCTTCATCTCAGGACGCGCCGCAACTTGAGCTGCAGCCCACATGTTGGCTCCGGAACTGATCCCGGCAACGATTCCCTCTTCTTTTGCCAATCGGCGTCCCCAAGCAAATGCGTCTTCGTCATCAACCTGAATCACTTCATCGACGATGCTGGTATCCAGATTGCGCGGAATGAATCCTGCGCCGATTCCTTGGATGCGGTGCTTGCCAGGCGACCCACCGCTAATCACTGGTGAGTGTTTAGGTTCGACCGCGATTGCCTTAAAGTTTGGATTCATTCGTTTCAGAAACCGAGCCGATCCTGTGATCGTGCCGCCCGTTCCGACTCCGGCAACGATGACATCGATGTTATGATCGCTATCCTCCCAGATTTCGGGGCCTGTCGTGGCTTCGTGAATCGCGGGATTCGCCGGGTTTTCAAATTGTTGCGGCATATAGGCACCTGGCTCTTGGGACACCATTTCACCCGCTTTTGCGATCGCCCCCTTCATTCCGTCGCCGGCTGGGGTTAGCACAAGGTTTGCGCCCATCGCACGAAGGAGGGCGCGACGTTCTACCGACATCGACTCAGGCATCGTCAGGGTCAGCTTGTAACCCTTTGCCGCACATACGAAAGCGAGAGCAATGCCAGTGTTGCCACTGGTTGGCTCGATGATGTGCGTATGCTGATTAATCTTGCCGGCTTTTTCGCCCGCAGCGATCATCGCAGCTCCAATACGGTCTTTGACGCTATTGAGCGGCTGGAAAAATTCGCACTTCGCGAACACCGTTGCATGCCCAGACGGCACCAAACGGTTGATGCGAATCATTGGTGTATCGCCGATACAAACGGCCGCGTTATCGTAGGTCTTCCCGCGAGGCATGTTCTACTTCCTGTTGAATTTGGTCGGTCATGTCACGTGGCATGCGAATGCACCACGTGCGAGGATAAATAGGAATCAAGAATGGGAGCGTGATCGCTTAGCTTACAACCCACGTATCGCCGGCGCTGATCAATGCCTGAAGGTCGCCGATGCCGCGCTGCTTCTTCGCTAATTCGACCTGATGGTTGATTTGATCGTCGTAGGTCGATACGCCCGATACCGCACGAAGTACGCCAATCGGCTCCGGCATTTCGGGGTATCGCATCCTTGCGAGCATCATTTGGATCGACGGATTGGACTCTCGCTCGTCATGGATGAGCAAGTCATCGACCGAAGTGTTCGCAAGCGACACGACTTCTAGTTTGGTGCCAACCAGACGGATACCCTTATCGCGATCTTTACCAAAAATAAGAGGCTTTCCATGCTCGAGTTCGACTACATTTTCCGCTCGCTGGGACTTTTCTTGCGCATAGGCCATCGCGCCGTCATTGAAGACATTGCAGTTTTGGTAAACTTCGACAAGCGACGTGCCCTTATGTTCTGCAGCACGCTTGAGGACTTCGCCCAAGTGCGTGACGTGGGCGTCGATACTGCGAGCCACAAAAGTCGCCTCGGCAGCTAACGCGACGCTGAGTGGGTTGAGCGGATGATCGATCACTCCCATCGGTGTGCTCTTGGTAATTTGGCCCTCGACACTGGTCGGGCTGTATTGCCCCTTCGTCAATCCGTAAATCCGGTTGTTGAACAGGACAATGTTGATGTCAAGGTTACGGCGGAGCACATGGATGAAGTGATTGCCACCAATAGACAGCGCGTCGCCATCACCGGTGATAACCCAAACCATCAAGTCAGGGCGAGTCGACTTAAGCCCAGTGGCGAACGTTGGCGCACGTCCGTGGATGCTGTGCATGCCATAAGTATTCATGTAATAGGGAAATCGGCTGCTACAGCCGATACCGCTAATGAAGACGATTTTCTCACGTGGGATGCCGAATTCAGGCAACACCTTTTTCATCTGCGCCAAAATCGAATAATCGCCACAACCTGGACACCAACGGATCTCCTGATTGCTTGCGAAGTCGGCAGCTTTTAGAACTGGTAAGTTCATCTCGAAAGGCCTAAGGGGGAATAAACGATGGTGATGGAGGTTTTGAAGACTGCGAAGCGGTTACCAAAAAGCATTGATGGAGTTCGCCAGCACGTGGCGACAACTGATATCAACTCGATCGATGCTGCAATTCGGCATGGTTCTCAGCAATTTTTGTTTGTTGCTTGATTTCATCAACCAACTCATTGACCGAAAACGGCTTTCCCTTGATCTTGTTGAAACCGATGCAATCAACCAAATATCGCGAGCGCAGCAACATTCGCAATTGCCCCATATTCAGTTCAGGTACGAGCACTCGCTTAAACGATGTCAACAGCTCGCCCATGTTGGATGGCAACGGATTCATGTAACGAATGTGTGCGTGGCTGACTGCCAGGCCCGCGTGTTGGCAGCGTCGCACCGCCGTGTGGCAGGCGCCGTAGGTACCACCCCAGCTGACGACGAGTACGTCGCCCGTAGGGTTGCCGTAAATGTCCTGAGGCGGAACACGATCGGCAATTTCGCTGACCTTTCGTGCACGCGTGTGAACCATGTGCTGGTGGTTCTCGGGGTCATAACTGATGTTTCCGGTGCGATCTTCTTTTTCGAGACCGCCAACGCGGTGAGTCAGGCCCGGGGTACCCGGGATAGCCCATGGTCGAGCCAAGTTTTCATCTCTCGCGTACGGCAGGAATGGTTCGGACGAGTCGGTCGCTGCCTCAGGGTGGGAGACGTGAATCCGGGGCATCGTCGACACATCAGGAATCTTCCACGGCTCACTGCCATTGGCGATGTATCCATCGCTGAGAATCATCACTGGCGTCATGCACTCAACTGCGATTCGCCAAGCTTCGATTGCGATGGCGAAACAATCACCAGGGCTCCGAGGGGCAAGGATTGGCAACGGCGCCTCTCCGTTTCGAGCGAACATAGCCTGAAGCAAGTCGCTCTGCTCCGTCTTCGTCGGCAGACCGGTACTGGGGCCACCGCGCTGCACGTTGATCACGACCATCGGCAGTTCAAGCATCACGCCTAGTCCCATCGCTTCGGCCTTGAGTGCAATGCCAGGACCGCTGCTCGCCGTTACACCCATTGCACCTCCGAACGCCGCACCAATCGTTGCACCTGCAGCGGCAATTTCGTCTTCTGCTTGAAAGGTTCGGACGCCGAAGTTTTTAAACCGCGTCAGCTCATGGAGGATGTCGCTAGCTGGAGTAATGGGATAGGTGCCGTAGAACAAGTCCTTGCCGGACAATTGAGACGCGGCAATCAAGCCCCAAGCCATCGCTTCGTTGCCCATGATATTGCGATAGGTTCCTGGCTCAAGCTCTGCGGCTTCGACCTGGTAACTCAAGCCGAAAGCTTCAGTGGTTTCACCGTAAGCCCAACCGGCTCGCAATGCAGCCTCATTCGCCTTTGCCACTTCCGGTAACTTCTTAGCAAACTTGTCATGAATGAACCGCAACGTCGGCTCCAACGATCGACCGAAAAGCCAGTACACCAATCCCATCGCGAAGAAATTCTTGCAGCGTTCGGCTTCCTTGTTGCCCAGCCCGAGTGAACTAACCGCCTCTCGCGTCAGTTTCGTCATCGGTACTTTGAAGACGCGATACGATTGATTAACGATGTCCGCATCAAGCGGGTTGGCCTCTACCTTCGCCAGCTTGTATTCCTTTTCATTGAAGCCATCCTCGTTTGCAATCAAGATTCCGCCTTTGCGAAGGTCGGCAATGTTGGTCACCATGGCGGCAGGATTCATGACTACCAAAGCATCGAGTGCGTCGCCCGGCGTAAAAATTTCTTCACTGGCAAATTGCACCTGGAATCCGCTCACGCCAGCTCGCGTCCCGCGGGGGGCACGAATTTCTGCCGGAAAGTCGGGGAAGGTCGCAACGTCATTGCCCGATAACGCACTGGTATTGGTCAGTTGGGTGCCAAGCAACTGCATTCCGTCACCGGAGTCGCCGCACAATCGAACAGTAATGCCTGAAACGGTATGAACGGTCTTGCCGCTTGCTGTTTCCGAAAGAATCTTCGTCACGGTTGTCTTGCTTTACGAGCAAATTGGGGAGGGAGCGCTAGCCAAATAGGAAGATGGCAGTTTGTAGCGATTGTATCGATCCAAACGCCTGGGCAGAATTACCGAAAGTTTAAGGAATTTGCATCGAAGGGACAGGTCCGAAACCAGCCAGCGAGCAATTATTTCGCCAATTTGTAAGCTTTCTCGCCATAAAAGAACCGCAAAGAAGTTCGGCCCCTGGGCGGTGGACGATCTTAAATTAGCCGTCCAGCCGCATTTCGCCCCATAGACTCGGATCCTCGACGACCGGGTACTCTTGACTGAGAGAAAAGGTCTGCCAACCCAGTTCGCGATCGATCACGGCGTAATAAAACCCGAGGCGCGGATATTGAATCGCATCAAATCCGGTCATCGCGGCCGCCGCGATGCGCCCAGACATCAAATAGCCATCATACCGGGACTGGGAATGGACCTGGATCGATCCGCCGGGTGGCGATTTCGGGTTTTGACGAGCTCGATTGATGGGGATCAACCCCGTCATCGGCGCGTCATGTCGAGGCCCACCGCCGGTCGGCATGAACAGGAAGCGATGACAATATTGTGTCGCACGGTGAATCCCGGGGCTGCATCGCGTATCCAGCCACAGATGGAAGCCATCGCTGTCTTCCAACCGCGAATCGCGGCACCAAGGAACCGTTTTCTTGCCAGACACATCGACGCTAAACGCGATCGCGTCTCGTTCCCAAGCCATGCGAACATCAGCGAAGTTCCGTTTGCCACTCAACGCCCCGAAGGCAGCAATGCGACACGATTCGGGCAATTGCAATCCGGGACTGGACGACGAAGTGCTGAAAGTGCAATCGTGCTTGTGAACTGGGATCTCAAACCGAAACAGGAATGTCGGATCGATCAACGGCGAACCAGTGGATTGACTCAAAGCAACTTCCCCCATCGGACGGTAAGCGAACGGTTAGCACCGAAGCCTGCGGCAGTCGGATTTTATGCGTGTCGATGAACATACGTTAGGCGATCGATGGCCGGCGCTAAAGGCCACGCATTCGAACACTTTGCCTAGCGACTGCAAGATTGGCGTGACACATGTTGAAATGAAACTTGGCGGCGCCTTAGGGTTGGACTCATCCCAACCCTGCCAGTCCGATCGTCCCATGGCAAGTCAATCCATGGCAAGTCAATTAGATTTGTACAATGTCAAGTGCCGCTTTGACTTGTGCGTGGTTTCCTCTGCCAAACTCACACTTAATAAGGACTGCTAAATGCCTCCCACACGCCGAAGATTTTTCACTGCTGGCGCCGCCGGTGCTGCGTCCTTAATGCTTCCCTTTCTCGTCCAGGCGGACGATGCTCCGACAGTGACAAACCCAAGAGCGACCGATGGAGATTCTCGCCATGAACCTTCGTGGGATGAGCGTCTGACACTCACGGTGGGCCATTCCACGCCTTCCAGCGGAGTAAACACTAAGCACGCAGATTTGCTGGGACAAGATGATCGTGTTCTTCAGGCTGCGATCGACTTTGTTGCAGCTAAAGGCGGTGGAACGGTCAAAATTCTTTCCGGCGTCTACCGCCTTCGTGCTGCCGTTTCAATTCCTTCAGGGATACGCGTGATCGGGAGCGGCGAAGAGTCCATCATCACACGGATCGCATCCAACGTTATCCCACTGGCTGCCGATTCGGACTGGTACGATCAAGAGGTCACGCTCGCTCCCGGTGCAGATTTTCGCGTGGGTGACAGCGTCGTGTTTCGCGCAAAGAACCCGCATGATCAAGGGGCGACGGTCATTAAACGCACGATCGTCGCGCGCTCGGGCAACCGGTTAAAGCTGAATGACGGTTTGCGTGAAAACCTCTGGCTCTCCGGTGAGCCAACTTGCGCTTCGCTGTTTCCACTATTTACAAGCGAGAACAGCGCTGACGTGATCATCGAGAACATCACGCTGGATGGAAACCGGGAGCATACCGATCACTTCGATGGAAATTACGGCGGATGCATTTTTCTACAAGACTGCAATCGGTTCACGTTTCGTAATGTGGAAACTCGCAACTACAACGGCGATGGCATCAGTTTTCAAATCTGCCATGACATAGTCGTCGATCGATGCTACAGCCATGACAACGCAGACTTGGGAGTTCATCCTGGGTCCGGATCGCAGCGGCCTCTCATCCGCGACTGTCGCTTGGAACGAAATGGGCTCGGACTGTTTTGGTGCTGGGGAGTGAAGTTTGGATTGGCTGAAGGCAATCGGATCATCGACAACCGCGACTATGGCGTGTCGATCGGACACAACGATACCGATAATGTGATGATCAGAAATGAAATCATCGGAAGTGGAAAGGTTGGCATACTCTTCCGCGACGAGTCGCGTGGCTCGGACTTTTGGGCCAATCGAAACGTGATTGAAGACAACCTCATCGAGAATAGCGGTGACGCAGCGGGAATCGCAATCGACGTACAGGGCGCTACGAAAGACGTTCGCATCGAGCGCAATCGTATTGTCGAGACCAGGGGAGCGGCAAAACGAATCGGCATTCGAATCAGTGGTCAGGCGAGCAGAATTCACCTGAAGGATAACGACATCCGTGGATTCGCATCGGAAGTGCTTGACCAACGCGAATCGTAACTCACCTCGCCACAGCATTGAACCGGACACGAGCGGCGTGTCATGGTGCATCATCGTTTAGGATTGTTCCGCTGGCGTTAGCGGTAAGAATCGTGCCTCCGTCAGCGGAAGCTGAAAGGGTCACGACAAATCCCTCCGTTAACTCGCGCACCGTATCTCCAATCACGTTGATGGTGATTACCTGACTGGTGACACCCGCCGCGAAGCTCACGGTCCCTGAAGGAAGCGAGTTTCCGGAGAAATCGCTGCTGGTCGCCCCGGAGCCACTGGGAACCGCGTAGTTAACCGTGCTGGCACCCGTAATCAGACCCGAGCGAGTTACAATGAAAGTGAACGGAGTGAGTCCCGAGTTGCCTTCGAACTTATCGACAGAAATCGGAGACGACGGCGCGATCGCGTAACCAATGTCATCATTCACAATCGTCGCAAATGCCGAACTGGTGACAATGTTGGTGCCGACGCTCGGGCTGGTCAGCGAAATTCTAAAACTTTCATCCTGCTCCACCGCAGTGTCGCCGGTGACATTTACTGTAATGATCTTGCTTGTTTCACCCACGGCGAAACTTACCGTACCAGTTGGAACGAATCCCCCCACATCGACGATGTTGATAGAATTCGTACCAGACCCGGTAACGGTATAGGTCGCCGTCGACACACCGCTGACGTTGCCAGCCCGAGTCACGGTAAACGTGAACGGTGTGGTACTCGTATTTCCTTCCGATTTGACTGCGGACGTCGCAACAATCGCCAGGCTGGTATCGTCATTTTGAATCGTACCATTCGCCGTTGATGTGGTAATGGTGGCCGGCGCACTAGGTGAATTCAAACTGACAACGAATCCCTCACCAGCCTCTCCTGCCAATTCACCAAGAACGTTGATTGTCACTACCTTGCTTGTTTCGCCTGACACAAAACTGACCGTACCAGTCGGCAATAAGTTTCCAGCGAAATCGGCGGCTGTAGCCCCGTTGGTTGCACTTCCGGTCACTGCATAACGCACGGTGCTTGCAACGGTGGTCAAGCCTGTTCGCATCACCGTGAAGGTGAACGGCGTCGACCCACTATTGCCTTCCGCTTTTACTGAAGACGTTGCAGCGAGTGCGTAGCTCAAATCATCATTCTGGATGATTCCAGATGCGACAGAAGTGACAATAACACCCGGCGCGGTTGCTGTGCTAAGCGTGACGATGAAACCTTCGTTTGGCTCGACATTGGTGTCACCCAGGACATTGACCGTTACCGTTTTGTTTGTCTCACCGGCCGCAAACGAAACGACTGCCGATGGAAATGCATTGCCTTGGAAATCGGAAACGCTCGCTCCGTTGACCGCGCTTCCTGTGACCGCGTAATTGACGGAAGTGGCGCCAGTGGTCAAGCCTGTTCGAGTGATCGTAAATGTGTACGGAGTCGAAGCCGAGTTGCCTTCGGCTTTTACTGCCGAAGTTGCGACGATTCCGTAACTAGTGTCGTCGTTTAGGATCGTCCCATACGCCGAAATCGTTGCGATGGATGTTCCCTCACTACCTCCCGAAAGTGAAATACGAAAACTCTCGTCGCTTTCGGCACCCGTGTCGCCCGTGACATCGATCGTGATCAGCTTCGCCGAGTCACCAGGATTGAATGTGATTGAACCGGCTGGTACTTCGCCGCCGACATCGGTGATGTTGATCGGATTCGTGCCGTGCCCCGTTACCGTGTAGTTCACGGTAGAAATACCGCTTAAATTGCCACTACGAACGACAGTAAACGTGAACGGAGTTGTTCCACTATTGCCTTCTGATTTCACCGCCGACGTGGCTTGTATATCAAGCACACTGGAAACGATTGGGTTGACCGAACCGAATACATTGAAGTTGAACGGGCTCTCGTCGCTATCGTCGTTCAAAAAACTCACTTCACCTCCGAACGCGCCCGGCACGGTGGTATCAAGGCGCAACTTGAAGGTCGCTTGTGCATTGGAAGCAATCACTTGGTTGGTGGCGAAATTCTGACTGACCGTGAACCCTAGTGGCGTCACGTTAATAGGTTGTACGGTTAACGAGGAATCTCCTGTGTTCTTGACCGTAAACGTCTTCTCGACGGTGGCACCTGCACTATTGGCTCCAAAGATGACCGAGCCACTGTTGTCCGCAATATTTGTCACTCCGTCGAGCACCTGAATCTCGGGCGCGGACACCACGCTTCCCTTCAACAAGATGTTGAAGGGACTCTCATCTGCATCATTGTTAACAAGATTGAGCGTTGCGTTGAACGTGCCGGCTGAGCTGGTTGACATTTTAACAACAAACGTCGTTGTCTCGTTCGGCGCAAGAGCAAGCTTCGCTGCCACCTGCGATATTGTATAGCCGGTGCCGATGATGGTTGGTTGTTGCAGAGTCAGTGTCGCAGTTCCTAGGTTCGTGACCGTGACCAACTTCGTTTTTACTTGACCAACTTCTGCCTGTTGGAAGGAAACTTGCGATAGCCCATCAAACAGATCTGCTCCGTCAACATCGACGCCAATCTCTGGCGCATTAGTCAACAGGCCTGCATCCCATGTGGGCACGAAAACGCCGCTTCCCCAGAGCGGCGTCACAACGGTACGACCGCCCGTATCGACATCGCTGTCAATGACGTCGTTTGCTTGATTCGGCGTCGTGAAACTAAAGTTTACGGGTTGCACAACTTGGACATAATATCGGTGAGTCGGAATGAGCCCACTAAACGCATAGCGTCCCTCGCCGTCGGTGCTTTGATCGATTCCGAATTGAATATCGTCTCCTCCGCCAATCGCAACATTTGCCCCCGCATCAAACAATCGAACGGTGACACCCGATTTACCCGTCTCTGTGAAATCGTGGATACCATTCGCATTGACATCCTGCCATACAGACCCGCTTAAAGTATTTAACGGGATTGGCACGCTCACGTTGATTTGTGGCAGTGTCGCGGAGTCGTCCTTGTCCTGGATGCGAGATTCAATCGTAGGACCATCCGTGGTTCCCCAAAAGTTGCCGCTTAGGTCAATCGTCCGCGTGTTATCGCCAGTCCCAACAACAGCGGAAGTCCCGGTCCCCAAAAAGGTGTTGTCACGGAAAAACGCAGTTGAGGAGGCATTGATAGTTACCTGAACCCCGTTGGCAAACGTATTCTCGCGCAAGAAACCTCCGGATGTCGCATCCAAGTCCAGTTCCGCTTCGACACTAATCCCAATGGCGTTGAGTGAACCGTCAACGAAAATCTTGTTCTGAATTGAATCTCGGATGACCGAATTGCCAGCTTCGATGGTCAGCGTTCCCGAAGCGTTGACCGTGATGTCGTCGTTTCCATTGGCCCCGGAGAAATCGAGTAGGCGGTAGCCATCGACATTGGGCAGCTTCTTCCAGGTGACGTTCGACGAAATCGAGTTGTCAGGCAGGATGCCGACGTAAGTTCCAGCGGTGGTGAATGAGTTTCCCACGCCGCTCAAGAGGCCTGTCAGTTGAGGCGCAATCCAAATGGGCACCGTCGTTTGAGTGGATCCGCTATGAAAGCTATTATTGGTAAAGGAGGAGAGATTTGCGGTCCCACTCAGCTCGACGCGAGAGCTCCCCAAGAACTGAGTGTTCTGAAGGGTGCCGCTCCCTGAATGCGCTAACTCACCCGCGGTGAAGGTTGCGAATTGAATCGTCGCACTGGAAGTGCTTGCAATCTCGAGACGAGCGTCGAAAGAAACTCGCTGAGTCGATGTTCCGTTCACGTTGAGCGGACCGTTTACAAAAATCGTATTCTGCGTGGAGTCTCGGATGACTGAATTGCCGGCTTCGATGGTCAACGTTCCCGAAGCGTTGACCGTGATGTCATCGTTCCCATTGGCCCCTGAGAAATCAAGCAATCGATAGCCATCAACGTTTGATAGTTTCTTCCAGGTTACGTTGGACGATATCGAATTATCGGGAAGGATACCGACGTAAGTTCCTGCGGTCGTGAATGCGTTGCCAACACCGCTCAATAGCCCCGTCAATTGAGGTGCCACCCAAATTGGAACGGTTGCTTGAGTGGATCCACCATGGAAGCTGTTGTTCGTGAACGAAGAGAGACTTGCCGTGCCGTTTAACTCAACGCGAGAGTTCCCCAAGAACTGAGTGTTCTGAAGGGTGCCGCTTCCTGAATGCGCTAATTCACCCGCGGTGAAGGTTGCGAATTGAATCGTCGCGCTGGAGCTGCTGGCAATTTCGAGACGAGCGTCAAACGAGATTCGCTGTGTCGATGTACCGTTCACATTGATCGGGCCGTTGACAAAGATTGTATTCTGGGTGGAGTCTCGGATGACTGAATTGCCCGCCTCAATTGTCAGCGATCCCGATGCATTGACGGTAATGTCGTCGTTTCCATTGGCCCCAGAAAAGTCGAGCAAGCGGTAACCGTCGACGTTGGATAGTTTCTTCCACGTAACATTGGACGAAATGGAGGTATCCGGGAGAATGCCGACGAATGTCCCCGGCGTTGTGAAAGAATTTCCCACGCCACTCAGAAGACCCGTCAGTTCAGACGCAATCCAAATCGGAGTCGTCGCTTGGGTCGACCCACCATGAAATGCATTGCCGGTCAACGTGACATTCGACCCAGTTGGGATGACCAATCTACCAGATACAAAGTTGCTTTTTGCGATCGAAGCGACTCCGGTCGACGTCACATTTAGGTTGGTGGAGAACGCAATCCCGTTAGCGTTCGCCGCAACCGAAGTAAGACTTCCCGCTTGTGTACCATTGCCAACGTTCAAGCTGAAGTTAACGTTGCTGGACTGAACTTGCACACCCTCCTGAATGGTGAGTGTTGCTCCGTTTCGGATCGTCACATCGTTTTGCAAGATGTAGGGACTATTGGCTACTGTCCAAGTGGTATTCGATGTAATGTCATCCGTGATTAATGCAGCCAGGAGAGTGCGTGCCTCCAACCGCTGAACACCACGAAGTCGAGAACGCGAGATATTCAGTCGACTTCGCGAATTGCGCCTCTTAGATGAACCAACAACATCTGCACCAAATATCAAATTCATCAACTTAAAAAGCATTGGTCGTCCTCTAGGTTATGCTGCCGATGAAAATCGATCGGCGTTTTTTGGTGGTGCAATTTGGACTTATGGCTAGGGAGGGTTCTAACACCCAAAAGGTGCGTATGCAAGCTACTATGGAAGTGTAACGAGGAAGTGGACCGCTTAGGGCAAGGAATGCAGATCGCGTGACGATCAGGGTTCGGACGATTTACGCCCGCCGGTCGAACGATGGTGAAGCAGCGCATAGTGTTTCCCGATCGCTAGTAAATCTTCATGACGTCCTCGCTCAACAATGCGCCCAGCGGACATGACGAGTATTTGGCTAGCAGCTTGGATGGTGCTCAAGCGATGCGCTATCACTACGCTCGTTCTGCCACTTAGCAATCGATTCAGTGCGCGCTGAATCCGCAGTTCGGTGAGTGTATCGACAGCGCTAGTCGCTTCGTCAAGCACCAGTATTCTGGGATTCATTACCAATGCTCGAGCGAAGCAGATCAATTGACGCTGACCAAGCGATACACGCGATCCGCTTGACCCTGTCTCCGTTTCAAGTCCTTGGGGAAGATCGTGAATCAACCGCTCGCACCCAAGTTCACAAAGCGCCGCTTTCGCGTCCTCGGCTGTTGCGTCACTGCGTCCAGCGAGAATGTTATCGAGGACGGTTCCGGAAAACAGAAAGTTTTGTTGAGGGACAACTGAGATCGCATCGGCGATAGAACGCGTTGTTGCGCCCCGGATATCCTGGCCATCGATCAGCACATGCCCATGCGTTGGCAAGTAATATCTCGCGATCAGGCTTGCCAGAGTGGACTTGCCACTTCCTGTTTCACCCACCAGGGCGATCATCTCTCCCGGTTCAGCCACGAATGATACGCCATGCAGCACCTGACGTCCTGGCTCATAGGCAAACTCCACGTTGCGAACTTCGATGGCTCCCTTAACCGGAATATGAAGGGGCGCCGCATCAGGCAGATCTTCCCATTCCGGCGGCTGGTCTAGTAAACCAAAGACCCTTTCCGCGCCCGCCATCGCGGTTAACGCTTGATTGTACTGTGTCCCAATGGCTTGAATGGGACTAAAGAATAAGCTTGCAAGAAACCAAAATTGAATGAGGTCGCCAATCGGCATCGGGTTGTCAGCGAGCAACGCACGATAGCCGCCGACAAGCAAGAGTAGTGCCAGTGCAAACTGACTGGTCAACTCCAGTAAAGGCATCAAGAGGCCACCCTGTCGAGCAGAATTCATATTGTACTCAGCATGATCAATCGTCAGCTCGCGGAATGCTGCGGCGTTCACTTCCTCGCGTGAAAATGCTTGAGTGACGCGAATGACGGCAACGGATTCAGCAAGCGTTGCGGTGACCCGGCTAAAGCTTTCCTGTACCTGCCGGTACGACACGCTGAGCCGTTGCCTCATTACGCGACCGATCCACCACACCAGGGGACTGAATGCGAATACGACAAGCAGCAGTTGTAAGTCGTAATATGCCATCAGTGCCGCCGCTACAATCATTTGCCCTAGTTGCACCATCGACACAAACAAAACGTCTTGTACGCCGCTACGCACTGCATCGCAGTCACTGGTAATACGGCTGATGATACGACCTGTCTTGTTCTTCGCGAAATAACTCATCGGCATTCGCTGGAGGTGCTTGAAAACTGCTTCACGCAAATCGTGGATAACCATCTCGCCCATTTGCAGTGCCCACAATTGGCGGTAGACGAGCGTCCATTGCGTGAAAGCTGCTAATGCAAATACACCGATCGCTGCTATGAATATTGATTCAAATGACTCTTTTCCAGAAATCGGCCCATTGATCGTCGCACCAATGGCCCATCCCAAAAAAGGCAATTGCACCGACCGAAGTAGAACTGACCCGATCAGCAGATTGCGTTTGCCAGCGTACGGGGTCATTAAGTTCCATAGGCGGATGATGAGGCTAAACGACAGCGGGCGCGAAGCTACGTCTTCTTCCGGAGCTTTCAGAACACGTACCATCGGTTGGTCCATCGATTTGTTCGGACGAATCATTCGTGTCCACCTGGTTGTGTCCAGTCCAATAAACGTAGGCCGGACGGGACCTGACCTTGCGATTTGGCGATTTCCTGGTAAATCCCGGGTTCTTCCATCAATTGGCTGGGAGTGCCCTCCTGCACGATTTCGCCCTCGCTCAAGACGATGATTCGCGTGCAATGTCGTAACGTGCTAAGTCGACTGGCAACGATGATGGTCGTTCGCCCTTTCGTTGCTAGTTCCAATGCATCAAGAATCTCATGTTCTGTTTCGGGGTCGATCGCTGAGACAGGATCATCAAGCAATAGAATCGCTGGGTCGGTGAGTAATGCTCTGGCAAGTGCGAGTCGTTGACGTTGTCCGCCGGAAAGCGACATACCGTATTCACCAAGGATCGTCTCATAGCCGTTCGACGAAGCCTCGATGAAATCATGTGCCGCGGCGAGGCGGGCTGCCATTCTTACCTGTTCCAGCGTTGCATCGGGTCGGCCGAACGCGATATTGGCCGCAATGGTGTTGCTCAGCAGTAGTGGTTCCTGCAAGACAAGTCCCACACTGCGCCGCAACGCTTTCAAGTCCCATTGACGCACGTTAACGCCGTCGACTGAGATCATGCCGCACTGCGGGTCGTAGAAGCGAGGGAGCAGGCTGAGAAGCGTTGACTTCCCCTGGCCGACAGCACCAAGAATTCCAACGCGTTCTCCAGGACGAATATGCAGGGAAACATCTCGTAAGATCGGTACTCCTTTTTTATATTCAAACCAAACGCCTTCGATACGGACCTCGCCACGAACCGAACGGGGACTCCAGGGATTTGCGGGTGCTCGGACTTCTTCAGCGGCGTCAAGCACTTCAAAAACGCGGCGTGCCCCAGTAAGTGATTGTTGAATCGTACCCGCTAGGCCGGATAGGTTGGCAACTTGGTTACTAAACTGTTGCAGTAAACCGGCAAACACGATCATTCCTGTTCCGAGCGGTAATTTATCGATTGCGACAAGGTGTCCTCCGTAGATCAATAACACAACCAGGTTGACCTGAGTTAAAAGTTGTACCATCGGTGAAAATCGACTGACTTTTAAGAAAACTTCGCGCTGCTGCTCTCGCAGGCGATCATTGGCGAGAGCAAATTGCGCGATCTCCGCTTGTTGACGTCCAAGCGACTTGATGACCGTGATGCCGTCTGCCGACTCCGCCACGTGAAGGACGAGATCATCCACTCGCTTTCGAGTCGTGTCATAGAGAGGTCGCACGGAATTCGCAAATCGCACACTGATCCACCATACGACTGGGGTCGTTGCCAAGCACAATAAGGTCAACGTCACGTCGATACGAAGAAGAAAGGTCAAATAGACCGCAAGTGACATCGCCAAAACGGATAGTTGTATCAGTACCCCATCGATGAAAGTCCGTGTGGACTGCACATCGCCAGTGACGCGGTTGATGATGGAGCCAGTCGCTTGTTGGTCGTAGAAACGAAGGCTTAGGCGTTGAAGCTTAGCGTAGACCTCGGCTCGCAAGTCGACGACGATCCGCCGGTGAACCAGGTCTCCCGAAACGAGTGCATAGATCCAATTGAGAACCGTTCGGATGACAGCAGCGAACGCAAGTCCGCCAGCTGTTATCGCAACCTGCTGCATTGGTGACAATTGGTTAGGTAATGTGTATCCGTGAATAAGTATGGGCGGAGAGTCACAATTGCCCGCATGGAATCGAATCAAGTCAATTCCAAACCCGCCAAATTGAACCATCAAAACCGAAAGTCCCATCAACGCAAACTGCATGACTAGTAGCAGCAGGCAACTCCAGCGATACCGCCAAGCGAGCTTAAGAAGTCGCCAGACGACCGCACCGTTTGACAGGGTCGTCATATCGTCTGGTCGATGGTAAGTGGCGAGGTTTGAAAACGCAGCGGAACCTCATCGATAAGGCAAGAGCCATGAGCGAAAATGGCTTCGCGCTGATGGATCCGACGTCGGTGCGGACAAAGCCTAGGAGATTTCATCGTAAACAACGATGCCGCCTACAGTAACTTGAAAACGACGGATACGCAGGCCAGTACCGAAATGGATTTCAATTAGACATTTTCGACGTTGTGGATCGATTTCAGCGGGCAGTACAAACTCGATTCGACGATGAATCTGCAGCCAGCTAATTTTCATCCAGGTGCGATAGTCGTCGATCTGAACCAGTTGACGGAACCACCAACCGTTGTAGACGAAGCGCCCGCGAAAGGGGAGTTCGAAATCAATCACGCGATACAAAAACGAACCGCGAACCAGTGTTGCATGGTCCGCAAAAACGCCCTTTTCATCGACAAGAATCTTCGACGCTGCAAACGGATTGACCACTTCACCTACAAATCCATAACGTCTGACACGTACACTACCACGCTAGAAACCGCCATCGATTCCTGTGGTGGGATTGTATGCAAGGATGTCCAAAAGAGCCAGCAGCTACCAGCAAGGCGCCAGAGCGAACACGGTAGCCGTTAAATGTCGAAAGTCGGTGAATTTGACCGGGCAATGAAGGGGTAAACCACTGTTCCCCAAAACCTGTCTTGTAATGCAATGAAATAGCGAAGCAACGAAAGTGTCGCGACCCTCGCATCACTTCGCTAGGGATTCGACGAAGTCAAGCAGCGACGCTAGCTCGTGGGTGGTGTAGTCGTTCATCACACCAGAGGGCATTACAGAGGTGGGCGATGTCTTTCGTTCTTCAATCGTTTCTTTCATCACCGTAAACTCTTTGCCTGTTTGGTCACGAATGGTGACGCGGTCGCCCTGTTCGCTCGTCACAAAGCCATTCAATACCAAGCCATCCTCAGTCAAGATGACGTTGGTCGCAAAACCTTGCGCGATCGTATTGCTTGGTTCGAGGATTGCAACGATTAAGTCGATCCGCTTATAGGTTTTAGAAATGTTACCAAGGTAGGGACCCTTTTGTACTTCGTTCTGGCGAACCGAATGACATGCGATGCAATTCGCTTTTGAAAAAACTTGTTCACCAATCGAAACGTCTCCATGCGTGGAGATGACTTTCCCAGCTACATCGGCAATGGATAAAGAGCCGATCTTCGGTGAGTCATCGTTAGTTGGCGGCGTGATTTTCATCTGTTCGACAAGCGACTTGGCAAGTTGTGCGACCGATGCGTCCTTGTCGTGGACCGCCGTCCAAATCTTGGCGTCTAAATAATGATTGTTGATATTTGCAACTGCCTGCATCAACCTCATTTTACGGTCGTTGAACTCCCAGGCGTTGTCGATTGATTTCTTGGCTAGCTCGAGCGATTCAGGGCTGCTATTTTTTTTGCCAGCGATGGTCACCAAGGCGACATCCGCCCAAATCGCAACCTCGGACGTCATTCGATTTGCTGCGCTTTCAAACGTTGCCACTTGAGCATCCAAGTTGGGTGCATTGACAAGCATGTTGCGTGCTTGGCTTTGCTCCTCGTTAGCACTATTGATTTTGTGAATACTCGAAATCGCTACCAACATTGCTTCTGAAGCTTCTTTGGTATTCAGTCGAGAAAGTCCAGAAATCGCGTCTGCCAGCAGTCTGGCCGAAGCATCCTTCCTGCCGGCGACCCGCAACAACAAATCAACTCCCTTGGGTGGAATATCATTTGCGTTCGCGAGCTGTGAAATGGTGGGAGCAAGCAATGGTTCATGGGCTTCGGCTAGTTCGATCATGCGATCGAGCGCATCGCTCGACTGAATCCGATTTCTTTGCATCAATTCAATCAATTCAGAAGCTTGTTCGGGCGTTCCCTTGTTCAACATCTGCTGAAGGACAGTAGCGATCTTTGGCGTTTCGCTCCATGGTTCTGGCTGATAATAGGGGCCACGAGTATCAGGGCGAGTTCCCCATGAATCACCCCTCCACTCGCCTTCGCGAAAATGGAGTCGGCACAGGGCGGACAGCAATTCTCTTCGCAGATTCGGATCCGATACTTTGGATAATCGCATGCTCAATGCGTCCACCACTTGCGGTTCATGCATCATTGCAAGCGCGCGAAGGATTAACCCTGAAGGTAGTCTCCTTTCATCCAGTGCCTCAATGCACTGTGCAAAGACGTTGCGATCGGCCAAACATCGAATGGCTGTATGGACAACCAATGGGTCGCTACTTGCTAAGGCTTCAAGTATTTCAGCGATCGAAACGTGAGCTTGAATGTGTGCAACCAACGTGCGCTCCGGGGTGCGTGACGCGAGACTGCTTTTGAGTAACCACTGATTGGCCGGCTTTCCTCGCCGCATTAGTTCTCGTTCCGCTTCCATTCGTCGTCGGTAGCTAGCGGATTTTAGCTCTTTAACAAGCTCACTTTCCGATGCGGTCGAAAAACCAAGCATCGGCGACGGTTGGAAGTCCTGTGGTTTGACACAAACGATGTAGCCGACATCGGGACCATTCCAATTAAACGTCGCACCACGCCAACTTGCACAATAAACGCGACTGTTGCCATCCACATCGGCGTCGGTGGGACGAGTCATTCGGATGAACGATTCGGGTTTCGTAGTTTCCGCAAAAGTTGCCCCCTGCGCGGAAACCGTATGCCGATAAAGTGCGCCGGTTCCCCAATCGGCAGTAAACGGAGCGTTGTTCCACACTCCAAAACCTGGCTCATCGATAAAGACAGCACCACAACCCGAACCGCCACCGTAGTCCGCCAACGGTTGAACGCATTCTTCGCCAAAGTTTTTAAACAGCCGAGGATAGCCGTGGTCATCATTGCCTGAGAAATGATGCAATCTTACGTCCCAGCCACCGCCATCGTTGGTGTTATCGCGCGCGAATAAGTCCATCTGAGGGCTGATTGCGACTTCAAGAATGTTTCGCGTGCCGGTTGAGTAAATCTCGAGCCCACTGCCGTCTGGGCGTACGCGAATGACCCCACCGCCGCGATGAGTCAGTTTACGACCGTCGGTTCCCTCTGCATCGACAAATCCAAAGTCTCCACCAGCGATATACAACCAACCATCAACGCCGAGACTGACTCCATTGGTCGTGTGGTCGGCGGGGCGTTGGTCATAATCGAAGGCAAGATTTTTGACCAACGTTTTTTGCTCATCAGCCACTCCATCAACATCGTGATCGATGAAAGCGCTGAGGTGCGGTGGATGCATAAGATAGAGGCGGTCATGGTCCCAAACCAATCCGCGAGGGGCATCGATTTCACAAAACACTTTTGTTTCGTCGGCTCGTCCGTCCCCATCCAGGTCACGTAGTCGGATCACCCGGCCGCGTTGAGGCTCCCGTCCTAATGAGCCGTTGCCGTCCGAACTGACGTAGAGCGTCCCATCCACAGTTGCTGCCACAAAGACGGGATAATTGACCGCTGGAGGAGCGGCGAAGACAGTAGCTTCAAAACCATTGGCCACTTCGACGTCTTTCAATATTTCCGCTTCTTGCTGGGCACTCAGTTTCACGATCCGCGGCAACTCATTTCCTTGAGTGCTAAACGGATCACCTGCCATCGGGATGAACTCACCGTTGTCTTGCTTTGGATCAGCCGGCCAAAGGGGACCGACGCCATCACCTTTCACTTTGACTTCTCGGATGCTGCACCATCCGCCAAAACTCCCCAGACCCGTAACTTTGATGAACTTGATTGGTGTTTGGTCAGCGACCTTAAATGCGTCCTGGTTGCCATTCTTGTTGTCTGACTTATCCTGCAGCATCAACCAGTTCGTTCCATCTGCCGAACCTTCTACGCGATATTGATAGGCGGCACCGGGGGACTCCCAAACGATTTCGATCTCGCTCACTCGATGCGGGATAGCGAATTCGAGTTGCAGCCATTGCGGAAAACTCGCACCATCAGCGCACCATCGCGAATCAGTTTTCCCATCGATCGCATGATAGGAATCGTGCCCACCTTGAGTGCTAGAAGCGGTCGTTTTGACGAGAGTCGCATTGTCGGGCGCTGTGCCAAGTGACATTTCCTCAGGCGACTTGAACTTGTTCTTGTCGATAAACGTGACCTGATTGTCGCCCTCGTACGGCTGTAGATATTCAGGTGATAGTTTTCCGCATGCCCAGAGAAGACCGCGAGTCACCAGTTCCAAATAACGAGGATCCTCCACTGTTTCGGTATTATGGCCCAATGATGTACTGAAGCTTCGAGCCCCTTCCGATTCGTTGGTCCAAACAACAATTGCTTCTTCCACTTTTTGCTTCTCACCGACACCTACAATCTGCTTGCCGATCGCGAGTGGTTGAGCCGAAAAGACTTTTACGTTGTTGTAAAGCTCTTCTCGAACCGTCGTCCAGTCGGAGAGCGTTTGCGTTATTGGATGGACCGAATCGGCAAAATGGATCGCAATCGGTTCCTGGGGACCATGCGAGTTCGATTGCAAACCGAGGTGCTTGAACCAGGCATCTGTCCCCGTCCGAAAACTATGCATGGCGCAGTGCAGGTGTACGGCAGGTGTTTTTTGATGCACCTGCACGATTCGGTCGACGAGCGCTGGATCTTTGATATCGGCGGCGCACTCGTCATGGATGATTACGTCGTACTCCTCTGCCCAATTGAGACGGCTATAGAGTGGTAGAACGGGTGCGGTAGTGGAATTGTCAGTCCAGTAAACGTCGACGCGGACGTTTGCACGGGATTGAATTCCTTTACAGAGTGCCTCTTGCTGATGGGTATAGTCATGGCAGCACCCGCCTGCGATCAAGAGTGCTCGAAGCGGCTTGGGTTTCGCCTCTTGGCTTGCGACGGAAGTCACAAAGAAGAATGCAAAAAGACAGAACACCAATGAAAAACGTTTCATGAGTTGGGGTCAGCGGTTTGAAGCAGGTGGGAAGTTTGGTGTGGCCAAAAGACCGATGGTACACCGTTCCCACGTAGCAGGCAAATAAGGCATCTGTGGCCCTGTGGGCACGCAAATGAGTCTCGAGGGACCGATTGATTGTGCTTTCGGACCCCGTTCCCGCGTAAACGTTTCACGCGCGAACAATCGACCCGCGAACGATTCTGTGAAACGCCTTGCGATACCGTTTGCACTGCGGACTTACAAAACGGACAGCGATGCCGCATGAAGCCAGGCACCGCGAAGTTATCTATCAAGTGGCACGGCCAGGCCAAGTTTATTTCTTGAAGTATGCATGCGATGAGTCGCCACCGCTCAAGATGTACGCGACGAGGTCGAGCACTTCCTCTTTGTTGAGAAGTCCAAGCAAAGCAGTCGGCATGGCCGAAACTTTTGACATTTCGAGGCTCTCGATGGACTTGCGGTCGAGCGTGACCTGTTTCGACGGGTCCGTTAAGTCAACGTTTAGCATCAACGAGTCACCGTTTAGGTTCACGACAACTCCTGTGTGCACTTGACCATCGTCGGTCAATGCAATGACGGAAGAGAACTGTTCGTTGATCTCCTTACTGGGATTGATGATCTGATCCAATAAGTCGTGTGCAGAGTAGCGTCGGCCTGCTGAAGTCAAGTCAGGTCCCGTCATCCCGCCCTCGTTTCCGAACCGATGGCATGAATAACAGGTCGCGGCACCGAACATCTTACGACCATTCTCAAAGTTTCTTCCCGTAAGCTCTGTTTTAGTCATCGCGGAAAGTTCGTCTAGTTTCCATTCGTTGGCAGTACGTCCCGCGAACGCTTCGCTCATCATTTCAGCCGTCGATCGCGGAATTGGCTTTTTCGCTAACACGTCAGCGAGTGATTGTTTTTCCTTATCGCTCAAGGTTGCTATTGCGTCATTACGTATGAATTCGATGAATTTCTCGAAGCTAGCGCCACCGCGATAGTTTGTCGCTCTCAATAGCCACTCGAAAAAGGCGGTGCGAGTTTCGGTGGTCCAACCAACCTTCAACATTCGTAGCGAACGTGCGTACTCGATTTGTACTTCCTGTGTGGGTGCTTTGGAGATCAAGTCCATCGCTTTCCTCGCGACATTCGGAGATCCAAGGTAAACAAGTGTTTCACACAGCAGCCAGTTTTCTTCTCGGGTTGCAGCAGGGAAAAGCGGATCCAACTTTTCTGTCAGGCCAACGCATCGATTTTCTGCTGGCCTGCCGAAGCGATTGAGCACAATTTCGATCGTTCGCAACCAAGTTAATCGGCGCGCGTGATCAAGCGACGTTGGGTCTATCTGTAGTAACGCATCAATAGTACGATCGCGCAGCGACTCATCAACGGGTGGCGACTGCGGCGTGCGGTGCTGCGGACAAACGCCAGCTGCGCGGGCCAGTCCCAGTAAAGCTTCGACTTGGATCGCGGGATCTTTCTCGTTGATCGCACGCTCACGCCAAGTCGCAACGTCTTGATGCTCGATCGCCGTCCGCGCTGCCCAGCGAATGAATCGATCCTTGTCACCTAAGTGCCGCCAAGCCGTTTCCACGGCCGATGGATCTTTGCGACCGTGAAAGACTTCCAACTGGTGCCGTAGGTCACGAGCCGGGCTTTTACTCGGCTCCGCAGAACTGGAGACGGTCGGTTGGTCGCCGGAATAAGTGACTCGATAGAGCCCCGACTGGACCCGTCGGCCACCGATGGTGAAATACATCGCGCCGTCTTGCGGGTGAATGATCGCATCGGTGATAGGCAGTGGTGCACCCGTAATAAACTCTTCTTTGGTCGCGGTATAACTTGCTCCCGAAGCCTCTAAGTGCACCGAGTAAAGCTTTCCCCAGCTCCAGTCGAGAACGTAAAGTGCATTCTGGTACTTTGCGGGGAACTTCGAACCATATCCGAACGTAACCCCTGTGGGGGAGCCTGGACCGATGTTGAGCGCTGCAGGCAAATTGTCGGCATAAAACTCCGGACGTTTGCCCGCGCCATTGCGCCAACCAAACTCTGCTCCGCTGACGACGTGGTTGATGCGAGTCGGACGATACCATGAGGTGTTAAAGTCATATTCCATATCCGCGTCATAGGTAAACAACTCGCCTTCGCGATTGATAGCCGCATCGAACACGTTGCGGAATCCGGTTGCATAGGCCTCAAAATCTTTGCCATCCAGGGACACCCGGTAGATAACGCCACCGGGCCCAAGTACATCTCGCATGAAACCACGACCATCCGGCATTCTTGGCAGTAAATGATCTTCACCCCAGACTTGGGGAACCTGAGACGTGGCCGCTAGCTCGGTGCGCTTTGTAGCGTTGCCACACACGAGATAAATCGCTTTGCCGTCCAGCGTTGGAACGACAGCATGAACGCCGTGGTCTCCGTTTGCGTCCAAGGCTCGCAGCAATTCAACATGATCAAGATTGTCATCTCCATCGCTGTCCGTCAGTTTATACAAACCGCTGGGGATTTTTTTTTCGTAATCGTTAACGCCGACGTATAACGCGTCGTTGAGCCATACCATTCCATTGACCGCTCGAATATCTGCAGGCACCTTTTGGACATCGCTTGGTTGGATTACAGCCCCCAGCGCAGGCGGCGTGATTCGATACAATCCGCCGTACTGGTCGCTAACAATCAGTCTTCCTTTCGGGTCGGCACACAGATTCACCCATGAGCCTTGGTCAGCACCCGGCACGGAATAAAGCAACTCCACGTTGAAGCCTGGCAATGCTTTGATTCGATCGATGGGAGTGGATTTGTTTTCACCCATTGTGGGCCCCACTTCCGTCGAACGCCGCGCTTTTGCGTTCGCCTTCTGCCCAGGCGTTTGTGCAATCAGATTCGGTGAATTTGCAAGCGACCAAATGATCAACGAAACGGTAAAGAGGTACTTCATGGGATGGATGGCGGGTTTGTTGAAATGCGTTCTTGAAATACAACGGATGGTTATCGAAAAACGTAGTTGCGTTATTCCGATGGACAAAGAAAGTCGTTGGTAGGAGCAGCAATGATACATCAAAAAACGACGCATGGTTGAACATGCACTCAATGCACAAAGAATCAGTGGGCAGAGCTGCGATTCGCTCGGAACGGAATGGTGTGAAACGACCCGTGTGAAACCCGAAGAAATCGGTCTGTGGTAACCGGGGTGCTGGGTGAGACTTCGAAAAAACCGCAATTTGCACGGTAATGATTGGCTGTTAAGGGTCAATGGACAAATACAGGCGTTCATTGTGTTGGCAAGAACTGACCTATTGGTCAGGCGTGAAGTTTTGCGATTGTCGACTCCTACGAATGCCTTCTGTGAAAGGTTGTCCGGACAATCTTTTTCCTCTGCTTGAATGAGACGACAATGAAACGCACTATCCGATCCATGCGACTGTCGCTTTTTGGTGCAAATCGATTCACGCGAGCGAAGTCGGTTCATGCAAAGTTGCGAGTGGAACGCCTTGAGCCACGAGAGTTGATGTCCGCTGACATGGTGACTCAGTGGAACGATACAACGCTAGATGCGATCCGCACTGCGGGAAGCTTGCCACCCGTGGCCGCTCGAAATCTCGCCATGGTTCATACTGCGATTTACGATGCGGTCAATGCAATCGTTGCCACTCATAAGCCTTACGAGCTTGAAGCCGTTGCACCGCCGACCGCATCGCGTGAAGCCGCAGTCAATGCGGCGGCAGCACGGGTATTGAGGTCGCTCTACCCCGCACAGGCCTCGACCTTCAATGCGGCTGAAACGGACGCTTTAGATGATATCCCCGACGGACTGGATCAGGACGCCGGGGTACGGATCGGGCAACTTGCCGCCGACGCGATCCTGGCACTGCGAAGTGCTGACGGGTCGACGGATACCGTTGCGTATACGCCGGGAACCGACCTGGGCGATTGGCAGCCTACGCCTCCTGGCAATGCAGCGGCGGTGCTTCCTCAATGGTCGGAGGTGCAGCCATTTGCGTTGACTTCCGCGGGTCAATTCAGCGGCACTCTTGGTGACGGACAGATTCCTGCGATCGACAGCCCCGAGTACACGGCTGCCTATGAGGAAGTCAAGGCGATAGGCTCGACGACAAGTACGTCCCGCACAGTTGAACAAACGCAAATCGCAAATTTTTGGGCCAATGGTTTAGGAACGGCAACGCCTCCCGGCCATCTCAATCGAATGGCGCAGGCCATCTCGGAAGCTCGCAATTCTACTTTGGTCGATAACGCGCGATTGTTTGCGTTGCTAAACGTTGCCATGGCGGATACCGCGATCGCAGCATGGGACTTGAAGTTCGATACCAATTTTTGGCGTCCTGTGACAGCGATTCGCGGAGGTGAAGCAGACGGCAACTCATCAACGATTGGAGACTCCGATTGGACGCCGCTGCTCGTAACGCCTCCTTTCCCTTCCTACGTTTCTGGGCATGCAAGTTTCAGTGGCGCAGCGGCGAGTGTCCTTTCCAGTTTCTATGGCAGCGACGATATCTCATTCACTTTGGAGTCCGAGACAGATGGTGTAGCGGATCGAAGCTACACCAAGATTTCGCAAGCGGCGGAGGAATCCGCAGCAAGTCGACTTTACGGGGGTGTTCACTGGGGTTTCGACAATCGCGATGGCTTGCTGCTTGGCGACTCCATCGGTGATTTTGTTTCCACAAACCTGCTCACCTCCGATGCATCCACCACGCCCGTTGGCGTCTACGACGGTGTGCTTGTCGTGGTTGGAACTTCAAATGCAGAAAAGATAAAAGTGATTTTGAAGGGAAGCCAACTAGAAGTCACGATCAACGGAAAGTCAAAAGGGCGATTTGCCCTTAGCACGATTCAATCGATTTCCATCGACGCGAAGGGTGGCAACGACTTGGTTGAACTGGTCGGGCGAATCATCACTCCTGCCTCGATCGAAGGTGGCGACGGTGCGGATCGATTGATCGGCGGTTTTGGGAACGACACCATTAATGGTGGTGCAGGCAAGGACTTTATCTTCGGACGGCGTGGTAACGACCGACTGTTTGGCGGCGATGGAAATGACCTGATTCATGGAGACGAAGGAAACGATGAAATCTCCGGTGGTGCCGGCCATGATCGCCTTCTTGGTGGCGCTGGTGCCGACGTCATTAATGGCGACGGAGGTAACGATAAGATTATGGGCGGTAGTGGTCACGATACACTGTCCGGCGACGATGGTGATGACGAAATCAATGGCGAAGGCGGACGTGATATGTTGTTCGGAGGTCTTGGCAACGATCTGTTGATCGGCGGCGGTCAAAAGGATGTCTTTGATGGTGGGCCAGGACGAAACAAGCAGAGGCGGTGAACTAAGTGGCCATCATTGTAGACGGTATTGTGACCAATCGATTCCGAGCTTACGCATCTTAGCTCGCAACGTGTGAGGGTTGATGTTAAGTCGCTCGGCGGCGCCTCGTCGACCTTCCACTTTCCCTCTCGTCGTAACCAGCACTCGTTCAATGTGCCGCTTGATAACGGCGTCGAGCTCGATCAAATCGGTCGAGTTCACTGTCGGAGTCGCGTAGGGAGCGACGACGGGTGCTTCGGGGATCACTTCATAAAATGTTGGTTCCTCGTTGGCCTGCCTCAGCACCGGACGTGAGATGCCCAATGACTTAGCCACCTCAATCCGCTGCCCCTCGCCAAGGAGTACCGCTCGATCCATAACGGCCGCCAGTTCGCGAATGTTGCCCGGCCATGAGTACTGCGCAAGAAGATCGTAATCGTCCGAACGAGGTTCCACATAACTCAAACCGAAACGATTTGCCGCTCGGTGCGCAAAATGCTTGGCCAAAGCAGGAATGTCTTCTGGACGTTCTGATAGCCGCGGCAAGAGCAACGGGAAGACGTTTACGCGATACCACAAATCTTCGCGAAACTTGCCCGTGTGCACCATGGCAGCCAAGTCTCGATGAGTGGCAGCAATCAATCGTACGTCAACACGAATCGCCTGCTGACCGCCTACTCGCTCGATGAAGCCATCTTGCAACACACGCAGCAAGCGAACCTGTGCAATCAATGGAAGCTCGCCTATCTCGTCGAGAAACAATGTGCCGCCGTCGGCGCGCTCAAACCACCCCTGGCGTGTGCCCTCGGCCCCGGTAAAGCTTCCTCGCTCATGTCCGAACAACTGAGAATCGATCAGTTCCGACGGGATTGCTCCACAGTTGACCCGTATGAAGGGCCCATCGACGCGTCGGGAACGAGCATGAATCGCACGCGCAATGACTTCCTTACCAGTGCCAGTGTCTCCTAATATCAACACGGGAGCATCGGAGGGAGCAACCAAGTTGGCTCGCGCCATCACCTCGCGTAATCCAGTTTCAGCGCCCACGACTGGTTCTTCTTCGTGGGCTTTGGAAGCAAGTTGCTTTAGCAAGTCGCGCCGATCCGCAACGGCCGCATCACGCAATGCTTCCAGTTCACCGAGTCGACGATCATTTTCAAGCGCCACCGAAAACGGCTCAAGGATGTCTTGCAGTATCGCTTGATGATGAGGCAGAAATGATCGGCCGTAGTCAGCAACGAGAATCAGTACGCCTGCCAACCCTGTGTGATTGACCAGCGGCCCCGCGAGTAACTCACCCACAAGATCGCTGGGAGCCAGCAGGGCAAGTTCGCCGGATCTCTTTGTGGCTTCCGCATGAAGCAGGGTCCCCTGCCTGCCCCAGTTGACAAGTCTTTTCCATCGTTCGGCTGTGAATTTGCGGCCCACATCAGCCGGCTCGGGTCCGGGGCGATGCTGACCCACTGCAACCGTTCCGATCCCCTGTCCACTGAAATCGCAGCGACGCAGTAGCAGCATTTCAACCGGCATGACCTGTTTTAGGAGCACGACCAATTGATTGGACGATTCCTCGATTTCAATATGCCGACACGACTCTCTCCAAATCTCCAGCAAAATCTCTTGAGGCACTCGCATCGCCGTCTCGCCCGTTAAATAGCACTGCCGCCCATCAAATATAACGGACACAGACTATCTCATTTGCTGGACAATGTCCAGCAAACCGAATTTTTGCGACGCAATTCGACGTATTTACGACAAAAACCCGTTTTATCGCCATTTCGGTGGCTTCGGCACGACAATTGTAATGATAGGGAGCAGACCAATCCGTTTGAAAGCACATCGTGCTTTCGGCCCTTAACTGCTAAGCCCTGACATGAACAACGCACGAACACTTTCGAGTCACTTTCTCGTCCTCGCGTTACTACTTGCATCCGGACTACTTGCATCCGGTTGCACTCCCAACAAGGCCTCGAATAGCAATCCCAACGCCGCCTCGAATAGCAATCAAAACGCGTCTGCGCCGTCACCGGTGACTTTGCTGAATGTTTCCTACGACCCTACTCGTGAGTTTTACCAGGAATTCAACGAATCATTCGCCGCGCAGCACCGAAAGGCGACCGGCCAAGTCGTCACGATTGAACAGTCGCACGGCGGATCGGGAAAACAAGCGAGGGCCGTCATCGACGGATTGGGCGCGGATGTAGTGACGCTCGCACTCGCATACGACATCGACGCGATCGCTGACAAGTCCAGCTTGATTCCAGAGAATTGGCAACAACGATTGCCGCACAACAGTTCGCCGTACACATCAACGATCGTGTTCTTGGTTCGCAAAGGGAATCCGAAGCAAATCAAAGACTGGGACGACTTGATCAAGGGCGACGTCTCAGTCATCACGCCGAACCCAAAGACGAGCGGCGGCGCAAGATGGAATTACCTCGCCGCTTGGGGTTTCGCGTTAAAGAAGTCATTAGGTGATTGGTCAAAATTAAAAGATCCTACCGATTCCAGTGTCATCGCTGCACAAGCTGAGGCGCGAGCGTTTGTTGGAGAATTGTTCAAGCGGGTTCCCGTCCTTGATTCGGGTGCTCGAGGAGCGACCAATACGTTCATTCAACGAGAGATTGGGGACGTGCTGTTGACCTGGGAAAACGAAGCCCATTTGGCGATCAAAGATGCGGGCTCTGACAAAGTTGAAATCGTCGTACCGAAGCAAAGCATCTTAGCGGAACCACCTGTTTCTATCGTCGACGGAAACGCGAAGAAGCATGGTACCGAGGAGCTTGCGAAGGAATACCTTGAGTACCTGTATTCGCCAACTGGACAGATCCTCGCTGCGAAACATTTCTACCGGCCTGTACTCACCGATTCAGTTGACAAGGAACTCCTGCAACCCTTTACAAGCATCGATCTATTTACGGTCGACGAAGCATTTGGTGGTTGGACGAAGGCCCAGCCAGAACACTTTGACGATGGTGGTGTGTTCGACCAACTTTATCAGCCAGGTAATTGACGGCACCTTTGAGATTCCACGTTCTTAAGAGTATGGAAATTCGGCGAATTGGAATCGGATTGTCATGATGAAGATAAAAATAAAACGATATAGCATCCTTCCGGGATTGGGTCTTACGCTTGGCTACTCAATGACCTATCTGGGCTTGATCGTGCTGGTGCCCCTGTCAGCATTGTTTTTGCAATGTGCCTCCCTATCGACGGAGGAACTTTGGCATACGGTAACCGATCCACGCGTGATGGCGTCGTACAAGCTGACGTTCGGTACTTCGCTTGCCGCGGCATCCATCAATGTGTTCTTTGGATTCATTGTCGCTTGGTCGTTGGTTCGATATCGATTTCCCGGTCGAAAAATTCTTGACGCGTTAGTCGACCTGCCATTCGCCTTGCCAACAGCCGTGTCGGGCATCGCACTGACTACGCTCTATGCCAAGAATGGATGGATCGGCGGCCTACTTGATCCGATGGGGATCCACGTCGCATTCACACCGCTCGGAATCACGCTGGCCTTGACCTTCATCGGCCTGCCGTTCGTCGTGCGGACCTTGCAGCCAGCCCTCGAAGAACTCGATGGCGAAACGGAAGAAGCGGCGGCGAGCTTGGGTGCAAATCGGTGGCAAACATTTCAACGCATCATCGTACCAATCGTTCTCCCTTCGCTATTGACCGGGTTCGCTTTGTCATTCGCAAGAGCATTGGGTGAATACGGGTCCGTGGTTTTCATCTCCGGCAACATGCCCATGAAAACCGAAATCTCGTCACTGCTGATCGTTACCAAGCTAGAACAATACGACGTTGCGGGAGCCTCGGCGATCGCGGCCGTCATGCTTACCATCTCTTTCCTCATACTACTGTCTATCAACGGCTTGCAGTGGTATTTGAGTCGCGCCCAGACGAAAGGAATTTAGCATGGCAAGCGGTCAATCCACTTTATCGAACCACGGACGAAGCCAGCGATCTACACATGATCCTGCGTGGCTTCGAATGTTGATGATTGCAACGACAATCATTTTCATTGGAACGTTCCTAGTACTTCCGTTGTTGGTCATTTTCTCCGAGGCACTGCGCGATGGAGTTTCGGCGTATTGGGAGAGTTTCAGCGATCCGGCCGGCTGGCACGCGATCACGTTAACCCTGATCGCAACGGGAATATCGTTGCCACTGAATCTGGTCTTTGGTGTTGCGGCCGCGTGGGCAATTGCGAAGTTCGAGTTCAAAGGCAAGAGTTTATTGATCACCCTGATCGATTTGCCTTTTGCGGTGTCTCCGGTTATCTCCGGACTAATTTATGTGTTGCTATTCGGCATGCAAGGTTGGTTCGGACCGTGGCTTGCAGAGCACGATTTGCAGGTCATTTTTGCAGTGCCCGGAATCGTCCTCGCTACCATCTTCGTCACCTTTCCATTTGTCGCCCGCGAACTGATCCCCCTCATGCAGGAACAGGGAACCGACGAAGAACAAGCGGCGTTGTCCCTTGGCGCTGGTGGATTGCAAACTTTTCGAAGAGTCACCATCCCAAACATTAAATGGGGATTGCTGTATGGAGTGATCCTTTGCAACGCACGTGCGATGGGTGAGTTCGGTGCGGTGTCAGTTGTTTCCGGACATATCCGGAACAGAACGAATACGCTGCCGCTGCACATTGAGATTCTTTACAACGAGTACAACGTCGTGGCTGCGTTCGCCATGGCCTCCATTCTCGCCATGCTTGGGCTGGTCACGCTGGTGATCAAAACATTCTTGGAATGGAAAGTTCAACAACAACTTCATGATACGCTTGAGCCGACAGCGGCAGAGGTCGTTTGAGATGAGTATTAGCGTTAAAAACGTCAGTAAGACATTCGGTACCTATACCGCACTGCAAAATGTCAATCTCGAAGTACACGACGGAGAGTTGATCACATTGTTAGGGCCGTCAGGCTCTGGAAAGACAACTCTGCTTCGAATCATTGCCGGAATGGAAACCGCAGATGATGATGGAAAAAGCGAGATTTGGTTTCACGGTGAAAACGTTGCACACAAACGAGTGGGGGATCGAAAAGTTGGATTCGTTTTTCAGCATTATGCTTTGTTTAAGCATTTAAGCGTGAGCGAAAATATCGCGTTCGGTTTACGAGTCCGTCCGCGAACCACGCGGCCGACAAGTGCTCAAATTCAACATAAAGTGAATGAGTTGTTGAATCTGATTCAGTTAGAAGGTTTTGGCAATCGCTATCCGGCCCAGTTGTCTGGCGGGCAAAGGCAGCGAGTCGCATTGGCCAGGGCGCTCGCAATTGAGCCACGCGTCTTGTTGCTTGATGAACCGTTTGGTGCATTGGACGCAAAGGTACGTCAGGGACTGCGTAATTGGCTACGACGGCTACAGAGCGAGCTGAAGATGACAACGATCCTTGTAACCCATGATCAAGAAGAAGCATTGGAAGTTGCGGATCGTGTCGTTGTGATGAATCGGGCACAGATCGAGCAAGTCGGTACACCAGCGGAAGTGTTTCACAACCCATCCACCGAATTTGTTATGGATTTCCTGGGCAATGTAAACGTGTTTCGTGGGCGAGTGGAAAAGGGACGTGCATTCTGGGGCGATGGAATGACCGACGTTTCTGGCTTGGTGGCGGCAACGAAGGGATCGGAAGGCAACGGATCTGCGAATGTGTATATACGTCCGCACGAATTGGAACTGACCCGTCATTCGAATGGAGGGCCAAGCATGGCTGCTAGAGTCAATCGTATCAACCCAGCAGGCTCATACGCGAAGGTTGTATTGACTGCTTCGAATGGGGACGACCTTCAAGTTGATCTCCCATTCGATCGGTTTTTAGAGTTGCAACTTCTGTGTGGCGAAAATGTGTTTGTAACTCCCCGTCGCATGCGTGTTTTTGCACCTGAATATGAAATCTAGAGACAAGCGAATACGAGTCATGAAGAATCGGTTTAAACAATTCTCGACGATGGGGACAAATAGGAACTAACGACAATGTCTACAGATAATACTGGGTCAAACCACGACCATTCGACACGTGAGCAACGTCAAATCGACGAATTCGAACGAGTGCGTGACTCGCTTCGCGGGCTGAAGTTTGGATCGGTCAATGTGATCGTTCAAGACGGTGTCATCGTACAAATTGAGCGGACAGAGAAAACTCGAATTCGCCGACTGTAATCGATCACCTCTGATTCGGATGGTTGTCACTAGTAATCGAAAGACTTCGTATCACCTTTTATGTTTCTTGGCGATGGAGGAACGCCAGAACGAAAACCTTGTGCCGACGCCGCGAGGAAGAGGCTTTTCAAATACATCCTGTCGGTTGACCGGCTTGCACCGGAGACTGAACAAACATCCGTCGTTTTGTTGTTGATGCAGAAACTGCACCCGCAATGAAAACACAACGCTTTCAAGATCAGTCAATTAACCTTAGGAATTCAGAAAATGAGAAAATTCAGATTGAAAGTTCGTTCGGCGAGCGGATTTACATTGGTAGAGCTGTTAGTGGTGATTGCGATCATCGGAGTTCTAGTAGGACTGCTTCTTCCAGCCGTTCAGGCAGCGCGCGAAGCAGCAAGGCGTTCGTCTTGCGCGAACAATCTAAAGCAGATTGGACTGGGAATACACAATTTCCACTCCGCGAAAGATAAGCTGCCCAGCAGTGGTCGACCATTGGCGTCATCCACCGTCCGTTTTGGCTACTTCACACAACTTCTGCCATTCATCGAGCAGCAAAAGTTATGGGAGCAATACGACGGGACCGTCAACTGGAGTCACGTGAATAATATTAACAGTAGCGTTGGGCTATTGCCTACCGATCCACTTTTGCAGCCAACCGCGGTGACGACATCCGCTGCATTGTTTACTGCCGACCCTGGTGTCGCACGAACGCAGCTTGACGTTTTTCAGTGCTCTTCAGCTCCGCGTCACAACAACGCACTCGACCACAATCCCGACAACTTTAACGGTAGTGCTACGTCATGGGTTGGGATCGTTGCGACTGGTGATTATGCGGCATCGCTCGGAAATGCGAATACTCTTGAATACCTTGGTTCGATTCAGTCGCCGTTGATACCAATCAGCGCAAGCTCAAGGGCAACCAGTAGTGGTGCCCAAGTGACCAATGGTTTTGCGCCCAAGAACTCGCAGATCAATTTCAAGGATATAACGGACGGCCTTTCCAACACGATTGCAATTTGGGAATCGGGTGGTCGCCCGTTTGTCTATCGCCGCGGTGTGCAAGTGAGCGATGACTTGTTTTCGCATCACACCAACGGTGGCGGATGGGTTCGACCCGCGTCGGATATCTTGTTTGAAGGATCGAATAAAGACGGTACCGTTATTCCCGGGTTGTTTCTAAACAGAACGAACGGCTATGACCATGCATCCGAAGTCTATGCTGGTAACTCCGCTACGGTTCCTGGGTATCCGGCTGTACCAAGTCGCTTGGCAAGTATTAACGGTGGTAGCCCGACCGCGCAAGCCTATGGCACCGAGGGGTCTAGTCAACCTTACTCGTTCCACCCTTCTGGATTGCATGCACTCTTGGGCGACGGCTCGGTCAAGTTTTTTGACGAAGGGATAGATATTGGGGTCGCTGCGGCTCTCGTCAGTCGCAGTGGTGGCAATAAGGAACCGAAAGTGGCTGCAGCATTGTAGAAGGGCCGGCAGGTCTGTTCGGCGAAAGACGTGGAAGACTCCTCAACAATCTGCGAGGCACTTTATCGTTAGATTAAGTGCCTCGCGTTCATTTGTAACATGGTAGCATTGGCTTCTCGCTGTACTCGGCGTTGCCGTGTTAGAATGGACGAGCTGCGCGGTGCGTCTGGTTTTATCCGGGGCTTAATGAAAAGAGGTCTGTCATGTGGCGTGGAAACAATAGCGATCGTGTCGTCTCTGTGTCGAATGATAATAATCGATTATCGCCCTTGCTCGGAACTGTTTTGATATGCTTCGCCTTCGGGTGCGGCTCAAATTCATCCAGTTCCGTCGAAAACGCGCCAGCAATGACTGGCAGTGTGTCGTCGGAGCCCGTTTCGAGTGAGATTGATTCGAGTGAGATTGATAAGACCGCTGAACCATCCGCTCCCGAATTGCGGGCTATTGACCCAGGCAAGGCCGCGATGGCGGAAACTCTTGGCACTTCCAGTGCCAGCGTCGTTTCAAAAACAAAAACCGCAGTCGACATCCCGCCAACTGTAGATGCGACTTCCATTGAAACTGTGAACGTCGAAGAGCCGACAGTTGTATTGAGCGATGAACAGCTGGCCCAATGGCAGCGTCCAAACTTTGAGTCGCTGCGTCTATTATCTAGCCGCGATACTCCCGAGTCGGACTTTGTCTCGTGCGCGGTAAGCACACCCGATGGGCAAGCTTTCGCTTTAGGCGGTTCGAGCCTAACCCTTTGGTCCATCAGTGGCGAAAAACCCGAACACGTCTTGCGTAAAGCCGATCCAACCGCTCAGGAATGGTCGATCAAATCCCTCGCCATATCACCAAATGGCAAGTGGCTCGTCTCGGGAGATACAGACGGGCTGTTGCAGCTCTGGGACGTTGGCAATGGACAGGAAATCATCTCCAAGCAGATTGACAACAACGACATCACTCAGATTGCGATTTCTCCGGACGCTTCGCAGATTGCCACTATTGGATATGACAGTGAAATTGCCATTTGGAGCGTCCCCAGGCTTGAGTCGAAAGGAACATTTGACCCGGGGATTACGGGTGCCGAGCGACTTATGTTTCTCGATCCGGCTCGCCTTGTGATTGCCGGCGAAAAAACAGTTCTCTGGAATGTGGGTATACAAAAGGCTGAACAGGACCTTTCGTCTGGTGAATACCATTTCGGAGTGGCAACGTCACAAGATGGAACGCTTCTCGCGTTTGCCGATGAACAGGGCATTCAATTTCGAAACTCAAAAGATCTTACTTCCACTATCTCCATGAAAGGCGGCTTTCAAGTGGGAAGGCATATCGCTTTCTCACCGGACAATCAGTATCTGGCATCAGTCGACGGCTTCCGGATCACCATCTGGGATCTGGCTCGCAATCAAGTCGTGCAAGTGATCGATGCGTATGGTTTGGCAATCGTCGGTTTGAGCTGGCTTCCCGAGAGCAATGCTTTGTTCATTGCCAATGAAAACGGTCGAATTCGGATATGGGGAGGAGCTAAAGCGGGCGAGCAACTTAAATTGTCGCCGTTGCACTCCGAGCTGACTATGCCCGACGTCGCTAAGCAGGTTTCCGCTTCGCCCGCCCAGCTACTTGCTGCCATTGACGTCAGGACCTACCCCCGATTGCCCAATGCTTCGACGGTTGTGGGAAACATTGACATGGTCAATTACACCGCTCCCGTAAAACCTGAAGCTGCGGCGTTGTTCTATCGATACTTTTTGGGAAAAGATGGTTGGACCAAATTGCCATCGGACCCGGCAACACCAGGTTACATGTACTTTACAAAAAATGGTTTCACACTTTTTGTCTCGATCGCTAGCCATGAAGGTGAAGAAACCAGCATTGGTTTGGTTAACTCTGGGAATTTCGATACTCGTTGGCTCCCCAAGGCAGATTGTGCGCCGATTGAAAAGATTTTCGAGTCCGAAAGCACCATGATGTATCGCATCAAGGCTGATTTGACGACCTGTGAGGTCAACCTATTGCAAAAGATGCACGAAGCTGGCTGGACTGCGTATTCGAGGCTCAACGCTTCGTATACGGAGATCGACGATTCTCGTTCCTTGCTGTTCTTGAGCGGTTGTACAAGTATGAACATCACTATTTCGAAAGGTCCGGTAGGAACGGACGGATGCATGGTTCAGTATTCGAAATTTGTAACTCCGAATTCAATCGCCATCCCACGCGATTGTGGGTTTGTCGAATTCGATGGTTCGACCCAACCGTATCTGGTTGCATCGACGTCAATGAACCTTGAACAAACTAAAGAGTTTTATGACAAGGAAATGGCGGAGCAGGGCTGGTTGTCTCGTCAGCGTGGTACCAACCTTCAGAACGATCGCGGTTGGCTTTCTTTTCTACGTGGTCAGCGCGATTTAGTGATTGGACTGAAGTCTCTGCCGGATGGTCGCACCCTCATTACCGTCGGCGAAGAAGTGGAACGCAATTCTTGGCAACTCGCGAAGCAGGAAACGGACAAAAACACAGCGGAAGCCAAGGGATTGCAAGCAGCTGACTTCCCCATTCTCAACTCATCGAAGATGGCCAAGTACGACCAAGACGCCAAGAGCATTGATCTAGAGATAGAAAAAACGCCTCTTGAAGATGTCGCAAATGCCTATACCGAGAGTTTGGGCGCGTTAGGGTGGTTCCCCGATGGTTCGGGTGTACGCGATAAAGACTACACGTTTGTCATTTTCAAGAAAGATGACGTTGAGATCGAACTTCGTGCTCGACTGCGCGACGGTAATGCGACGGTGAATATCCAGGGAGATGGTTTGCTTTGGACCAAGGAGTTGCTTGGTGTGGCAAAGGCAATCTCATACGAGACATGGCTTCGCCGAAATCGTTACATGGCAACGCTGGACCGGCTTTCGGAGTATGAAAAGGCAATGCAGGGTATTGAATAGCCGACTTTGTTCGAGCCATATGCGTTTTTCGAAGGGTTGGCATCGACGATTATTATCGCTTTCTGGCTGTCGGTAATCGACCATTGGGCAAGGTAGGTGCGATGCCGGTTGATTCATTCTTTTTTAAGAACACTCTGCATTCATGTTCTGTTAAGGTTGGCTCGCTAAGCTTGCCTTCATTCAACCGTGGGACAGCGTGATCCCTGGAAAACTAAGTTACTTTTGAGTGGAACGGTTTAATGAGATTCAGCAGGCTTTTTCTAGGGCTGGGCGTCGCCGCTATCAGCGTCTCTTGTTTTATTTCGTCACATGCACAACCGCCCGATGCGCCGCGTATTGATCGCGGCCCCGATCGTGGTGGCGAAAGCAAGCCTGAAGATGGCGAACGACGGCCTGAGGGTGGCGAACGCGGTGGCGAACGGCCAGGTGCTCCACCACCAAATCCATTTATGCTGCTTTTCGATACTGACAAAAACGGCGAGATTTCTTCGTCCGAAATTGAAAGCGCAGTGACAGCATTGAAGACATTGGATAAGGATGGCGACGGGGTCATCACGCATGAAGAGATACCCCGGCCGCCACGCCCTCGAGGTGAAGTAGGTCGCGAGGGCGGCCGCCCCGGCGATCGTGGACCTGGCGATCGTGGACCTGGCGAACCGAGCCGCCCGCGACCATCAGCGGACAGTCGCCCGCGCCCCGAGTAGTCGCCCTCCTAAGGAACGCCCCATGATACGGACAGTCGATCGCATTGATCCAAACGGGATGTTGTCATGAGAGTTTTATTGGTAGAAGACGAACCCGACTTACGACGTGGAATTGCTCAGTTCCTTCGTGAGTCGGGTTACGCGGTGGACGAGGCAAGCGATGGCCACGATGGTCTTGAAAAGTCCCTTTCGTGGGACTACGACGCGATTGTTTTGGACTGGATGTTGCCGCGTCTGTCGGGAATCGATTTACTCCAAAAATTGCGATTTAAAAAAACAACTCCCGTGCTTTTTCTGACTGCGCGGGACGGTGTTGTCGACCGGGTCACGGGGCTTGATACCGGTGCCGACGATTACTTGGTCAAGCCATTTCAACTCGCAGAGCTAGGGGCACGACTGCGAGCGCTCGTTCGTCGCGCTTCTGGAATCGCGGTTGCGAAAATCTCAGTTTTAGATCTTGTCGTTGACACCGCATCTCGTACCGTAACCCGTCAAGATCAGCCCGTTGTATTAACAGGCCGAGAGTTTTCATTGCTTGAACTTCTGGTTTTCAACCGAGGAAAGCTGGTCACGAGAACGATGATCTATGATCATTTATTTGAAGAAGATCACGATTCACTTTCAAATTTGGTTGATGTCTACATTTCACGTTTGAGGAGCAAACTTGGATCCGAGTTTTTGACCACACGCCGTGGCGAAGGATATATCGTCGATGTCTAGTTTCTCATCGCGATTCAAGTCATTGGCGTTTCGAATTCAAGTTTACTATGGACTTTTACTCGCAACCGTGATCATTACGTTTGCGACGGTTTTATATTTCCAGCAATCACGCTTGCGAATGCATGCGATTGATGATGAGCTGGTAGCATCTCACCAATTGCTCACCAGTAAGATGGAAACCAATCCATCAGTCGATGATTGGAAGGTGCCCCTTTCATTTAACGTGCCTCCGCCTCGGCAACCACGAGACGTCCCGTATTCGTCCGTGTGGCACAAAGATGGAACAACCATTTATCGATCGAGTTTGTACGCCCCTTCATCGGCCGACGATTCAACATCGCAAAGAAAGACGGAGCAGTCACCAGGTCCCACGCTTCATCGGCGAGGTATAACGGTGCGAAACCGCGGTTCCTTTCGTGAGGTGATTGGCGCGGGGCCTCGTGAATCAACCGTCTTGGTAGGACGCAATATCGAGCGAGACTATCGCGATATTCGTTCGCTTCTCTTGGTACTGATTGGAACTGGACTCTCTGTATTTACGGTCGGACTTTTTGGTGGATGGATACTGGCCCGTCAAGCTATCGAGCCAATAAACAAGATCACCCAAGCGGCAACGGAGATATCGGGAAACAATCTTTCTCGACGGATCGATCTCAAAGAAACCGAGTCTGAACTCGGAAGACTCGCCCAAACATTGAACGGAACTTTTGATCGAATAGCAATCGCTTTTAAGCAACAAGCGGAGTTTACAGCCGATGCCTCGCATGAACTGCGTACGCCGTTATCCATCATCCAAACGCACCAAGAACTTGCATTGTCCAAACTGCGGACTGCGGATGAATATCGTGAAACGATCGAAACTTGTAGCCGTGCCACTGAACGGATTGCGACACTCATCAATAAGTTACTTTCGCTCGCAAGGTTGGATGCTGATTCGTCGTCTCCGCTGCGAATTAGTACCGACATCAGCGGATTGGTCGTTAAGTGCAGAGGCTTATCTGAACCCATGGCGAATGCCAAGCGGCTAAGCATCGTGTCCGAACTGAGAGAAGCTTGGGCGATGGTTGATCCATCCCAGATAGAACAGGTCATCACCAATTTGCTGTCCAATGCGATTCATTACACCGAACCGGGTGGCTCGATCACTCTCGCCGTAGAATCAATTAGTCATGGTATCCAGTTATCGATTTCGGACTCAGGCGTTGGTATTTCCGAAAGCGACTTACCGAGGATTTTTGACCGTTTCTATCGAGTCGATCATGCGAGATCACGAGATTCGGGTGGGAGTGGACTTGGGCTTGCGATTAGTCGATCGATTGTTGAAGCCCATGGTGGAAAAATCGAAGTAGAGAGCACCTTAGGGCGGGGGAGTCGATTTACGGTTACACTTCCGCTGGCCGAAAAGAGGGTTACCGAAGTTCCTGGCTACACGTAGTGCAACCGGCCCGCCTCGCCGAACATGAAGTACTGCTGATTAACCTTATGCAAATTGATTCGTGCCATTCATTTGAATGTGGCACTGCCGATCCGAATGGAAGCCTGGGTTGCGTGTTATGCGGCGCGATATCAACTTGGTTTTATCAAGACGGGAATCGGTGTTTTTTAAAATGTGAGCGTTGCGATCTCGTTTTTGTTGCTCCACAGTCTCTATTGTCGCGAGCTGAAGAGCGGCTTCATTATGACTTTCATCAGAATGATCCTGCGGATCCACGCTATCGTCGGTTCTTGAATCGGATTTTCGAGCCGATGAATCGTCGCCTTCTTCAAAGGCAGCGAGGACTTGATTTCGGAAGTGGCCCTGGGCCAACACTGTCCCTGATGTTTACGGAGGTGGGGCACACCATGCAGATTTACGATCCGTTCTACGCGACCGATCAGTCGGTATTGCAGGGGAAGTATGACTTTATCACGGCGAGCGAAGTGGTTGAGCATTTCCACCATCCCGGCGATGAATTGAAACGTTTGTGGTCGCTATTAGAAGTCGATGGGTGGCTTGGCATGATGACCAAAAGGCGAATTGCTTCAGACTCATTCGCGACTTGGCATTACCGCCTTGACCCGACTCATGTCAGTTTCTTTTCCCTGAAAACATTCTCTTGGCTTGCGAATGCATTGCAGGCCGAGTGGTCGGTGGAGGGCCCTGACGTCGTTTTGTTTCGAAGGATCTGTCAACATAGTCCGCCAAACTGGTTAGAATCCGTTGCAAACTAACCCTGCGGCAGCCCAAAATAAACGGTCCAACGTAACTAAACTAGACTGCAGCCAGGGGCCTGCGCTGGTTCCCACTCGCTTCCATCCAACCTTGATTTATTGATGAACCCTCGACCAAACATTGTCGCCCTAGCGTTTGCCTTTTTGGTGTTCCTTCCGCTGGTTGCGAAAGCTCAGGTAGGGCGTGAGAAGGACTCGGCAAGTTCCGTTCGAGAAAAACAGGTTGGTGTACCAGAAGGCAAAATCATTGAGGGCATCTTTTCGGAGAGCCAGATTTTTCCTGGTACGAAGCGAGAATACAGTGTTTATGTTCCCGCCCAGTACAATGCGGACGAACCCGCCTGTTTGATGGTGTTCCAGGATGGCGGCGGATACGTAAAAGCTGATGGCGCATTCCGAGTGCCGATTGTGTTTGACAATTTGATCCATCTCGGGGCGATGCCAACCACGATCGCCGTCTTTGTCGCGCCCGGAACGATCGTTGCGACTAAACCAGGCGCGACGGATCGCAGTAATCGTTCCTTCGAATACGATTCGCTAGGGGATCGCTACTCTCGATTTCTTCTCGATGAGTTTTTGCCCGTGGCGCTGAAAGGTCTCAACATCTCGAAAGATCCTAGTCAGCGCGCGATCAGTGGCATCTCGTCCGGCGGTATTTGTGCTTTCACGGCAGCATGGGAACGGCCAGATCAATTTGGTAAGGTTCTCAGCCATATTGGAAGCTTTACCAATATCCGTGGAGGTTGGGCTTACCCGGGTTTGGTTCGCAAATCAAAAAACAATCCAAAAGCGATCAAGGTCTACCTTCAGGAAGGCAAAGATGACCTAAACAATCTTTTTGGAAACTGGCCGCTCGCCAATGAAGACCTCGCTGCGGCTCTCCGCTTTGCGGGTTACGACTATCGATTTGTGATGACCGACGGCGGGCATAGTGGAAACTGGGGTGGTGAAGTACTGCCCGATGCACTTCGCTGGCTCTGGTCCGATCAAGTGGATCATTCAAAACTCGGCGCCACGACAACGCCACCGGAAAGCGAAGCCCAGCAGACGCCCGACGAAATGAAGCAGCCTGCATGGCAACCCCACCCAGACGCCATTGTTAATGCCAGTGTTCCCCAGGGTAAAGTCGAAGAAATGACTCCTTGGCAATCAAAGATCTTTCCTGGGACGAAGCGTGAATGGTCTATCTACGTGCCAGCCCAGTACAACAAGGATCAAGCGGCCGCGCTGATGGTTTTTCAAGACGGCCACTCTTATCGTGATGTCAAGGGACGTTGGAGAGTGCCGGTAGTCTTCGACAATCTCATTGCCAGGGGAGACATGCCGGCAACGATTGCTGTCTTTATTGATCCAGGTCACGATGAGTCAAAAGGGAAGCCCCAGAATGCATGGAAGAATTCCAATCGCAGTTTCGAGTACGATAGTCTTGGTGACCGATATGCTCGCTTTCTTCTTGAAGAAATCATTCCTGAAGTAGAAAAGCGATATACGATCTCAAAAGATCCCGAGATGCGTGCCATTTGTGGCGCGAGTTCCGGAGGTATCTGTTCGTTCACGGTTGCGTGGGAGCGCCCCGAGTCCTTCCGGAAGGTTCTCTCGACCATTGGAAGTTTTACCAACTTGCGTGGAGGCAACGTTTATTCGTCACTCATTCGCAAGACGGAACCCAAGTCCCTTCGCGTTTACCTTGCCGACACCAGCGGAGACATTGACAACCCTTTCGGAAGCTGGCCTTGGTCCAACAAGTTGATGGCATCCTCCCTCCAATACATGGGCTACGACCTTCGGTTCGATTGGGCGGAGGGTTTTGGACACAACGCAGACCACGGCAGCTCAGTGTTTCCCGACGCGCTAAAATGGTTGTGGCGTGAGGAGAAGCATCAGCCCGTTTTCGATACCATAGGGGATCTAAAGGGTGATCTGACGCTACTTCGACTTTTGATTCCTGGTGAGTCTTGGGAAGTGGTTGCGGATAACCTTGGTTTCGCGGACGCACCGTGTAGTGATGCACAAGGGAATTTTTATTATTCGGATATGAAAGCCCCGGCCGTCTATAGGATTAGCGCTAGCGATGGTTCGAGTACAGAGATCGTCAAAGAGGCCGTCAGTGGAATGAAGTTTGGAAGCGATGGGCTCATTTATGCTTGCCAAGGTGCCAAGGAGCGGGTGATTTCCATTGATCCCCGGTCAGGCGCGATACGCGAAGTAGCGTCCCAAGTGGTACCCAATGATCTCGCAGTAAGCGCTGACGGCTTTGTCTTTATTACAGAAACAAAAACTCAACACGTTACACGAATTGACGTCAAGACTGGGAAGGCCGTTCATGTTGATACGGGTATCACTCAGCCCAACGGAATCGCACTTTCAAATGATGGTGGCACGCTCGCGGTATCCGATCACGGTGGGGAGAGCACTTGGTTGTTCCGAGTGAACGCGGATGGGAGCCTTGATGCGAAGCTACCCACGATGTCCATGCGAATGCCTATCGATCAGGCTGGTGAGTTCAAGTTCAATGAGCCACCTCCCTATCTGGTTGCTTCGAGCGGGGATGGAATGACAGTGGATAAGATGGGCCGTTTTTACGTTACCTCGGCCCTTGGAATTCAGGTTTTCGATCCAACCGGTCGACTGTGTGGTGTGCTGCCACAACCGAATAAGTCTTCGCCATTGACCAGTTGCGTGTTTGCAGGCCCTAACCATGAATACCTTTACATCACTAACGGCGATACCATTTATCGGCGAAAACTCTCCGCCGAGTCACCTTAGACTTCGAGTCACATTAGTTCGGTGCGAAACTAAGTCGTCTAGATAGACGGAATAATAATCATGAAAACACCCCGACAGTTTGTTGCTTCCATCGTGGTTGGTGCGATGGTTCTTGCAGTGGTGTTCGCTGCCCAGAGGGCTTACGCACAGCAATCATTAATGCAGCGGTTCAATCAGCTCGACACCGACGGTAACGGCCAACTCACCCGCAACGAACTGCGGCAATCCGCCATTTTTGATCGCTTAGATCTCAATCAAGACAATGAAATCACTGAGCAAGAAGCGGTGAAGGCCAATGCGGCGGGTGCCTTGAGAGGGATCGTTGATTTTCCCGAACAGGAAGCGCCAGTACCGGCGTTCGATGTGAACGACTCGGAGCCTTCGGCGATTGCTCCTTCATTACCAGTTCGTCAAGGACCAAAACGAGTGGCCCCGGGCGATCACGGCATCGGTCGATTTCTTGCCGATTTTGCTTTCTCAGACCTCGGCGGGAAATCTCATCGGCTGAGCGATTTTTCGATGCGCCGATCGGTAGTGCTGGCAATGACAAGCACCAGTTGTCCGATCAGCAAAAAATACCTTCCGACTCTCGCCGAATTGGCGAGGGAGTTTGAGGCCCGCGGGGTTCAATTCATCTTGGTTAACTCACAGTCCGTCGATAACCTGGATGAAATGCATGCCGCCCAGCAGGTTTTAGGGAGCAATGCCTTGTACGTCTTTGATAAGGACGGCAGTTTTGCAAAGGCAATCGGCTCCCAGACCACCACGGACGTGATTGTCATCGACGCCGCACGCACGGTGATTTATCACGGTGCCATCGATGACCAGTACGGGTTTGGCTACTCCATCGACGCGCCATGGTCGAAATACCTGGCCAACGCATTGAATGCGATGCTAACTGATCAACCACTTTCAGTCGCGGCGACGCTTGCGCCTGGTTGTGCGCTTGACATCGACGAAATGCCAAACGAAGTCGCCAACTCTACCTATCACCAGCAGATTTCTCGATTGGTCCAGCGACATTGTGTCGATTGTCACCGCGAGGACGGAGTGGGGCCGTTTAGGCTTGATACTTATGAGGATGTCGTTGCACATGCACCGATGATTAGCCAAGTGATCGAACCTGGTGTGATGCCACCGTGGTTTGCCGCCCCCGCAGAGGCGGGCCAGGCGAGCCCTTGGGCAAACGATCGCTCACTTTCGCAGCGTGAGAAGAACGAATTGATCGAATGGATGGCTAGCGATCACCCGGCGGGTGATCCTAAAGATTCGCCATTGGCGAAGAGGTATTCCGGCGAATGGATGATTGGTACGCCTGACTTGATTATTCAACTGCCGCGACCGATTGAGATCAAAGCTCAGGGGACAATGCCTTATCAATTCGTCACAGCAGAGACCACTTTGACCGAGGATCGTTGGGTGCAGGGCTATGAAATCATTCCCACTGATCGAAGCGTAGTACATCACGTCATTGTGAATGTTCATGCCAAAGGCGCTGGACGCATTCTCGATCGCGAGGAGGGAATCGGTGGTTATTGGGCCGCTTATGTTCCAGGCAATACTCATCAGGTCTACCCCGACGGTTTCGCACGGAAGCTTAAAGCGGGTGCAACTGTTAGTTTCCAGATTCACTACACACCCAATGGATCTGCGACGCAGGATCAGTTGCGGATGGGCTTAATCTTTGCAAAAGAGCCACCGAAGTATGTGATTGAGACGATCCCGTTGGCGGACCGAAACCTTCAGATTCCTCCCGGAGAAGCGAATCACGTCGAATTTATGTCTCGCCGCGTACCGACCGACCTGAATGTGTTGGCGTACATGGCCCACATGCATGTGCGCGGAAAGTCGTTCAAGTACGAACTCACCTCGGCGAACGGAAAAACGGAAACGTTGCTCGATATTCCGCGATACGATTTTAATTGGCAGTTGCGATACGATTACGCGCAGCCGCGCTGGATTCCAGCGGGATCGACTATGAAGGTGACCGCCGTTTTTGATAATAGCGATAGCAATCCAGCTAATCCGGACCCGACAAAAACCGTCGGGTGGGGGCCGCAAACGTTTGATGAGATGATGATTGGCTACGTAGAGATTTACCGTCCTCTCGACGATTTAGGGGACACGGCCGATAGCACGACTGTCCATTCAGCCGATGGACGTCCGAACGGTGACGCGGCTAAGTCTCGCTCGGTAATCGGGCAAATCTTCCAACAGCTGGATCGTAACGGAAACGGCAAAGTCGAAGGTGATGAGATACCAGCGGCTCGCCAGCAACAAATCATGCGACTTGACGCCAACAATGATGGGGCAATCTCACTTGACGAAGCTGAACGCTTGAGCCGCTTTCGGAGTGGAAGTTAAAGCGTCAACTCTTGCGAATCGTGGTAGGTACATTTGACATTCGATTGGTTAGTGCGTGAGCTCAATTCGGTAACGTGCCCACCTTTGTGGAGTGACAGAGTGAAGATCGCATCCTGCTTCTTGCAAATCGCAATACTGGCTTTAGCATCCTTCTACGCCCAGAAGCTGGTCCTTGCGAAGGAGATCGTTGAGGCAGATAAGATGTCGGTGGATGCTGCCGAACAGCTCTTCGTCCGTCGCATCGCAATCCTTCTCAACGAGAAGTGCCTTGCCTGTCATGGGGGCAATTCCGATGACATCAAGGGCGAATTTGATATCCGCTCACGAGAGTCGATGATCAAAGGAGGGGAAAGTGGTGAGCCGTCATTGGTAGCGGGCAAGCCGGACGAAAGTCCGGTCTTTCTTGCTGTACTGCGTGATCACGAATCGTGGTCACCCATGCCGCCGAAAGAAGCCGATCAGCTCAATGCGGCGCAACTCACGTGGATGAAAGATTGGATTGCCGGAGGTGCGCCTTGGCCTGATCCTTCCCGTGCGGCGGAAATTGCGAAGGCGTACGAAACCGCCTGGTCAGCCGAGGATGGCATTACGGTGGAGACTTCCGGCGGGCTCTCGCCTGACTGGACGAATCGTCGATATAAAAGGGATGACCTTTGGGCATATCAACCCGTCCTCAAGCCTGTGCTTGATCCGGCAGGTGCTGCTGCAATCGATCGGTTGATCGAAGGACAGATGCCCGAAGGAGTCATCGCTGCGGGAAACGCCGATGCGCGAACGTTCATTCGGCGCGCAACATTCGATCTTACCGGGCTACCACCGTCGCCGGAGGAAATCGAAGCATTTGAGGCCGATTCGGCGGTGGACGATGACGCTGCCGTATCTCATTTAATCGATCGGTTGCTGCAAAGTCCGCACTATGGTGAACGAATGGCGCAGCACTGGCTTGACGTTGTACGTTATGCCGACTCGTCAGGATTTTCAAATGACTATGTTCGCGGCAACGCATGGCGATATCGTGACTACGTTGTTCGAGCATTCAATGAAGACAAGCCCTACACAGAATTTATACGCGAGCAGATTGCTGGCGATGAAATCGATCCCGATGATCCCGAGAAACTGATTGCCACAGGCTTCCTTCGAATGGGACCTTGGGAACTTACGGGAATGGAAGTGCCCAAGGTCGCTCGGCAACGGTTTCTAGATGACGTTACCAATAGTGTCGGCGAGACCTTTCTCGCCCATTCGCTTCAGTGTGCCCGATGCCATGACCATAAGTTCGATCCTATTCCGACACAGGATTACTATTCCGTCCAAGCCGTCTTTGCAACGACGCAGCTTGCGGAACGCGACACCCCGTTCCTTTCCAAGGAAAATATCAATGGTTTTGAGGAACGCCGGTACCTGGAATTACGACGCGTTGAACACACCAACCAGTTGGCCAGACTCGATAAGCAGTTACTCGAATGCGCGGAGAATTGGTTCGCCGAAAACGGAAAGGATCCGGCAGCTTGGACACAGGCGGTTGAAGCGGCGAGCAAGCAAACTAACAACAATAGCCGTCGAGATTTCGCCGATGTCTTCAACACGGCTCGCAATGTTTTGATGAAGCAGGGGGTAGGAGAGGGTGACTTTCCACCGAAGTTCGTCGGCTTTACGCCCGAGGACTATGGAAATGAACGCGTGGCGAGGAAGGGCTTAGAACGATTGCGATGGGAATTGGACAGTTTCGAACCGGTATCGCTTTCGGTTTATGATGGACGGACGCCTGACGTCAATTCGGTATTCGCTCCCATCAGGATGCCTGATGAGAGGATGACGCAAGGCGAACTTGAGGCGACATGCATACTGCCCGGTGGTGATCCCTTTTCCTCGGGCGCGCGCGTGAATCCAGGGGTGCTCAGTGTGCTTGCATCCATTCAGAAGTCGGAGATTACCGATCAGGTCGAAGGTCGTCGCAAAGCTTTCGCCGAATGGGTTGCGAGCCGAGAAAACCCGCTTACCGCAAGGGCGATCGTGAATCGGATATGGGCTTGGCACTTTGCCGATCCCATCGCTGGAAATCCAAATAATTTTGGCAGTAGCGGGAAGAAGCCGACGCACCCTGAGTTGCTCGATTGGCTTGCCGCTACATTCGCGGAACAGAATGGATCGTTCAAGTCAATGCACCGCCTGATCATGTGCAGTAAGACCTATCGCCGTAGTTCCCAGCATGCAAATCGAAAAACACTTGATGACCATGATCCGCTCGGGACAAGTTATGCAGTCTTCAAGCCGAGACGCCTCAGTGCTGAAGAGCTACGTGACGCCATGCTGGCAGTTTCCGGTGAATTGAATCGGACGATAGGAGGCATACCTAATCGGCCAGAAATCAATTCGGAAGCCGGTCTGCAACCTCGCCAGGTAATGGGAACTTTCGCGGCCGCATGGACGCCCAGTCCGCTGCCACATCAGCGTCATCGTCGATCCATTTATGCATTGAAACTACGTGGGCTGGTAGATCCTGCGATGGAGGTATTCAATTCGCCCACTTCCGACTTTTCTTGTGAGCTGCGAACATCAAGTACCGTCACCCCTCAAGTTTTCACTCTCTTTAATAGTACAGCCAGTTACACTCGAGCATTGGCGATTGCGGCCCGTGTTCTGAAAGAAACGACCAGCGATGCGGCAGCGATTGAAAGGATCTTCTCCCTCACTTATGGCAGGTCTCCGGATGCGAATGAATTGGAGGAGTGCCAAATTCATTGGCGTGAGATGGAGAAAATCCATCAAAGTGTACTGTTCGCTTCCACCATGCCACCAATCGAAATTCGACGTGATGCGATCGAAGAAAATACCGGGGAAAAGTTTTCGTTCAACGAGAAGCTGCATTCGAATGAAGGTTTCGTTCCCGATCTACAGTTCGCCGATTGTGATACGCGTACCCGAGCGCTAGCCGACGTCTGTCTCGCCGTCTTGAACAGCAATGAGTTCATTTATGTTTACTGATCGTTTCATCGCCGGCGCTGGGGCACGCGCACTGCATTCACGGACACGACGGGATTTCCTCTATGGCCTGAGTTTGAGCGTAGGCAGCGTTGCGTTGTCGGCAATGCTTGCAGAAGAAGCCGATTCTCATGAGTCGCCGCAGCAGGAGCCATCTGAGCCGCATTCCCGACCGCTTGCACCAAAGCAAGGGCATGTTCCGGCAAAGGCAAAGAATGTCATTTTTCTTATGATGGAAGGCGGTCCTTCTCACATTGATACCTTCGACCCAAAGCCCGCGCTAAGAAAATTACACCTGCAAGAATTCAATCGATCGGGGAAGCAAAAATCGGCGATGGAGAGTGGCAAGCGATACTACGTGCAAAGTCCATTCGATTTTATCAAAGCAGGCCAAAGCGGCGCTGATATGGCAGCCAACTGGGTCCATCTTTCGCATGTGGCAGATGAGCTTTGTTTCTTTCGTGGGTGCCAAGTGGACAGCGTCAACCATCCAACGGCCATGTATCAGATGAATTGCGGCAATCGGTTTGGTGGCGACCCTGGTTTGGGTGCGTGGGTGACATACGGATTGGGTTCGATCAACCAAGATCTACCCGGTTTCATCGTATTACCCGAAGTCAGTTATCCTCAGGGTGGAGCTGCAAACTGGAGTAATGGTTACTTGCCGGCAAACTACCAAGGCACTCCACTTCGCGCGAAGGGATCACCTATTCTTGACCTCAGGCCTCCGGAAGGAATCACTACCGAGCACCAGCGCAGGAACTTGAATTTGATTGCGAAATTAAACGATTCCCATGCGGCTAAGAATCCGTGGCATGACGAACTGGTTGCGCGTATGGAAACCTATGAACTAGCCTTTCGGATGCAGATGCAGGTACCCGAAGTACTTGACTTGTCCAATGAGGATTTAAGGACCATCGAGAATTATGGCATCGGACAAGATGCGACGGATGCCTTTGGTCGAAAGTGCTTGCTCGCTCGGAAACTCGTTGAAAAAGGTGTGCGTTTTGTACAACTCTACAACGGTTCGTGGGACAGTCATGATTACATTGAACGGGCACATGGCAATCTTGTTCGTGGTGTCGACAAACCGATCGCAGCACTCATCGCCGACCTTAAACAACGAGGTTTGTTGGAGAGCACTCTTATTGTTTGGTGCGGCGAGTTTGGACGCACACCAGACAATGGTGTGCGGGGGGGGACTGCTTATGGAAGGGACCACAACCCAAACGCCATGACGATCTGGCTTGCCGGAGGTGGTTGCAATGCCGGGAAAACCGTTGGGGCTACGGATGAACTGGGGCTGACAGCAGTCGAAGACGTTCATCACGTCCGAGACCTACATGTCACCCTGTTGCAACTGCTGGGTCTGGATGACAACAGGCTTACATTCTATCACGCTGGTCGTTTTAAACAGTTAAGCCAGTTTGGCGGGTCGGTGATTAAGGAACTCATCGCCTAGTAAAGCAGAGAAACGATTGGCCGGTGTATGTCTTGTCGGGTGACACAACCTGTTCAGTTCGTCATCCATTTTACGTGCGTCGGTTCCTTGAATCACGCCTATTTTGGACCGATCGAATGGACGAATTTGCGCATCAGTTCAAGGGGCTTGGGCATGTACGGCGTTACAAAGTCTTTAATTACACTCGGTCGGTGTACACTTCCTAAGCCGTTTCTGTTAAGATAAAGCAGTTCGACTTTTCGCATACCCGCCCTCCACCGTCGCTCGTCCGAACCTACCTCCCACCTCCGGGCCTCCACGGTAACGACATGGACCGCCTTCCCTCCTACCTGTTTAACAGCGGTTCACCGCTCGCCGTGTGCGCGGGTGTCGCGTTCACATCGCCGCGAGCCTCGTGTTGGCTGGTGGTTGTTTTGGCTTCTGTATTGGCCAGTTCCACTGGGTTCGCGAACGATACGACTAAGCCCATTAGCTTCGTGAACGACGTTATGCCGGTCCTCACTAAGGCTGGATGCAATACGGGTGTATGTCATGCAAAGGCTGGGAACGGACAAAACGGTTTTCAATTGTCCTTGCTTGGTTTCGAGCCCAAAGAGGACTTCGAACATTTAGCGATTGAGTCTCGTGGCCGAAGAATTTTCCCTGCGGCACCGGACCTGAGTCTCTTGTTGTTAAAAGCGTCAGGTCAACTTCCTCATGGCGGTGGAGTTCGCCTTCGCAGCGACTCGGGTGGCTATGCCGTATTACGAGAATGGATCAAGCAAGGCGCAACCAACGACACGAACAATGATCTGAGATTGTTGTCGATTCAGGTGTCACCGGGTCGCAGTACGCTTCAACCACGGGGAGAACAACCGTTACAGGCAACGGCACATTACTCCGACGGTGGTGTGCGTGACGTTTCTTCGTTGGCGCTTTACGAGTCGAACGACAGCAGTATGGCAGAGGTGTCCGAACTTGGAGTTGTAAAAGTATCCGACTTGCCAGGCAGAGTGGCGATCATGGTCCGATACCAGGGACAGGTAGCAGTTTTCAATGCAGCCGTTCCGCAGGGTGCGCCGGTCGATAACCTACCTCCGGTGAATAACTTTGTGGATGAGTTGCTTTTTGCCAATCTGAAGGAACTCGGAATTCCGCCGTCTAGAGTGTGTGATGACGCGACGTTCATTCGTCGAGTCTCTTTCGATATTGCGGGACGTCTTCCCAGCGAACAAGAGGTTCAAGACTTTCTCACGAGCCAGGAACCAGGCAAACGCGACCAGCTGATCGATGAGCTGCTGCAAAGTCCCGAGTATGCGGATTACTTCGCAAACAAGTGGACGGCTATGTTGAAAAACCGTCGCGATGATGCCAGCGATATCACCTCCAATTTTGCATTCTTTTCGTGGATTCGTGATGGCCTCTTGGAAAACAAACCCTACGACCAAATCGTACGAGAGTTGTTGGCAGCGACGGGCACGGTAATGACGAATCCGCCGGTCGCGTGGTACAAGCGGGTCAAAGAGCCCAAGCAACAACTCGAAGATGTTGCACAGCTTTTCTTGGGCGTAAGAATGCAATGCGCCCAGTGTCATCACCACCCTTTTGAGCGATGGAGCCAAGACGACTATTACAGCTTGTCCGCTTTCTTTACCCAAGTGGGACGCAAGCCCACGTCGACTCGCGGTGAAGACATGATCTTTCATCGTCGCGGTATCGCCACCGCGACAAACATCAAAACCGGCGCGGCACTAAAACCTTCAGCACTTGGTGAACCCATGGTGCCGATTTCTGCCGATGAGGATCCGCGTCTCAAGTTAGCCGACTGGATGAGCTCTCCTAAGAACCCTTACTTTGGAAAAGCCGTTGTCAATCGGTACTGGAAGCACTTTTTTCGAAGAGGCCTGATTGAACCGGAAGACGACATACGTGACACCAATCCGCCAACCAATCCCGAGTTACTGGCTGCGCTCGAAAGTCATTTCATTGCCAGCGGCTTCGATCTTCGCGAACTGGTTCGAACCATTACCCGTTCGAATGCCTATCAACTCGATTCTCAACCAAACGAACATAATCTTGCTGATTTGCAGAATTACTCTCGCTATTATCCTCGACGCTTACAGGCTGAGGTAATTCTTGATTCAATCGACCAGTTGACCGGAGCACGAACCGACTTCCCCAACCTCCCTGCGGGAACGCGGGCAATTGCACTGCCGGACAACAGTTACAACCGGGCCTCACCCTTTCTGAAAGTGTTCGGACGTCCAGAAAATGAAAGCGTGTGCGAGTGTGAGAGGGTACAGTCCTCCAGTCTCGCCCAAAGTTTGCACTTGATAAACGCGGACGACATTAAAGCAAAACTCGCTACCAGCAACGGACGGGCAGAGCAGTTAGCGAAATCGGATAAGCCCATCGATGAAAAAATAGCCGAATTGTACCGAGTCGCATTTGCGAGAAGGCCCAGCGATATCGAGCTAAAGGTTGCGACAGGCTATCTTTCGGAACCAAGACTGGATGCCAACGGAAATCCGCTGGACCCGCAACAAGCCAGTCGCGAAAACTTTCAAGATCTCATTTGGGCATTAATAAACACCAAAGAGTTTTTGTTCAATCACTAGTTTCTGAGGGTGGTCAATGTACTTACTGAGTCCTATTCACCGAGCTTTCTCGCGGTGCGCCAACCGCAGAAACGTGGCGATACTCATGGCTGGCTTCGCCCTCGCGACTGTGTCGAAGTCGCTGTTGATGGCTCAGTCGGTTTGTCTCCCTTTGCCACGCTTGCTGACAATGATGCCCATGGGCGGCACGGCTGGCGCGCAAGTGGAGATAACGATTTCTGGAGAAAACATCGAAGATGTCTCGCAGATGCTTTTCAACCATCCTGGTTTGGGGGCGGTTCCAAAGTTGGATGCTAATGGCTTGCCCGTGGATAAGCAGTTCATCGTTTCGATTGCCGAAAATTGTCCTGATGGTATCTATGAAGCGCGAGTGTTGACCCGGCTTGGCATTTCATCTTCAAGAGTTTTCTCGGTCAGCCATCTGCCGGAGTCGGTTCGAGCGACGCCAAACACAACGCTCGATACCGCCATGGAGTTGAGCGTAAACTCCATTTGTAATGCAGTGATAACGGAGAAGTCGGTTGACCATTACACGTTTAAAGCCGAGCAAGGGCATCGATACATTGTGCACTGTTCTTCACGTGGGATTGACTCAAAACTAGATCCCGTGGTCATTGTGGCTGATTCGCAGGGACGTGATCTGGTGGTTCAGCGTCAGGGCGATGTCTTGGATTTTGTGGCTACTGAATCAGGTAAGCATGTCATCAAAATCCACGAGCTCACGTTTAAGGGCGGGCTTGCCTATTTTTATCGACTCTCTTTGACAGAAATTCCCATTGGCGACAACCTGCCATCGTTTGCGTCGACCAAGCCAGTGAACGCCTTTTCCTGGCCGCCTGATGGACTTCCCGAAGAGGCCGCGACAGTGGAAGCATCGCCAGAGGTTGCCGCGTCGGAGCCTCAGACGATCACACTCCCATGCGATCTTTCAGGTAGTTTCTTTCCCGCGGCAGACGTCGATACCTTCGAGTTCGTTGGTAAGGCGGGAGATGCTTGGTGGGTCGAGGTCGCTTCCGAGAGACTTGGCCGACCAACCGACCCATCGGTTCTCATCCAGAAAGTAACGGGTGAAGGTGATACCATCGTGTTTACCGATGTCGCGGAGTTTACGGATATCGCTAGCCCGATAAAACCGTCGAGTAATGGGTATGCCTACGACGGGCCGCCCTATGATGGTGGCTCGTTAGACATCATTAATCGCTTGGAGATCAAAGAAGATGGACGCTATCGCTTAAGGCTTATCGACCTCTTTGGCAGCACGCGAAACGACCGGCGAAACCGCTATCGTTTAATTATTCGACAAGCCGCTCCCGACTTTGCATTGGCGGCGTGGGGCTTACACATGGAGCTTCGTAACGGCGACCGTAATGCGCTGTCGAAGCCACTTTCGCTGCGAGGCGGCTCGACGCTCGCATTGGAGGTAGTCGCCGTTCGTCGTGATGGTTTCGACGGCGACATCGAGCTTGTAATGGAAGGCCTTCCCCAGGGTGTTAGTTCGGCAGGCCTCAAGATCCCCTCAGGCAAGACAAACGGAATCTTGCTGATCACGGCAGAGGCTGATGCCCCCAAGGCTTTGACTCAAGCGAAGTTCTATGGCGTGTCGGAGATCAACGGCCAGACGGTACAGCGTTCCGTTCGCATGGCGCAAATGGCATGGCCAATCGTTGACGCGTGGAACGAAATACCGAGTCCACGGCTGGTGGATGGGATTCCTGTTTCGGTGACTGATTCAGAACTTGCACCTTTAACCATCGCGGCGAAAGAATCGAAGGTCTACGACGTTAAAGTGGGTGAGAAGGTATCGATCCCGCTGGCACACGTGAAGCGGAGTGAGTTCTCAGGATCGGTATTGCAGCTCAAAACGCTTGGTCATGGCTTCGAAAGTGTGCCTCGTTTTGATGTTTCGCTAGGAGAGGATAGCTCGGAAGCAACTTTGGATCTGGCAGCATTAAAGACGCCACCCGGCGAATACATGATCGCGTTTTATGGCAGTGCTGTGGCGAAGTATCGTTACAATCCAAGTGATGTATTCGTAGCCGAAGCTGCTGTTCGAAATGCGGAAGCCGAATTGAATGCGTTGACGCTGGAAGTTCAGAAACTCACCGAGGTAACAAATGCCGCTCCCGAAGCGACTAAAGACGCGTCCAATCAATTGCTTGCCACTGCGATCGCTAAGAAACAGGCCTCCGAAGCGGCCCTGTTAACGAGCAGTGAAAAGCTGAAAGCGGCGAACCAAAAGGCGACGCCGTCCGATACCGTTGAAATTATTATTTCTAAACCCATCACCATCCGTGTGAATCCGGCAGGGACACAATGAGCGATCCTTTTCATGCCTCGTCGGTTTGTTGTCCTGGGCCTGTTGGATTCGCCGAATCCAGCCGATTTGATCGGGCAGGTCGTCGTGGTTTCATTCGCATGGGACTGGCTGGTTTTGCAAGTTTAAGCCTTCCTGGATTGCTAAAATACCGGACGGCGGCTGCTCAAGACTTAGCCGATAACGCGAAGGGGCTTCGTGAACCCACAGCGGTAATCATGGTTTGGAAACCAGGCGGTTGCTCGCACCTAGACACGTATGACCCGAAGCCGATGGCGAGTAGTGAATACCGAGGCCCGTTCGCAACCATTCCCACTAAAATACCTGGGACTTACTTTACTGAGCTGTTGCCGATGCAAGCTCAGATCGCGGATAAGTTCACGGTGTTGCGTTCTATGCACCAGACGGCTGCAGGACATCCTGCGGGGTCGATGCAGATGTTGTCAGGAGACCCAGACACTCGCGATAAACCGAAACCAAAGTATCCAGACTGGATGACGGTTACGAACTACCTTCGATCCCAAAACGGAACCAGGACGAACCCGCTTCCTCTCTATACGGGTATCAATCCACCTTTAGAGTACAACGGACCTGCATACTTAGGGGATTCGTACTCGCCATTCACGGTGATGGGTGATCCCAATGCACCTTCATTCTCTGTGCCCAACATTGGACTGTCCAATCCCAATGAAGTGCAGCGTCTCTCGCGGCGAACCTCGCTTCGAAAAAATCTTGATACGCTTCAACGTGCATTTGATCGCCAAGGTGAGATGGGGGCGTTAGATCAATTCGAAGAACAGGCGATGACATTGCTTACCAGTCCGATCACTCGCGAAGCGTTCGATCTGACTAAAGAAGACGATCGTACCCGAGATCGTTATGGTCGTAATGCGTGGGGCCAACAACTCTTAATGGCTCGGCGCCTTGTGGAAGCGGGCGTAGAGGTGCTGACCACTAGTCTCTCGGGTGCTCTGTGTGGTCGTGTCGGCAATTGGGATGACCATGCAGTGAACCACCACATTTTTGACGCGATGCGTTTTCGTGCCCAGGCATACGACCAAGCTGTATCCGCTTTGATCGAGGACATTTATGCGCGCGGATTAGATAAGCGAGTGCTCGTTGTCGTCACCGGTGAGTTTGGCAGAACGCCGAAAATTGAACACTCGCCTAGCACGGGCGAGGGCAATGCAAGCGGTCCAGCGGGAACGCAGCAACCTGGCCGCGATCACTGGCCGCGGGCATTCTCAAACCTATGGGCCGGCGGTGGGATTGAAACGGGGCGCGTGATCGGCGCTACCGATAAGCTTGGAGAAGATCCCATTTCGAGAGCGTGTTCAGCAGGTGACTTCCTTGCAACCATTTACCATCATCTCGGAATCGATGCGGCAACCACCTTTATAAAGGACTTTAACGGACGTCCCACGCCGATCGTTGATCGAGGTAAACCAATTGCGGAATTGATCTCCTGATCCTGTCATTGCCCTCACCGTTACCGCGATAGGCTGACAATCTCAGACATCCCCCTGATTCCAATAGGTCGCAACACCTCCACCGATGAGGGCGCCAAGGGACGTACCAAACAAGATCATCGCGACCCCTAAAAGCCCACCCCGTACCTCAACTGCCACTTCCTTCTTGTGGCTCCGGGAGCCTACTACCGAACCACAGGATGTAGGCAACCCCCAGGCAAACTGGTAGCAATGCACCCGTTGCAATCCCGGGTAAGAGTCCTGGGTGCGGAGCATCCCGTCCGTCACATCAACGATTGAAGGAGCAAGGTGATTCGGTTCGTTCGGATGGGTCAACAATGGGCGCCCCCTTTCAAAAAATGAGAACTGCCGGCGTCGTGAATTCGTTTATTCGACCATTGTTAGTTGGCAGAGATACAGAACAGGTGGTTCTCGCCGCGGACGAATAGTTCATCGTCGACGGGCGCAGGAGTTGCGTCGACGGTTTCTCCCATTTCATTGGTGGCAATGATTTTCAACTGATCTGAATCCTCGATAACCACAATCGTACCGCTACGATCGGTAAGGTAAACGTGCCCGCCTGCCGCTATCGGCGATGCGTAGGTGTTAGCGATACCTGCAACACGACTGGCCATGTAATGAGCCTTGCCGGTTGGTGCATTGACGCATGAAAGTTGGCCTGACTTTCCTTTGTAAAAGTACAGGCGATCTTCAGAAAGCAACGGCGATGCCACATCCGGAGTGTCTTGGGAAATGGTCCAAACAACGCTCTTGGTGCCTTCGATATCGCCTTTACCGTCTAACCGAAACGCACCCAAGAACGAGCCACGAAAACCACTTCCAATGAAGACGAGGCCGTCAGCCGCAACCGCTGATGCACAAGGACGCTGCGTCTGTCCACCGCACTTCCACAGTTCTTCACCCGACTCTAGGTCATACGCACGAGCACTCCTTTCGCCATTCATCACCACCTGCTTGCGGCCGTTGTAGTCGACGACCAGAGGAGTGGCCCAGCATGTGGGTTCATCCCGTTTTGCTTGCCACACGACTTTTCCCGATCGTTTATCAAGTGCGAACAAAGACGATGGCCCCTCATGATCCCAGGGAACGAGAATTAGGTTTCCCGCAAGTGTTGGGGAACTCCCTTCGCCAAAACTATTGCGTGTGTCCATTTTCCCGAACTCATGTTTCCACTGGAGCTTGCCGTCCATGGTGTAGCAATACAAGCCGCGAGATCCAAAGTGGGCGTAAACATGCGTCCCATCGGTGCATGGCGAGGCGGATGCAAATCCATTCGTAGAGTGCGTTTCCTGATGCGGTGTGGCCTCGATGGCAGTTTGCGTCCAAAGTGTCTTACCAGTCTCGCGATCAAAACAGAGCAACTGAAATTTAAAACGATTGGAAGCTCCCACGACGGGGACTGCAGTGACGACGAACACTTGCTGGTCCCAAATGACAGGGGAACCGGAACCGCGTCCTGGTACCGGAACTTTCCACTTCAAATTTTGCGATTCGCTCCAAGCTGTGGGGGGATTGGCATCCGCAGTACCATTGCCAGCAGGTCCGCGCCAGTGCCCCCAGTTCTCTGCACTTGCTTGCGATGCAATCAAAACACAAACGACGGTCGATGCGAAAACCGTTCGATTCATGGCAAACCCTATCAGTTTTTCGGAGGTCCAGGATGATGCTGCAACACGCTCATTGTACCAAATGGACACTGAGAAGTTTGGCACTGCAAATAGGTCGCTAGCCCGTACGGGTCGAAGTCCATCTTTTGGCGGGAGCCATGATCGATGATTGCACGCATTCGCATCGGGGGTTATTCTCCGTCCATCGAATGTCTATCCCTTTGAATCTCTATCCCTTTGAATGCGTGCTCCTGAAAGATCTTCGCCATGGATGTGAACGACTACCTCATCGATATCTCAGAATTGAATTGGGACAATTTGCTGAGCGAATGGACTTGGCTTCTCGATGATGATGTAGAGTTTCAGCCATGGATGATGAACCGTTTTGGAGACTTGTTCTGGGTCGATGGTGAGGGAGTGGTGAACTTGCTGAACGTGACCGATGGGACCATCGAGGCAGTTTCCGAAACGGAAGCGGCTTTTTTGGACCTCCTGGAAGACGAAGACACGGCATTCGAATGGTTCATGGTCGATCTTGTCGACGAACTGCTGGAACAGGAGATGCAACTTCGCGACGGCGAATGCTATGGATTCAAGGTACTACCGGTTCTGGGTGGCGAGTTTGAACCGGGGAATGTTTACGTCTCAGGACTTGAAAAGTACTGGTCGTTTTGTGGGGACGTCCATCGACAGATTAACGATCTTCCTGACGGCGCGGAAATAAAAATCGATATCCCCAATCGATGATCGCGATGGCATTTAACGTCATCAGACGTTAGATGCGTCACTGCGATGAGTGCCTGCCTTCCGCTAATGAATCGAGTAGGTATTGAATTTCGGGTTCGATGTCGTTTGGGTGTTCGACGGTCTTCGCGATCTCAGCGCGCAAGACTTGTCGAAAACACTTTCGCAACCGACAAACCGCAACTTTGATTGCTCCATCGGAAAGACCTAGCGCAGAGATAAGCGTTGGGTCGTATGCAGCGCCCATCAGTGTAGGGCGAAGAGCATGGAAGAGATCCTCTCGATTGCTCGTTCGATATTCATGAGTGAGAGATTCGATGACGCGTTCCAGCAATTCAATGGCCCAACGCCGGTCAAAGAATGCGTCCGATGGAAACGCGTTCGAATCCTCGATGGACTCAGCGATGGAGTTCTCGTTTCCTGCCGACTTGCATGGCCTTGTTGATTCGGCGGATTGGTCAAGCGAAAAAATTTTCTTTCCGCCACCACGCTTGGCAGCATTTTGCTGGTCACGCATATCCATCAAGAAGTGTTTGACGGCACCAAGAAGAAAAGCACGAAATCGCCCTTTGCTGCGATTCGCCCCGGTGACGCCGCATCCACTTAGCAGGCGTGTAAAGAACTCTTGCGTCAAATCTTCCGCGTCACATTGTGCCTGCGGGGTTCCCCGCTGACATGTCTGTCGGATGAATTCAGAGACAGGACGATAATATCGCTGACAAAGATCACGAACCGCCTGCTCCGACTCAGGCGATGTGCCTTGGCAAGCCAGAACTCTAGTCCACTGGGTGGTCTCAAAATCGGCAGGCAAGTGTTGGCTATTTGATTCACGTGACCCCATCGTCGCGTCCACTCAAGTCACTTTGATTCCGAGATACGAATAAAATTCGGCGCGTCAGCCTCTTTTCCCACTTGAACCGAAAGCACATGGTCGCCAACGCGAAAAAGCTCGAATGGTAGTCCAACAAAGGTGTTGATCGATGATTGATGTCGACGCTGAAACCCTTCAAGTAGTTGCTTGATGTTCTTTGCCACATCGTACTCGACCATTTTTTTGCCGTCGATGGAAACTTGTACCTTGGTATTCGCTTTGTCGATACGAATAAACGTAAGGCTGATGGGCGCGCCGGTAACCGGATCGGGGAGAGGCTCATCGGAGATGTCTGCCAAGTTGCTGTTAAACTCGATCTGATTGTTGTCGATTTTGGCTGTCGCTAAATATGATTTGTCAAAGGTAAATGTCCAACTAAACACGCCTTGTGACTCGTCCCAGCTACCGCCGCAGCTCGCACTGGCTCGCGTCTTTTGTGTCAGACTTTGGAGGTTTGTCAGAAGTAGCGAACTGCTGAATGATTGGGATCGCTCGTCCACAAATTCGAACAGCACTAAACGCGTCCCAGGGTCTAATTGGATTGTTTCAGCATCGGCACTATCCGAATCGTTGATCGGTTGCTGCCAAAGCAAACGAGCCGATTCTGCTGCCATCTGTGCAGTCGCATGGTCTGGAAACGCATAGGCATATCGGTAATCATTCATACCGGCATTCACGACCATAAACGTCAGATTACCCTCGAGTGGTTGAGCATAGATTGGGTTCCATGGCTTTCCTATGGAGTTCTCTTCCGTTTCTACAAAGACGTTATCGGAAAGAGGGGGCCCCACAAAGTTGTGATAACTGACAATCGACCAGTTCTCCACGGCAAGATTTACTTGAAGAAGCAGGACGTTGCCGTCGACTTCAATGTTAGAAACCGCAAACCGGGAAACACGAGTTGGGCCAGGACGAGTAGCGAGCCCAATGCCTATGACGAAAGGAATAAGCAATAAATAGATGACGAGAAAACGCCGAAAATATTTCATCCATCGAGTGTTGTTAGTCGATTTGAACCGCTGAATCCACGGGGCGGATGCCCCTGCTTTTGGTAGTTCGACGGATAACGTTTCAATTGAGGATGAACGGGTGACCGCGGTGATCGCATTGGTAAGGTCCGATGCGCAAGCGTAACGTCGTGCCGGGTTCGCTTCCAAAGCACGCAAAACGATCTCGTCGATCCTGATATCGACGGAGATGAGTCGGTGCTGCAAAGGCATTCCTTGGACAGGTACTTCGCCCGTTAACATTTCATAAAGTACTACGCCCAGCGAATAGATGTCGGCACGCTGGTCCACCGAACTCGGATCGGTTCGCTGCTCCGGTGCCATGTAACTCGGCGTTCCCAAGACAACATCTTGGGTGAGTTCACTTTTGTTGGCTTGAGAAAGTGTCGTTGTAGCGGTCTGCGCTGGGGCTTCCACAACATGCATCATGCGAGCGATACCAAAGTCAGCCAACTTGATTCGACCATCACGATCCAGCAATATGTTTTCGGGCTTGATGTCGCGGTGAACGATCCCTCGGCCATGAGCAAATTGGAGTGCTTCGCAAATCGGTGGTACCATTGCGAGCGCTTGTTGAGGCGTAAAACGCCCCACACGCATCGCCTGACGAAGGTTGACACCATCTACATACTCCATCAATAAATAGTGGTATTCGTTGCTCGATCCTGGCTCGATCGAGCACGAGTTGTCGGTTGCCGTTGAAGTGGTGCCATAATCATGGATGGTGACGATGTTCGGATGATTAAGGTTAGCAAGCGCCCGTGCTTCGCGAAAAAATCGTTCGGCAAATGTCTTTGGGTTGCCCATCTGTGGGTCTAGGATTTTTAACGCGACGATCCTGCCGAGCGATTTCTGCCGAACGCGATAGACAAATCCCATGCCACCCCTGCCGATCAGTTCCAGAATCTCAAGTTGTGGAAAAAGGGATTCGAGTGCTTTCGGTGAAGGAGGAGCTGACGCGTCGTGGTGGGCTTCGGTCGCTGTTCCTTCCCCTACGTTCGCAAGCAAGCACCTTGGGCAGAAGCCGTTGAGGCGATCTGAATCGAGGATACATCCGCAGGTTAGGCAATGGCTTGATTTTGGGTGTAATTCCACGGATTCTGACCCCTTCAAGTTCGAGTTCGACGACTTGAGATGCTTTTCAATGGACTAAAGTCGTTCGTACGACTGTCTCAATCTACTCTGAGGAATCGAAGGACTGCGGTTACAGTCGATAACGGAATTTTTTTGGTAATGCTTCGCTGGACCGCGACAACTAATGAGTTCGTTGTCGTTTTACACCAGCCTGAAGAGGAAGCGGGTGGTGTTGAGGTAAGTGACTCACTCGCTTGCGTTTGCGGCTGGTTTCAGCAACCGTTGCGTGTCCAGTTAGGAATAGCCTAGATTTACCTACCCGACTTGCGTTTGGGTGGATTGCACAATGGGACGCTTGTGCTTGGGTCGGCAAGCACATCGGCAAGGGTGGAGTTGGCAAACGCTTGCTCCACGCTTGCCATGGCATCATCCATCCGCCGGTGCAAAGGACAAAGCTTTTCGCCATGCGAGGCCAGTTTCAGCGGACAGGAAACAATACGTTGTAATGGATCGACCGCGTTCACGACGTCAAGGATCGTGATCTCATCGGGTGGCTTGACAAGCGATACGCCTCCCCCAATTCCGCGTCGCAGATGCAATAATTCGGCACGCCGAAGGCCTTGAAGCACTTTGCTCAGATAAGCGCTGGGGACTTTGGTTGCGACTGCAATCTGCTCGGTTGTTTGCGCATCGGGAGCATGGTGAGACAAATGAATCATCGCCCGCAATGCGTACTCAACGGTTTGTGTGATCATCAGCACCGCTCCGTAATATCGATTCCGTCGCAACGACCCTCTCCACCAACGCAATGACCTTACACCACCTCCGTCTGCGATGTCACCCCAGCAAAAATCATAACCGGATATTGACATCCTGTTTAGGGCGGTTTAGCCTGACCAAACTGGATAACTTTGTCTTGTTAAGGCTCGAACCGTTGGGATAAAAAATGAAAACGATTGTCCAAAACATGCGAATGACGTTGGTTAGTCGAACTCGAAATCTCGTCGTACTAACACTTTTAGTGATCGGTGGGGCGGCGGAAGTTTCAGGTGAGCAAGCGGATGCTGCAAAGAAACCTGCTTCAAGCGATGCAATCGATCGGACTCGCGAAACGATCAAGATGCTCGACGACATTTATAAGACGACCGTGGTGTTGGTCACCGACAAGTACGTCAATGATGAAGAAGATTTTCCTGCTGGTAGCGCGGCGATAGCTTTATTTAGTGCGATCAGCGAAAAGGGATGGCATAAAGTGAGACTGATCGACACAACAGGCAAACCGTACGAAGCAAAAAATGTTGCGAAAGACGCGTTTGAGATTAGTGCGGTCAAGAAGTTGATGGCCGGTGAAAGTTTTGTAGAGCAAGTGATTGAGCAAGACGGAAAGCAAAGAATGCGTGCCGCAACACCCGTCCCTGTCGTGATGCAAAAGTGCGTCATGTGCCATCCGCATTATGCTGATGTTAAACCGGGGACGCCGATCGGCGCTATCCTCTACGATGTGCCGGTGAAATGATTTCTTCGACGACACCTTATGCGTTGTCAGGTGATTCATGCATGGGCGGTGATTTAGAACCTATCTGAAAGCCGAAGAGACCCGCGGCTAGCGCCGCAGCGGCTAATGGTTACCGGATAGGTTCTTACTGGGCCTGGTGCTTCAATCAATGGAAATAATAGGGTTGGCGGGGATTCGTATGACGGACTCCCAGTCCGTGGTCTACGATGTTTGCCGACGGATTGGAAGTCCGTCGTACCCTCAACTTAGGTGTTCACGAAGCGTTCGTTTAGCAGTGTCTTGCCAAAAAGGCATCGAAGTCGTCCTGTGTGTCGATGCCTGCCGGAGCAGCATCGATTCGGGTAACGACGATTTGCTTGCCCGACTCGAGGGCACGCAATTGTTCTAGCTTTTCGACCTGTTCGAGATGTCCTACAGGCTGGGCTTGAAACCAACGTAGAAAATCGCGTCGATAGGCATACAAGCCGACATGGTGCCAGAACAACGGCGGCTCGGCGGCGAGCATCGACTCATTGACTCCATCGCGAACGCAGGGAATTGCAGCCCGACTGAAGTAGAGTGCTCTTCCGTCGTTTCCGATGACCGCCTTTACGCAGTTCTTATTTTCAAGCGTTGACAATTCGCGAATAGGCCGGGCGACGGTTGCGATGTCAGCCCAGGGATTATCGATTAACGACCTGGCCACTTGATCGATCGCATTCGGGTCAATTTCAGGCTCATCGCCTTGGACATTTACGAATATTTCAACATCGGGATGGTGCTCAGCAACTTCCGCCAATCGGTCGGTTCCACTTTGGCATGAAACGCTAGTCATGATGACCGCGGCGCCAAATGCGATCGCCTCTTTTTCAAGCCGCGAATCATCCACAGCGATGGTAACGGCAGAGGGAAGTCTCGCCTTTAGAGCTGCTTCATAGGTGTACTGCAAAACGGATTTGCCGCCGGCACGAAGTAGCAATTTCTCGGGCAAGCGAGTGGATGCTAAGCGTGCCGGTATCACCACATGAATGGACATTAAAGGCTACTGCAAGTGTGGGCAGAATGAATGACTCACGCAGCCGAAGCGACAAGTTCCTGGTGCACATTCTCGATGTGCTGGGGCTCGATTCGATGCACATCGTCGGCATAGCCAACCATCAAAGCCAGGTCGGCAAGTCGGTTGATGCGGCGTGGGATACCTGCGGATCGCAAATGCAGCAATTCCAGCGAGTCCCGTGAGAAAATATGAGCGGCATCGGCTCCGACAACGGCAAGGCGATGTTTGATGTATTGGGCTGTCTGAGCAGCGTTGAACCGATTTAAGATGCACTTTGCGGACAAGCGGTCATCTAACGCTCGATAACGCTCCACTTGCGTAAGCAGAGTGGTATGGCCTGCAAGGACTAGTGTTAAAGAGGATTCGGAACGATGTCGATCATGCTGAAGGTTTAGCAATAATCGCAGTGTTTCAAGTTGTTCGCTCGATGTCAAAACCTGCGCTTCATCGACGATGACGACCGCTTGTTTGGATTCCTCAATGTTTTTTTGCAGGAATGTATTCAGCCGGCGAAGTGTCATTCGCGCTGGTTCGTCTCCCGTCGTACTCTCACCGGTCAGCTCGTCGGCGACATGCCCGAGCAACTGTTCACCGCTTAAGTTGGGGAAGACGATTTTGGCTATCGGAGCGGCCTTGTCATCTAGTTGCTCAAGCAGGGTTTCTAGAAGCAGGGTTTTGCCCATGCCGCTGTCACCGCACATTGCAACGGCGGCACGGCGATTCTCGATGGCAAATCGGAGTTGAAGTAACGCTGCTTGGTGAGCATCCGATTCGAAAAAGAATCGACGGTCGCCCCAATTCTCGAAGGGACGCTCAGCAATATTCCAGTGCATTTCATACATAGTGACTATTCCAGCAGGATCGAGCGAGGGCGAGCGACTCAGGTAAAGTTTTCGACGATTCCCAAACCGATCACGCCGGCAAGTTTCAGGCTCTGTTGAACGTTGGCGAGTGACTCGTTATCACGACGTCTTTGATCGACAACAATGATGGCAGCATCAATACTTGACATCGTCTGGATTAATTCGCCACCTTCGCCCCAGACTCCGCCATCGATGATCACCAAATCAAAAACTTTTCGTAGCTCGGTTATCACTTGACCCAGTTCATCTTCCGAAGCCGGCGTCAGCATCGGGCTAGATGTCGACTGAAGCGACGGTAATACTGTCAACTGGTCTTCAATGGAGTGCACCGCGACATCGTCGAGCGGCACCTCATCGCGCACGGCCTCCAGCCAACCTTGTTGCACGTCGACGCGAATGGTATCCGCGAGAGTTTCCTCGCTTTGACCTCCGTCGACTAACGCGACACGCAAGCCTGCGGCGGCGGCGGACATTGCAACACCAATCGCGACCGTCGTTCGCCCTGCTCGCGGGCGGTCGCTTGTGATCAAAATCGAACGCAAACCTTGAGAGACTGCAACATCCAAAGGTGAGCCGATCGATTTCATTAAACGTGCGTTGCCAAACAGTTTGACGACGGTTTCAGAAAACTCGAAGGCATCCACTTCCCAAAGCGGCTCAAACGGCTTTGACGAATGGGTTACTGCCTCGCGCAAGAGCGGCATCGGGTCAGAAAGCGGCGTCTTGGTACTTGGCTTGGCGGCGGACTCCGTCGCTAGCGTTTCCGCTTTAGCGCGTGCAAACTCTAGCGATGCTTCCGAATCGCGATATCGGGGGAAAAAAACTTCCGGCTCGTCGATTAACGGTGCTTTCCACCGTCCTTGGACCGCGGGTGACTCGGTGGGGAAATCGTAGGCAGTAAGCGTATGGCTCACGACCGCTGAACGTCGCGCTTGGTCCGCTATCGAAGCAGGACCGTGGCTGCCAGGCATCGCGTTCAGATGCTGGTGCACAGAACCGGATAACGAGTCATTCGATGGGAAATGCGATTCTGACTTCGTTTGCGCCGGCAAGGTCGGCGCATTCATGGGTTGCGTTGGATGCGTTTGAGTTCGAGGGACCGAATCAGTGGCCGTGTTTCTTGGAATGCGAGCCGCCTGAGTGTGGCCGACATCGACTCGAAAATAGGATTCTTCAGGAAGGGCACTCCAGGTACCGGCTTCTTGAACCTGAATCGGTTCCGACATCAGCACCGAGTTCTCGATGCCACTGAAATCATCGGAGGTAGCCCGCATCGGTAGATGCGGTGGGTTGATGTGGCTCGCTGATTTGTCAGACTGCGTGCGTGCGTGCGCTCGGATAAACGCTTGGTTGATAAGGCTCATCGATGGCTTCCAGTTTGCGGCGCTCGGACGGATGTTTTGGCAGAAAACAACATGTCGTTTTGCTGGTGACTAGCGACTATATGGATTTGCATTGCTGTCGGACGTTAACGCAGCTTGTTGTGCTACGGGAGCGCCGCCCGGAGCCGCCGTTGCCGACACGGAACGAACGCCTTGTTGCACCGCCGAATCTTGCGGTAGGTACCGACTCCAATCGTCTATTGGGTTTGGAGTGGCAGAGTAGCGAGGCTGTTGCGAAGATAATCGCTCGGCGACCCAAGGCACCAACATGTTCGGGTCAAAAGTCGGCTCAAGCGGCGTTTTCGAATCGAAGTATCGGGAATCGATATTGGCTTCGTCGAGCGACGGATTACTCGATACTGAAGTCGAGTTTGCCGGCAAGGGCGGGGCGAGTGGAAGTGACTCATTCGATGCAACACCTGCAGGTAGCTCGCTTGGTTGTGGCGATTCGGAGTTGTTAGCTGCCGCAAAAACAGAGTGGGGGTCGACGTAGAACGCACCGTCATCGTCTGACGTTACGGGTGGTAAGCTTGGTCCCGGCTGCAATGCTGACTCCACCTTAGACTCTGTTTCTGGAGCTACGATCGTTGCCACGGAAGCAATCGGTGGCGGATTGCTGGTTTGTAAATCATCGGCGCTGTTCGCAGGCTGTGTTGTGGGCGCGGCAAGTGAAGCAACGGATGGCGTTTGGGCTACATCAGTCGATGGCCCCGGTATTGGTGGCGACGACGTAATTGAACTGCTCGTTTCGGCTTGAAAGAGTGTTTCGCCGGTTTTGTTGGTATCCGTCTGGCTAAGGCCGGTGTCGTTCCAGCCCTTGGGCTTCGGTGCGGGAATACGCTGACCCGTCATCCAAGCAGCGGCGACGATGACGATTAACGTGACAAGCAGGATCAATCTCGAGCCCACCCGTTCCATCCAGCTACGGCCTGAAGGGTCTTTGGCCGTCACGGTCGCAGACTGCACCGCGTGCGCCAGGTTTGTCTGGTTCGCTGGGTTTGCCTGGTCACTTTGAAGACTTCGATCGACAGGGTTTGCCGCGTTTGTCAACGTTTCTCTGTCGACAAGTTTGTTGACGGCGGCGGGCGGGTCGACGCGGAAGTGGAGCTCGTCACTAGCCGAGTTAGGCTCAGAGTTCGAGTGGGGCGATGGACCCGAGGTACGCGCCCGTAAGTTAGGAAGCTGAAAAAGCACGGGTGCCGGTTCGTCGAGTCGTGTTTTTTGGCGAAGAACGGACATCATTCAGTCATCCATGACGTGGCATCAAAGCAGTTCCAACCAGCCTGCCACCGGTTCGAGAATCGGCAAACGGCAGGCATCTTTAACTATCGGTAACGTTTGTGACGATCTTGAGGTTTTTGCGGGATAGTTAAAATGCGTGGGCTTGGTGGACGTTGTGGTTGAAATTGCTTCATTCGCTGTTCAAGCAAGGGATAGAACCTTGTCCGATTTCTGCTGTCCAATGACAATGCCGACTTAACGCAATTTTTGCTTCGACCGCTTATTTAATTGAATTCTGATGCTTCGGCCCGAAAACGCGACCCTTCTTCTTCCTGAGCTCATCCGCGAACGAATTTTGATTCTCGACGGAGCGATGGGGACGATGATCCAAAGGCTCCATTTAGACGAAGCAGCAGCGCGCGGCGACCGTTTTGCGTCGCATCACAAGGATCTGAACCGTTTTTCCGACATTCTTTGCTTAACGCATCCGGAAAAGATCACCGACATTCATCGTGCTTACCTTGAGGCTGGCGCGGATATCGTCGAAACGAACTCGTTCGGCGCGTCACCGATCGGCATGATCGAGTTTGATTTGCCGCTTGAACTCGTCGATGAAATCAACATTGCCGCTGTCAAATGTGCAAAAAAAGCAACCGAGGAGTTTAGTGAGCGAACTCCGGATCGGCCGCGTTTTGTGGCCGGGTCGATCGGACCCACGAGTCGGCAGACGGCGATTAGCACGAAGGTCGACGATGCGGCTCATCGCGACGTTACTTTTCATGAGATGGTTGCCAGCTATCGACATCAAGTCGAGGCGTTGGTGAAGGCCGGCGTAGACATCTTGCTCCCGGAAACGGCCATCGACACGTTAAACTTGAAGGCGTGTTTGTATGCGATTGAAGAGTTCTTTGCGGCCGGTGGGCGACGTGTCCCTGTGATGGCAAGCGGAACGTTTGACATCGGCGGTCGGACGTTTGTAAGTGGTCAAAGCGTGGAAGCCTTTGTGACTGCCCTCGAGCATTTTCCGTTATTGTCGATTGGCATGAATTGCGCGCTGGGGCCGGATGTTATGCGTCCCCATTTAGAAGCGATGGCGAAAGTGGCACCGGTTCCGATCAGTTGTCATCCCAACGCTGGGCTCCCCAATGAAATGGGACAATACGATCTAGGCCCCAAACAGATGGCCGAAATGATTGCTGATTTCGCGGCCAACGGCTGGCTTAACATCGTGGGTGGATGTTGTGGTACCACCCCTGATCACATTCGAGCGATCAGTGAATCCGTTCGAAAGATCAAACCGCGCCAAGATCAAACGGGTCCTGTTTACACTCGGCTATCAGGACAATTGCCATTCGTGATGCGACCTGAGATTCCGTTCACCATGATCGGTGAACGAACGAATGTGACGGGAAGTCGAAAGTTCGCTGGACTGATTCGCGACGAGAAGTATGACGACGCCATCGAGGTGGCACGCGATCAAGTCGTCAACGGTGCCTCCATTATCGATATCAATTTTGATGATGCGTTGCTCGATGGTGCGGAAGCCATGACTCGATTCCTTCGCCTTCTCGCGGGTGAAAGCGTTGCCGCAGCGGTTCCCGTGATGATCGATAGTAGCAAATGGGAAGTCATCGAGGCGGGCCTGCAAAACGTTCAAGGCAAAGCGATTGTCAATTCGATTTCGTTAAAAGATGGCGAAGAAAAATTCATCGAGCGTGCCAAACTGGTGCGTCAATACGGTGCCGCTGCAGTGGTGATGGCCTTTGATGAGAAAGGGCAAGCGGCGACAGAGGACGATAAAGTTGCGATCTGTAAACGAGCCTATAAGGTACTGACAGAAATAGTACGCTTTCCGCCTGAGGATATCATTTTTGATCCTAACATTCTTACCGTCGGGACCGGGATCGAAGATCACAACAACTACGCAGTCGATTTCATTCAAGCGGTAAAGCGAATCAAGCACGAATGCCCTGGCGCTAAGACAAGCGGTGGAGTAAGCAACATCAGCTTTAGCTTTCGAGGGAATGATCGCGTTCGCGAAGCAATGCACTCAGCGTTTCTTTACCATGCGGTTCGAGCGGGCTTGGACATGGGTATCGTGAACGCGGGCCAATTGGAGATCTACGAGGAAATCCCAAAAGATTTGCTCACCCACGTCGAAGATGTCTTGCTCAATCGTCGCGCGGATGCAACCGATCGGCTACTCGAGTTTTCCGAGACGGTAAAAGGAACCGGCGCTGCGAAGAAGTCTTCGGAAGACATGTCGTGGCGCGAGGCCTCGGTGCGTGATCGTCTTAAGCACGCCCTGATTAAAGGGATTGATAAGTTTATTGTCGAAGATACTGAGGAAGCACGACTCGAAATGAGCAAGTGCCTCGATGTCATCGAAGGTCCCTTGATGGACGGCATGCAGGTCGTCGGTGATCTGTTTGGACAAGGTAAGATGTTTCTCCCTCAAGTCGTTAAGTCGGCCCGGGTGATGAAGAAGGCAGTCGCCTACCTTGAGCCCTTTATGGAAGCAGAAAAACTTGCTGGTGGCGACACGACGGTTTCGTCACGAGGCAAGTTCTTGATCGCTACCGTCAAAGGAGATGTTCATGACATTGGTAAGAACATTGTGGGTGTGGTTCTCCAGTGCAACAACTACGAGGTGATCGACCTCGGAGTGATGGTGTCTGCTGAAAGAATTCTCGACGAAGCCGTCAAGATCGGCGCGGACATGGTCGGCTTGTCGGGACTCATTACACCAAGCCTCGATGAGATGGTTCATGTGGCCAGAGAAATGAAACGCCGAAATATGAACATTCCGTTGCTCATCGGCGGTGCAACCACTAGCGCTAAGCACACGGCCGTCAAGATCGCTCCCGCGTATGAGCATCCAGTGGTACATGTGCTCGACGCGAGCCGTAGCGTTGGGGTCGTCGAAAAGCTGATCAGCAAAGAACGGCGAGGAGACTTCGTACGAGAAAATACGCAGTTGCAAGCGGAATTGGTGACCAGCTATCGCGAACGCCAACAGAAATTGATTCCGTATGCAGATGCCTTGGCCAATCGATTTGTCACGGATTGGAACACGATAGCGATTGACAAGCCAAACTTCATCGGGCTCCGTGTGTTGCACAGTTACCGGCTTGCAGAACTGCGAAATTATATCGATTGGTCTCCCTTCTTTATGACTTGGGAGTTGAAAGGAAAGTATCCAAAGATATTTGATGACCTTGTCGTGGGGTCCCAAGCGAGTGAACTTTATCACGACGCAAACGAGATGCTCGACGAAATCATCGCAGGCGATTTATTGACGGCGAACGCGGTTTATGGGTTCTTCCCGGCGGCGAGCGACGACGACACGATCATCGTTTACGAAGATGAATCACGCGCGACGGAGAAATGTCGTTTTCAATGCCTGCGTCAACAATGGGAGCGGAAAGGGCAGTCCGACTATCGTTCGCTCGCTGACTATATCGCGCCCCTGGGGAGTCGCCTTGATTACATCGGTGCCTTTGCGGTTACCACCGGCATCGGTGCCGACGCATTGACGGCGAAATACAAAGCCGGTCAGGATGACTACAACGCGATTATGGCTCAAGCGGTTGCGGATCGATTGGCAGAGGCTTTTGCGGAGCGTTTGCACAAGCAGGCGCGGTGCGACTGGGGTTACGGTATGGCTGAATCGCTCAGTAGCGACGAATTGATTGACGAGAAGTACCGTGGCATTCGTCCCGCTCCAGGCTATCCCGCCTGCCCGGATCACACGGAGAAACGGACACTATTTGACCTGCTTGAAGCAGAGAAAAATGCCGGCATTGAATTGACTGAAAGTTTTGCGATGACGCCCCCGGCAAGCGTAAGTGGGCTCTACTTTGCACATCCCAACGCCAAGTATTTTGCCGTTGATAGGGTGACCAAAGACCAGGTTATCGATTACGCAAAACGGAAAATGCTACCGCTTCGGACGGTAGAACGCTGGCTATCCCCCAATCTCGCTTACGATCCGGACTGACGTAGGCGTCGATCTAAAATGTCTCTCACTGGATGACAATCGTCCGCCAGTACGTGGTGAACCCAGTACGTGGTGAAAATCGGGCCATGGCCTGCGTGCGTATGAACCTATGGCATCGGGGTTTCTAATCGAACCTGGCAACGGTGTCTTTCGGTTTTGTTCAGACTGGGGCTGTCGACATTCGCCAGTAGACGGGCCCTCATGGGAACACGGGATGCTCACGCGTCCCGACCCATTCTGCGCAGCCTCCCCCCATTCATTTGAGAAATCTGGACCCCGAAAATAATTTGAACGGGAGGTGAATGTGAAAATCGCTAACAAAATCAACTTTCTCGCGGGATTCAATCACCCACTTTAAGCGTCACTTCCCAAGGGCATTTGGGGAGTATGAAGTTTTGCCGTCGACATTGCCGATGAGACTACGTGTATCGATTCGCGCGGTGGTTTGGCGCTGTGATGGCGTTGCGAAACTGCGGAATTGACAATCGCATTGCGGGCCGGCGTCTCAAGACGATTTAATCCAAGCATGACCAATCCACCCGTATCATCCAATCAAGCTAGCTTTCACGATGCGGCGGTCTCTCTGGGGATTCCTTCCACCGGTCCTCTTGCCCCTGCTTCGCCTAAAAGCGAACCGCTTGTGCCCATCGCTGCGATTTCAGTCCCACCCGGACGTATTTTGATCGTTGACGATGAGATTGCCAACGTAAGAGTGCTGAAACGTTATCTCAATGGCGGCGGCTATTCGGATATTTATACGACGACGGATTCGGCGACAGCGATTCAGCTCATCGAACGGGAAAAGCCAGACTTATTGCTTCTCGACATCATGATGCCAGAGGTTTCCGGTATCGATATTTTGCGCGCGCTACGACAACAAAAGCGGTACAAGCATCTGCCGGTCTTGATTGTGACAGCCAATACCGATGTGGAAACCAAGAGAATCTGCTTAGAGTTGGGTGCGACGGATTTTCTACACAAACCCGTTGACCCATTGGATCTGCTTCCACGTGTTCGAAACACTCTCGTCACGAAATCGTTTCAAGATCAGTTAGCGACGTACGCTCAGCAACTAGAGAAACGAGTTTTGCAGCGTACTCGCGAGCTTGAGGCGTCGCGCCGACAAGTGGTGCAGTGTCTCGCCCGTGCGGCGGAGTATCGAGATACGGAAACGGGCAACCATGTGATTCGCGTGGGGCGATTTGCGGGGTTGATCGCGAAGCAATTGGGGTTCACCGACGAGGAAGTCAGCAACATTGAGATGGCGGCTCAACTTCATGACGTGGGGAAAATCGCCATCCCGGATTCGATCTTGCACAAGCCGGGGAAGCTTGACCCTGACGAGTTTGAAGTGATCAAGCGCCATGCGGCACTGGGGCATTCAATTGTGCGGCCGCACGCTCCCGAAGACGCCGATCGATTAAAGCAGCACGTCATCGCCGGTGGGCAAATGTTAATCGTGCAAAGTAGTCCATTGCTGCGATTGGCTGCCTCCATTGCATTGTCTCATCACGAGCGATGGGACGGGACTGGTTATCCGCTTGGGTTGAAGGGTGACGACATTCCATTGGAAGCAAGAATCACCAGTGTTGCAGATGTGTTTGATGCGCTGAGTTCAGCGCGTCCGTACAAGGTTGCGATGCCGCGAGAAAAGTGCTTTGCGATTCTTGAAGAAGGCAGCGGCACGCAGTTTGACCCGCAAGTGCTTCAAGCCTTTTTCTCTCGGTCCGACGAAATCATTGCCATTCAAAAAGAACTCGTCGATATTCCCGTTTGACAGTCCCAAGGTCACCTATCGGGCGCGATGTCAGCGGGTTCCGTATTGCGTGGCTTTATGAGTAGGACCAATCCGATCGATAGCAGCGCTGCGCCGGCGATGATGCTAAAGATACTAAAGTGGCCTGCCTTTTGATCCCGTAGAATCCCAAATCCCCAATCGGCCAAGCCACCAAAGCTAATGCTCAGCAGGTTCATGATTCCATAGCCCGTGGCCCTTAATCGCGGAGCGACAATTTGGCATAGGATTGGCATGTTGTTGCAATCAAAAAACCCCCATCCCAGGCCAAAGAGAATCAGAAAAGAAACTGCCACCCAAAGGTGACCGGTACTCGGCGCGTAGCCGACCCCGATCATTGCTGGCACGATCAACAACATTCCGATGGCGCTGACATGAATGCGGCCCCTCTCGGATCTTCGCATCCAGCGATCAGCTAACCAGCCTCCCGTCATGGCACCCACAATGGCAGCGATCTGCCAATAGACAGTTGCCGACACGCCTGCTTTTCCCTGGCTGATTCCAAACTGGTCTTTGAGGATGGACGGCATCCAATCGCGCACCACCCAGCCTGCCATTGCGGGAAGAGTAAAATAGATTACGAGCAGTCGGAACGATCCATTATGGAGCAACTCGCGGAGTGTGCTCCAAGGCGAGCCATGAATGACTCGTTCGGGACTCGGCGATCGAGTTGGGTTTTGCAACATTAAGAAAAGCGGTAGCGCATACAATATTCCGACTAGCCCGCAGGCATCAAAAGCCCAACGCCAACCCAATGCTGGCTGATCAGCTACATAGCCGCTGAAGCCCCCAATGATGACACCAAAATACATGCCCATCTGATGAACGCCGACCGCTCGCGAGCGGGTTATGCGCAAATGAAAGTCAGCGATCAGAGCTAGCGCTGCCGGAATGTAGAAGGCCTCGCTGGCTCCCATCAGCGCGCGAGTGGCAAGCAATTGGTCGTAGGTTTGGACTTGGCCGGTCAACCAAGTGATCAACGACCAAACGAATAGGCTAACGACGATTACGTGACGCCGGCTGTACCGATCTGCTAGATAGCCCCCGATTGGACTGAGACCCGCGTATACCCACTTGAACAGGGCGAGGACTTTTCCCCAATCCGCCTCGCGTTCGATTCCGGTGATATCTGACATCACCGAATACTTCATCGATGCCAGCAGCTGACGATCAAGGTAATTGAGCAATGCTACCGGCACCAAAAGCGCCACGATTAGCCATGCAGTCCTCATGGAATGGGGTGATTCGGGGCCCGTTGAGCTCATGGAAGGTAGCGTTGGAAACTGTGTTTGAGTGGGATAGCTCGTTCGATCAGCAAACGCCCAGCGACGCGAACGGGCCGTGTTTTCCGTGAGAGCCTAACATTTCTTACGACCTTATTTAGGTTGACGTTAAAAATTCTTCCTTTAGAATGGTGGGAGGTGCGTCCGGTGCACCTACCCGCCTGCCCACCACCAATCAGTCAGTGACTTGGGCTACCGGCGAAACGGTGATCGGGATCATCCGTTTGGCTGGATCGGCGGTGTCAGACCACATCCTCCTGGGAAAACACGGCAAACAGTTGTCGGGACGGCAACGTCACCTGGGGCTTGGATCGGTCGGACGCCTCCGTCTGACGATTCGATCGATAGTACCTTTTGCGATTGCCTCGCTGACGGGTCCGTCGGTTTTGCCGCTGTGTGATAGTCCATGATCGAGAGTTCGATCGTTGCCGAGCCGATTAAGCGGGTTTCCCGGTTCTAGGACGGTTGGCCAATACCATCGCATTCGGGAGCTTCGCGTGACTTTCAGCTCGTTTCGACCAGTAACCATGAATGGCGTGGCTCTGGGGTTTGCCCTCGCAGGGTCGTTGTTTGGTTTTTTGAGTTCGTCGTCCGGCTTGGCTAGGGGCGAAGAAACCCCTGCAGCGGAGTCGGTAAAGCCCGTCAGTTTTCATGCCGACGTGATGCCGATCCTGCGTGCAAATTGCCTTGGTTGCCATCAAGGAGCGAAGCACCGCGGTGAATACGTGATGACTCAGTTCGAGGCACTGGTATCAGGCGGTGAGTCGGGGACGCCCGCGATTGTTCCGGGTAATCCGGATGCGAGCAATTTGGTGACCCAAATCACCCCGGTGGATGGCCACGCTGAAATGCCCGATGAGCCCGCAAAGCCGCTTTCGCAAACAGAGATCGAACTGATTCGTCGCTGGATCGCGGAAGGCGCAAAAAACGATTCTCCAGCAACGTCAAGCCGATTCGACGCGGCTAACCCACCGGTCTATCGCAACCCGCCAACGATCACGTCGACCGATATTTCGCCAAATGGAAAGTGGGTCGCCGCCGCAGGTTATCACGAAGTGTTTATCATCGATGCGGCCTCCGGGCAACGAATTCATCGATTGGTGGGCAATAGCCCACGGATCAACAGCGTCCGATTTTCGCCTGATTCCATGCGGCTTGCCGTTGCCGCAGGTACACCCGCCATTGCCGGTGAAATCCAGATTTGGAATCCTGAGACGGCAGAACTCGTACTTTCAACCTCGGTCACCTACGACACGCTCTCGGGCGTTCGATGGTCGCCAGACGGAACGCGTCTTTCGTTTGGAGCAGGCGACAACACGCTGCGCGCGATTGACTCGACGACCGGACAGCAGGTGCTATTTCAGGGAGCTCACGAAGACTGGGTGCTCGATACCGTCTTTACAGTTGACGGTAAACACTTGATCTCGGTCGCGCGCGACATGTCCTGCAAGCTTACCGAAGTAGAGACTGAACGGTTTATCGACAATATCACATCGATCACACCGGGTGCTCTGTCGGGCGGATTGAATAGTGTTGAGCGTCATCCCTTGCGCGATGAAGTATTGCTTGGTGGCGCCGATGGGAAGGCGAAGGTGTATCGCGTCTTTCGCCAAACGGCGCGGGTGATCGGCGACGATGCAAACTTGATTCGCCAAATGCCGGCGATGGCGGGTCGTATTTTTTCGGTAGCAATCAGCCCAGATGGCTCACGCCTGGCTGCCGCCGCCACCCTTGACGGCCAAAGCGAAGTTCGCGTCTGGAATTATGACTTCGCAGGCACCATGTCAGATGAGCTAAAGCAGTTAGCAGCCAAACCAGCCGCCGAACTGTCCCCGGAAGAAAAGAAACGACTGGACGATTACGCCGGTTCGCCTGTCACCCAGGTGTGGCAAGCAGAGATTGCCGATGCGTCCATCTATAGCATTCGTTTCGCGGCAGATCAGTCGTTGATCGTCGCTGGGGATGATGGCAAGATCCGGCGTTACGATCCAAGTGGCCAGCTTGGCCTGGTCATTGAACCAATTGATCCTTCGAGCGTTCAATCCGTCAGCCAAACGCAAATCGCATTTGATCCCATCGTTTGGACCCGTGACCGTGTCGCGAAAAGCGATCACGCATCGGAGAACGTGCCCCTTGCTGATCAAGTCACAAGCCTCCAAATCGCCCCGAACGCAGTATCCCTTAGCGGGCCGCTCTCCTACACCCAGACCGTCGTTACGGCAGTTTTGCAGGACGGGTCGACCGCCGATGTCACTCGTGCCGTCGCTTGGTCGGTTCCGAATTTTATCGCCGCCACTCCGACAGGCCTGCTAAGGCCGATTGCAAACGGTAGGGGCCCAGCAACGGTCAGCTATGGCAATCATTCGGTTTCATTCGAAATCGATGTTGAAGGTCTCGCGACGGCGGACTCAGCAGGTAATAACGACATCGATTTCATCCGCGATGTGAATCCCGTCTTGAGTCGACTGGGATGCAATCAAGGCACGTGCCATGGAGCCCAAGCCGGGAAGAACGGTTTTAAGCTTTCCCTTCGCGGGTACGACCCCATTTTTGATCTTCGCGCTTTAACTGATGATCATGCGGCCAGACGAATCAACTCGTCGGATCCCGACCAATCATTGATGCTGCTCAAGCCGCTGGGAATCGCACCTCATCAAGGCGGCAAATTGATGTCTGCGAATGACCCCGCGTTCGCGATCCTCCAACGATGGATCGCTGATGGTTGTAAACTCAAACTGGATACGCCGCGCGTTTCTAAGATCGAGATCTCTCCCACCAACCCAGTTGTCAATTCAACCGGAGCAAGTCAGCAAGTTCGCGTTGTTGCTTATTACAGCAACGGACTTTCTCGTGATGTGACCGCCGAAGCGTTTCTCACCAGCGGGAATTCTGAAGTGGCCGAAGCGGCAAGCGATGGACTGCTCAAAGCGGTTCGTCGTGGGGAGGCTCCGCTCCTGGCGAGGTATGAAGGTAATTATGCCGCGACGACGATGACGGTGATGGGGAAGCGAGACGATTTCCAGTGGGTGGAGCCGCCAACCTGGAATCGCATCGATGAGTTCGTCACGACGAAGTGGAAACGACTCAAGATTCAACCGAGCGAACTCTGCACCGACGAGGAGTTCCTTCGCCGCGTGTATCTCGATCTCACCGGATTGCCACCCTCTAGCGACGACCTGCGATCTTTCTTGGCTGACACGACCGATACGCAGCAGAAAAGGGCGATGGTGATCGATAAGTTGATCGCATCGGATGAATCGGTTGAATATTGGACGAACAAATGGGCCGATTTACTTCAGGTCAATCGTAAGTACCTCGGAGTCGAAGGGAGCGCTGCCTATCGCAAATGGATTCGTGATTCGGTTGCTCGAAATCAGCCCTACAACGAATTTGCGAAAGACATTCTGACCGCAATGGGGTCCAATAAAACAAACCCACCCGCGTCGTACTTCAAGGTTCTGCGAACGCCTGAAGAAACGATGGAAAACACAACGCACCTATTTCTTGGCATTCGGTTTAACTGCAATAAGTGTCACGACCATCCGTTTGAGCGTTGGACACAGGACCAGTACTACGAAACGGCGGCGTTCTTCAAGCGAACCTCTCTCCGTGCGGATCCCGCTAGCGGAACAGCAACGATCGGCGGTTCAGCCGTCGAAGGCGCCCAGCCGCTGTACGAAGAAGTCTTCGAAGCGGATGGCGGTGAGATGAAGCACCAACGAACCGCAAAGGAAGTGGCACCGAAGTTTCCCTATGACGTTCCACATGACGAGCCCCAGGGTGGCACCCGGCGCGACTCGCTCGCATCGTGGATGATCGATGCGGACAACCCCTATTTTGCACGAAGCTACGTCAATCGCCTTTGGGGCTATATGACCGGCGTAGGTTTGATCGAACCGATCGACGATATCCGCGCAGGTAATCCGCCCACCAACCCGGAGCTGCTGGATTTTCTCACGCGTTCATTCATCGAAAGCGGCTTTGACCGTCGCCAAATGCTCCGAATGATGTGCAACAGTCGTACTTACCAGTTGTCGTCAAAAACAAACCAATGGAACAACGACGACACCCAAAACTATTCCCACGCGACACCGCGGCGTCTGCCTGCCGAAGTATTGTTTGATACGGTCTATTTCGCGACCGGTTCAACGCCCAATATTCCCGGCGTCCCTAAAGGGACTCGGGCCGCCGAATTGCCGGATGCCGGCGTTCAACTCGACGACGGGTTTTTACAAAGCCTCGGTCGACCGGTTCGCGAAAGTGCATGTGAATGCGAGCGCAGCGCGGATCTCCAACTCGGTCCAGTGATGGCGCTGGTTAGTGGTCCCACAGTCGGCCAGGCAATCGTCGATGCAGAGAACGACGTTCATCGGATCGTGAATACAACGACCGACGACGCAAAGTTAGTCGAGGAACTGTTCCTGCGATTGCTCGCTCGCCTTCCCATGCAATCAGAAGTGGAAGCGTTCTCGTCCCTCCGTAAAGAGATCGCCGAAAACCATCTTTCGCTAGCTGCTTCGCTCGCAGAGCGCGAAGCGTGGTGGAATGAGGAGCTTCCCAAGCGTGAAGCTGCTAAATCGGAACTGATAAAAGCCGCCGAATCGCAACTTGCGGCAGCGATCGAAAAGGCAAAGCCTGAACAGGATCGACTAGCCAAAGAGCGGGACGAGCGAATTGCTGCGGCACAGGCAAAGCTGGCCGAAACACAAAGCAAACTGCCGGAACGATTGGCTGCTTGGGAACAAAGTCACGTTGACAATACAGAATGGTTCCCGATGGTTCCCGCCAAAATGGAATCGACAAATAAGGACGAGATGCAAATTCGGGAAGACCGATCGATCATCGTTTCAGGTGCGGCTGAAAAAGGTGTTTATGAATTGACCTTCAACACTTCATTGACGAACATCACCGGCGTTCGGCTGGAGGCATTGTCGACCGATGTTGCAACCGGTCGTGGCCCCGGTCTATCCGACAACAGCAATTTCGTGGTTACGGAATTAGAACTTACCACCGCCGATCGGATGACGCCCCAAGAACAGCAGCCGGTACCGATTGCGGCAGGACTTGCCGACTACAGCCAGCAAGGATTTAGTCCAGAAGCTTTATTCGACGGCAACAAGCAGGACCAGGGCGGATGGGCCATCCACACCTCCACGCTGCATACGCACTGGGTTGTGCTGCAACTGAAAGCACCTCTCGTGCTTGACCAGAATAAGAATCTGATCGTGCGATTGCATCAGTTTCACGAGGCCCCCAAGCATCGCCTGGGACGTTTTAGAATTAGCTTCACGACTAACCAATCTGAAAAGCTTGCCCTCGGCTTGGCGGAACCGTACCGAGTGATCGCCTCCAAGCCGGTCGACAAACGGACTGACGCAGACAAAAGCTATCTCACTGGATACTTCGAGTCCCTCGACCCAGCGTTGAAAGCAGATCGCGACGCGTTAGCGGCGTCCCAAGCGGGCGTTCCTGCGGATTTGGAGGTGGTTGCGGCGCAGTCTCGACTTGAGCGCACCAAGATGCCACTGCCCATCGATCCCACTTTGGAACGTCTTCGAATCGACATCGCTCAAAGTGAAAGCCAAAGCAAGAACGATCGGCTCACCGCAGCCGAAGACCTTGTTTGGGCACTGATCAATAGCCCTTCATTTCTTTTTAACCGTTAACGTTTCCGTCCCCATTCCCTTACCACTGGTCAAGCTATGCTTTCCTTTCAAGGCCCTCTTGCGAAAGACCTTTGCGATCGACACCTGTCCGCAACACGACGAGACGTGCTTCGCATTGGCGGCAGTGGGATATTGGGCCTATCGCTAGGCTCACTCCTCCGATTGCAAGCATCGGCAAATGAATCGGTGAGCACTGAACTTGCTGGTGCGCAATTGATCAAAGGGGGTCCGGGTTGGGGCAAGGCCAAGAGTATCATCATGGTCTACCTGCAGGGCGGACCTAGCCATCTGGATCTTTGGGATCCAAAGGAAAATGTGCCAGACAACGTGAAGAGTATCTTCAAGCCGATCAGCACGAAGATTCCCGGAATCATGTTTACGGAGAACCTGCCAAAGCTGAGTCAAATCAACGATCGTTTCACGATGATTCGGTCAATGTCTTATACGCCCAACGGTTTGTTCAACCACACGGCGGCGATCTATCAGATGATGACCGGCTACACGACAGACAAGGTAAGCCCTTCGGGGCAACTAGAGCCTCCGACCCCCAAAGATTTCCCTAATTTCGGAAGTAACCTCGTTCGGTTGCGTCCTGTCGACGAGCCGATGCTCCCGTTTGTCATGCTCCCCCGTCCCCTTCAAGAATCCAATGTGGTCGGTAAGGGTGGAACCGCAGGCTTCCTTGGTAAATCCTTCGATCCCTACACGCTCTATCCTGATGGCGACGATATGGATATGGACAAGATGAGTCGCATCAAGGTCGACGACCTTAAAATGCGCCCCGAAGTCTTTAGTGTCCGGCTCCAGCGACGCGCTAAGCTTCGTGACCTGCTCAATCAGCAAATGCCGGATATCAATAAGGCGATCGAATCTTACGACCTCGATGAGTATTACGATCGCGCGCTATCACTGGTTGTCTCTGGGCGGGCCCGTGACGCATTTAATTTGTCAGAAGAGCCCGATGATCTCCGAGACCGCTACGGCAGGAATACGTTCGGTCAAAGTTGCCTGCTCGCAAGGCGGCTTGTTGAAGCAGGCACGCGAGTCGTAGAAGTGATTTGGCCTAAAGTTGCGAACAGTGATAACCACTCATGGGACCAGCACACTGGGTTATCCGAGCGGATGAGAGATCGCTCGGCGCCCATGCTCGATTCGGGGCTGACGTCGCTAATCGAGGATCTTGATGAACGCGGCATGTTGGAAGACACCCTCGTCGTAGCGGTCGGCGAATTTGGACGAAGCCCACAGCGAGGCGTAAGTACCAGTGGCAATAGCAACAGCGATGACGGTCGAGACCACTGGCCGTATTGCTATACCGCTGTCATGGCCGGCGCTGGAGTACGAAGAGGCTACGTTCACGGCAAGAGTGATAAGACCGCTTCCGCGCCGCTGGAAGATCCTGTCCATCCGAACCAACTGCTCGCATCGATCTACCATAACTTTGGCATTCATCCTGAAACGATTGTCTATAACCACCTCAATCAGCCTCGAGAACTTGTTAAGGCAGAAGCGGTTACGAAGTTGTTTGCCTAATCATGGCGATGCGAATTGATTCTCATCATCACTTTTGGCGTTACGACGCGGAGCAATATGGATGGATCGATGAAGCGAAAGCTGTCCTTCGGCGAGATTTCGTTCCCAGCGACCTAAAGTCGCTGATCGATGCGAACGGTATCGATGGGGTGATCTCCGTCCAGGCGAGACAGTCGCTCTCCGAGACAACGGCATTGTTGGCTTATGCATCGGAGAACTCCTGGATACGCGCAGTGGTTGGCTGGGTTCCGCTGCAATCTCCTAGCCTGGCTGGTGTGCTTGAAGGGTTTTCTTCGCATATGCGATTGCGAGGCGTTCGGCATGTCGTCCAAGACGAACCTGACGACCGTTTCATGCTTCGCGACGAATTCCTGCGCGGTATTGGAATGCTTCAAGCGTACAACCTGGCCTATGACTTGCTCCTCTATCCTAGGCAACTTGCTGCGGCTATCGAACTTGTCGATCGCTTCCCGGATCAGGTTTTTGTGCTCGATCACATTGCCAAGCCTTCGATCTCGCAATCCGCTTTGGATGGGATATGGAAGAGGGATTTCGTTGAACTCGCCAAACGGAGCAACATTTT